>CBFHRA010000005.1:18166-19478 GCA_965658115.1 Candidatus Arcticimaribacter sp. | reverse complement strand
GGAGGAATTACTTCTAGGGTTGCGACTTGTTTTAAACCTATACAGTTGACTTCATCTAAGTCGATAGATTCTATGTAGGCCCAGATCTCTTGTTGATAGGGGGTGTTCATATAGAAGCTAAAATTATCTGCTTCTAAGTTAATAGGATTGCGATTTGTAAGTGCGTCTTGCTCGCTTTTATAGAGGGATATGGTAATATTTTGATCGGCAAATTTTGGATCAGCTTCAATCAAGCTTGATTGAATAAGAGTAAAGTTTTCTCTCGACCAGTACTCTAGACCATCTAAGCTTGTTTTAGTAACCGTCTCACATTTTTGTAAATTTATCATAAAGTCATCTTCGATTTCACTTGCGCCGATTTTGAGCCGTATCGCACTAAAAGCCGAACAGCCTTGAGGAGAAATCACCTTGACCTTAATGATTTGTTCAAAGGCTTCATTTTGAAAAGTTGTTGGTTGGCTGATAAGAGAATTATCTTCTCGATAATATTCAAAAAGTTCTGTCTGATGATTGCTTGAAATTAAGGCTTCATTTGATCTTAAATTAAAAAAGCTAAACCCATCATTGTTTTCATCATCATCGCATTGTTCAATAGTGATGATAGCTGTATTAATAATAGGTAAGGGGTGAAACGTTATTTCAACTTCAGTTCTCGTGGCTGACTCACAATCAATGGGTTGTGCTTGTACCCAGTAACTGGTGCTATTTAATGAAGTTGGGGTAAATTCTGTACCAGTTTGTAAGAGGTTTCCTCCTGTGGCTGCGTCAAACCAATAGGCTGTCCCACTAGTCGTTGTCGCTGTCAAGCTAACAGCCTGTCCGACACAGCTGCTTTTATCTTGAGCTTGAATCACCTTATTCATCAGGAGTTCCGTACTTGCAGAAATGTTTAGAACTGGGTCTCCGGGCATTCCCCCAAATTCTACTAAATAACCTTTGGCTTGATATGGGCCAGCAGACTGGGATAGATTAGGTAAGTCATTCCACGATCCTGGAATTCCAACACTGTCATCGGTGATGTGGGCATAGTCCTCATCTCCAGCATTATTGGGTTCTCCGTTATTCCATTTAGCATAATTTGGACTAGACCCACTAGCATCTCCATTCCAAAATATTGTTCCTGCCTCTGGCCCTGTAACCCATTTCCAGACCCCCTCTGTGGCTTGATCTGAGCCTCCTATCCAGCCTATCCCTGGACTAAGATTTCCCACAAGATTTGCTTCTTCTTCAGATAAAATAGTGGTCAAATATCCTTGTAATCCATAATACTGCTGGTTCTCTGCAGCGACTTTAGCATCTGTCCAGCTAATGT
>CBFHRA010000005.1:0-18068 GCA_965658115.1 Candidatus Arcticimaribacter sp. | reverse complement strand
AAAATAGTGGTCAAATATCCTTGTAATCCATAATACTGCTGGTTCTCTGCAGCGACTTTAGCATCTGTCCAGCTAATGTTAATCTGAGAAATATACTTGTAATAATGTTGCGTAGAAGGAAGGTAATTTGCTCCACCAGCGGTAAGAGAAAACACCTTATTTGTTGCAATATTAGGGTTGCTACTATAAAATCTCACATCATAAATAGCTGCGGTTAAGTCTGTAAATGAAATGCTATTCCCGCTTGCTGGAAGGAGGGTCAATTTTGCCTCGCTTGCATTCCAAATGGCATTAATCGAAGGATGATTTGCGAATAACACTAATTTATCTTGATAACGCACATATCCACTTGAAATTTGAATGTAAAAAGCTTCTACTTCATTACTACTTGATGAGGTGATAGAAAAAGAATTGACAATGCTTTGCTCTGTTAATGGGCAATAAAAATTGCTTCCTTCTGCTTGAACAATCGGGGCTTCTGTATTTTGTGCTTGTACTTTTATATTGAACCCTATGATCCATATCAAGACCCCAATAAAAGAAGAATTAAATTGAATTTTTTTGCGCACTTGAGTCAATTAGAAAGATAAAATCAATGAATAACAGCTGTTTTCCCATTGTTGGAATAAAGATCTATTGGTTGGGGCTAATATACAGTTTAATCCTGACTGGATTTTAGGGGTTCTATCGAAAGAATTCTTTTATTCTGGATGCTGTAGTATTTACTTGGCTAAAGCCAAAAAAAAAGCGAATACCTGAGACAGATATTCGCTTATGCTTTTCCTGGGGTACCCTTTATAAAACGGTCCCTTTGATTTTCAAGGAAACAATAGGGGTGCTCTCCGCATTTGAATTGACCGTGATGGTTTTTCGAATGGGTCCAACACGATTGGTGTCATATTTTACTTGGATTTCTCCTTTATCTCCTGGCGCAATAGGTGCTTCGGGTTTTTTAGGGATGGTGCATCCACAAGAAGAATATACTTTTGAAATAACGAGCGGTTGATTTCCAGAATTGACAAACTCAAAGGTACGTACCCCGTCGCTTCCTCTTTCAATTTCGCCATAATCAACTACTTGCGAGGTAAATTCTATGGCTGGTCCAGTTGTCTGTGCTTGTAAGTTTAGGGCTAAAGACAATGTAAATACTAGTAAAAGTGTTCTCATGATTATTGCTTTATTGGTGTTCAATATACAATTTTTATCCTTTTTTCTTCTCTTGAATAGAAAGTCAATCGTTTTCTTTCGTTTTCAGTTTAGTAGGATTATTTTTGTTACTTATTACAAAAATCAGACCATTCATGGCCATTCCTTCAAAATTTAATGCTTCTCTCGTAGAGGAAAAGTGGTACGCTTACTGGATGGAGCAAAAGTATTTTGCTTCTACCCCAGACGAGCGAGAATCCTATTCGATTGTTATTCCACCACCTAATGTTACGGGAGTCTTGCACATGGGGCATATGTTGAATAATTCTTTACAAGATATCTTGATTCGACGTGCGCGTATGAAAGGTCTTAATGCTTGTTGGGTTCCTGGAACAGATCACGCCTCTATAGCTACAGAAGCTAAAGTGGTCGCTAGATTGAAGGAGCAAGGCATTGATAAAAATGATTTGTCTAGAGAAGAATTCCTCAAGCACGCTTGGGAATGGACAGAAGAGTATGGCGGAGTCATTTTACAGCAACTTAAAAAATTAGGTTGTTCCTGTGATTGGGACCGCACTAAATTCACCCTTGATCCAGACATGTACGAGTCGGTGATTAAAGTATTTGTCGATTTATACAACAAGGGGTTAATTTATCGTGGCTATCGCATGGTCAACTGGGATCCAGAAGCACAAACTACCCTTTCTGACGAAGAGGTGATTTTTGTAGAAAAGCCAGGATTCTTATACCATATCGCTTATGCCGTTGAAGGCAGTGATGAGAAAGTCATCATTGCAACCACTCGTCCAGAAACCTTATTAGGGGACACTGCGGTTTGTATTCACCCAGAAGATGAACGTTACACTCACTTAAAAGGGAAACGAGTGATTGTTCCTATTGCGAACAGATCGATTCCCATTATTGAAGACGACTATGTCGATCGCGAATTTGGAACTGGCTGTTTAAAAGTTACTCCGGCGCACGATATCAATGATAAAGCCCTGGGCGAAAAGCACCAGCTTGAGGTAATCGATATCTTTAATCCAGATGCTACGCTGAATAGTTTTGGCTTAGCCTATGAAGGAAAAGATCGCTTTGTTGTACGCAAAGAAATCGCCAAAGAATTAGAAGCCTCTGGCGCTTTAGTAAAGCAAGAGCCTTACAACCACAATGTGGGAACTTCTGAAAGAACAAAAGCGGTCATCGAGCCACGCTTATCAGATCAGTGGTTTTTAAAGATGGAAGACTTAGCAAAACCTGCCATTGATGCAGTGCTAAATTCAGATGAAGTAAATCTGGTTCCAGCTAAATTTAATAATACTTATCGCCACTGGATGGAGAACATCCGCGATTGGAATATTTCCCGTCAATTGTGGTGGGGACAACAAATTCCTGCCTATTACTTTGGTGACGGAAAAGAAGATTTTGTCGTAGCAGAAACGCCAGAAGAAGCTTTGGCGCTAGCCCAAAAAAAATCAGAAAATCCTGCCTTAACAAGCGATGATTTACGTCAAGACCCCGATGTTTTAGATACTTGGTTTTCGTCATGGTTATGGCCCATCTCTGTTTTTGACGGAATTCGTCACCCAGAGAATGAAGAAATTAATTATTACTACCCCACACAAGATTTGGTCACTGGACCAGATATTTTGTTCTTTTGGGTAGCGCGAATGATCATATCGGGTTATGAGTATAGAAAGGAGCAACCTTTCTCGAATGTGTATCTTACTGGTTTAGTTCGAGATGAGAAAGGGCGAAAAATGTCAAAGCAGTTAGGTAATTCCCCCGATGCTTTAAAGCTAATCGAAGACTATGGTGCAGATGCGGTTCGTGTAGGATTGATGTTGAGTGCCGCGGCTGGAAACGATTTGTTATTTGACGAAAATTTATGCCAGCAAGGAAAGAACTTTACCAATAAAATATGGAATGCCTATCGCTTGATTGATGGCTGGAAAGTAGAGGATAAGGCTACGCCAAATGCACAAAACGCCGAGGCCCTAGACTGGTATGAGAATAAGTTTAACGCGACCTTAAGCACGATTGAAGATCACTTTGAAAAGTACCGTATCTCTGATGCGTTAATGGCGGTTTATAAATTATTGTGGGATGATTTCTGCTCTTGGTTACTCGAAGCAGTCAAACCAGCCTATGGTTCCCCCATTGATGCTCCTAGTTTAAAACGCATCAAAGTTTTATTTGAAAATAATTTAAAGTTGATGCATCCCTTTATGCCTTTCTTGACCGAAGAGTTGTGGCAGCATATGGGAGAACGCACAAAAGAAGAAGCTTTGATGATTTCTGCTTGGCCAAAAGTTGGTAAAGTAGATCAAGCTGCCTTAGACGCCTTTGAATTAGCGACGAAAATCGTGAGTGGTGTCCGCAACTTTAGAAAAGAACGCAACATCTCTCATAAAGAAGCTTTACAGCTTTATGTAGTTGCAAAAGCAGACCAAGTTAACTATCATGCCTTGATCCAAAAAATGGCAGGAGTAGAAGAGATCCACTGGGTTGAAAAAGCTCCAGAAGAATCAGGCGCAAGTTTCCGTGTGGATACCTTTGAATGTTTTATTCCACTAGCGGGGAATGTAGATGCAGCGGCAGAAAAAGCCAAACTTGAAGAAGAGCTTAAGTATGTCAAAGGCTTCTTGCAATCTGTTAGAAAGAAACTCGAAAACGAACGTTTTGTGAGTAATGCTCCAGACAAAGTGATCGAAATGGAGCGCAAAAAAGAAGCAGACGCTCTGGAAAAGATTAGTGTAATTGAGAAAAGCCTTACTGCGCTATAAACAAGCGAGGCTTATTTCTTTGCAATGATGGTTTCTCCACCGCGAACGACTTGATCTAAGACAACATCTACAGGAGTTCCTACTGGAAGGAATAAGTCTACCCTTGAACCAAATTTGATAAAGCCAGCATCTTCTCCTTGTACTGCTTTGTCGCCTACTTCTGCATAATTCACAATGCGACGGGCAACAGCACCAGCAATTTGGCGGTATAAAATTTCTCCAAACTGTTCATTTTCAACAACAATGGTTGTTCTTTCGTTCAGTTCTGAAGACTTTGGGTGCCATGCCACCAAATATTTCCCTGGGTGATATTTACTAAAATTCACCGTTCCACTCATAGGATATCGAGTTACGTGAACATTAATTGGAGACATAAAAATCGATACTTGTAAGCGTTGATCTTTAAAGTATTCTTTTTCAAAAACTTCTTCTACGATCACGACCTTTCCGTCTACAGGAGAGAGCAGGTGATTTTCATCTAGAACAGTGTTGCGACTAGGATTTCTGAAAAACTGCAATACTAAAATAAGAATCACCAAAGCTGCAGCTTGAAGGCTGACTTTGGCAATTTGATTGCCTACAAAATATTCTGCCACTAAGGCGATTGCAGCACAGATCAAAAATGTGTTGATAATAATGATATAACCTTCTTTATGAAACATAATTAGATGAATTTTAAGAGTAAAAAATAAAAAGGTGCAGTAAAGATAACACTATCCATGCGGTCATAAAAACCGCCATGACCAGGGAGTAAAGTGCCGCTGTCTTTTACATTTGCCCTTCTTTTAAAATAAGACTGAACAAAGTCTCCAAGCGTAGCAAGGGTGGGAATTATTAGCGCAACGCCCCACCAGTAGTCTCCATAAAGGGAGAAATTGTTTTCTACAAAATACAGTAAAATTATTGTGGCGACTGCTCCACCAGCATAACCTTCCCAAGATTTTTTAGGAGAGATAGCGGGTAATAACTTTGTTTTCCCTATTCTGGAACCCACTAAGTAGGCAAAAGAATTATTGACCCAGATAGCGAGGTAAAAGAACAAAAGATAATAGGGTTCTCCTGGGGCGTTAAGTCCTAGAAGCTTTGGGATAAAAATGCTAGATCCCGTGATATAAAACAAGATTAAAGCAGTTTTACTTCCCTTTGAAAAATCAACTTGTCTGTTGGTCAAACAAAGAAAGCTTATGATGGCGTTTACTGCTAAGGATGCAATGAGAATTCCGTCAAAAAAAACGGTTGGAAGAAGCGAGAGATAAGTGGCTAAAAATAATGCAGCTAAAGCAAAAGGAACAACGATACTCTCAAATTTAATGAGTCGTTGAAACTCCCAAAGGGCTAAACCTGCAAAAACAATAATTAGACAGTAAAAAGAGAGGGGAGAGCTAAACATTGTAATGGTCAATAATGCCACATATAGTATGCCCGAGATCGCTCTGGTGATCAATTCTTTCATTCGTTTACTTCCTGTACTAACAAATATAAATGTTTTGCATTCCCCCCATAGGAGAGAAAATCATTTTCTTTTGTAGGATCAAATGCATTGAGGGTGGTAATATTAGAAGGAAGATTGTTTTTGTATTTCTGATTGATCGCAGACATAGCCTCGCTCACATCGTTTTTAAAGTCATTGCTGGTGGCAATAATGATGAGGTTTTGCGGTAAATCGCTGAGTTTCTTTTCTTGAATTTGACGATTACAAATTAATATTGCTCCTTTATTGGCAATTAAATACTCACAATGCATTACAAATGCTTTTGGATCAGTGGTATTGTTTTCCAATTTAAAAAAAGAAGAAAGCACATTGTTTTGTCCAACAATGTCTTCTGATGACCAACCGTTTTCTTGAAGAATTTGCTGAAAGTAAAAAGAGGTACTCTGGGCGTCTTCACAATAGACAAACTTTCCTCCACGCTGCGTAAAGTTATGGGCAAATTGGATTTCTTTAGCATCGCTTTTTTCTGGAAGATATTGACTTTGATCCTTCTTTTTTTTAGGCTTGTTTTTCCCGAAAAGTTGATCAAAAATCCCCACTTATTATGCCTCTTCTGTTGCTTCCTCTTGAGTATTCTCTTCTTCTGTTGTCTTTTTATCGTAAGGACGTTCTCCTAGAATACTGACTAAATCATCTTTAAAGATGACTTCTTTTTCGAGAAGTCGATTCGCTAATTCTGTCAATTTATCTTGATTTTGATTGACTAAATCACAAGCGCGCTCATATTGTTTTTCAACAATTTTAGAAATTTCTTTATCGATTTTCTGTGCGGTTTCCTCAGAATAAGGTTTTGAAAAGCTATAGTCAGATTGTCCACTTGAGTCATAGTAAGTGATGTTTCCAATCTCATCATTTAATCCATAAACAGTGACCATGGCTTTAGCTTGACGAGTAACTTTTTCTAAATCGCTTAAGGCTCCTGTAGAGATTTTGTCAAAGATGACTTTCTCTGCAGCTCTACCGCCCAGGGTAGCACACATTTCATCTAGCATTTGTTCTGTTCGAACAATCATTCGTTCTTCTGGTAAATACCATGCTGCACCCAGTGACTGTCCACGGGGAACAATTGTAACTTTTACTAATGGAGCAGCGTATTCTAATAACCAACTCACCATGGCGTGACCTGCTTCGTGGAAAGCAATGGTTTTCTTTTCTTCTGGGGTGATGATTTTATTTTTCTTTTCCAACCCACCTACAATACGATCAACTGCATCAAGAAAGTCTTGTTTCCCTACAGATTTTTTATTTTTTCTAGCAGCGATTAAAGCCGCTTCGTTACAAACATTGGCGATGTCTGCTCCAGAAAAACCAGGGGTTTGTTTTGACAGTAAGTCAACGTCAAGTGTTTTTGTAGTCTTTAAAGGTTTTAAGTGCACTTTAAAGATTTCTTTACGCTCGCGAACATCGGGAAGGTCAACATAGATTTGACGATCAAATCGACCCGCGCGCATTAAGGCTTTGTCAAGTACATCTGCACGGTTGGTAGCAGCTAGAATAATCACGTTAGTGCTGGTCCCAAAACCGTCCATTTCTGTCAATAACTGGTTGAGGGTGTTTTCGCGTTCATCATTCGATCCCGTCATATTGTTTTTTCCTCTAGCTCTTCCAATCGCATCAATTTCATCGATAAAAATAATTGCTGGAGATTTGTCTTTTGCTTGCTTAAAGAGGTCTCGAACTCTAGAAGCACCAACGCCCACAAACATTTCAACAAAATCTGATCCCGAGAGAGAGAAGAAGGGGACTTTGGCTTCGCCTGCAACAGCTTTTGCCAATAATGTTTTACCTGTTCCAGGTTGTCCTACTAAGAGGGCTCCTTTTGGGATTTTACCTCCCAGTACGGTATATTTTTGAGGGTTTTTAAGAAAGTCTACAATTTCTTGTACTTCTTCTTTTGCGCCTTCTAAACCAGCCACATCTTTAAAGGTCACGGTTACGTCGGTTTTTTCATCAAAAAGCTTTGCTTTTGATTTCCCGATATTAAAGATTTGTCCACCAGCACCTCCACCACCGTTTCCAGACATACGTCTCATGATGAATATCCAAACAGCTACAATGACAATAATTGGGAGAAAGCTTAAGATGACATCAAAGAATTTATTTTCTATGGTCACGAACTCATAGCTGAATTCAACATTGTTAGCCTTAGCGCGTTCTAATTTTTCCTGGAATAATTTTAAGTCACCAAACTCAAATGAATAATGAGGCCCTTTAACATTAACCTCGCCTAAAAAGTTTTCTTTTTTCAGCGCTTGATGATCTGATTTTTCAAGTGCGCCAGGTTTTAAAAAGATTCGCGCAGTTTTTTCATTTTGAATCAAGACACGATCAACATCACCATTATTGAGATAACGTTCAAAAGCAGAGGTGTTTGTCGTTCCTTCGGATTGTAAATTTCCATCACCAAAAAGACTTAGACTCAGCAATAGAACGATGACTATTCCATAGAGCCAATAAGGATTAATTTTCGGGGTATTTTGTTTTTTCTTTTTCGTCATTTTTTAATAATTAGAGGCAATGGGGGTTGTTTCAGCATCACCCCATAATTCTTCAATATTGTAGAATTCACGGGTTGGTTTTTGAAATACATGCACCACTACATTAATATAATCCATAAGGACCCACTCGGCGTTATCTTGACCTTCTGTGTGGTAGGGTTTTTCTTTCAGTGCTTTACTGACAATTTTTTGGATAGATTGAACAATGGCAGCAACGTGGGTGTTTGATGTGCCAGAACAAACGACAAAGTAATCACATACAGTATTGTCTAGCGATCTTAAATCCAGTAATTTGATGTCCAGTCCTTTTACTTCTTCTACGCCCAAAATGATTTGTGCGATAAGGTTGTCAGCGGCGTTCGAAGTTTTTGTCATTAATATTTTTAGTTTTCACAAATTTATTACTTTCTTGGAGACAATACGGTAACAAATGTCATATTTCAAAATTAACAAAATTGATGCCATTGACTCTACTAATAGAGCACTTAAACGGCAATACCATGTCTCTAAAATAGTACATGGAGAACTTTTATGGGCACTAGATCAACAAAAAGGGAAGGGGCAAAGGGAGAGTCAATGGGTCTCTGAGTCAAACAAGAATCTCACTTTCTCGTTTTTTTTATCTTCAGAAAAATTGGCTTTACCTACTGTTTTTGTTCTTAATTGCTGGGTTGCTTTAGCGGTGAGAAGTGCCTTGATTTCTTTTGGGATTCCTGCTGTCAGTATAAAATGGCCAAACGACATTTTGTCAGAGAATAAAAAAATATGTGGTCTACTAATCGAAAACCTCTATCGTGGGAGTAAATATAATGGAAGTATTGTGGGAATTGGTTTAAATGTGAATCAATTAAATTTTCCAGATTTAAAGCGGGCCAGTTCTATGTATTTAGCCGTAGGTAGATCATTTGAGATTGAAGAAGTCTTGCTCAAAATTTTAGCAGACCTCAGCTTTTATTTGACTTCAGGGATTACTGTTTTAGATAGTTTTAGTGCTTTTAATAAAGCGCTCTTTGGGTTGGGTGAAAAAAGAAGTTTTATAGCAGAAGGTCAAGCTTTTCAGGCCACTGTTGATTCGGTCAATGAACAGGGGGAGTTAGTCTTGAAAACAGTAGATGGTCAATTCAGGACTTTTCAACACAAAACAGTCGAGTGGGTGTATTAAGGTGTCCAGTTAGCGGGGTCTTTTCTCCATAGCGAGAGGGCAGCTAATTGTTCGTCTGTGATGGATTTTTCTTGATTCGCAAATTGTAATAAGTGATCATAATCACTCAAGGTGTGTAATTGAATGTTTTCTTTGCTGAAGTTTTCTTCAGCGACACTAAAGCCATAAGAGAATAAGGCTAGCATGCCTAAAACCTCAAAATTTTGTTGTTTAATCGCTTTAACGGCATTTAGACTACTTTTCCCGGTACTGATTAAATCTTCGATTACGACAATAGCTTTGCCTTCAGGAGCATGTCCTTCGATTTGATTTTGACGCCCGTGCTTTTTAGGTTCTGGTCGAACATAGATAAAAGGCAAGTTTAATTTTTCAGCGACTAGCATCCCAATGCCAATTGCCCCAGTAGCCACTCCTGCGATGGTCACATTAGTTCCATAAAGTTTTTCTACTTGTTGTGCTAAATTAACGGCTAAAAAATCCCTAACTTCAGGGTAAGATAGCGCTAGACGGTTATCGCAGTAAATTGGAGATTTCCATCCACTCGCCCATGTAAATGGGTTTTCAGGATTCAATTTTATTGCATTAATTTGTAAAAGATGTTGCGCTGTTGCAGCTGCCGTTTGTTTACTATAAATCATACACAAATGTATAAAGTATTTTTTAATCAAAAGCCAATCATTTTAACGACTTCATTAGTTGAACAAACCCAAGAAAGGCCCGTATTTTTTTTGAAATTCACCCATAAAAAAAGTATTATAGCTGCGCTTAAATCAAAGAAAGTAAAGCAGTTGTACCTCTATCACGCTAAAGAAGATAAGATGTGGCAATTGTTTTATAATCTTTTTAAAGTAATTGAAGCCGCAGGCGGAATAGTGCAACACACGAAAACTAAAAAGTTTTTGTTTATCTATCGCAATAATAAATGGGATATCCCAAAAGGTAGAATAGAGCAAGACGAATCTGTTCACGCTGCTGCGATAAGAGAAGTTGAAGAGGAAACTGGGGTTGAAAATTTAAGTATCACAAAATCGCTTCCCACTACCTTGCATATGTTTCATCGCAATGGGAAATACCGTTTAAAGAAAACCTATTGGTATGCGATGGAAACTGATTTTGAAGGTGTATTGCAACCACAAGAAGAGGAAGGAATCCAAAAAGCAGAATGGGTAAAAAAAGATAAAGTTTCAGCTTTATTTAAAAATGCTTACGCCAACATACAACTCCTATGGGATATAGCTGAATTATAATTTTACAGCCGCTGGAACCATCGAAGAGTAATCTCCTTTAAAGTGAATTACTTCTCTTACTATACTGCTACTGATAAATGAGGTATCGGCAGAGGTGAGCAAAAATACCGTTTCAATATTAGATAAACGACGATTTACCTGAGTAATGGTTTTTTCAAATTCAAAGTCTGCAGGGTTGCGCAAGCCTCTTAAAATAAAGTTTGCTTCAATTTTCTCGCAATAATCAACGGTTAGCCCCTCATAAGTATCCACCTTGATTTTTGGTTCATCAGCAAATGTCGCTTCAATAAATGCCTTGCGTTGGTCGAGTGAAAACATGTATTTTTTAGTTGAATTGACCCCTATCGCAATAATCAATTCGTCAAATAAAGGAAGCGAACGGCGAATAATATCAACATGACCCATGGTGATGGGGTCGAAAGAACCGGGAAAAATAGCGCGTTTCATACGTTAAATTTAGGCTTTTTTAGCTAAGCTATTATCGATTACTCCTGTAATTAATTCACTCAAGGAAATTCCAGCTGCTTCTGCTTGTTGCGGAATAATGCTTTGAAGGGTCATTCCAGGGATAGTATTAATCTCTAATAAATGAGGCATGCCGTCTTGAAAAATAAATTCAGAACGAGTGATTCCTTTTAGGCCAAGGGTAGTATAGAGTTCTTTCGCCATTTTTTTGGCTTCTGCCTCCCATGCTTCAGGAAGATTGGCTGGAGTGATCTCTTGAGATTTTCCTTCGTATTTTGCTTCATAATCAAAGAAATCATTTTCGCTAATGATCTCTGTAATAGGTAAAACACGTACTTCTCCTTCCCATTCTAAAACCCCTACCGTAATCTCTCGTCCTTCCAGCGCAGCTTCAATCAAGACTTCTTCGTCTTCTTTAAATGCGCCTGCTAATGCAGCGGGTAATTCTTGTTCATTCATCACCTTGTATACCCCAAAGCTGCTTCCTGCGCGATTGGCTTTTACAAAACAAGGAAAGCCCACTGCGGCACTAATTTTTTCTACAGTAATTTCTTCTCCTTTATTGACACTTAAACGTTTTGCTGATGGAAATCCATGCGCGTTCGCCACCTTTAAACAGGCTCTTTTGTCATAGGTGAGTGTTGCCATTTTTGCGTCACAACTGGTATGTGGAATATTTCTTTCTTCAAGATAAGCCGCTAATTCTCCATTTTCTCCTGGTGCCCCGTGAATCATGTTCACCACACAGTCAAAAGCCATGATTTTCCCGTCTTTATTAAAGTGAAAACTTTCTTGATCCAAAGGATATTTTTCCCCTTTAGAATCTACAACTGTCCACTGCGACGCATTAATGTCTATTTGATAATAGTCATGCTCCCCGTCTTTTAGTGCATCAAAAACGACTTGACCACTTTTTTTTGAAATAGCGTGTTCTGAGGTGTATCCACCACTAGCAACTCCAATGATTTTCTTCATGCCATAAAAATAGCAATCGTTTTGTAAAGGAGCGACCTTTATCTCTATCAATCACAAAGGGTTTCTTATCTTTACCCCAGATTTAAAGAAATGAATTATTTACGTTTTTTGTTTAGCAAAGTTTTTATAAAGCAATTGGGTTTTGCATTTATTGTAGGTTGTTTGTTGCTCGTTGGGGTTTACTATGGTCTTGATTTTGTTACACAAAATAACGAACACATCGAAGTTCCAGATTTTGAAACCCTTTCGATACAAGAGATTCCTGAAATAGTGGAACGCTTTGAACTGCGTTATGAAGTCTTAGATTCAGCAAAATTCAATCCCAATTATCCTCCTTATGCGGTAATAGAACAAAGTCCTAGAGCAGGGCAAGAAGTAAAAAGGGGGAGAAAGATTTATTTTACCTTAAATCCTTCTGGGTACCGTAAACTAAAAGTTCCAGATGTCATACAAATCACAAAGCGAAATGCCGAAACACGCCTAACAGCTGTAGGTTTTAGCTTAGGAGAAATTTCTTACAGAGATAATATTGGAAAAGATATGGTCCTAGAAATGCGATATAACGGAGAGAAAATCCAACCAGGTATGGTGTTGCCAAAAACATCAAAAATAGATCTAGTTTTAGGCAATGGAAAACGATAACTACCCAGAAGATGACTTTCGCGAAGAAAGTTTACACGAACATTTTTCTTTTACTGCAGATAAAGGGCAAGAGCCTTTAAGGGTAGATAAATATTTGATGAATCGCATTGAAAATGCGACCCGAAATAAAATCCAAAACGCTGCAAAAGAGGGAAGTATTTTTGTCAATGACACTGTGGTTAAATCAAACTATAAGGTCAAAGGCGGGGATGTAGTTCGGGTATTATTTGGGCATCCTCCACATGAAAATTTATTGGTGCCAGAGGATTTACCCCTTGAGGTGGTCTATGAAGACGACACCGTTATTGTGATCAATAAAGCAGCAGGGATGGTGGTCCACCCAGGACATGGAAACTATTCTGGAACACTAATCAATGCCTTGCTTTTTCACTTTGATAACCTGCCTAATAATGCCGATCAACGACCCGGTTTAGTGCATCGTATTGACAAAGATACCAGTGGTCTTTTAGTGATTGCAAAAACAGAACATGCGCTCACCCATTTGTCAAAACAGTTTTTTGATAAATCTTCTGAACGCAAATACCTTGCTTTAATATGGGGAAACCCCAAAGAAGACGAAGGAACAGTCGAAGGGCATATCGGTCGTCACCCTAAAAATAGGTTACAAATGATGGTCTTTCCTGAAGGAGATGCAGGGAAACCGGCGGTCACTCACTATAAAGTAGTAGAACGTTTTGGCTATGTTACTCTTTTAGAATGTCAATTGGAGACAGGTCGCACCCATCAAATTCGTGCCCACATGAAGCATATAGGACATACCTTGTTTAACGACGAGCGATATGGAGGAAATGCCATCTTAAAAGGAACCCACTTTAGTAAGTACAAACAGTTTGTCGAAAACTGTTTTAAGTTGATTCCCCGTCAAGCATTACACGCTAAAACCTTAGGCTTTGAACATCCTAAAACTGGAAAGTGGATGCAGTTTGATTCTGAGATCCCGCAAGATTTAGTCAAGACTCTTGGCAAGTGGCGAAACTATGCACAACATAAGCAGTTGTAATTCATCCATCAAGGATTATAATGCTAGAGGGTTGCGCAAGTGAAAAAACCCACTTATTTTTGATAAAAAGCACGATGTATGAAAATGATTGTCTCGCCTGCAAAGTCCCTCAATTTTGAATCTAAATTACCCACCGCTCAATTTACTGAAGCGCGTTTTTTGCCGGAGGCAGAGCGAATCAATAAGTTGCTGAAGAAAAAGTCGACTAAGGCTTTGGGGAAACTTATGGGAATTTCAGAGAATCTATCCCAACTCAATTGGCAGCGCAATCAAGATTTTCAATTGCCTTTTAGTCCAGAAAACGCTCGGCCTGCAGTCTACGCTTTTGATGGAGACGTTTATACTGGTTTAGACGCTTACAGCCTTTCGGCAGATAAAATCCCTGCTTTACAATCACAGCTGCGTATCCTTTCTGGTTTATATGGTTTACTCAATCCATTAGATTTAATCCAGCCCTATCGTTTAGAAATGGGGACTAAAATGCCGGTAGGAGTAAAGAAAAACCTGCCAGCTTTTTGGAAAGATAAAGTCACCCAAACCCTCAATGAAGAAATGCAAGAGGGGGAGGTCTTACTCAATTTAGCCAGCAACGAATACTTTGCCGCAATCGATACCAAAGCCCTTAATGCAGCGATCATCACGCCACAATTTAAAGACTTTAAAAACGGGCAACTTAAGATGATTTCATTCTTTGCAAAGAAGGCCCGTGGGATGATGGCCCGTTATGTTATTGATACAGCAGCAAATGATTTAGCTGACATCAAAGGCTTCACCACAGATGGCTATCAATACAGCGAAGAACATACCGATAAAGCGTCTCAGCCGGTTTTTATCCGCTAGCCTTAGCTTCTTGTTCTTTCCGCTTGTTGCGTTTGGTTTTTCGGCGTACGCCAAAAGTCTTGTTGACGATTTTCCCGCGACGGGTTTTTTTGTCTCCTTTTCCCATAAGTAGTAGATTTGGTGGAATTAAAACTAATTGTTTTTAACTAAGCTGCCAAATGTTTCACCACTCACATCCCTATCCACCCTATATTTTAACAGATACAACACGTTTAATCGTAGGCACCTTACCTCCACCGCGCTTTACAACTGGAGATTTAAACGATGAAGATGTAGATTTTTGCTATGGCAGCAGTAATGGCTTGTTGTGGAAAGTCTGGGATTGTATTTATAATCTGGGCTTAGTCTATGAAAACACCCACTTTGCCATTGAACAGCGCAAGGCGTTTTTACAGCGAGAAAAAATAGGGGTTTGCGATATTGTAGGGGCAGCCTATCGGGAGAAGATAGATGCTTCAGATTTAGGGATGCAACAGCCAGAATTAAGAGATCTTTTGGGGATATTAAAAAAGCATCCCACAGTAGATACCTTGATTTTTACGGGAGGTAATAGCAAGAATGGCCCCGAATATTTCTTTCGGAAATTAGCAAAAAAAGAAGGGATAAGCTTAGAAGTGCTCGACAGTAATGTCCCTAGAAAACTCCAATTTCAATGGGCAGGGAGAACCATTACAACGCATAGTTTAACCGCACCATCTGGTACGGCAAATCGTGCGATTGGGAGTATGGAGGTTTACAAAAAAAATAAAGCCAAAGATCCTAATTATACTACCTTTGACTTTAGAGTCGAGCAGTATGCTAAAGTCTTTATTCAAGAATAAATTGTAGCTTTAAATGTCCAAATCACCTCTTATGGCTAGGTATGTTTTGCTCCTTCTTTTTTTCTGTTGTTCTTGCGCAACTGTTTTTAATAGTCGTGAGCAACAAATTCAATTGCATACAAATGAGCCGACACAGTTAATTGTTGCGACTGATACGCTCTCTGTTAAATCAATACAACATTTTTTTTCTGCTAAAAGGAAAAAGGAAGTACTCCCCATCACGATTATTGGTGATTCACTTCAACGTGATATTGAGCTTAAAACCCATGATTCATTTGCTTATATCGCCAATTATTTCTATCCTAATGTTAATATTCTCTTAGGCTATTTAATTGATAGAAAAGCCGATAAGCGTTTTGCCTATCCTACAATAGTAAGTGTAGATTTAAATGAAAATCAACGCGACTATTATGATTATAACCGATTTAAAAAGGCAAAACAACTCTTGAAATTTACACCGATTAAGCTCGTGGGTTTTCACAATGCAAGTATTGAAGTGGCTTATGAAAGAACTACAGGAGAAAATTTCTCCACGCAATTAATGGCCTCTTATCTACTCCCCAGTTCTATTGCAGATTATGGCAGTAAACCTAGATTTAATACAAAGGGGTTTCGTTTTGCGATTGAAGAACGTCTTTATTTTAAAAAAGATGCGCCTTATGGATCCTACTTTGCTTTAGAACTAGACTATCTTAAGAAGAAACACCTTGCCAACAGTTTTTTTTCAAATCAAGAGTCAATTGGCGCAATTGATGAAACAATGTATCGGGAATATGAGGATACTTTTTTGGTTAACACCCGATTTTTAAGCACCAATTTTAAGTTTGGATACCAAAAAGAGTTCGAAAAGATTTTTGTGGATTTTTATCTAGGTATAGGTCGACGATACCGCACTACTTCACATAAACAAAGAGACAACCCAACAGATTTTGTTATCGTTCCTCATGGGCATATTAATTTGCATCACAACAGAATTAAAAGCGGGAAAAGCACTTCAATTAGCCTTCCTTTGAACCTCCGTTTAGGCTGGCGTTTTTAATCCCGAATAGTTTTTACAAACTCTTCAATTTGATCAACCCCTTTTTCCGTTAAAAACTTGATAAAGGCAGAGCCAATGATCGCCCCACGAGAAGCTGCAGTAGCAGCATCATAGGTCTCGGCATTACTGATCCCAAAACCGACTACTGTTGGGGTATTCAATCCCATAGCAGCGATGCGCTGGAAGTAATCTGTTTGGGTGTTGCCAAAGGTGCTTTTTGCGCCCGTCACACTGGCACTACTCACCATATAGATAAATCCATTAGAGACTTCATCAATGTAACGAATACGCTCTTCTGGGGTTTGTGGGGTGATTAAAAACATATTGTACAAACCATGTTGATCAAATAAAGCTTTGTAGTCTTCGTGATATACATCTACTGGTAAATCTGGAATAATTAGACCATCGATCCCAATGGCCTCACAGCGTTGACAAAACTTTTCAATCCCATATTGCATCATAGGATTAAAATAGCCCATCAATACAAGCGGAATATCAATGTGCTCCCTGATGTTTTCCAACTGCGTAAACAGTTTTTCTGTGGTCATGCCATTGCGTAAAGCCTGAGTAGAACTTTCTTGAATGGTAGGACCATCGGCTAAAGGGTCTGAAAAAGGCAGGCCTATTTCAACCATATCCACACCAGCAGCTTGTAAATTTTTTAAGATAGGAACAGTGTCCTCAAGGCTAGGGTATCCTGCAGAAAAATAGATGGACAAGAGTTTTTTGTCCTCTTGAAATTTTTGGTCAATTCGATTCATTATAACTTAAAATAGTCAATATAGGTATCCAAGTCTTTGTCTCCACGACCTGAACAATTAAATACAATTACTTCTTCTGGGCCAAACTTACGCACGTCTAGTGCGGCAAAAGCATGGGCCGTTTCAATGGCAGGAATAATTCCTTCCATTTGAGAAAGGGTCAAGCCCCAGTCCATCGCTTCTTGATCTGGGATCGAAATAAATTCTGCGCGTTTAGAGCGGAATAAATGCGCGTGCATGGGACCCACACCCGGATAATCTAATCCAGCCGAAATAGAATACGGCTCGGTGATTTGTCCGTCAGGGGTTTGCATTAATAAGGTTTTACTTCCGTGAATAATCCCTTCTTTCCCTAGGGCAGAAGTCGCGGCACTTTCGCCAGAGTCAATGCCTTTTCCAGCAGCTTCAACAGCGATAATATTCACTCGCTCATCGTTGAGGTAGTGGTAATAGAGTCCAGCGGCATTACTTCCACCGCCCACGCATGCGATCACATGGTCGGGATACTCACGGCCTTCTAATTCCTGTAACTGCCATTTTGTTTCTTCACTAATCACCGATTGAAAACGAGCCACCATATCCGGATAAGGATGCGGTCCTACCACAGACCCAATGATATAATGGGTATCCACCGGATTGTTGATCCAGTCGCGAATGGCTTCGTTTGTGGCATCTTTTAAGGTTTTACTACCCGATTGCGCTGGGCGAACTTCGGCGCCAAGCATTTTCATACGAGCAACATTGGGCGCTTGTCGCTCAATATCTAATTCGCCCATATAGACGATACATTCAATGCCCATCAAGGCACAAACGGTGGCGGTAGCCACTCCGTGTTGCCCAGCACCCGTCTCTGCGATAATGCGGTTTTTCCCTAGGCGTTTTGCCAGTAAGATTTGCCCAATGGTATTGTTGACTTTATGCGCGCCTGTGTGGCAAAGATCTTCTCTTTTGAGATAGATTTTAGTATTGTAACGTTCTGATAAACGCTTAGCGAAATACAAGGGTGTAGGTCGCCCTACGTATTCCTTGAGTAAATCATCAAATTCTTTTTTAAAGTCGGGTTCTGCAGAAATCTTTAAATAACTTTCGCGTAACTCGGCTATATTGGGGTACAACATTTCAGGTATATAGGCTCCGCCAAAGTCACCGTAATATCCTTTTTCATCTACATTA
>CBFHRA010000004.1:98700-125028 GCA_965658115.1 Candidatus Arcticimaribacter sp. | reverse complement strand
TCGGCTTTCTCATAGAATTTATCTTCAGAAAGCATTCCGTATTCGATCACCACCTTGATGTCGTTCCATTTTTGTTCAAATGCTTCACGGTCGTTTTTAAAGAGACTGCTTAGCTTGTCGGCAACTTTTCTAGTGATGTAGTTGCTGATTTTCTTCACTGCGCCATCTGCCTGTAAATAACTTCTCGAAACATTTAATGGAATGTCTGGAGAGTCAATTACCCCCCGTAATAGGGTTAAAAATTCTGGGACAATACCTTCTACATTATCGGTGACAAAAACCTGGTTTTGATACAGCTGAATTTTATCTTTCTGGAGATTTAGGTCATTGTTCAATTTAGGGAAATAAAGAATCCCTGTAAGGTTAAAAGGATAGTCTACATTAAGGTGAATGTTGAATAAAGGTTCTTCAAATTGCATGGGATACAATTCTCTGTAAAAACCTGAATAATCTTCTTCTTTTAATTCGCTGGGTTGTTTAGTCCATGCCGGTGAAGGATTGTTTATGATGTTATCAACGGTGACCGTTTCAGGTTTGGCATCTTCTGCAGCGTCTTCTGGCAACGGTAGTGTTTCTTCTTTTGTTCCAAATTTGATCGGGATAGGCATAAACTTGTTATACTTCTCTAGCAAGGCTTTGATACGGCCTTCTTCTAAAAACTCTTTAGAGTCTTCATCAATATGTAGGATGATTTCTGAGCCACGATCGGTTTTGTCATGTGCTTCAAGGGTGTATTCTGGAGAGCCGTCACACGTCCAGTGTGCAGCAGGTTCATCTTTAAAAGACTTTGTGATGATCTCGACCTTTTCTGCTACCATAAAGGCAGAGTAAAAGCCTAGACCAAAATGGCCTATGATTCCGCTGTCTGCAGCGCTGTCTTTGTATTGTTCTAAGAATTCTTCTGCGCCAGAAAAAGCGACTTGGTTGATGTATTTTTCAACCTCTTCTGCGCTCATTCCAATTCCTTGATCGATGATGTGCAAGGTTTTGTTTTCAGCATCAATTTTGATCTCAATTTGGGGATCTCCTATATCTCCTTTGGCTTCGCCTAAATTGCTTAAATGCTTTAGCTTAAGGGTTGCATCTGTGGCGTTTGAGATCAATTCACGAAGAAAGATTTCGTGGTCGCTATACAAGAATTTTTTAATGAGTGGAAAAATGTTTTCTACAGAAACATTGATTTTACCTGATGACATAATTTAAATTTATTTTTCTCAACCATGGCAAAAATATATCCAAACTGTTTTTGCTGACAAATTGACATTTTTTTTAACACATTAATAATGTTTAATAGATTGTAAAAAAGCATAAACATTCCTTATCTTTGCTGCACACTAAAAGAAGATGACGATGGCCGTTAAGAAAGAAAAAAAATCCCCAGATATTTTAGCCCTTTATATGGATCATGCCCTAGAGCACGAGCAGTTCCCTAGCTCGGTTTATAAGTTCTGTAAGGTGAACAAAATAGAAGAGTCGGTGTTTTATCAGCACTATGCTTCGCTGGATACTGTAAAGCACAGTGTTTGGGCAGCATTCTTTGATAATGTACACGCCTTATTAGAGAAGAATGAAGAATTTTCTAGCATGACTAGAAAGGATCGTTTATTGAGTTTTTACTATACTTTTTTTGAAGTACTCTTGCTCAATCGCAGCTATGTATTGATGGCCTTAAATCAAGGGGATCAACCCATGAAGAATATCGGTCAATTAAAAGATTTGCGTAAATCTGTCAAAGGCTTCGCCGAAGCGTTGATCGAAGAAGGCAACGAAGACAAATCGCGATTTACGACTAATCCGGTCGAATTATTTTCTGAAGCGACATGGGCACAATTACTCTTGCTGATGAAGTTTTGGTTAAGCGATACTTCTAAAGGATTTGAGAAAACAGATGCCTTGATTGAGAAATCTGTCAATGTGGTATTTGAAGTGTTTGACAATACTCGTTTGGATACCATTTTAGATCTGGGAAAATTTTTGTGGAAAGAAGCAACAGGGAAAGCATAATTGAAAACATTAGATCATATCCCTACTGGGAAAATAGAACGCGCTAGTAAGTTAGTCACTACTGGAGTAAAGCTGGGTGGAAATTATATCAAGTATATAGGAGATAAAATTGTCGACCCAGAAAATGCCCGTGAAAAATTAGACGAAGAAAATGCCAAAGACATTTATGACGGCTTAAAAAGTTTAAAGGGTAGTGCCCTTAAAGTCGCCCAAATGTTGAGTATGGAGAAAAACTTATTGCCTTCTGCTTATGTTGAGCGATTTAGTTTAGCACAATTCTCTGTTCCGCCATTGTCGGGACCTTTAGTGCGAAAGACGTTTAAAAAATACTTCGGAAAATATCCAGAAGAATTATTCGATACGTTTGCCACCCAATCGGTCAATGCTGCTAGTATAGGTCAAGTCCATCTAGCAACGAAAAAAGGGAAAAAACTTGCTGTGAAAATCCAATACCCCGGGGTGGCAAACAGTATTGGATCTGATCTTGCACTAGTTAAGCCTGTTGCAACGCGCATGTTTAACTTAAAAGGGCAAGACACCGAAAAGTTCTTTAAAGAAATTGAAGGAAAATTATTAGAGGAGACAGATTACAATCTTGAACTAAAGCAAAGTCTTACCATCAAAGAGCAATGTAAAGACATCCCTAATTTGCGTTTCCCAAACTATTATGCAGATTTGTCTTGCGAAAAGATTTTGACCATGGACTGGATGGAGGGTGTCCACTTGTCAGAATATGCAAAAGACAACAACGATCAAGACAAAAACAATCGCTTGGGACAAACGCTTTGGGATTTTTATATGTACCAAATGCATATCCTTAAGAGTGTTCACGCAGACCCGCATCCTGGGAACTTTTTGATCACGGAGGCAGGGGAATTAGTCGCCATTGACTTTGGGTGTATCAAAGAAATTCCTGAGGAATTTTATACGCCTTATTTTGAGTTAGCGAACGAAACCGCCATCAATGATTTAGACTTTTTTGCGCATAAAATAACTGAGTTAGAAATCTTAAGATCAGACGATTCACCAGAAGCTCGAAAATATATCATTAACTTATTTCACGATATGTTAAGCGTCTTTACCTATCCTTTTCACGGGGAGACCTTTGACTTTTCAAACGAAGCATTTTGGGGACGTATTGCCAGTATGAGTGATCGATTAGCAAATGATGAATACCTGCGTAAGCTAAATGGAAACAGGGGGTCGCGTCACTTCTTATACATCAATAGAACCTTCTTTGGGCTCTATAATTTAATGCATGATTTAAAGGCAGAAATTGTTGTGGATAATTACAAGCGTTATCTTTAATAATCTTTCCTTATTTTAGCCTTTCGCTTTAACATTAATTAAATCTAGCTTAATGTATAACTCAAGAATTATAGGACTGGGGAAATACCTTCCAGACAACATTGTTACAAACGATGATTTAGCGCTACGCATGGAAACTTCTGATGAATGGATCACAGAGAGAACTGGAATTAAAGAGCGTCGTCATATTGTCAAAGGAAGCGAAGATACTCCAGCCACTATGGGACATAAAGCAGCTTTAATAGCGCTAGAACGCGCCAATAGAAAGGCAGAAGATATCGACTTGATTCTTTTTGCCACCTTAAGTCCAGATTATTATTTCCCTGGATCTGGTGTCTTAGTTCAAAAACTTTTAGGCATTCCTGCTTGTCCAGCGATGGATATTCGCATGCAATGTTCTGGATTTATTTATGGACTTTCCACTGCAGATCAGTTTATCAAAACAGGCATGTATAAAAATGTACTTGTCATCGGTGCAGAGAATCATTCTGGAGGTTTAGATTTTACCACCCGCGGAAGAGGCGTTTCTGTCATCTTTGGAGATGGAGCAGGAGCGGCCGTTTTAACCCGTGAAGAAAATCTTGGCAAAGGGATTTTATCTACGCACTTGTATTCTGAAGGAGAACACGCTGAAGAACTTTCTTTAATTGGTCCTAGTACACAACGATGGGTGCCAGAAATCATGGAAGTCAACGATCCAGAAGATGTAAGTTATTATCCTTATATGAATGGACAAATGGTCTTTAAACACGCCGTTGTTCGTTTTTCTGAAGTGATTAATGAAGGCCTGCAAAAAAACAACATGGAAGCTGGAGACATTGATATGCTCGTGCCTCATCAAGCCAACTTGCGTATTTCTCAATTTATTCAAAAGAAGTTTAGACTAAGCGATGATCAAGTATACAACAACATCATGCGCTATGGGAACACCACTGCAGCCTCTATCCCAATCGCACTAACTGAAGCTTGGGAAGAAGGAAAAGTCAAAGAAGGTGATAAAGTAGTTTTAGCTGCTTTTGGAAGCGGATTCACCTGGGGAAGTGCCATTATTAACTGGTAGATGAAGACTTTAGTCATTGGCGCTTCGACTAAACCAGAGCGCTACGCTTACAAAGCCATTGAGCGTTTAAAGGCAAAAGGTCACCCGGTAATTGCTCTAGGCTTAAGAGCTGGGGAAGTTCACGGAGAAACAATTCACACCGAAAAAGAAAACTGGTCGGCTATTGATACAGTTACTTTGTACGTTGGTCCCGCGGGACAAGAGCATTATATCGATTATGTCTGTGGATTAAAACCCAGAAGAGTTTTATTCAACCCCGGAACAGAAAACCCTGATTTTGAAAACCGCTTAAAAGTGGAAGGGATACTCGCCGAACGGGCTTGTACCCTAGTGCTACTTTCGACGAATCAGTATTAATCCAATAAAGGTAAATAGACCGTTGAGGGGCAGTAATTCATAACCAATTTGATATCCCCCTAGACTTGCTGCATCGATGCTTCCTAACAAGCTGGTCAGGATTACAGCACTAAAGACCACCGGCCAGACCCATCGATCTTTGATTTGATAGGAGGTAAAAATACCAAAGGAAAACAGTCCTAATAAAGGTCCATAGGTATAGCCTGCAACGGTAAGTAAGCCGTCGATTACATTTCTATCTAAGATATATTTAAAGGCGATTACCACAAGAATCAGTAAAACACTCATTCCGATATGAACTTGCTTTCGGGTCTTTTTTTGTTGCGCTTCTGCTTTTTCTTCCAGGCGTAAAAAGTCGACACAAAAAGAAGTTGTTAGAGAAGTTAGCGCACTATCTGCACTACTGTATGCTGCAGCAATTAAGCCTAAGATAAAGGTAATAGCAACCCCTATGCCTAAATTCCCATTTAGGGCGATTTCTGGAAAAAGCAAGTCAGATTTTGCTTGCCCATCCATCAGTGGTATACTAATGCCTTCTTTTTTGGCATAGATAAATAACAAGGCACCTAAGAGCATAAATAAAGTAGTAACAATCACCAGAACGATACTAAAGACCACCATGTTTTTTTGTGCATCTGCCAAGTTTTTACAACTCAAGTTTTTTTGCATCATATCTTGGTCCAGCCCTGTCATGCAAATGGTGATAAATGCTCCGCCAATAAATGACTTTAAAAAATGACTTCTTTTCAAAAAAGAGTCTGTCACAAAAACATCGTTGTATTGGCTAAATGCTTCAGATTGAATAAAATCAAAAAAGGACCAGCCCAGGGCTTGATTGATATAGCTAATCGATAAAAAAACAGCTAAAATCATCAAAGCGGTTTGAAGCGTATCTGTCCATACAATGGTTTTGATCCCCCCCTTTTGGGTGTAAACCCATATTAAAAGAATCGAAAGAATTACTGTCGCTTCAAAAGGAACATTCCACGCATCAAAAATAAATTGTTGCATCACAATAGCGACGAGAAATAACCTAAAGGCAGCGCCTAAAACACGAGAGATAAAAAAGAAAAGTGCACCGGCTTGATGGCTGTTTTGCCCAAAACGCTGATTTAAATATTCATAAATCGAAGTGACATTATTGCGGTAATAGACCGGTAGCAATACATAGGCTACTACAAAGTAGCCAAAGCCATACCCCAAGACGACTTGCAAATAATTAAACTGCGAGGCTTCTATCCACCCTGGGACAGAAATAAAGGTGACCCCAGAGAGCGATGCGCCTACCATTCCAAAGGCGACAATATACCATGGGGAGTTGCGGTTTGCGGTAAAAAAATCAACATTGGAATCTCCTTTTCCAGTGACATAAGAAATGCCAACTAGCACGGCAAAATAGCCAAGAATCAGGGCGAGGATAAAACTAGGTGTAATCATATATTTGCTAAAGTTAGGAAAGAAAAAACAAACGAGATTTTTGTAACTTTAACCCATGGATTTCTCCTCTAAATTATTGGCGCAAGCTGTTGACGAAATGGCGCAATTACCCGGGATAGGGAAACGAACCGCCTTGCGTATGGTCTTGCATTTACTCAAACAACCAAAAGAACAAACCCTTGCCATGACAAAAGCATTAGATACCTTTAGAACACAGGTGATCTTTTGTGAGCAATGTCACAACTTATCTGATGTGCCACTGTGTGAGATTTGTTCAAGTGTTAAAAGAGATAACGCCCAATTGTGTGTGGTAGAAGATATTAGAGATGTAATGGCCATTGAAAACACCGGGCAATATCAAGGGAAATACCATGTCCTTAATGGGATTATTTCTCCCATTGATGGGATAGGGCCACAAGATTTAACCATTAATTCCTTAGTCGAAAAAGTCAAAGCAGGTGAGATTAAAGAAGTTATTTTTGCGCTATCGGCTACGATGGAAGGCGACACCACCATTTTTTACATCAATAAACAACTGCAGGATTATCCGGTAACGATCTCCACCATCGCACGTGGAATTCCAGTAGGAGACGAGCTAGAGTATACTGATGAAGTTACCTTAGGACGAAGTATTTTAAAACGCGTGCCCTATGCAGACTCCCTCTAATTAGACCGCTAATTCTCTTATAAATTTGGTACCTTTGCAGTACCCAAATATAAAAAATTGCACATGGGAAAATTCATGTTAAAGCTCCCTTCAATGGGAGAAAGTGTTACCGAAGCTACCTTAACCGCATGGTTAAAAGAAGTGGGCGATACCATTGAAATTGACGATTCTATTGTTGAAGTCTCTACCGATAAAGTTGATTCTGACGTTCCATCTGATGTTGAAGGGGTTTTACTCGAAAAAAGATTCGAACTCAATCAAGTGATCCAAGTAGGGGATGTGATCGCAGTGATCGAAACAGAGCAAGAAATAGAAGAGATTGACGCAGCGCCAGAAATTGCAATAGCAGAAGAAGCTGTGGTAGAAGAAAAGCCAGCCGAACTTCCTAAAGAGGTCATCGAGATTGTCGAAGCACCTGTCCAAAAAGCAGTTGAGGCAGTAAGTCCTCAACAGGAGAGTGTGAGCGATAGTACTCGTTTTTATTCCCCCCTTGTTAAAAATATTGCCAAAACAGAAGGGATCTCTCTCGCAGAATTAGATCGCATTCCAGGTACTGGAGAAAACAATCGCTTGACAAAGAAAGATCTTTTGGCACATTTAGAGAAGAGAACAGCTGCTCCTCAAGCTCCAATTACTAAGGCTAAAACCGAAGTTGCTTCGCCTTCGATTGAAGGGCAAATTAAAAGTAATCCTGTCGCGAGTGGAGAAGATCAAGTAATTGAAATGAGCCGAATGGCAAAATTGATTTCTCACCATATGACAGAGAGTAAAAACACCTCTGTCCATGTTCAATCTTTTGTGGAGGCAGATGTGACAGAACTATGGGACTGGAGAGAAAAAGTAAAGAATCAATTTCAAGCTAGAGAGGGAGAGAAGTTGACTTTTACGCCCATTTTTATTTCGGCAATAATTCACGCCTTAAAGCAGTTTCCGCTTTTAAATAGCTCGCTTGAAGGAGATCATATAATCCAAAAGAAAGACATTAATATAGGAATGGCTACTGCTTTGGGTGATGGTAACTTGATCGTTCCAGTAATCAAAAACGCAGACCATCTCAACCTTGTTGGGTTAGCAAAGGCAGTCAATGATTTATCCAATCGCGCACGTGTAAATCAACTCTTACCAGATGAGGTGCAAGGGGGGACTTATACAGTAACAAACATTGGGAATTTTGGATCTATCACTGGGACTCCTATTATCAATCAACCACAATTGGGGATTTTAGCCCTTGGGGTAATTAGAAAAATGCCTGCTGTAATTGAAACACCAAACGGAGACTTTGTAGGGATAAGAAAAAAGATAATCCTTTCTCACAGTTATGACCACCGTGTTATAAATGGTGCCATGGGAGGACAATTTGCTAAAGCTGTAGCAGATTACTTAGAAAACTGGGATACAACAATAACTTTTTAAAATAGATATATGGGACTTGAACTACACCGACCACTTTGCTTTTTTGACCTCGAAACAACTGGGGTTAATGTTGTTTCAGACCGTATTGTTGAAATCGCTATTTTAAAATTATTGCCAAATGGAAACCGCGAAGGAAAGACCTGGCTAGTCAACCCAGGAATACCGATTCCTAAAGGTGCTTCTGATGTACACGGGATTACCGATGATAAAGTTGCAGATGCTCCTTTGTTCAAACAATTGGCGGCAGAGATTTACAACTATATCAAAGACTGTGATCTAGCTGGATTTAATTCTGATCGTTTTGATATCCCGCTTTTAGCAGAAGAATTTATGCGCGCCGAAGTTGATTTTGACCTTACACGCCATAAAACTATCGACGTACAAACCATTTTTCACAAAATGGAAAAGCGAACTTTGGGCGCAGCCCTGCAATTTTATTGCGATAAAGAATTGATCAATGCGCACTCTGCCATGGCAGATACAGAAGCTACTTGTGATGTCTTACTTGCGCAGTTAGAACGCTATGGAGAATTAGAAAATAACACGGCTTTTTTAAGTGAGTTTTCATCACATAAACGCACAGTGGATGTTGCAGGGTTTATTGTGTATAACAAAGACGATCAACCCACTTTTTCTTTTGGGAAGCACAAGGGGAAAACCGTTGATGAAGTGTTAGAAAATGAACCAGGTTATTTTGGGTGGTTACTCAATGCTGATTTTCCTTTGTACACTAAAAAAGTATTAACCGCACATCGATTGCGCAAACTCAATAGTGGGAGTTAATGAAGATAATCTGCATCGGCCGTAATTACACGGATCACATCAAAGAACTCTCTAACGAAAAGCCCACCGATCCAGTGGTTTTTTTAAAACCCGATACTGCCATAGCGCTAAAGGGTCAACCCTTTTTCATTCCAGAATTTTCTAATGATGTGCATCATGAGGTAGAGGTGCTTGTGCGTATCAATCGTATAGGGAAACACATTCAGCCAAAATTTGCCCATAAATATTATGACGAAATAGGATTAGGGATTGATTTTACCGCCCGTGATTTACAAGGAGAATTAAAGGCAAAGGGATTGCCGTGGGAAAAAGCAAAGGGCTTTGATGGTGCAGCTGTAGTTGGTAAATGGTTAAAGAAAGACAGTCTTCCAGCTGTAAATGAGCTCAGTTTTGAATTAGAAAAAAACAATACTGTAGTGCAATCAGGCAACACAGCTTTAATGCTTTGGAAAATAGATGAACTCATCGCTTATGTGTCCCAGTTTTTCACCCTTAAAATAGGCGATATTATTTTTACGGGAACCCCAGCTGGTGTAGGTCCTGTTGCTCCAAATGATGTTTTAGTAGGGAGGCTCGAAGAGCAAGAGCTATTTCGAATTAAAGTGAAATAAGAAGTACATTTTTTGCCCCTAAATAATAATATATGTCAAAAAAGGGACTCATTATTGATGCTGTAATTACCTGGGTAGATGGAAACGATCCAGTGCATAAGGCAAAAATGCAGCAGTATTTAGGGAAACAGCCGCTGGTTGACAACAAAACCATCAAAATGCGTTATGGACAAATCAATGAGATAGAATACAGTGTGCGATCAATTTTAAAATTTGCCCCTTTTATTCGAAATATATTTATTGTCACTGACAATCAAACCCCAGACTTTTTAAGTGATCCAGTTCGCGCAAAAAAAGAATTCCCTAGTGTGAGGGTTGTAGATCACAAAGTTATTTTTAAAGAGCACTCACAGTATTTACCCAATTTTAATAGTAGATCTATCGCATCCCTGATGTGCAAAATTCCTGGCTTATCAGAGCACTTTGTGTATTTTAATGATGATTTCTTTTTATTGAATGAGGTAAAAGAAGAAGACTTTTTTATTGAGGGGAAGCCTGTTATTAGAGGGGTTTGGACCTCTTTTTATGAAAACATATGGTATAAGAAAGTTCAAGGTTTTTTCAAATCCTTGTGCAGTAAACAAGAAAAAAAGCAAGCGGGCTATAAACTAGGGCAGCAGACTATCGTAAAGATCTTGGGTTTTAAGAAATACTTGAGGATAGATCACTGCGCAGCTCCTATGAGAAAGTCAACTTTAGAGAATTACTATCTAGCTTCTCCAGAAATACTTGATATTAATCTTAGGCACCGTTTTAGACATCCAGATCAATATGTCGTTCAAGCCCTAGCAAATCATCTTGAGATCAAAAATAATACTGGGCTAATTACAAATGAGTTAAAACTCTTGTATTTCCAAAACTATAAAAAGCCTCTGGTCTGGATTAAGTATAAGCTCAATAAAGGTATAGAAGATAAAGACAAACTGTTCTTGTGTATGCAAAGCCTTGATCAGTGTCCAGAAGCGAAATTGAACTTTATCCTGCCATTTTTAAAACAGCGATATAAACTTTAGGCCTGTGGTTATTAGCTTCGGTTAATATTCACTTTGAAAAGTGTTTGATATGATTATCTTTGGCCGAATGCTAAATGAGGCATAAAAAAGGATAAAACCAAAAGCTTGATTGCGTTCGCCTCATTGTATTTTGAATTAAAGAGTACAAAAACTTATGTATGCAGAGATTGTTAGTATAGGAGATGAAATTCTTATTGGTCAAATTGTTAATACCAATGCTGTTTTTATAGCAAAAGAGCTCAATAAAGTTGGGATTGAAGTGGCTCAAATCACCTCAATTTCTGATAAAAAAGAGGTTATCGTTGATTGTCTTAACGAGGCGCAAAAAAGAGCCCAGGTGATTATACTCACTGGTGGTCTAGGTCCCACAAAAGACGATTTAACAAAGCATACTCTATGTGAATATTTTGACGATGTCCTAGTTAAGAATGAGGTGGTGTTAGAGAAGATTGAAGAAATGTTTCGCAAATATGTGCCTACTCCCATCAATGACGAAAACCGTAAACAGGCATTGTTGCCCTCAAAGGCAAAAGTGCTTGAAAATAAATATGGTACCGCTTCTGGGATGTGGTTTGAAAAAGAGGATAAGGTGATTATTTCTCTCCCGGGGGTGCCATTTGAAATGAAAGCTTTAATTAAAGATGAGGTTATTCCTGCGTTACAGCAACATTACACTCGTCCTTATATAGTACACAAAACCGTTTTGACCTATGGTTTAGGCGAAAGCGTTATCGCAGAGCGCATAGAAGAATGGGAAAATAATTTACCTGAAGATATTAAATTAGCCTACCTCCCTAACATCGGGAGAGTGCGATTGCGTTTATCAGGTAAAGGTCCGGATGAAGTGAAAATAAATCAAAGAATTGATGCTCAAATAGCCACTCTTTTACCGCAGATACAAGATATTTTTATGGGCTTTGAAGAAGAAGCTTCTGTTGAAGAACAAATCCAGAAAAAATGCATTGAAAAGGGAGTGAGTTTATCCCTAGCAGAAAGTTGTACTGGAGGCGAGATTGCCGCAAGAATCACAAAAATCCCCGGAGCATCGCAGTTCTTTAAAGGGGGAGCAGTAGTCTATCACACCCAAAGTAAGACAGCCCTTTTGGGCGTAGCCCCATCAATAATTGAGCAACATAGTGTAGTTAGTGTTGAAGTGGCAGAAGCGATGGCCCTGGGGGCCAAAGAAAAATACCAGTCAGACTATGCCGTAGCAACCACAGGAAATGCCGGCCCTAGTATGGGAGACGCTATCGCAGAAGTAGGTACAGTTTGTATTGCGATAGCTTCGCCAAAGGGGGTTGTTTCAGAAAAATTTAGCTTTGGTAAAAACCGAGAGCGCGTTATCCAAAAAGCCGTCAATAAAGTTTTTGAAATGCTTTACAAAAGCATTGCATAAGTTAGTTGCCTCTATTATATTTGACAAAAAATAGGATGATGATTAATGCACAAACTAAAGTATCTCAAGATGCAATTTCTCCAGTAAAAGCGTTGGAATTATTAAAAGAAGGAAACCAGCGTTTCACAGCAAAACAACAAGTAGAACGTAATCTAAATCTTCAAGTTGAACAAACTAGTACCGGGCAATTTCCTTTTGCAACGGTTTTGAGTTGTATCGATTCTCGTGTTCCTGCAGAATTGGTTTTTGATCAAGGAATTGGGGATATTTTTAGTGTTCGAATTGCAGGTAACTTTGTTAATGCTGATATTCTAGGCAGTATGGAGTTCGCTTCTAAACTTGCAGGGACTAAACTTATTTTAGTATTGGGACATACTGCATGTGGCGCCGTTAAAGGAGCTTGCGACCACGCAGAATTAGGAAACCTAACTGCTATGTTAGACAATATTGCGCCTGCAGTAGAAGCCATAACAGAACCTGAAAATGCTGCAGATAGAACTTCCGCAAACATTGATTTTGTCAATGCTGTAGGAACTAAAAATGTAGAATTAACGATTGATCGTATTCGTGAAGAAAGTCCTGTCTTAGCTGAAATGGAGCAAGCAGGAGAAATCCAAATTGTAGGCGGTATGTACGATATCGCTACTGGGAAAGTAAATTTTCTTTAAAGTTAACTAACATACGCTTTCAATTGCGTTTGAATTAAACCGGTCCATCCGGTTTGCATTGACTCACGGCTAAATTCTTCCATCTCTGGAAATGGAGAAAGAATATTGGCCGTGAGTTTTAATATCGCCCCTTTGGACTAGAAGAAATCTCAAAAATTGCTTCAGAATCTCCAGGATATTCTTTGTATTGCCAGCCTAAACACAGCTTTTCTTGTGCTAAAACATCCCTCACTTCCCAAAGATGGGTAAAGTTTTTATTGTTATAATTAAAGGTCAAAAATGTCTTAAACCCTCTTGTGGGTTCAAAAGAAGTCAATGCTGCAAAAAACCATTTTTGCATGTGTTCGAGTTGGGTGATATACTTCCATAAAAGTTGGGGCGAAACCTCAAATTCTTGTTGAACAATGATGCTGTCGTCTGTTGTCATGATGTAGGTGTTTTGTAAAAAGGTACAAAATCAAGCCTAAAACCTTAAAGTTTAATCTCAAACAAACATACAGGGGCAGTGCGATAGTGTTGCGGTAAACCCTTTGGATCTTTAATTGAGAATAGCCCTAAAAAAGTAAAACCCATGTTTTGATAATAATCAATCAGCCGGGTGTTTTCCCCTAGGGTATCCAGTCGAACATAGGTCTTGTTTAAATCTTTGGCATAAACGATTGCCCAGTCGACAATTTTTTCAACCATTTGTTGTCCTCTGGCATTTGGGTGGGTGGCGATACGGTGAATATAAATGGCAGGATCTAGATTGCGTTCCTCCCATATTTGAGGATCAGTGTGGGCTATCGCCCAAACACAACAGATCTTTCCATGCTGGATCAACTTCCATTGTCGCCCTTCACTGATTTCTTTTTCGACCAGTTGGGGGGCAAAATCTGGCCATACCACTACGGTTTTTTTACTGCGTTGAAATGCAGCAGCAGCAGTGTAATGCTTGAAAATCTCTGGGAGATCTGCTAGGGTACTTTTTTCAATGGAATAATCCAAGGATTAATCTTCACAGTTAAAATAGCGAATTCCGTCCCATCGACGTCTAAAGAAGTTGTCCTTGTCCTCGATAAATTCTTCTATTGTAGTGTCTCCAGGTGGGATAGAGCGCCACATGATAGGTAAGTTAGAAGTGTCTACATTGCAAAGCTCTCCATTTTCACAAGGATGACGGTATTTGTAACGGGCATGTCCCGCTTCATGGTAAAAGGTATACAAACGTTGTACAATGGTAAAATCTTCCCAAAATGATTCAATGATTTCAAAGCGAATATCAGTTTCATCACAAATGGTGTAAGCACGACCAGCATGATCTGCAGTAACCCCAGAAGCAAAATCTGGTTCAGAACCAAAAAAGACATAAACATTACGATCAATTGCCGGATCTGACTTGCCAGAGCGCATTGCATCCCGTTTAAAAAGTTCCCAATATTCTTCAAGGGTTGTGTCGTTGTCTAAATCGGCATAAAAAGGATCGGTAATTACATATTCTTCTTCCTCTTCTTCCTCTTCTGTCATGTTTTCATTATCGTCTCCAGAACAATCGATCATAACAAGAGCTAATGCCCAAATTATAAGACTTTCAAGTGAAAGTTTAAGCGTCCATTTCATACTTATATTTTTTCTCTAAACGAAGATAATAAATAGTCTACAACAGTGCGGAAAAAGAATGTGAGAATGCAAAATATTTTTAGGATAAAGTATTTTGTAACTCAATAAAAAAAAGTAAATTTGCATCCTGTTTAGAACAAGCAGTTAAAACAACGATTATGTCAAGAGTTTGTGAAATTAGTGGAAAACGCGCACAATTTGGGAACAATGTTTCAAAAGCGTTAAATAGAACAAGACGTAGATTTGAGGTGAACTTAATCAAAAAGCGTTTTTATATTCCAGAAGAAGATAAGTGGATTACCTTAAAGGTATCAACTTCAGTATTAAAGACCATTAACCGTAAAGGGATTGCAGCTGTCTTAAAAGAAGCTAAAGCCCAAGGCGCTTTATAAAATATAGATCATGGCAAAGAAAGGAAACCGCGTTCAAGTAATTTTAGAATGTACAGAGCACAAAGCTTCTGGACAAGCGGGAACGTCTCGTTACATTACAACAAAAAACAAGAAGAACACACCAGATCGTTTGGAGATTAAAAAATTCAACCCGATCTTGAAAAAAATGACTGTTCACAAAGAAATTAAATAGTTATGGCAAAGAAATCAGTAGCAACATTACAGACCGGCTCAAAGCGTTTAACAAAAGCCATTAAGATGGTAAAAAAGGGTGATGCTAAATCATACTCTTTTGTTGAAACAATCATCGCTCCAGACAAAGCAAACGATTGGTTGAGCAAACAATAAAATAACTATTTCATATAGTAATAAAGAAAAGCTACTTTTACAGTAGCTTTTTTTATACCAACACATGAGCATTTTAGGAAAACTATTTTCGGGTAGCGATGAACAATTAGACAAGGGTTTAGCCACGACTAAAAAATCCTTCTTCTCAAAATTGAGTACCGCAATTGCAGGACGTTCTACTGTTGATGTTGATGTACTCGATGATCTCGAAGAAGTGCTTATCACTGCAGACGTTGGAGTGCCAACTACCTTAAAAATTATTGAAGCAATTGAAACAAGGGTTGCAAAGGATAAATATTTAGGGACAGAAGATCTACGTAAAATTTTACAAGAAGAAATATTAATCATTCTAGCGGCCCAAGAAAAAGAAACAGATTTTTCCTTTGATAAAAACTATACCAATAGCCCACACGTTATCATGGTAGTGGGGGTAAATGGTGTAGGAAAAACAACAACTATAGGTAAACTTGCACACCAATTTACGCAAGCTGGTAAAAAGGTCGTTTTAGGCGCAGCCGATACCTTTCGCGCAGGGGCAATAGATCAATTACAAGTTTGGGCAGATCGAACAAATGTATCTCTAGTCAAACAAGAGATGGGAAGCGATCCAGCATCAGTCGCCTTTGATACTTTACAGTCTGCCGTTAGTCAAAAAGCAGATATTGTTTTAATTGATACTGCTGGGCGTCTTCACAATAAAGTCAATTTGATGAATGAGTTGACTAAAGTGAAACGGGTGATGGATAAAATTGTCCCTGAAGCTCCTCACGAAGTACTTTTAGTGCTAGACGGTTCAACAGGTCAAAACGCTTTTGAACAAGCCAAACAATTTACCGCTGCTACAGAAGTTACTGCTCTTGCCATCACTAAATTAGACGGGACTGCTAAAGGCGGTGTTGTTATGGGAATTTCTGATCAATTTAATATTCCCGTAAAATTTATAGGAGTAGGGGAAGGGATTGAAGACTTAAAAATCTTTAATAGCCCAGCTTTTGTTCACTCCTTTTTTAATTAAAGCTTATGAAAGTATTTTTTAGGTCCCTACTAGGACTAACCCTTCTTGCTGTTGTTATTTTTGTCATGGGACCCACTGTTGATGCTCCCGTTATCAATAAACCTTTACCTGAATTATCGATTGAAATAAATGCTTTACCCCAATGGGTGAAAAAGCAAAACGATGCTTTTCCAAATATTAAACCCGGGAACGAATCTGAAGTCATTTTCGTAGATTCAATTCCGCAAAAAACAAAATACGCCATCGTTTATCTTCACGGATTTTCTGGAAGTACTGCAGATGGAGGGCCTGTTCACAAAGAAGTTGCAGCAGCTTTAGGGGCGAATATTTATTTGCCAAGGTTGTACGATCACGGTCTTGATACCCAAGAAGGTTTAGCGAATTATACCGGCGAGAAATCCCTAGATTCAGCAAGAGAAGCTTTGGCCGTAGGCCATCTACTGGGCGAAAATGTGATTCTAATGGGAACCTCTACTGGCTGTACCCTTGCGCTTGCACTAGCGGCACAACATCCAGAGTTAGCTGCACTTGTACTTTATGCGCCTAATATTAGAATCAACCACCCTTTAGACTTTGTAGCGACCCTGCCATGGGGCTTGCAAATTATCCGTCAAGTAGAAGGAGGAGAGTTTCACTATGTGGCTAACAGTATTCCTGAAAAAGCACAGTTTTGGACCATGCGTTATCGTTTAGAAGCGGTAGTTCACATGCAGAAATTATTAGAAACTGCAATGATCCCTGAGACTTTTGCAAAGGTTACTGTTCCTGTCTTTTCAGGCTATTATTACAAAGATGAAACAGCACAAGACCCTACCGTTTCTGTTGCTGCCATGCGACAAATGTTTAAAGCATTAGGTACCTCAGAAAACTTAAAAGAAGAAAAGGCCTTTCCAAATACTGGCGCTCACGAAATAGCGAGTGAATTAGTGTCAAATAACCATGAGGGGGTTAGAGAAGCTACCCTATCATTTTTAAACCGTATTTTAAACTAATGCGTACAAAGACGACCAAACAGAATAAGATCAATGTTATCACCCTGGGATGTTCTAAGAATATTTATGATTCAGAAGTATTGATGGGACAACTCAAAGCCAGTGGCAAAGACGTGGTCCATGAAGAAGAGGGAAATATCGTTGTGATCAATACCTGTGGTTTTATTGATAATGCCAAAGAAGAATCGGTTAATACGATTTTAGACAATATCAAGCGAAAAGAAGCAGGAGAACTCGATAAGGTTTTTGTAACAGGTTGCTTAAGCGAAAGATACAAGCCAGATTTGCAGGAAGAAATTCCGCAAGTGGATCAATATTTTGGAACGAGTGAATTACCACAATTATTAAAAGCACTTGAGGCCGATTATAAGCATGAACTTTTAGGAGAACGAATCACGACTACGCCAAAAAACTATGCTTATTTTAAAATTTCTGAAGGCTGTGATCGCCCTTGTTCGTTTTGTGCTATTCCGCTTATGCGCGGAAAACACCGATCTACTCCTATAGAGGATTTAGTGACTCAGGCAGAAAATCTGGCTAGAGATGGTGTAAAAGAATTGATCTTGATCGCGCAGGATTTGACTTATTACGGCTTAGATATTTATAAAAAACGCAATCTCGCTGAACTACTTGAAGCCCTTGTTAAAGTAGAAGGAATCGAATGGATTCGTATGCATTATGCGTTCCCAACTGGCTTTCCCATGGATGTGCTTGAAGTGATGAAGCGGGAACCCAAAGTGTGTAATTACCTTGATATTCCTTTGCAACATATTACTGATAGTGTTTTGAAATCAATGCGTCGTGGGACGACAAAACAAAAGACAACTCAGTTGCTCAAAGATTTTAGAGTTGCGGTTCCAGGGATCACTTTACGCACAAGTTTAATCGTGGGCTATCCAGGAGAAACTGAAGCAGACTTTGAAGAGTTAAAAGCTTGGGTGAAAGAAATGCGTTTTGAACGTTTAGGTTGTTTCACCTATTCTCACGAAGAAAACACCCACGCCTTCCAACTCGAAGACGATGTTCCAGAAGAAGAGAAACAGCGTCGTTCTGCAGAGATTATGGAAGTGCAATCACAAATTTCTTGGGAGTTAAACCAAGAAAAAGTAGGGAGCACTTACCGCTGTATTATTGACCGCAAAGAGGGCAATTATTTTGTTGGTAGAACAGAAATGGATTCGCCAGATGTGGATAATGAAGTTTTAGTGGACGCATCAAAATATTACCTCAAGCAGGGGGAATTTGTGACCGTTAAAATCACTGAGGCTGCCGACTTTGACCTTTATGCAGAACCAATCAATTAATTGGTTAGTACCAACTCATTTGTTTTAACAATCTCTGGTAAGTTAGAGAGGTCGTACTGATATATTACCCCTTCGCCAACGACTATCGCACTAGGAAAGTCAACAATAATATCATAGGCAAAAGGAATGTTGTCTGTTGACAGAACGTTGGGTTCTTGGCGATTACTTACATCGATGACTTTTAAACCTGCCGAACCATCACAAACTAATAAGTAATCCTCGTGAATGGCTAATCCATGTGGATTAAACATCACTTGTCTTGAAACTACACTGAGTTCTTCTGGATTGCGGATATCGATAATCTGTAGCTCATTTGTTTCAGTAAAACAATTGGTTCCACCTCTAAGGGTGACATAAGCGTAGTTTTCATCAGCGACAACAGGGTCACAGCTTCTAAAGTGTTGTATACTGTTGAGGTAATTTGGATTGTCGGGGCTGGCAACATCATACATCAACATTCCAGTGGTGGAGCCTACAAAAAGTAGGTCGTTTAATTGGAATAAAGTTTCTGCTTGAGTACCAGTATCCAAACGCGCAAAGCGGCTGGGTTGATAGTTATCTCCAATAGAGAAGAGTACTAATTCATTAAAATTGATGGTGTATAAATAACGACCTACGGGTAAAAAACGCGTCATAGATCCAGCAGTTGAAACTAGATCAAAATTATCTGCTTGATCGTTACTAATAGCTTCTAAAACAGGGCTGTCTTCCGATCTGTAATATCTCCTAAATTGATCTTCAAGAGGTTCTTGTCTAATATCAATTTCCCAGCTTGTTACTATGCCACGACTGTCGTCGATAGATTCGTAGTGCGAATAGGTGTAATCATTAGTAGTATTTGAAAAACGCTCTAAAGTATGGTAAGGATTGTAATAAAATACATCTTCTACGGTGAAATCTTCAATCAAATCTGGTTGAGTAACATCACTGATGTTAAAAACAACCAAAGCAGAAAACATATCGCTGTAGAGGTGATCGTCGATAATGCTTAGATCTAATGATCCCGGGATATTGATAAAGTGAAGATTTACTGGAGCTGCTGGATTACTGTTGTCTACTACATGTACCCCTTCATTGGGTCTGTTGATGAAGATGTAGTTTTGATAGGTAACGATCTTCCCTGCTTCTGCATAATCTTTTGGAGGATCGACGCTTACTTTTGCGGCGAGTTGTGTAGTGGTTTCATATTGTGGGACATAATAAGCCACATCTACCATTTCACGGTCATCAAGCACCTCGTCTTTAAATAAATTACAAGAGGCCAACAGTAAGCAAAAACCGAGGCAAGTAATTTTCAAAAAATCAAATCTTTTCATTTGGGATGTTTTGATAAATATATTGCAAAATTTATGCCATCACCTACATAAAGATGGCATTGACCAGCCATAATTTCCCATTTTCCCAAAAACTTCTGTAGAGTACATTATCAACTAAATAAACGACTGAGCCTCTTCCTAAACGTTCTGTTCCAAAGAGTAGCGACTCACTTTGAAGCTTGATAGCCTTGTCTCCACTAAAACCAGCGTGAGGTTGAATTCCTTTGCTTAAATAAGCTGCTGTCCCATAATTGTCTAATAACTCATAGGCAGTGGCAGAAGTTTTAAGCGTGAAATAATTTTCGTTATATCCTGCAGTAAGTGGGTGAGTTGCATCTATGGTTGCCTTGTAGATGCTTCCATAAATAGAAGAGCGAATCCCTTCTCTTTCTCGGTCTCCGTAGGCGATATCTTGATCGCTATCTGGGCTTGATTTTCTTTTTAGTGAGAATTGTTCATGATTGGCAAAACTGCTAACAGCGTTGCCTATTGCAACTATTCGGCCTCCTTTTTTGGTCCATTGTGCAAGGGCGTTTTCTCCCGATTGATCGATTAAATTTCCATAGTAACCAGAAGGAATAATCAACACATCTAGCTCTTGAAGAAAGCGTTCATTTAAACGATCTTCACTCAATTGCATTAAAGGGTAGCCTAGCTGTTGTTCAAAGAAATGCCAGATTTCTCCATAACTCGCTGGCGTTGCACGATCACTTTTTAAAATCCCGATTTTTTTATTGGAAATAAAACGCATTTTATTCGACCCTAAGTCCGGACCCTCATCAGAAAATCCAGAGGCGAGAGAATGCATGGGCTGTTGGGTTGTTTTGACAATTTCTTCAATGGTTCCCGCTAGATCTGCCTGCTGTCTATTTTCACCTTTTAAAACAAAAACACTTCCTCTTTCCCAACGTTTTCCGCCATTTGTTAAAGGTTCTTGATTGTAATAAACTCTAAGGCCTGCTTTGATTAGCGCGGCTAATAACTTCCCGTCTTCTATGCTTTTTCTTTCCGCCGCATAGGCATAAGCATATGGATCAATACTAGTAGTAGATGCTTCTTGATCATAAGAAACAGTCTTTAGACTTTGATTTGTTGCCACTGCTTTTAATCCATGGGCAAAAGGCAATGACCAAGAAGTGATATCATAGGTCAATGAATCAGAATAAAAGGTTTTAGGTTCAAACAGCGCTTGAACCAAATTGTTCTTTTTCCCCGTTCCGTCAATTACTAAGGCCGAAGGAGAAAAAGTCGTATTCTTTGTTTTTTGACTACTGTATTCTACACCTTTAATACTTGTACGCTGGACTAATTTCTTTAATGGAATTTGGTGCGCTTCCATCAATGCGGCTAGGGTTGCGATTTTGTCTTTTTGTCCCTCAAGAACATAAGCTTTGTACGTATTGTTTTTTCTTGCGTGGTAGGCTTGAAACTCTTGATTGAGTTTTTGAACATTATTATAGGCCACTTCAACAGTAGAGAGTCCACTTGTGTAGTGGTGAGCAATACGGTCTTTTAAGCTTAAAACATCACCTACGCTATTTAATATTCCCAATCCTGCGCGACCGCTTCCGCCTTGTTCATAGGTCATTCCTATCGCTCCATTAAACATAGGATAGGTATCTCCATAACCTGGATATAATAAGTCAAAGACATCATCAGTAAAATACAACCAGCCTTCTTTGTCAAAATATTTGGCGTGATTTTTAGCGATGGTTACTTGAAAGTCTCTTTGAAAATCTGTTAAAATCTCATGGTAAGGTTCTACTGCTGGCGCAAAATAGTAGGGACTATCGACTCCTTGTTCATGAAAATCTACATGGATTTGTGGCATCCATGAAAGGTAGCGCGGAAGTCGCTGCTGACTTTCTACCTGACTTAACCATGCCCAGTCTCTGTTAAGGTCATGATAGTAATGGTTGTATCTGCCTCCTGGCCAGTCTTCATAGTGTTCATTGGCTTTTGGATCAATATCAAAAGGAGTGCTTTTCACTTGATTGTACCAGTTGACATAGCGGTCTCTTCCATCTGGATTGATGCAGGGGTCTATGATGACGACAAGCTTTTCTAACCATGCTTGTTTTTCTGTCACTAGGGTATGGAGGGTTTTGAGTGCTGCTTCGGTACTAGTCGATTCATTTCCGTGAACATTGTAACTAAGCCAAACAACGCTAAATTCTTTCCCGCTTTCTGGGCTTCCCGTTTCATAACCTATACTTCTTAAATGATCCTTTCTCAAGGTCTCAAGTTGCGCTAGATTATCTGCAGAAGAAAGATAAACCAGTTGTAAGCTTCTATTTTCATAGGTTTTCCCATAAGACTCTGTTAGTGCAAGCGAGGAATTTTCGGCTACATGCTTTACATAGTCAATCACTTGATGATGACGTGTAAACTGAGTACCTAATTCATAGCCTAAAAATTCTTCTGGGGATTGCAGTTGTGCATGACCATTAAAATAGAATAGTAAAGAAAGAAGGGAAAATAATTTTTTCATCGTTTAAGTATATGCAGGTAAAGATATAATTTCTCTTATATCTTTTTTATTCTAAAGAGATGGAATATCTTTAACAGAATAAAATTTTGCTATGGCATTAACCCGTATTCCTTATCGAAATACAGGCTATTTTTCTCCTTTAATATGCGATCTTATCGACGGGAATCCCGCCTTAGATCAGTTGATTTCGCGTCCATTAGAAATAGGAGCGTTTAAGGCTCAACTCCTTGAAAAGCAAAAGCATTATTCATCAAAAACAAGAAAAGTGCTTGTCGATTCTTTGCGGGATCAATATCAAGCAATCGATCATAAAGCTGCTGTTGATGCACATCTTAACCTTTTAGAGAAAGATACCACTTTTACGATCACTACAGGACATCAGCTCAATTTATTTACGGGTCCTTTATACTTCTTTTACAAGATTATTTCTACCATCAATTTGTGCAAGCAACTCAAAACAGCTTATCCCAATTTTGATTTTGTACCGATCTACTGGATGGCGACTGAAGATCATGATTTTGAAGAGATTTCTTATTTCCATTTTCAAGGAAGAAAAATGCAATGGGCGCAAGAAAGTCAAGGCGCAGTTGGGCGATTGTCTTTAGCATCTTTGTCTCCATTGTTAAATCTCTTTGAGCAATCCATAGGGGAAACAGATCGCGCCAAAGATTTAAAGGCATTAATTCACTCTACCTATCGCACTGCAGGTACTTTAGCTGAAGCAACCCAAAAGTTGGTGCATCATTTTTTTGCCGAAGAGGGTTTGATTATTCTCGATGCAGATAGAAAAGCATTAAAAAAATGCTTTATCCCGCAAATTAAGAATGATTTGGAACATGCTTATTGCCATACAGCAGTAGAAGATACTATCGCAAAAATTAAAGCGGAGTACAATCAAGACTATACTCCTCAAGTTAATCCGCGCCAAGTCAATTTGTTTTATTTAACCGATGATTTACGCGAGCGTATCGAGCGAACATCCACAGGCTATATTACCACAGAAACAAAGACTACTTTCTCAAAAGAAGCACTTTGGGCAGAAGTTGAAAATCATCCAGAGCGATTTTCACCAAATGTTTTAATGCGTCCCTTATATCAAGAAGTGATTTTACCCAACCTTTGCTATATCGGTGGGGGCGGAGAGGTTGCTTACTGGTTAGAGCTCAAGCAGTATTTTGAAAAAGAAGCCGTACCATTTCCGTTGCTTTTACTGCGCAATTCTGCCGTCTTAACGAGCCGCAAGACAGCTGAAAAAATCAGCCGTTTAGATTTGACAAAAGAAGAGTTGTTTTTAAAGCGCAATGCTTTGATCAATAAAAAAATTCGTCAAATCAGTAATATTGATTTAGATCTTCAATTCTTAAAAGAAAAGCTAGAAGAGCAATTTGATTACCTAGCGACTTTAGTCGAGAAGACAGACCCGTCTTTTGAAGGAACTGTAAAAGCCCAAAAGCAAAAACAGTTCAATGGGATAGACGCCCTTGAAAAGCGACTGCTCAACGCGCAAAAGAAAAAGTTAGTTGATCATGTGCAACGTCTTACCCTTTTACACGAAGCGGTTTTTCCTAACAACTCCCTTCAAGAACGACAAGCAAACTTTTTTGAGTTTTATTTAGCTCATGGAGACAATTTACTTCCTTTATTGTTTCAACATTTGGATCCACTAAAACTAGAATTTAGTTGGATTCAATTAGCAGAATAATTGTTGAAAATCTTTTCTGTGGGAGTTTTCCTAGCTGCTGAATAGTTGTATTTTTGTGCATGGAAGAAAAAGTACTGATCCTAGACTTTGGATCGCAATACACCCAATTGATCGCCCGCCGTGTTCGCGAGCTCTTTATTTACTGTGAAATTCACCCTTATAACAATCCACCCAAAGACGTTAGCCCTTTTAAGGCAGTGATTCTTTCTGGATCTCCTTACTCTGTAAGAGCCGATGATGCACCGCATCCAGACCTTGAACAGATTAGATCAAAAAAGCCTTTACTAGCAGTGTGTTATGGCGCTCAATATTTGGCGCACTTTTCTGGAGGAAAAGTAAGTCCTTCAGCAACAAGAGAATACGGGCGTGCAAACTTATCTTCTATCACAGAAAATAGCAATCTATTTACTGGAATTGAAATCGGGAGTCAAGTATGGATGAGCCACAGTGATACCATTAAAGAATTACCCACAAATGGGGTGAAGTTAGCCAGTACTTCAGATGTTGAAAATGCTGCTTACCGCATAGATGGCGAAGACACTTATGCAATTCAATTCCATCCAGAAGTGTATCACTCTACCGATGGAAAACAGTTGTTAGAAAACTTCTTAGTCAATATTGCTGGTGTAAAACAAGATTGGACTCCAGACTCTTTTGTCAATATGACCATTGCGAATTTAAAAGCGCAAATCGGAGAAGAAAAAGTTATTTTAGGCCTTTCTGGCGGAGTAGATTCTACCGTAGCTGCAGTCTTATTGCATCAAGCAATTGGGGATCAACTCACCTGTATCTTTGTCAACAACGGTTTATTGCGCAAGGATGAATTCTCAAGTGTATTAGAGCAGTACAACGGGATGGGTTTAAACGTTAAAGGAGTAGACGCAAGCGAGCTGTTTTTAACTAAACTCGCGGGGGTTTCTGATCCAGAAAAAAAACGAAAAGTTATCGGGAATACCTTTATCGATGTTTTTGACGATGAGTCAAAGAAAATTGATGGTGCCACCTGGTTAGCACAAGGCACGATTTATCCAGATGTGATCGAATCCATCTCGGTAAACGGCCCTTCTGCCACCATTAAATCGCATCACAATGTGGGCGGTTTACCCGATTATATGAAGCTTAAAATTGTCGAGCCATTGCGCATGCTCTTTAAAGATGAAGTACGCAGGGTAGGGAAGAGTTTAGGGATAGATCAAGAATTATTAGGCAGACATCCTTTTCCTGGACCAGGTTTAGCGATTCGAATTTTGGGTGACATCACCCCAGAAAAAGTGGCTATGTTACAAGAAGTCGACGCCATTTATGTGCAAGGCTTAAAAGATGCAGGCTTGTATAATGATGTCTGGCAAGCTGGTGCTATCTTATTGCCAGTCAATAGTGTAGGAGTGATGGGAGATGAACGCACTTATGAAAAATGTGTGGCACTTCGTGCAGTGACTTCTACAGATGGGATGACCGCAGACTGGGTGAATTTACCCTATGAATTCCTACAAAAAACCTCTAACGATATCATCAATAAAGTAAAAGGGGTGAATCGCGTGGTGTATGACATAAGTTCTAAGCCACCCGCAACCATCGAATGGGAATAATTGTTGATATTGCATAAGACATGAGAGCGCTTGTATTTATTTTTAGTTTCCTTTTTGTTTTTATGGCCTTCGGCCAAAACAAACCCGAAAGATTTCTTACCCACAAAGTGAAGAAGAAAGAGACCCTCTATGGTCTTGCCCGTAAATACAATATCACCATCGAGCAGATAAATGAGTTCAATCCTGTGGTTCAAAAAATAGGCTTGAAAAAAAGGATGCAGCTCAAAATCCCCGTTTATCCTGTCGTTGAAGCGCCTAAAGCAGTTCCGTTAAAAGAAGGTTTAGTCAAATATTTGGTGCTGCCTAAAGAAACCAAATGGCGTTTAGCCTATCGGTATGGAATTACCATTCAGGAATTAGAATCCCTAAACCCGCAAATCAAAGATGGACTTAAGGTTGGGCAAGAAATTGTCATTCCTAAAAGAACTGTAGAAGAGACAAAAGCCCTTGAAAAGTCGTTTAATTATTACAAGGTAAAACCAAAAGAAGGTTTTTATCGCCTAGAAAAAAAGTTAGGGGTAACAGAAGCAGATCTTATTGAACTCAATCCCACACTTCCTATCACAGGATTACAAGAAGGAATGATCCTTAAAATTGCTCCTCAAAACACAGGTGACCTTAAGATTGAAGACGATTTGTTAATCGAAAAAGTTCGATTAGAAGATTCTATTTTTAACGATAAAAGCATTAAAATCGCTGCGTTTTTACCCTTTAAGTCTGCTTCAATTGAATTCGATTCTATTGAAAAAACTACTACTTTATTAAAAAAGCGGAACCTTCATACCATTGCTTTAGATTTTTATATGGGAATGGCGCTTGCAGTTGAAAAAGCAGATTCTTTAGGGATAGCGGTTAAGCTCAAT
>CBFHRA010000004.1:64511-98569 GCA_965658115.1 Candidatus Arcticimaribacter sp. | reverse complement strand
GAGTGATCTAGCGATGGTAGCGCCCTTGTCCTCAAAGGCGGTTCAACAAAGAGAAAATGTATATCAATCGGTAAGCCCGCTCGCCTCAATTAGAGATAAGATGGTGGCTTATCTATCACAAATCATCGACACCACACAAAATGTGGTGATTATTGCAGATACCCTCAATGCAGCTTATGTAAAGCGATTAGAAGAAAAGTATCCTTTTGCACATCGGGTTAGACCAGAAGCGGGTGGATTTGTGATGCCAGATTTAATCGATTCGTTGTTAATCGATTCCCTGCCCAATAAAGTGGTTTATGAATCCCAAGATTTAAACCTAACCGCAAATGTAATTTCACTCTTAAATTCTCAAGTGTCTAAAGACAGGGATGTACAATTGTTTACGACCCTTCGTACGCCCATCTATGAAAATGATAATATTTCTAGAAAGCATTTAGGGAATTTACGGTTTACTTATCTCAATGGGAACCACCCTATCGAAGGGGCTAGAAGGTCATCATTTAAAAGAGCTTATCAAGAAAGATTTGGGGATTTCCCCTCAAAAGAAGCATTTAGGGCCTATGATGTTACCCTGGATGTTATTTTGCGTTTAGCTTATCAAGAGCGTATTTATAATCCTGCAATCGGAGAGACAGATTATATCGAAAATCGATTTAATTATACAAAAGCACCACAAGCCGGTTATCAAAATGTAGGCTTTTATCTTTTACAGCATCAAGGATATGATATTGTGGAAATTAAGAAATAGCCAGTGGGGCATCAAAAACACGAATACTTTTTGTATTTTTGAGTCCGGTAAATAAGAACCCTTTCAAAATAACCGGATGTCACAAACCAAATATATTTTTGTCACTGGAGGAGTAAGTTCCTCACTAGGAAAAGGAATCATCGCTGCTTCTTTGGCGAAGCTTCTACAAGCACAAAAATACAGTGTAACCATTCAAAAATTTGATCCTTATCTCAATGTAGATCCAGGGACCCTTAATCCTTATGAGCACGGCGAATGTTTCGTGACTGATGATGGAGCGGAAACTGATTTAGATTTAGGACACTATGAACGCTTTTTAAATGTACGCACTTCTCAAGCGAACAATGTGACTACTGGAAGAGTTTACCAAAGTGTGATTGAAAAAGAACGTCGCGGAGAATTTCTAGGTAAAACAGTTCAAGTTATTCCACATATCACAAACGAGATCAAACACCGTATGATGTTGCTCGGTGAGAGTGGAGAATACGATATTATTATTACAGAAATCGGTGGTACAGTAGGGGATATTGAATCCCTTCCGTATATCGAATCTGTACGTCAATTGGTCTGGGAATTAGGGGAAGAAAATGCCATGGTTATTCATTTAACGTTAATCCCTTTCTTATCTGCAGCGGGAGAGTTGAAAACAAAACCCACCCAGCACTCTGTTAAAACATTGATGGAAAGTGGTGTAAAAGCAAATGTATTAGTTTGTCGTACAGAGCATCCTATTTCTGACGATATCCGCCGCAAACTCGCCCTATTTTGTAATGTTAAGCAAGAGGCAGTAATCGAATCGATTGATGCAGAAACCATCTATGATGTTCCTTTGCTAATGCAAAAAGAGGGCTTAGATAAGGTTGTTTTGGATACCTTAAAATTACCTATTCCAGCAAATGCAGATCTCGATCAATGGAAAGGCTTTTTAGCCAAATATAAAAACCCAAAACAAACCATACATATTGGTCTCATTGGTAAATATGTAGAGTTGCAAGATTCTTATAAATCCATCCTTGAAGCGATTATTCATGCAGGAGCGGTCAATGAAACTAAAGTAAAAGTTCATTCCATTCATTCGGAATATTTAGATGAAAATGATGTAGCCGAAAAGCTAAAAGATTTAGATGGAGTCATCGTTGCACCAGGTTTTGGTGAGCGAGGAATTCAAGGAAAAATAGAAGCGATTCGCTATGTGCGCGAAAATAAAATTCCGTTTTTAGGGATTTGTTTAGGGATGCAAATGGCAGTGATTGAGCACGCCAGGAATGTGGTAGGCTTAAAGCAAGCTAATTCTACAGAAATGCAAGAAGATTGTGCCGAACCAGTAATTTCGATCATGGAAGAGCAAAAACACATCGAAGACAAAGGGGGCACCATGCGTTTAGGAGCGTGGAAATGTTTGTTAGAGAAAGATTCTTTGGCACATAATATTTACCAAAGCGAGGCAATAGAAGAGCGCCATCGTCATCGTTATGAATTTAATGATGCCTATCGTGAAACGATTGAAAAACACGGGTTAAAAGCGACTGGAGTTAATCCTGAAACAGGATTGGTTGAGGTCGTGGAAAATCCAGAACACCCTTGGTTTATAGGGGTGCAATATCACCCAGAATACAAAAGTACTGTGTTGGATCCTCATCCGTTGTTTGTGCATTTTATACAAGCAGCGCTCACCAACTTCAACACCAAATAAAAATTTATGGAAGAGAAAAAATTTGATCCCTATCAGTTAGTAGGATTTATCTTAATTGCTTTGATTATGACCTGGATGTTGATGAATCAACAACCAGTAGAAGAAGGGGCAGAAACGGTCACAACTACCGAAGCTCCAGTTGAAGCAGCTCCAGCAGTAGCGGTGGTGCAAAATGATTCTGTACAACGCATTGAATTGCAAAACAACTTTGGTTCTTTTGCAGATTTAGTACAAGCGAGAGAAGCTGATGAGGTAAGCCTTGAAAACGAAGTGCTTTCTTTTGTCTTTTCGACGAAAGGGGGACAAATGACTCTTGCGCATCTTAAAGGCTATACCAATTATTTAGGAGAGCCATTAAATTTAGTGGCAAACAATCAAGACATCAACTTTAGTTTTACCACCCTAGACGGTAGAACCCTGAATACAGCCGATCTTTATTTTACATCAGAGTTAACCGAAGCAAATGGTCAAAACGTTTTAATGCTTAAGGCAGCACTCAATCAAAATCAGTGGGTTGCTTTTCGATATGCTTTATCGCCAAATGATTTTATGGTCGATTTTTCCATTCGTTCTAGCGGGATGCAAGGGGTGATTAATCAAAATATAGACCAGAACCTAAGTTGGGATTTAAAAGCATTTCGCAATTCGAGAAGTGTAGAATATGAAAATCGTTATACAGAACTCACCTATGGTTATGAAGGGGAAAAAGTAAACGAATTATCGATTACTGGAGAAGATGAAGAGCAGTTAGAAGATGTGCAATGGATCGGGTATAAGCAACATTTCTTTAATTCTATTTTGATTCCTGCAACTTCAATTGAAACAGCGGAGATAACATCTGAAAGTCTAGTAGAATCAGAAGACAAAGCACAAGTATTTACAAAACAATATCATTCGTCTTTCCCATTGAAGAGTACGGGTGAATTAGCGCATTCCTTTCAGTGGTATTTTGGTCCTTCAGAATACAAGACTTTAGCGCAATACGAGTTAGGGATTGAAAAAAGCATCAACTTTGGTTGGGGGATATTTGGGTGGATTAACAAGTCGATCTTCATTCCATTATTTGGCTTTTTAAGTTCCTTCTTACCCTTTGGCATAGCCATTATTATTATGACGATAATTGTGCGTTTAGCCATGTCGCCAGTGACCTATAAATCTTATGTTTCTCAAATTAAGATGAAGGTGCTTAAGCCAGAGGTAGATGAAATCACAAAAAAACACAAAGACGATGCGGTAAAACGCCAGCAAGAAACCATGGCTTTATACAACAAAGCGGGTGCAAACCCTATGTCAGGGTGTTTGCCAGCACTGTTACAGCTCCCGGTTTTTTATGCCTTGTTTAGTTTCTTCCCAGTTGCTTTTGCCTTACGTCAAAAAAGCTTCTTATGGGCAGATGATTTATCGTCTTACGATTCTGTTTATGAACTCCCTTTCAATATTCCTTTTTATGGAGATCATATTAGTTTGTTCCCGATTTTAGCTTCTGTAGCGATCTTTTTCTACACGATGATGACCATGGGGCAGCAGCAGGCAACACAGCAGCCTGGAATGCCTAATATGAAATTTATCATGTACTTGATGCCTTTGATGATGTTGTTTTTCTTTAACAACTATGCCAGTGGTTTGAGTCTCTACTATTTTGTATCGAATGTCTTGACCATCATCTTGATGCTTGTTATCAAGAATTATGTGGTGAGTGAAGATAAAATCTTTGCGAAAATAGAAGAGAATAAGAAGAAGCCTAAAAAGGCAGGAGGCTTTACGGCGCGTTTACAAAAAGCAATGGAAGAAGCTGAAAAGCAACAAAAAGCCAAGCAAAAGGGGAAGCGCTAAAGTTATTTCAAAAGAAACATTTGCTACCTTTGCCCCATGGCAAAAACCGTTATTGTTGGACTTTCTGGGGGCGTAGATTCTAGTGTCGCTGCATACTTATTAAAAGAGCAGGGGTACAATGTAATTGGTCTCTTTATGAAGAATTGGCACGACGAAAGTGTTACGATTTCTGCAGAATGTCCTTGGTTAGAAGATAGTAATGACGCTCTTATTGTGGCTGAAAAGCTAGGAATACCTTTTCAAACAGTTGATTTAAGCGAGCAATACAAAGCACGTATTGTCGACTATATGTTTGAGGAATACAAGCAGGGGAGAACCCCAAATCCAGATGTTTTATGCAACCGTGAAATTAAGTTTGATGTCTTTTTAGAGATCGCACTTTCTTTAGGGGCAGATTATGTCGCTACTGGTCATTATTGCCAACGTCAAACAATTGAAGTGAATGGTCAAGAAACACATCAGCTAATTGCTGGTGCAGATCCCAATAAAGATCAATCTTATTTTTTGTGTCAGTTAACCCAAGCGCAGTTATCAAAGGTTTTGTTCCCCATAGGTCAATTGCAGAAATCTGCAGTACGTGAAATTGCGGCTAGCCAGGATTTAATCACAGCAGATAAAAAAGATTCACAGGGACTTTGTTTTATTGGGAAGGTTCGCTTACCCGATTTTTTACAACAACAACTCGCGCCTAAAAAAGGAAATATCGTTGAAATCCCTGATGATTTTAACGCTTATGCTGCTGCTCCAGAAGCATTTGACACTACCTTATCGATGTTGCATTACCATGCCGCAAAAACCGATTACAATCCGCAAGATGGGCAGGTTGTAGGAGAGCATGATGGCGCGCATTATTTTACAAAAGGTCAGCGTAAAGGACTTGGAGTAGGAGGAACAGTAGAACCCCTTTTTGTGATTGATACAGATGTAAAAGAAAACATCATTTATACAGGGCAGGGGAAACAGCATCCCGGTTTATACCGTCGAGGGCTGTTAGTGAAACCAAATGATATCCATTGGGTAAGAGCGGATATGCGCCTTGATTTAGGGGAGCAAATGGAGGTGATGGCGAGAATTCGTTATCGACAGCCTTTAGAAAAAGCGACCCTCTTTCAAGAGAAAGAAGGTCTTTTTGTATTATTTAATCAACCGCAATCTGCCATTGCAGAAGGGCAATTTGTGGCTTGGTATCAAGGAGAAGAACTCTTAGGTTCTGGGGTTATTGCTTAGGCAGAAACAGTCGCTCCATTAATAACAGCAGCATCTAATTCAATTTGATTGCGCAGTATGTCTTCAAAAGTTTCTTGTTTGCGAATCAAATGCGCTTCGTTGTTTAACCACAGGTATTCTGCTGGACGAAAGCGCGAATTATAATTGCTCGCCATAGTCTGGCAATAAGCTCCTGCATTTTGGAAAGCCAAATAATCCCCTTCGCTTATTTCTGCAATTTTACGATTACTTCCAAAGGTGTCTGTTTCACAAATGTATCCCACAACAGAATAAAAACGCTCTCTACCTTCAGGGTTGGAGATGTTGAGGATTTCGTGGTGAGAGCCATAAAGCATAGGGCGAATCAAGTGATTGAAACCACTGTCCACTTGTGCAAAGACAGTTGAGGTGGTCTGTTTAACGACATTCACTTTGGTTACAAAGTAACCTGCTTGACTAACTAAGAATTTACCTGGTTCAAAAGCTAAGGTTAATTCTTGTCCGTATTCTTCACAAAAATGGTTGAATTTTTCCGTTAGCTTTTCGCCTAATTCTTCAATATTAGTCTCAATATCTCCCGGCTTGTAAGGCACTTTAAATCCAGAGCCAAAGTCAATAAAAGATAAATTTTTAAAGTTTTTTGCCGTCTCAAATAAAATCTCGGTGGCATGTAAGAAAACATCGATGTCAAGGATATCGCTCCCAGTGTGCATATGGATTCCATTGATCCGCATTTGGGTGTTTTCTGTTATGCGCAATAAATGCGGAATTTGATGAATCGAAATTCCAAACTTTGAATCGATATGACCCACAGAAATATTGCTGTTTCCGCCTGCCATTACGTGAGGATTGATGCGGATACAAACTGGAACGTCAGGATATTTACTTCCAAATTGTTCTAGGATAGATAAATTGTCAATATTGATTTGCACCCCTAGTTTAGCAACTTTCTCAATTTCATTTAAGGAAACGCCATTAGGCGTAAAAATAATAGTAGAGGGATCAAATCCAGCGGCTAAGCCCAGTTGTACTTCTTGAATAGAAACCGTGTCTAAGCCAGCACCCAAAGATTGAATGTACTTCAGGATAGAAATATTATTCAATGCCTTTGTAGCATAATGTAAACGCAAATGGTTTACACCACTAAATGCATTGTTTAAACGCTCGTACTGTGTTTTAATTCTATTGGCGTCATACACATAAACAGGTCCATCTGCTTGTTGTGCAATTTGTCGTAATGCTGCATTTTCCATCCTTATTTTTTTTTCAAAAGTAATAACTTAAGTCTAATAAATAAGGGGTCTAGCGTATTTATTTAAAAATATCAAAAAATGTTATAAATAAAACAAAACCTTTTTTCAAAGGGATAGGTATCTCGGCTTTCTTTTTTTATTTTTGCTCAACGAAAACAACCAAAAATGAATTTACACGAATATCAAGGAAAAGAAATTTTAGCCAGTTTTGGAGTAGGTATCCAACGTGGTATTGTTGCGCAAACTGCTGACGAAGCGGTTGCTGCTGCACAATCTTTAACAGAAACAACCGGTACAGGTTGGCATGTCATTAAAGCTCAAATCCACGCAGGTGGTCGCGGTAAAGGTGGTGGTGTTAAGCTTGCTAAAAACCTTGATGAAGTGAAAACAATAGCAAGCCAAATTATTGGAATGCAATTAATTACCCCACAAACGCCTCCAGCGGGGAAGCCAGTACACCAAGTACTCGTAGCAGAGGATGTTTATTATCCAGGGGAAACAGAGCCAAGTGAATTCTATGTTTCTGTTTTATTAAATCGCGCTACTGGAAAAAATATGATCATGTATTCTACAGAAGGTGGAATGGATATCGAAACAGTAGCAGAAGAAACACCTCACTTAATCTTTACAGAAGAAATCGATCCTGCTTTAGGAATGCAAGGATTTCAAGCACGTAAAGTCGCTTTTAACTTAGGTTTAAGCGGGAAGGCATTTAAGGAAATGACAAAATTTATCACTTCCCTTTACAATGCTTATGTATCTTCTGATTCTTCTTTATTTGAAATCAATCCAGTTTTAAAAACTTCAGACGATCGTATTATCGCTGTTGATGCTAAAGTTACCATAGACGACAACGCTTTGTATCGTCATAAAGACTATGTTGAATTACGCGATAAGCGAGAAGAAAATCCAATTGAAGTAGAAGCAGGCGAAGTAGGCTTAAACTATGTTGACCTAGACGGAAATGTAGGTTGTATGGTTAACGGGGCTGGTCTTGCCATGGCAACTATGGATTTAATCAAGCAAGCCGGTGGTTCTCCAGCCAACTTCTTAGATGTAGGGGGTACGGCAGATGCTGCTCGTGTAGAAACAGCTTTTCGTATTATTTTAAAAGATCCAGGAGTAGAAGCGATCTTAGTCAATATCTTTGGGGGGATTGTACGTTGTGACCGTGTTGCTCAAGGGATTGTAGATGCTTACAAAAACATGGGAGATGCCATTAAGGTACCGATCATAGTGCGCTTGCAAGGAACGAATGCTGATATCGCAAAAGAGTTAATCGACAACTCTGGACTTGATGTACAATCAGCTACTGCCTTCCAAGAAGCAGCTGATAAAGTACAGGAAGCAGTAGGCTAAGACAAAACGTCAGTATTTTTCTCGAATATAATGACATAATGGCATTTAAATTTCATTGGTATAGCTTTTGCCTTTTTGGTAGACGTATAACCTTTAAAATTATTTGTTATGAGTTTAGTTAGATTTACCCACAGTCCAATGTCTTCTTTTTTAGACGAATTTTTTACAGCCGACTGGCCTATCCGTAGAAATACTTTTACAGGATCGGTTCCAGCGGTCAATGTAGAAGAACACGAGAAAGCGTTTTCTCTCTCTTTAGCCGTTCCCGGAAAAAGCAAAGATGACTTTGACATTGAAGTGGACAAGGACGTACTGTCTGTTAGCGCGAATGCCCAAGATAACTATGAAAATACTGCAGAACGCTACACCCGTAGAGAGTTTAGCTATCAGTCTTTTAAGCGATCATTCACCCTTCCAGATAGTATTGATACGACTAAAATTAAGGCAAAATATACCGATGGAATTTTAACCATCGATTTGCCCAAACGCAAAGATGCCCTGCCTCAACCAACAAAAAGAATTGCTATAGAATAAGGATTAATTATTTGTTTTTGTTGGAAATCGGCTCCCGTGGGAGCCGATTTTTTATTTTAGGACAATCTTCTTAAGCAAATAGGCTAAAGAGTCTGGCTTTGAAAAATTAGGGGTATGACTACTGGCTAGACTGTAATGCTTCTTTACTTTTCCACGGTACATCGCACGTTGAATCCCTATCGGAATTGCTTTGTCCTCTGTAAATTCGATATAATATTTTGGGATCTTCCCAAAGTTTTCCTCACTTACCTCAAGCGCATAGCTTAGAGGAGCTGTAGGTTCTGGTACAATGTAGGGTTTAGCTGCGATAAAGTTCTCTAAAGGGATGTCGTGGGCAAAGGCTTCATGCATGGCTTCCTCTTTAACCAGCGCATAACTTTTGTCATCAGACAAGTAAAAATTTTCTACTGCTTTAGACCCTTCGGCTCCTTCTACAGCACCAAAGAATGAATTCCCATTAGGGACTAAGAAAGCCGTGAGGTAAATTAATTTTTTGACTTTTTTTGGTCTCAGTTCTGCCACGCGACTAATGGTAATTCCATTAAAGCTGTGCCCCACGAGGACAACAGGCTTTTCTTCGGCATCAATGAGTTTGATTAGATGATTGACATAGTCTTCCATGGTGATTTCATTTGGAGGGGTATTATCCTTTCCGTGTCCGGGTAAGTCTGTTGCGATCAACTTGAGTTGCTCGTGTTTTAAATGCGTAATGGTTTCTTTCCATTGCCAACCCCCTAGCCAGGCAGAGTGGACTAGTATTACGGTTGTTTTGTTTTTTTTGGCAGGCTTCTTTTTTTGCTCGCAGGAAAGAATAATTGCAGCCCAAATAATCCCACAAAGTAGGAGTGAGTTTAGGATTTTTTTCATGGTAATAAGATTTTAGGTATCCTCAAGATAAAGTATTTTTATTATTTAATGAATTCCGTACATTAGGTAAAATTCTTTTTGACATGAAAAATAGCTTCATTTGCCTCATTTTATTTTCTTTTTTTTCGCTGCTAACTGCCCAGGCGCAACATAGAAGTTTAGCCGTTGATACTTTGGTTGTTACCAACCATAAAACCACCATCAAGGGACAGAGTGTTAGCTATCTCGCAGAAACTGGTACTCAACCAGTGTGGAATGAAAAAGGACAACCCATTGCGTCTTTGTTCTACACCTATTATCGCAGAACAAATGTCAATAAAGGCAATGAACGTCCATTGATTTTCTCCTTTAACGGTGGCCCTGGATCGGCTTCTGTATGGATGCATGTTGCTTATACTGGCCCTCGCATATTAAATATTGATGATGAAGGTTATCCTGTACAGCCCTATGGTTTTAAAGAAAATCCCTACTCTATTCTAGATGCGGCAGATATTGTCTTTATCAATCCTGTTAATACCGGTTATTCTAGGATGCTAGAGGTAGAGGGTAAAATGCCCGATAGAGAACATTTCTTCGGGATTAATGCAGATATTAAGTATTTAGCAGAATGGATGACCACCTTTGTAAGTCGAAAGCAGCGTTGGGAAGCACCGAAGTATTTGATCGGAGAGAGTTATGGGGGAACCCGCGTGATGGGCTTGTCACTAGCGCTCCAAAATCAACAATGGATGTATCTCAATGGGGTGATTATGGTTTCTCCAGCTGACTATAAAACCTTGCGTACGGGTGGCCCTGTAGGGTCGTCCTTAAACCTGCCCTATTTTACCGCTGCGGCATGGTATCACAAACAATTACCTGCAGCATTACAAAACAAAGATTTGTTAGAAATACTTCCAGAAGCAGAGGATTTTGCCGTCAATGAGTTGATCCCAGCCATGGCAAAAGGGGGCTTTTTACCCATGGAGGATAAAGAGGCTATCGCCAAAAAAATGGCTTATTATTCTGGGATTGACGCCAGTGTTTTATTGCAACACAATCTCGACTTGCCCACCCGTTATTTTTGGAAAGAACTTTTGCGTCATGAAGGAAAAACCATTGGGCGTTTAGACTCTCGTTATTTAGGTATTGACAAAAGAGAAACAGGCGACGCGCCAGATTACAGTGCAGAATTAACCTCTTGGTTGCATTCTTTTACCCCTGCAATCAATCATTATATTAGAAAAGAATTAAATTTTAAAACCGATATTAAGTACAATATGTTTGGTCCAGTTCGTCCGTGGAACAATGAAAATGATAATACCCGCGATAATTTGCGTCAAGCCATGGCACAAAATCCATTTTTACATGTGATGACACAATCGGGTTTTTACGATGGAGCGACAACATATTTTGCGGCCAAGTATTCACAATGGCAAATGGATCCCAGTGGAAAACTACGCGATCGTTTCTCATTTAAAGGATACCGCAGTGGGCATATGATGTATTTGCGTCGTGCCGATTTAGAAAAAGCGAATGAAGATATCCGTGAATTTTTAAAGCGTTCAAATCCTAAGGGGAAAGCAGCAAAATATTAATTCGCCGTAAAAGCTTTAATGGCTTTGTTGGGCTCTATAACGGTATAGCCTTCCCAGAAGCTTGGGTCATAGCTGTCTCTTTTTGCGGGGGTAAATACTTTGGTCTCTTTGAGGGCTTCAAAAGATGTTTCGCTCACTTTCTCGCTATTAAATATTACCAAAGTCACATTGCTTTTTTGTTCTAATTTAAAATCGATTTTCCCGCTCAATTCGTTTTGCTTTCGACGCCCTTTGACGTATTTGTTCTTTTCTAGGATTTTAATGGGACGCTCGATTCCAGTGCTAAATTTTGTCTCGATATTTAGGTATTGTAGCTGATATTTCCCTCCATTAAAACGACCAAACTTTAATTGTGTTTTTCTCCCGTGCATATTGAAAGACAGACCCAGCAATGAGAAATCTCTTAAAGAACGCACGTTTTCTACCTCCATTTGCACCAAGCTGTATTGGTCTGCTTCGATATAGAGTATTCCTTTGTATTTCCCTTTCTTTCCGTTGGGTTGAAAGCGAATGATGTAAACCGGGGTGCCTTCCATATAGGTAAAGTTCACGATCTCATAATCGTATAAATGACTCTTATTGAGTACTGAGATATCCATGCGATCTCTTTTGATCAGTGAACTAAACAAGCTCTTGAGTCGGTTTCTTCTCCCGCGATAAAAGGCTTCTTCTTTGGGGAATTCCTCTTCTTCCTCTATTAGAGCAGTTTTCGTGCTGTCTTTAGGTTGATCAATTACTTCTGCACGATCTACTTTTGTGCTAAAAATGCCCGATTTAAATTTAAAATAGGAGTTCTCTTTTACATTTTCATCTAGTACCGTAGTGATCTTATTTTCAATTTGCTCATAGCCTTTTTCGTTCACTGTATCGGCCAGTTCAACAGCGCGTTTTAAGACTAACTTTTGTTGCTTTTCAGACCAGTCGCCATAAAGTTCTCCATAGGATTCTGTATGCCAGTCATCTTTCATCGGGATAGTTTTAAAGAGCGAATCCCAAAAGGCTTGTTTGAATTCTTTAATGGTCGCCTTCTTGACTTTTAAATCTCTTTGCACCCAGCGTTGATCAAAAGATTCTCTCAAGAAAAAGGTCTTTTTCGTCAGGGATAAATCGTATTTGTCCTTTACCCTTTCCCTTGCTTTTTTGACCACTTGGGCAGCACTAAGGTTGTTTTGAGAGAGGATCACCGCATTGAGTTCAATGGCTTTAGGGGACAAGAGCAATAAAGAATCAGGTAGTTGTTGGATGGCTTCGCCAAAAGGTTTAAAGCCCATACAAGAGATAAAGAGAGAGTCTTCTGGAACAAAAGAAGCTTCCCTATTTAAGCGAAATAATCCCTCCTCATTGCTAATGGCATTTTCACCAAAGTTGGTCATCACCGTAGCAAAGGGAATGGGTTCTCCGCTTAAACTGTCGCGTAGTTGTAGGGTGATTTCCTGCGCAATAAGACTGCAGTTAATAAAGTAGAATAGGAATAAAAGGCGATAGCTCATCTGTTTTGACTCATCTCTTATTAATATGTCCATCAAAGAGCGGTTTTGTTACAACTGCTCCTGCAAACTTTTGATCTCATCCCGTAAACGCGCTGCTTCAATAAAGTCGAGTTCTTTGGCGGCTTTTTCCATGGCCTTTCTCACATCGCGCACCCGTTGTTCGATTTGTGGTTTGGTCAAAAAGCGGGTGGCTTCTTCTGCCGCTTTGCGTTCTGCTTTTTCCTGGGCATAGGTAGCGACAGAGTTGGTCGATAAAGCATTGTCAAGGGACTTGTTTAAGGCTTTAGGCACTTGGTTGTGTTTTTTGTTATAGGCCATTTGCTTCTCTCTGCGGTAGTTGGTACCATCAATGGTTTCTTGCATAGAGCGGGTGATCTTATCGGCATACATAATGGCCAGACCGTTGATGTTTCGGGCGGCACGTCCTACTGTTTGTGTTAAAGAGCGGTTAGACCTTAAAAAGCCTTCTTTATCTGCATCGAGTATGGCGACTAGCGATACCTCTGGCAAGTCCAAACCTTCTCTCAAGAGATTGACTCCGATTAAAACATCGAAAATTCCCTTTCGCAGATCTTGCATAATTTCCACCCGTTCTAGGGTATCCACATCACTGTGGATATAACGACAGCGAATTTGAATGCGGCTCATGTATTTGGTCAACTCTTCGGCCATGCGTTTGGTCAATGTAGTGACTAGGGTGCGTTCATCTTTTTCGACCCTTTGCTGGATTTCTTCGATTAAATCATCAATTTGATTTTCGCTGGGACGTACCTCAATCACGGGGTCTAATAGACCGGTGGGACGAATAATTTGTTCGACAAAAATCCCTTCAGACTTTTCTAATTCATAATCTGCTGGGGTGGCACTTACATACATCACTTGGTTTTGCAAGCCTTCAAATTCTTCGAACTTAAGGGGGCGGTTGTCCATTGCTGCCGGTAATCTAAAGCCGTATTCGACCAGATTTTCCTTCCGACTTCGGTCTCCGCCATACATGGCATGGACTTGAGAAACGGTTACGTGACTTTCGTCAATGACCATTAAATAGTCATCGGGGAAATAATCCAATAAGCAGAAAGGGCGAGTCCCCGGGGCACGCCCATCGAGGTAACGAGAATAGTTTTCTATCCCAGAGCAGTAGCCCAATTCGCGTATCATCTCTAAGTCAAAATTGGTGCGTTCTTCCAGACGTTTCGCCTCTAAGGGTTTCCCCACTTCTCTAAAGAAGTCAATCTGTTTGACCAGATCATCTTGAATTTGATGAATGGCATTTTGCAAAATATCTGGTGAGGTCACAAACATATTCGCCGGATAAATGTTTAGGCGCTCATATTTTTCAATCGATTGATTACTAATGGGGTCAAAAGCCTCAATCTCTTCAATCTCATCGCCAAAAAAGTGTACGCGAAAGGCGGTATCAGCATAACTGGGAAAGATGTCTACCACATCTCCTTTTACCCTAAAGTTCCCGTGGTTAAAATCTGCCGTAGTTCGCGAGTATAAACTCTGCACCAGTTGATGTAAAAGTTTGGTACGCGAGATCACTTGATCTTGTTCGATGGTGATCACGTTCTTTTGGAACTCCACTGGGTTTCCGATGCCGTATAAACAGGAAACTGAGGCGACCACTAAAACGTCTCTTCGTCCAGAAAGGAGGGAAGAGGTGGTGCTTAAGCGCAGCTTTTCAATTTCTTCGTTGATCGATAGATCCTTTTCAATATAAGTTCCAGAAACCGGGATATAGGCTTCTGGCTGATAGTAATCGTAGTAAGAAACAAAATACTCCACCGCATTATTGGGGAAGAATTGCTTGAATTCAGAATACAGTTGTGCAGCAAGGGTTTTGTTATGGGCGAGCACCAGAGTTGGTCGCTGCAGGTTTTTTACCACATTCGCCACCGTAAAGGTTTTTCCAGAGCCCGTAACCCCTTGCAGGGTCATAAACCTTTCTTGCCCTTCAAAGCCATCACATAGTTGTTTGATCGCAGCTGGTTGGTCTCCTGTGGGAGAAAATTCTGATTCTAATTGAAATGGCATAGCTTATTTTCGAACTTTAAAATTAACCATTATTCCTTCATTTTAAGGGGTTCTTTTAGAATTCTTGACGATATCTTAAAAAAGACCCTACCTTTGAGAAAAGCCTTGTTATGGAAGAGAAACTCATCTCCCAGAAAAAACCCTTTTTTCCGATTACGCGAGAACTCAATGCCTATCTAAAGCAATACAATCGCTGGGTGTTTACGCCCGTGTTTTATGAAGACTTATTGCGTTTTTCAGGGTCCATTGTGGTCTATGACGAAAATGACGAGGATACCCTTTGGGTCAGGGTGTATTATACCGATAGCGAAAGAGAAGACATCGATTATAATCTTAAAAAAGTATACGCACTATTGCACTCTGACGGAAACGAAGCTTCGATTCCTTACCTCAATGTTGATGCCATAGACTACTGTACTTTTGGGAATTCAAAGCCCTTTCGCATTAAGATTAGGAATATCCTCAATGATAACTTCACCTATTTTTATGTCAAGCGTACCGATGCTTCGCGGGTCTATGGTTTAGAATTTGAGCATATGTTGTCTCCCCACAACTTGAACTTTTTAGTCAACGACACAACCTTGATTGAAGAGCATATTGCCGGTATCCCCGGAGATGTTTTTATCGAAGACTTTTTAGCCGATTGTACCCCAGCGCAGCAGGCGCAAATCGCCAAAGAGTACGTCAAGTTTAACGAGCGTTGTATGATACGTTTGTTAGGGGATATGCGGGCCTATAATTATGTGGTGATTCCCACCCATGATTTTGATCAGGTGATTTATAAAATACGCGCCATTGATTTTGATCAGCAGTGCTATGAAGGAAAGTTAAAGGTGTATCGCCCGCAATTCTTTAAAGAGAATTACCCCATGGTTTCGATTGTCAAAGATAAACTTACCCTAGATTCTGTCAATCAATATAAGATTGAAGAGCGTTCAATATTGGCAAAGCGTATTATTAGTTCAGGGGTGCGTTTGGATAATTTAGTTACCATCATGAAACAAGATCATTTGACCCAGCCAGAATACTTGAAAAATTTAAGAACTGAGATTTATAAGTTTACAAAAGATGAGACTTTTCAGTCAGCTAAAAGTGCCGGGGAGATTATGGAAGCCTCTTTGGATTATGTCCGCAGGCATTATGAAAATCTCAATATGACTAAATTGATTCAGTCCTCCTAGTAGAAGTCGGCATCGTCATAGTCCAGCAGGCCCTCTTCTTCATCGTCATCGTTAAAGTCTTCATCGCCTTCTTCACTTGTAAACTCTTTTTCAGGCGCTTCTTCTGGGACTTCCCCTTGGGCAAAGACAAGATTGGGATATCCCATTGCGGGAACCGCTTCGCCTATTTCCATTAGTTCCACAAAAAAGGTCCACATGGCTAAAAAGTCATAGACATAAATCAAATGGTGATTGTCTGCGCTAAAGAACTTATCGAGGCTTTTTCCTGCCATTGGGGTGGTGCCTTCTCCCATATCAATCAGGGGTAATTCTTCGCCTTGTTCCCATTCGTCGTTAGTGGTGTAAAAAGAAGCCATTTCACTTCCGCCAAAACCAAAAGCCTGAGCAATAGCATAATGAAAATCTTCTAAGCTTGCGGTAGCTTCAATTTCTAAGTCGCGGAAAACATCACCAGGAGCGTCTAAAATAATACGGAAACGATAAATCATGTGGAAACGGATTGTGTGGGTTGAAAAAGGTGAAATAATAAATAGCTCTGCGCGCCAAAAAGCAACGAAGCAAATAATAAATGTAAAGGCTGACTGCTAAAAGGGAAATCAAAGTAATACATCAATATCCCGGTAGCGATCTCAAGTCCGATTAAGGCTAAAACTTGCTGCATTTGTGCGGTGGAAAATTGGAGTTTTCTAAGTGCTAGGAAAAGCCAAATATTGAGTCCAGTGACCAATAAAGAAAAACTGCGATGCACATAAAACAAAATAGGGGCAGGATCCAGCCATAAGGCTTGCGTCCCTTCGCCTAAAAGATCGATTTGCTCATCGACAAACTGTCTTACTTGAGTTCCCATGGCGATTTGTACTAAGGTTAAAAGCAGCGCTAAAATCGCAAAGCCCTTGATGTTTGAAGGGATCGCTTTGATGCTTTTTTCCGTTTTACTGATATAGTAGAGGTAGAGCAATAGGGCGACAATCACTAAAGCCATCACCATGTGAATGGTAATTTTAAACGGCTGTAAATTTGAATCGACTACGGTCTTTCCCAGCCAAGCTTGAAAGCCCATCCCAAAAATGATTAACCAAGCAACCAAGGCGATTAACTTACTTTTCTTCCATTGCCAGAAAGAGAGTATCCCCACCACAAGGGTGGCTAATCCTCCTAAGGCGCCTAACAAGCGATTAAGGAATTCTATCCAGGTATGCACGGGATTAAAGATGGCATAGTCATGCTGATCATAATGTTCCCAGTTGGTTGGGTTGTATTGATCGCTAGAGCGAAAATCTTTATTCGCTACGCGTAATTCTTCTGCGACGATAATCACTTGTCCCGCTTGATAGTCGTGGGTAGCCTTCCAGTCGAGTTGGGCGCGTTCTGTAGGTGGAATAAGGTAACCAAAGCACTTAGGCCAGTCTGGACAGCCCATTCCACTCCCTGTCATGCGAACAATTGCACCAGCAGCTATTACACCATAGACCAAGACAATGGATAAACCTACCCAAAAGCGAAATCGTATCTTCATTCTGTCGTCATTTTTAAGCCTAAGGCCTTTCCTTCTTTCTTCATCAATTCCACCGCAGCGTCAAATTCGTTGGGGATTTCTCCCTCTAAGATAGCTTCTTTTATCTTCTCTTTGATGATCCCGATTTCTTTTCCAGGGCGAAGCCCAAAAGTTTCCATGATTAATTCTCCACTTACAGGAGGTTGGAAATTACGCACATGATCGCGTTCTTCGACCTCTACAATCTTTTCCCTAACGATTTGAAAGTTCTGGTGATAACGGGCAAAACGTTTGGGGTTCTTTGTGGTAATATCTGCTTCACATAAAGTGAGTAAGTCATCGACATAATCCCCGGCATCAAAAATAAGTCTTCGAACGGCAGCGTCTGTGACGATATCCTGCGCGAGTACAATGGGGCGAGAACTCATAAAAACCATTTTCTGAACAAACTTCATCTTTTCGTTTAAGGGCATTTTTAAACGTTTGAAGAGTTTGTAGACCATTTTTGCGCCTACAAATTCATGGGCATGAAAGGTCCAACCTACTTTTTTGCTAAACTTTTTAGTCGGGGCTTTTCCAATATCGTGTAATAAGGCTGCCCAGCGCAGCCAAAGATTTTCGGTAGTTTGACAAATATTATCCACCACCTCTAGGGTGTGATAAAAGTTGTCTTTGTGGGTTTGTCCTTCAACTTCTTCTATTCCCTTTAAATCGGTTAATTCTGGAAGGATGTCCGCTAAAAGGCCTACTTTGTCAAGGAGTAAAAAACCTTTAGAGGGAATGGCAGTAGCCATAATCTTGTGCAATTCTTCGACGATACGCTCCTTGGTAATGATCTTCATGCGTTCACGCTCTTGGAAAATAGCCTCAAGAGAAGTTGCTTCAATGCTAAAGTCTAATTGAGTCGCAAAGCGAATCGCCCGTAACATGCGCAAGGGATCGTCTGAATAGGTAATGACGGGATCTAAGGGAGTCCGAATTAATTTCTTTTTGAGATCACTCAGGCCGTTAAAGGGATCGATAAGGGTTCCATAATTGGCTTCGTTTAAACTTACCGCCATGGCATTGATGGTAAAGTCCCTTCGGTTTTGGTCGTCTTGAAGACTGCCTTCTTCTACTTGAGGATTACGGCTGTCTTCGGTATAAGATTCTTTTCGGGCACCTACAAATTCTAAGTCTATCCCTTCAAACTTGATCATGGCAGTGCCATAGGTTTTAAAGATGCTTAGCTTTGGGTTATTGGGCAAGCGTTTTTGGACCGCTTTGGCGAGGGCTATGCCAGAGCCTACTGTGACAAAGTCTAAATCTGTTTGGGCTTTCTTTCGATCTAATAAGTGATCGCGCACAAAGCCTCCTACCACATAAGTCTCTAATCCTAATTCTATCGTTGCTGCTTTTACATGCTGAAAAACAGGCGTGGACAATACAGCGTTAAAATCAGTTTTAAATTCCATTAGGGACGTAATATGGCGATACTGTTATCTGCTTGCAAACGCAAAATCCGTGAGGCCTGCGTTTGTGTTTCATTTTGTCTTAAAGGTACAATATGATCCACCCCAGTCAAAATTTCTGTTGCGATGTCTTTGTATTGTTGTGGACTTGCTGCTCCGCTGATATTAGCTGAAGTAGAGACAATAGGTGCCCCTAGAGCTTGAATCAATTTTGGGCAAAACCCATCTTTAGCAATGCGAATCCCGATACTACCATCTTCTGCACAAAGGCGCTCGCTTAGCCCTTTGACCTTAGGGTAAATGATGGTGGTAGGGCGTTCTTCCTCTAAATAGGGGAGAAGGGCATCGGGGATTTGTCCCACATGAGCTTCTAACATCTCGCGATCAGCGACTAAACAAATCAAAGCTTTACTATCCTCGCGTTGTTTTAAGCGATAAACGGCTTCAACCGCTTTGCTAGAGCGGGCATCACAGCCTATTCCCCAAATGGTATCACTGGGATAAAGCAGCACGCCATCTTGGTTCAAATGAGCGAGTGCGTCGTTTAGCTGAGGTGTAAAGTCCGCCATAAGGCAAGGTTATACGGCTACGTTATGTTCTCTTAAAGCGTCGTTTAAAGACGTTTTCTTGTTCGTACTTTCTTTGCGTTTCCCGATGATCAACGCACAAGGCACTTGATAATCTCCCGCTGGGAAAGTTTTGGTGTAACTTCCAGGAATCACGACAGAACGTGCAGGAACACGGCCCTTGTATTCTACGGCTTCATCACCCGTCACATCAATGATTTTTGTCGAGGCGGTTAACACAACGTTAGCCCCTAGTACCGCTTCTGTTTCAACATGTACTCCTTCCACCACGATACAACGTGAGCCAACAAAGGCATTGTCTTCAATAATCACCGGAGCAGCTTGTAAAGGTTCTAATACCCCGCCAATCCCTACGCCACCGCTTAAGTGGACATTTTTACCAATCTGTGCACAACTTCCTACCGTTGCCCAAGTATCTACCATGGTTCCTTCATCGACATAAGCGCCGATGTTGACATAAGAAGGCATCAAGATAACGCCAGAAGAAATATACGCACCTTGACGTGCAACAGCGTGAGGGACCACACGAATACCTTTAGCGGCATAGTCTTTTTTCAACGGCATTTTATCGTGAAACTCCATAGGGCCTGCATGTAGGGTTTCCATTTTTTGGATGGGGAAATACAAGACCACCGCTTTCTTTACCCATTCGTTGACTTGCCAGCCATTATCGGTAGGTTCTGCCACACGCAATTTCCCTAAGTCTAATTGCTCAATGACTTGGCGAATGGTGTTCTGTGTACTTTCTTGTTCTAAAAGGGAACGATCTTCCCATGCTGCTTCTATGATGTCTCTCATGTTTCAATTTTTGATGCACAAATTTACGGCTTCTCTTTCACTTTTTCCTAAAGAATTTAACCGAAGACAGGGGCATAATGTATATTTGTACATGGGCATAATAATCGCAATAGATTTTGGGGAAAAGAGAACGGGAATCGCCGTTACAGATCCTATGCAGATTATCGCTTCGGGTTTGACGACCCTCGCAACAAAAGAGGTGATTCCATTTTTGGCAGATTACTGCCTGAACAATAAAGTGGAGGTTTGTGTCATAGGTCAACCCAAACAAATGGACAACTCCCCCTCGCAATTAGAACCGAAGATCCTGCGGTTTATTGCACAATTAGAAAAAGCCCTTCCGGCGTTAGCCATAGAAAGATATGACGAGCGTTTTACCTCAAAAATGGCGTTTCAATCGATGTTAGACGGGGGATTAAAGAAAGAAAAACGAAAAAATAAGGGCTTGATCGATAAGATTAGTGCAACCCTTTTGTTACAATCCTATTTAGATGCATCTTTGCATTCAAAGAAAAAAATATAAATGATTTTACCCATCGTAGCTTACGGTACCCCAGTGTTAAAGAAAAAAGCAGAAGACATTCCTGCAGACTATAAAGACCTTGACCAATTAATCGCCAATATGTGGGAAACCATGTATGCGGCTAGTGGGGTAGGTTTAGCAGCTCCTCAAGTAGGTTTAGGTTTGCGATTATTTGTGATCGATGCAACTCCTTTTGCCGAAGATGATGAGCTTTCTCCCCAAGAGCAAGACCAATTGAAAGGCTTTAAAAAGGCTTTTATCAATCCTGTGATTGAAGAGGAGAGCGGAGAAGAATGGGCCTTTAACGAAGGCTGTTTGTCTATCCCAGATGTACGCGAAGATGTGAATCGAAAAGATCAATTAGTGATTAGCTACCAAAACGAAGCAGGGGAAAGTTTAACCGAGACTTATAGCGGACTAGCTGCAAGGGTGATACAGCACGAATACGATCATATTGAAGGGATATTGTTTACCGATAAACTCTCGCCCTTAAAGAGAAGATTAATCAAAGGAAAATTAACCAATATTAGCAAAGGGAAAATCAATGTAGATTACAAGATGAAGTTCCCTTTACAATCTAAAAAAAGATAAGTATGCAACTCGATAAAATTATTTCAATAGGCGGTCGTCCAGGACTTTATGAAGTATCGCTTCAAACTAGAACAGGTGTGGTCGCAACTTCTCTAGTCGATGGAAAACGCATCACTGCCTCTGTGCGTGATCAGGTAAGTGTATTGTCTGAAATTAATATCTATGGCTTAGAAAAAGAAGTCCCTTTGAGAGAGGTCTTTAAAATGATACATGCAAAAGAGGAAGGGAAAACATGTTCTGTAAAGCCTAAAGCTCCTGCAGACCAATTAGAAGCTTTTTTCTTTGATGTTTTTCAAGATTATGATGAAGAGCGTGTTTACCCTTCAGACATTAAAAAAGTGATCCAGTGGTATAACATTCTAATCGAAAAAGCCCCTGAAGTTTTCACAGAAGAAGCCCCAGCAACAGAAGAAGAAGCCGTTAAAGAAGATGAATAGCAGAAAGGACCAATTGGCCGCCGTTGACCGCCTGCTCACCATTATGGATGAGTTGCGTGAACAGTGCCCTTGGGACAAGAAGCAAACCTTTGAATCGCTGCGTCACCTAACCATAGAAGAAACCTATGAGTTGGGCGATGCCATTTTGACCCGCGATCTAGATGAAATCAAAAATGAGTTAGGAGACTTACTCTTGCATATCGCTTTTTATGCCCGCTTGGGCAGCGAAGAAAAAGCCTTTGATATGGCTGACATCGCACACGGGATTTCAGAGAAATTAATTTACCGTCATCCTCATATTTATGGAGACGTCAAAGTAGAGAACGAAGAAGACGTTAAAAAGAACTGGGAAGCCCTTAAACTCAAAGAAGGGAAAGGCAAGAAAACAGTACTTGAAGGAGTCCCAAAGGGTTTACCTGCCCTTGTAAAAGCACAGCGCATTCAAGACAAAGTTGCCGGAGTAGGCTTTGACTGGGAAAAACCCGAACAAGTCTGGGAAAAGGTGCAAGAAGAACTGTCTGAATTCCAAACCGAAGTCGCTCAAGGCAATACCAATAATATGGAAGCCGAGTTTGGCGATGTGCTCTTTTCTATGATTAACTATGCCCGTTTCTTAAAAATCAATCCAGACACCGCCCTGGAACGCACCAACCAAAAGTTTACCAAGCGTTTCAATTATTTAGAGGCAAAAGCCAACGCCTTAGGCAAATCCCTGCAAGACATGACCCTAGCAGAAATGGATGTTTATTGGGAGGAAGCCAAAAAGCAGTAAGTTTAATCTTCTGTACTTAATTCCTCTTGGTCACTTTCTTCTTCAGCTTGTTGCTGCTTCTTTAGGTTGCGTTTTAACGATTTGATCGCATTTGTTTTCTCTTCGAACGCTTCTTTTTGTGCAGAGAGTTTTTCGATTTTGGTGGTAACCTCTACCACCACAGGATTGTCATTACTACTGCTGCTAAAGAACTGCAAGTTGTTTTGCAATTGAATCAATTCTGTATTGATTTCATCAATTTTTTTCTTGAGAAAAGTATGCTCTTTATTTAAGCCAGCTTCATCGTTTTTAATTAGGGCCAGTTGGGTGTTAAACTTCTGTGTGGCCTTATCTTTTGCAGATAAAGAGGTGGCCTCCCACAGTTGAACCAGGTGTTGGATCAATTTTTTCTGTGCAGGAGAGTTAGGCCGTGGGTTTAGACTAAGCCATTGCTCTGCCTGTTCATCAATAAAATTTTCTAACTTTTTAGGGGTAGTGGGCGCTTCTGTTTTAAGCAAAGCTTCCACAAAATTATTTTGCGAAGCGAGTTGCGCTTGATCTGCAGCGCTTAAGGCTTCGACCTTGTTTTTAAGGCGGTCAAAGTAGAGATTGGTCAAGGCTTTAAACTCTTCCCATAGTTTATTGGAAAGTTTTCTAGAGATACGTCCTGTTTTTTTCCAGTCTGTTTGTACAGTTTTCATACGACCTACATAATCTCTCCAATTGGGATCATCAAGAATAGTAGCGACTTCTTGGATTAAAGCCTTCTTCGCCTCGATAAATTGTTTCTCTTGGCTTTTTTGTTCTTTGTAGAAAATGTTTTTGGCTTGATTGAATTCTCGGCTCAGTTCTCTAAAAGTATTCCACAGACGTTTGTTTTCATTTTTTGGGACTCTGCCCACGCTATGAAATTGTTCTTTAAGACCATGAACCTTTTTGATGGCGTTTTGCCAAGCATTGTGATTTGCAGGTGCTGATTCAATGACCGCAGCGATGTCGTTTAGCAGTTTGTCTTTTATAACTAAATTCTCACTGTGAATGCTATCGATGTTTTTATTGTATTCATTCTTTAGGTGATGAATCGCTTTTGTGGCCGCTTGAAAACGATTCCATAAATCTTCTCTGTGCTCTTTTGCAACAGGGCCTAAGTCATTTTTCCACAAGCGATGTAAAACATTGAGTTCACGAATGGAAGAAATAACATCAGTCTCTTTTGCTAATGCTTCTGCACGTTCGATGATTTTTAATTTCTCGGTATAATTGTGTTTAAAGTCAGCGTCGCGTAAATCCCTGTTGAGGTGCAAGAAATCATAAAAACGTTCGACGTGAAATTTATAGGTCTGCCAGATATTATTGGCTTCATTTCTGGGGACTAGGCCAGTATTGTGAAAAGCTTCCTGTAGATTTTTAAATTGTCGATAGCTGCTGTTGTTGTGCTCGCTTTGGTCAATCAAAGATTTGATTTCTTCGATGATTTCTTTTTTGCGGTTGAGGTTAGCTTTTTGGCTTGCCTCTAATTCTTTAAAGTGTTTGCCTTTTTTCTGCTTGTATTCTTTTAATAAAGCACTAAAGTTCTTCTTGTAATCTGGGGCAAAATAAAAGTCTATTTCGTTTCCGCCTTCTTCAATAAATTCGGCTTTTTTAGTTTGGAGTACTTTTAAAAATTGGCTGTCAAAACTTTGTTGTAAGTCTCTGACTAGCTGACCTAGTTTCATCCACTGCTCATTTTTGAGCACCTTTTCCATGGCTCCAGCAAAGTCTTCTAAGGCGAGTTGATCAATCACGATTTCTAGACTAGGCGTAGGGGCGGGGTCAGGCTTGCTCGCCTCTTTTTTCTCTTCTTTTTCTGAAGTAGAAGTGGTCGTTTTTTCTTCCCCTGTTTGTTCAAGTTTACCTTGATTTTCTTCAGGTGACAATGTAGGTTCCATTTGCATGACAAAGGTGTTTGTATAGATTCTATCTAGCTTAAAATTACAAAAAATAAATTCAATGGGTTACTTTTCCATCCAGAGTTCCCAAGAACGATTTGCTTGATGCACGAGCATGTCTGAACCATTGGCGATTCCGGCCCCTTGTTTTTTGCCTAATTTTAAGAAAAGGGTCTCTGCGGGGTTGTAGACTAGATCAAATAAAAAGTGCTTTGCTGTTAGAGCTTCATAGTTTATTGCTGGCGCGCTATCTACATCTGGAAAGGTCCCTAAAGGAGTGCAATTGATGATGAGTTCATGCTCTTCGATCACATCTTTTGTCAACGCGGCATAATCGATGGCATTTTCTCCTGCTTTGCGGGAAACGTATTGAGGGATAATTCCGCGTTTACGCAAAACATAGTGCACTGCTTTTGACGCACCTCCTGTACCTAGGATCAAGGCTTTCTTTGGTTTACCATCATATTGATCAAAGAGCGCGCGTTCAAAGCCATAAGCATCTGTATTGTCGCCTATGCGTTTTCCGTCTTCTGTAAAGATGATGGTGTTTACCGCCCCGATCGCTTTTGCCGTAGGACTTAATTCATCCATGGCAGGAATCACCTCTTCTTTATAAGGTATAGTGACGTTTAAGCCTTTGAGGTCCGGGCGTTGAATGGTCGAAAAAACTTCTTCAACTGTCGCGCAATCAAAGTTGCGATAATCACAATGGGGGAGGTTTTCTCGTTCAAATTTTTTAGCAAAATAGCCCGGAGAAAAAGAATAATCGATGCTCTTTCCTAGAAGCCCGAACTTAAGTTTTTTGTTTGTTGCCATAGTGTTCTAACAGGATAACAATCCCGATGCCCAAAAGTATAAAAAATAGGGTACTTAGTGTTGAAAATAATCTTAGATCAGGAAAGTAAAAAGTATTATTTGGCGTTGTTGCTAAGCTGAAATTCACTTTTTCTAGGGTTGTAGTTTTAGCAGTCCAAGGCCATACCGCGCCTAAAGAACCCAAGATAAATCCTACTAAAGTCGATATTGTAATGCTTTTGTAGTTTTGAATTAATCGCTCTAAAAGTTTCGAAAAAACCACTAAGCCTATACTAGATCCTATCGTAAAAAAAACGAAAACACCCAGTAAACGCTGTCTTTCTGGATCCTCTAATCCCCAGCCTTGACCGCTAAGGAGGTCCTGTAAAGTAAAAAATACTGCATTGACACAATCGACTAAAAGGAGATTGTAATTCCCTAAAATCAAGATTAACAATGAGCCCGATAAGCCCGGTAAAGTCATTCCAGAAATACTCACCATCCCACAAAAAAGGACAAATAACCAGTGATCATTTTCAGTACCTGGGTTGATCCATAATAGGGCTACGCCCAAAAGGGTCCCTATTATTCCAAAGATGTATTCTTTGCTGCTGTATTGGGGTAAATCCTTCCAGATGTAAAACACCGAGGCTACAATCATTCCGAAAAATGCGCCTAATACCTGTTGGGGGTAGTGATTTAAAAGATAATCTAACAATAAAGAGACGCTAAAAAAGCTGAGTCCCACCCCACTAAATAGGAGCATTAAAAAAGCCCCATTGATGTGTTTATAGAAGGCAATTACTCCCTGACTAAATAAAACTTTAAATGCCTTAGCGTCAATACGGGAGAAGGAGTAAATTAATTCTTCATAAAAGCCTGCAGCAAGGGCGATGATTCCACCAGAAACCCCAGGAATTTTATTGGCCATTCCCATTACCATTCCTTTAAGGATAAGGAAAAAAGCATCTAACCAAGAACGTTCTGTAGGGAGCATTTTTATTTTTTTATGGCAAAGCGTTCTAATAAAATCAAAGCGGTCGCACCCAGTACGACTAAAACTATAGCCATGCCCAATTGTGGGTCGCCTTCAAACGCTAAGGGGTTAGCATTTGTAAAGATGATTTGCTCCCCAATTTTTTCTTCGATTTTCCACGGCCATATTTTGGGCAAAGCCCCAATCATAAATCCAATTAAGACACTAAGCGTCGCTTCTTTCCTATGGTTAAATAACCAAGTCAAGAGACGTGAAAATAATTTTAACCCAACAACAATACCTAGTCCAATGACGATCACTTTAGTATAAACCGTTTTAAAGTTCGCTAAGTCAAAATCTAAGAGTACTGCAATGGCACCTTTGACCGTAGCTAAAACTTCTTCATACACCCCTAAAAGAATGAAAATAAAGGCACCCGAAATTCCGGGTAGTATCATCGCAATAATGGCAATCATACTAGAGAAAAACAAATACAATAAATTGTTAGAGGTGCCGGCAGGATTAAGTTGAGTTATGCCAAAAGCAATCATAAAACCTGTAAATAGCAGCGCGTAATGCGTAGGGGTTTTTAGTTCAAATTGTTTAATTAATGTATAGATACTGGCGAGGATTAACCCAAAAAAGAAAGACCACAATAAAATAGGTTGATGTTCTAGTAGATAGGTAATTCCTCCTGAAAGAAAGAGAATGCCACTGGCAATCCCTAAAAATAACGGAAGTAAAAATGGACCGTTAACCGATTGCCAAAAAGCAGTAAAGCCCTTTTTGCGAAGCACTAAAAGTTGTTTGAAGTTAAGTTGGTCAATACTTTCGATTAATTCTTTATAGATCCCTGTGATAAGCGCCATTGTGCCCCCAGATACTCCCGGAACAATGTCTGCAGCTCCCATGAGCAGCCCTTTAAAGTAGAGCAAAATAGCTTTACGCATAATTGTATTTTAGTTAGCGGTGATCTAGTGTTACTATTGAAGTAATTGAATAAGCTGGGGAAACAGATCTAGCACTTCTTTAGGTAAGCTAGTGTATTTACTTTTTACATTCTGCAAATAGTATTCCATTTCAATGGTTTTTCCCATTTTATGGAAGCAACCAGCAATTTTGAAATCCAGGGATAGTTCTTCTGGATAAAATTCTTTGGCCTGTTGTGCGATTGTTTGACCTTTGTCCCATTCGTTTAAAAAGATCAAGGTATCTAGCCAGCCTATCCAGACTAATAATTCGTAATTCCCTAATTCAATGGTGTTTTGAAAAGCAATTTCTGCTTCTTGATATTTTCCTAACTCTTTGTTTAGTAAGGCGCTTCTTTTCCAGTAGCTGACATAATTCTCATTAATCTGCAAGGCCTTGTCACAATAGTAAAGTGCTTTTGAAGGGTTTTGCTTTGCGATATAAAAGTCAATAATCCCCGTCCAAGCTTTTTCATAAGAAGGATCTTCATTAATCCCTTTTTTGAAATATTGCAAGGCCAATTGATCATTGCCTAAATGTGCATGACAGCTTGCAATTCTTATATTGAGATAGGCCGAAGGGTCTTCTAATTTAGCAGCAATTTCATAGTTCTCTATGGCTTCATTCTTGCGTCCTGTCTCTTCTAACAATTTAGCTTTTTCAATATAAGCTCCTGTAAAAGTGTCTTCACTAATGATGGCAAAGTCAAAAGCGCTTAATGCTTCTTCTTTTTTATTGAGAATCAAGTACTGTTTTCCGCTTTCTAACCAGGCAATTTCATTGTAGGGGTTTGTTTCGAGAACTTGATTTAAAACATCGAGGGCTTCTCTGTTTTCTTTTAAATAATCTAAACAGAAGAGTAAGTTGTATAAAATCTGATAATCCTCTGGATCTTCTTCAATGCAAAGACGGAAATAATTTTTTGCCTCAGTATAATTTCCAATCACCATGTATTCCATGGCTAATAAAGACCATATTTCGTGTGGATCGTCTGCCTGTTCGAGTCCTTTGAATAGGAATTCTATGGCGGCTTGATTGTTTTTTCCTTTAGAGAATATAGTGGCCTTTTGAATGTAAATTTCTTGGTTACTTGGCTCCAACTCTTCAATGGTGTCTAATAACTGTAAGGCTTCTTTATTGGCGTCATCAAAAATCAGTAGTTCTGATTTAAGCAATAACAAATCAATGTGGAAAGGATGTTGATTGATCCCCATCTGCAAAGCTTTCTTAGCGAGATTGATTTCGCCTGTATCGATGTAAAACTGAATGATAGTTTCGAACTCAAGCGCGTCAAAGAAGTAGACCTGATTTGTCTTGAGCATTTGCTCAAATCTGGTTACCGGTGCGTCTGAATTTTGCGAAAATTCGCGAAACATACATTGATGTGTTAGTTATACTAAATTTAGTGACTAAGGGATAGATTTTTAAAATAAACCCACTATTGTTTTTAACAAATTAATTAACAAACTATTGAAGCTCGTCTAATACTTCCAAAAGAATAGCACAGCCTTTTTTAATTTCTCTATGGCTAATATTAAGGGGGGGAGAGATTCTTACGGCTTTCTTTTCCCATAAAAGGAAAAATAAAATCAAGCCTTTGTCTAGACAAGATTGTACAATGGCTGGGACCTCCTTTTCTCTTTCAAAAATGGGGGCCAACATCAAGCCTCGACCGTTGATTTGTTTGATTTTTGGATGAACTAATAAAGTGCGAAAGAGTTGTTCTTTTTCGTCTATTTGGGCCATTAGCTTTTTGCGATAGATCGTTTTAAGCGTGGCTAATGCTGCGGCAGCAATTACGGGATTTCCCCCGAAGGTAGTAATATGACCTAGACTGGGTTTATGGGTCAATTGCTCCATAAAATCTGCTGAACTGCAAAATGCACCAATAGGCATCCCGCCTCCTAATCCTTTTCCAATCACTAAAATATCAGGGGTGATCCCATAGTGTTCAAAGGCAAAAAGTTTACCCGTTCTACCAATTCCTGGTTGAATTTCATCGAGAATTAGAAGTGCTCCTACTTCTTCACAGCGGGCTTTAACAGCTTTTAAATAGTCATTTTCTGGGGTTATAAATCCTGCTCCACCTTGAATGGTTTCTAAAACAACTGCTGCTGTATTTGAGTTAATTTTATCTAGCTCAGCTGTGTCGTTAAATGCAATAAAATCTACTTCGTTTAACAATGGATGATAGCCTTCTTTTTGGGATTCAACACCTAATAAACTCAATGCGCCTTGTGTGCTCCCGTGATAGGCTTGTTTTGCAGCGACAAAGCCTGTTTTCCCTGTAACCCTTTTGGCCAATTTCATTGCGCCTTCTATGGCTTCTGTTCCAGAGTTAGTTAAATATGTTACTTCAAGTGATGGCGGAAGATGCTGTGCGAGAAGTTTGCAAAGTTCTACCGCAGGAGATTGGGCATATTCTCCATACACCATAACATGTAGATAACGATTAATTTGTTTTTTCATGGCGCGAACTACGGCAGGATGTCGATGTCCCAGGCTACAAGCAGATACCCCAGCAACAAAATCTAAATGCTTTTTCCCTTTTTGATCGAGGATATAACTCCCTTTTGCCCGCTTGACTTCCATCCCCGTAGGGTAGGGGCTAGTCTTAGCTTGATATTTTAAGAAGTCATCACGTAACATAATAAATGGGATCTAATCTTTTTTAAATAAGTCCTTTAGGGTCTTTGGACGTTCGTCCTCCCGCCACAAAAAGCCTTCTAATTTCCGTAAATTAGGATCTAATTCTTTTTCGGGGTATACATCTCCCTCTGGGCTAATATAAAAAGAGATGTCTTCGATTTCGTTGTCTTTAAATTTGATATTCAAAGCACTACAAATGGTTTTGTCAATCCCAACAAGTTCTCCAGCGTCAGAATACAAGTAGTATAAAACTTGGGTGTTTTTTATCACGTCTAACACATTGAGTGCACCGTCTAAGAAATCCCCATATAATTCTTTTCCAACAATTTGATTATAGCCATTGTTACTTAAACTGTCTTTTTCAATGATAAAGGCGTTGCCAAAAATAAAGAGCGAATCCAGCTTTTTTGTTTCAAAGTCTGTTTTCATGTAGATTACATCACCACTCATCTGACTTTCGTTAAACCACATTACAGGATTTCTTGCGTTCTTTTCATCTTGTGAAAGTACTTGTTCTTCTTTTTTGCTCAAGGGTCGTTTTAACAATTCGATTCTTCCGATGGTTTCATCTAAATAAAGCGAGTCAGATTTACCTCTTAGGTCTTTCTTTAGAATTTTAACCCCATAATAACCTCTTAATATTCTTGCCTCAGAAGGGCCCGTCCCTATAAGGGTGTCGGCGTGGATGTAAAGCGAGTCATTTTCAATAATATTAATGGCCAGGGCTTTTCTAGTGATTATCGCTGAATCACTTGCTTTAAATATTTCGGCATAATTGCCTCTAATAATAGATTGATTGATGGTATCTGTTATGACTACTTTATCTGTTGCTGCGGCATAGTTACGCTCGTTTTCAAAATAAAGGCTATCCCCATTAATGATTTTATTGTTATAAAGGATTTCTGCGTTTTTCTTAAAGTAACCTTGTTGAGAGTTGGTATCATAGAAGCCTTGTTCGCAATAGATGTCATAGTCTTCTCCTATGATCTTTGTTGGGCCATAGAGATAGGCTTTGTTAGATTCTGTATAATAATCTAATTGGCTAGAGGTGACCTTGTATTCGGGGTTATTGATGCGAACATTTGAAAGGAAGCGATATTTCTTTTCCTTCATATAATATTTACCGCGATTACTTTTTAGTACACTAGCACTGTCGACAATTGTTCCTGGAGTTTCATAATAGGCGATATCATCTAGACGATCTAGAAATAGAGTGTCTGTCTCTAGGGTCATGTCAGGCTGTTTTAAAAAAACATCCCCCCAAGCTTTTGCTTTGCCAGTTTCTCCATCATATTCCATGTAGTCACTGGTCATTCTTAGACTGTCTCCTTGCGTAAAGATAACTTCACCTTCTGCTTTAAAGGCGTTTTTCTTCGAATAAAAAAAGGATTTATTAGACTCAATAAGGGCCCCTTCGTGGAAGAGTTTTACCCTTGTATTTCCCTTTTTTAATAGAATGTTTGCTCCGGGGAAATTAGCTTCGTCTTTCCCAAAAGAACCTGCTTGTTTGATTTGAATGATTTTTTTTTCTTGTCCATTGATGAGTCCTCCACAAAGGAGAAATATACTGATTACAAGAAGTGAAAATAGTTTTTTCACATCAACCATTGTTTATCTAAAGATGGTCTGTTTTCTGTCTGGTCCTACCGATACTATCTTGATAGGTGTTTCTAATTCTTTTTCAAGATAGGCGATATAGTCGTTAAAAGTCGCTGGAAATTCTGATTCACTCGACATTTGAGTTAAATCTTCTTTCCAACCTGGTAACTCAATGTATTGAGGGGTGACATTTTCTGGTTCAATTGAAAATGGGAAATGTTCGATGACCCCTTCTTTTGTTTTATAAGCAGTACATACTTTTATGGTAGGAAAACCAGAAAGTACATCGCCTTTCATCATCATTAATTGTGTTACGCCATTTACTCTTATGGCATATTTTAAAGCGACGAGATCAATCCATCCACAACGTCTAGCGCGTCCTGTGGTTGCCCCAAATTCTTTTCCTACACGTCCCATAGTTTCGCCTACTTCGTCAAAAAGTTCTGTAGGGAAAGGGCCGCTTCCTACTCTTGTGGTATAGGCTTTAAAAATACCAAACACATCCCCAACTGCGTTAGGGGCAATACCTAAACCAGTGCAAGCACCAGCAGCGGTAGTGGTGGAAGAAGTAACAAAAGGATAGGTTCCAAAGTCAATATCGAGTAAGGATCCTTGTGCGCCTTCGGCTAAAATCTTTTTGTTTTCTTTTTGTGCGGTATGCAAAAAGTTTTCGCTGTCGATTAACGGAAGCGATTTTAATGTTTCTAAACTTTCGAAAAAAGTAGCTTCTAAATCTGTTAAGTCATATTCAACGCTGCTGTCATAATTAGCGAGCATTTTAAGATGCTTATCTCTTAGGGTATTGTATCTGGTTTTCCAGTCCTCGAGTAAAATGTCACCTACTCGAATTCCGTTTCTACCCGTTTTGTCCATATATGTTGGTCCAATTCCTTTAAGGGTAGAACCAATTTTTGCTTTTCCTTTTGCAGCTTCAGAGGCGGCATCAAGTAATCTATGGGTCGGTAAGATAAGATGTGCCTTTTTTGAAACATATAGTTTCTTAGCAAAGTCGATATTAAAACCAGCAAGTTTATCTAATTCTCCTTTAAAAATAACGGGATCAATCACAACTCCGTTCCCGATAAGGTTGATCGCCGAGGGGTGAAAAATACCAGAGGGAATGGTGTGTAAGACATGTGATATACCGTCAAATTTTAGTGTGTGACCTGCATTAGGTCCTCCTTGAAAACGTGCGATGATATCGTAATCTGTGGTTAAAACATCAACAATTTTTCCTTTTCCTTCGTCTCCCCATTGGAGTCCGAGCAATAAATCAACCGACATATGTGGGTGGGTGTTTAAGATTCTTTTTTAGTGCCGTAAAAATATAAAGAATGGTGATGAATATCAACATTAAATACTTCTTCGATGGTTTTTTTTATCGACTGAATTCGTGGGTCGCAAAATTCTTTTACTTCTCCAGAATCAGTTAGAATAATGTGATCGTGTTGTTTGTCAAAAAACGATTTTTCATATTGTGCTTGCGCACCAAATTGGTGTTTTCTAATTAAGCCAGATTCGATCAATAAATCAACGGTATTATAGAGTGTCGCTCTACTCACACGATAGTTTTTATTCTTCATCATGATGTATAATGACTCAATGTCAAAATGCTCTTGATGTTCGTAAATTTCGTGTAGGATGGCGAATCGCTCTGGAGTTTTGCGATGCTTGTGCTCATCAAGAAAATTGATAAACACGTTTTTTACGATTTCTTGTTGATCTTTTGATTCTGCCATATCACATTAAATCTTCGGTAAAGGTACAGTTTCTTTTACTAATGACGACCTACTTTCTCAATTCCAACGATTTTCAATAATTGTTGCTTTAATTTCTTGAGGGTCCCTTTGTTATTTACACGCATGGTGATGACTCCTTTAAACAATTCTTCGTCTGTATAGAAATTAATTTTCTTAATATCAACGTTCATATTATTAGAGATCACACGGGTTACTTGATTGACCAATCCTTTTTGATCAATGCCCGTTAAAACTAGTTCTGCTGTAAATTCTTGCTCACTTGAGTCTACCCACCATGCCGGCACGATGCGATATGCAAAGTTAGATTGAAGGGCAACAGCATTAGAACAGTTGTGTTGATGCACTTTAATGCCTTCGTTAATGGTTACAAAACCAAAAACTTTGTCGCCAGCAATAGGATTACAACAGGGAGAAAGTTTGTAAGGAAGCTCTTGTTTTTCTTTTCCAAAGACGAGTTTGTCATATTTAGAAACGAACTCTTCACTCTCTGTAATTTTTGGCTTTGGCCTGCCTACTAAACGTTTTTTAAAGAAGTTTAAGAAAGTATTGTTGTAGGTGGTAGCAAACTCTTTCAATTTGCGGTTATCGATTGTGCCTAAACCTATGCGATAAAATAAATCTAAGCTAGAGTTAACTTTAAAATAGAGGATCAATTGACGAATAGATCTTTCGTTCATGTTGATCCGCATATGTTTGAGTTTTCTTCTTAGGATTTCTTTTCCTTCTTCGGCTATTTTCTTTTTTTCATCGTTTAAGGAGGATTTTATTTTATTTCGCGCTCTTGAAGTGATGACATAATCCAACCAGTTTGCAGTTGGTTTTGCATTTTCTGAGGTGATGATCTCGACAGAATCTCCACTTTTTAGTGTTCTGGAGAGAGGGACTAGTTTTGCGTTTACTCTTGCACCGCGCGTTTTTGACCCTATTTCAGTGTGAATGGCATAAGCAAAGTCTAAAGCAGAGGATCCTTG
>CBFHRA010000004.1:10584-64411 GCA_965658115.1 Candidatus Arcticimaribacter sp. | reverse complement strand
TAGATTTTCTCTATCCAGGGATTCTTTTACAAGGGTAGAAAATGAATTGATGTATTGCTTTTGCTCTTCTTGACTTTCCTCGATTTTATTTTTAATGGCATCAAAACGATCGGGTTCTGTGTATTTTAAACTGAGATCTTCGAGTTCTGTTTTAATGTTATACATCCCTATTCTGTGGGCAATGGGAGCATAGATATAGAGGGTTTCAGAGGCGATTTTCACCTGCTTATACTCTGGCATAGCGTCCATGGTTTGCATATTGTGCAAACGATCGGCTATTTTGATGATAATAACCCTGATGTCATCATTAAGGGTCAAGAGCATTTTTCTAAAGTTCTCTGCTTGTAGAGAAATATCTGTATCCTTTTTTAAATGGGAGATCTTTGTGAGTCCATGTACAATTTTGGCAACGGTGTTGCCAAAGAGACGTTCAATATCGTTAAGGGTATATTCTGTGTCTTCTACTGTATCGTGTAAAAGTGCTGCTGCAATAGAGGTAGCATCAAGACCAATTTCTGCAGCTACTATTTTTGCTACTGCTATAGGGTGAAAAATATAGGCTTCTCCAGATTTTCTTCTTTGATCTTTATGCGCGTCAACAGCAGTATTAAAGGCAAGCCGAATCAGTTTTTTATCTTCCTTTGTAAGCTGGAGATAACTGATTCTTAACAGTTCTTTGTACTGTTTTGCAATCTCTTTGTTTTCTATTTCTTCATCGACAAGCATAGTAGAAATTTACGCATTTCTTTTGAATCCAAAGACTATTTCGCTTTAGTTTCTTTGTCTTTGAACTTCTGCAAGTATAATGCCAGCTGCGACAGAAACGTTAAGAGAATCGTTTTGCCCTAACATGGGGATAATGATTTTGGTGCTTTTTTGATTAAGCCATGCTTCACTTAATCCATCGCTCTCTGTCCCCACAGCAATTGCGCAAGGGCTTGTATAATCATATTGTGTATAAGATTGAGCAGTTTGAGTCAATGCAGCACTGTAGACATTGATCTTATTTTGCGCTAAAAATTCAAAGGCCTCTTCTAGGGTAGCGGTCACTACTGGAACAGAAAAGATGCAGCCCACACTTGAACGTATTACATTAGGGTTATACAGATCTGTTTTAGCATCAACAATCATAAAACAATCCACTCCCATGGCATCAGCAGTTCGCAGTAAAGCTCCTATATTTCCAGGTTTTTCGGGTGCTTCTGCGACTAAAATAAACGGATTTTCTCCCTTGGTTTTAAAAGTGTCAAGGTGGTGTTCTTTGCATTGCGCAATGGCGATTGCTTTGGAGGTTTTGCGATAGCAATAGCGTTCAAATAAAGCTGAAGACACCGAGATCATATCGGTGTCAACACTTATTTTATTTAACAAATCAGCTACAGTTTCTTCTTCTTTAACGAAAACAGTTTCCAGTTGATATCCGCCATTAATCGCGTGTTCAATTTCTTTTATGCCTTCGATCACAAAGGCATTTTCTAATTTTCTTTTTTTGGCTTTTTCCTGTAAAGCTTTTAATCGTTTTAGCTGATTGTTTTGTGGGCTAGAAAGGTGAAGCATTTATTGTCTTGAGAATTTTTCCATATAGCGTTTCCACAACTCTGTTTGATGCGTTTCTAGGCTCAGTGCTCTCCCTTGAATAAAGGCATGGCTAAGTTGATTGGTTCGCATATCTAATGCGTCTCCTTTAGCGACAAATAGCGTTGCATCTTTTCCTACCGTAAGGCTACCCAGTTGATTGTCTACGCCTAATATCTTAGCAGCATCAAGGGTGATCATCTGTACTGCTTTTTCTTTCTCTACTCCATATGCCGCAAAAGTTCCTGCATAGAATGGAAGGTTACGTGTGTTCATTCTTTCCATACGACCACTCACATCAATGGTGATGGTCAGTCCAGCGTCCAATAATATCTTGGCCATTTTAAAAGGAAGTTTTACATCCTCATCTTCGGTGCTGGGTAAGCGGTGTGGGCGAGATACGATTACAGGGATATCGTGCTTTTTTAAGAAAGCTGTGATTAGGTGAGCATCGTCTCCGCCAACTAAAACAATGTTTTTAATGCCGTGTTTTTTCAACATAGTTATCCCGTCTAAGATTTGTCTTTTTTCCTTGGCATGAAGGTAAACTCTTTGTGAACCATTTAATGCTCCTGTTAAAGCAGCATGGGGAAGGTGTTCCTTTTTGGCGTTAGCATCATAGGTTTTTGCTTCAGCTAAATATTGATCTAATTCTGCTGTTCTTTTACTGTAATTTTTTTGGTCATAGACTAAAGGATCTTCTCCTTTAGTGCGATTCCCTCTGCGGTAAGTTCGCGGCCAGTAAATGTGCATACCTTCATCTACTTTAATTCCTGCATCTTCCCAGTTCCATGCGTCGAGTTGAACGATAGAAGAGCTTCCAGCAATGCGCCCTCTAGTAGGAACGATTTGTGCTGTTAGAATCCCGTTAGGACGTAGAGACTCTACTACTTTAGATTCTGCATTGTAAGCAATAATTGTGCGAATATTAGGCAAGAATGTCCCTATTTCATTTAGATCATTGGTAGGGCGAATGGCATCGATTTCAACCATCCCCACTGTGCTGTTTGCAGCGATAAAACCTGGATAAACATGTTGTCCATTTACATCGACAGTTTTGTCATAAGTGTTTTGTTGTGCCCCTGTTTTACCCACTTCGAGAATTTTCCCATCGGCGATCCCGATCATTCCATTTTCGATCACAGTCCCATCCCCGATATGCAGGGTTGCACCTTGAATAAGGAGAGAAACAGCCTGATTTGTTGCTGGAGTTTGTTGTGCCTGGACCATAAGGCCGAGACATAATAGCAATAGTGTATATAGTGATTTTTTCATCTTAATATGTTTTAATCTAGCGTTTCACAATGAAATTCTCTGGCTTGTTTTTTTGGCGCTTTTGTAGTGGGAGCCCCACCATTTTTAGCCACGACCATTTGTTGGATTAATTGATTGCGCTCTTGTTGAATTTTATCGACCTGTGCAGTTGCTCTATCAAGTTCATAGTAGAAAACACCTTCTATCATGGTCTTTTCTGCAATTGCATATATAGACATAGGGTGGTTGTTCCATAAAACTAAATCTGCAGATTTACCTACTTTCACACTCCCCACTTCATCGTCAATATGCAATAATTTTGCAGGGTTAAGGGTGACAAACTTCCAGGCATCTTCTTCAGAAACTCCACCGTATTTTACCGCTTTTGCTGCCTCCTGATTTAAGCGTCTTGACATCTCAGAATCATCTGAATTAAAGGCTACGGTAACCCCTTGACTGTGCATAATTGCACCATTATAAGGGATTGCATCGTTTACTTCGAACTTGTACGCCCACCAGTCTGAGAAGGTAGAACCTCCCACACCGTGTTCTTTCATTTTGTCAGCGACTTTATAGCCTTCTAAAATATGCGTAAAAGTATTGATGGTTACACCAAAGCGCTCTGCGACCTTCATCAACATATTGATTTCACTTTGCACATAGGAGTGACAAGAAATAAAACGTTTGCCTTCTAAAATTTCGACTAGGGTCTCCATTTCGATATCATAGCGTGGTGCCAGGGTTCTCGCTTTTGTTTTTCTAGGCAGTGCGTTATATGTCTTCCAGCTTTCTTGATACTCTTTGGCTCTTTGAAAATAATCTACAAAGACTTGTTCCACACCCATACGCGTTTGCGGAAAACGGTTGTAGCTAGACCAATTAGATTGTTTTACGTTTTCCCCTAGGGCAAACTTGATGTAGGGATCTGCTCCTTGATACAATAGATCCTCTGCCGATTCTCCCCAGCGAGGTTTGATAATGGCAGATCTCCCTCCAATAGGGTTCGCTGAACCGTGTAAGATTTGTAAAGTTGTTACCCCACCAGAAAGGTTTCTATAAAGGTTAATGTCATCTGGATTAATCACATCTTCTATGGTTACTTCAGCCGAAGAGTTATGACCTCCTTCATTGATGCTAGAAGCACCGATATGAGAGTGCTCGTCAATAACACCACTGGTTAAATGTTTGCCGGTAGCGTCTATCTCTTTAACGCCGTCTGCACTAAGGTTTTTGCCTATGGCCTTAATTTTTCCATTTTCCACCCATACATCGGTATTCTTTAAAATACCCTCTGCTTCGTTTGTCCAAACTGTAGCATTTTTAAAAATAACATTTTGTGCTTGTGGGAGTTGACTAAAGCCAAAACCATTATTGGGATAAGTAACGGCAACTGGCGCAGGGTGGGTCTTCTCCTTTTTCTTTTTTTCTTTCGCTTCAACTGCTTCTTCAAAATGTGCCATCCATGTGATGGATTTACTGTCAAAAGAAGTTCCACTCCCTTCTAGGTGTTTAGGGTTGGTTATTTTTGCCGATAGTTGTGCATAGGTTTTGTTTTCGTTTTGAATTTGAAGACTGATCCATCCATCTTTATAGCTCGCTTTTGTTTTTAGCTTAACAGAATCTTGTTTAACTGTAGCTGTAATTTTTGAAATACTGTTTTTGATTTCAAGAGATAGGTTTTGCTCTTGTAACATCAAGCTGTATTTTCCATCGATATTGATCGCTTGATTCTGGATTATTTTATGGCGATTGCCTTGCACCCAATTTTCTTCAATTTTGGTTGCATCATCAAATAAAGGACCGCTGGTAACAATAAAGTTTGCGAAAGCATCTTTTTTTAATGCTCCTAAAGCATTTTGTTGGTTTAGCATTTTTGCCGGTACAGTAGTTAAGGCAGCTAGAGCGGTTGATTCATTTAAACCATAGGCTACGGCCTTTTTAAGATTAGCTAAAAAGCTTGTTTTTTTGGCTAGGCCATAAGTGGTCAATGCAAAAGGGATTCCTGCTTGGGCTACTTTAGCTGGGTTTGCCGGGGCTTGATTCCAATAGCGCATATCACTTAAAGCAATTTTTTGCGTGCTAACGGGATCTGTAACATCATAGGCTTTTGGGAAATTCACTGGCAAGAGTAATCTTGCATTAACTTCTTTGAGCGCATTTAGATGTTCATATTCTTTTCCGCTTGCAGTAATGATAAAGGGTAGTTTAAACTCTTTCCCAATTTTAGCGGCACGAGCAACATCTAATTTATTTTTTGCTTCAAAAATAGCCGGTAGACCAGCGTTTTGATTATGCGCTTGTAGGGCGAGGTCTGTATTTTTAGCCCCTCCTTTTTTATACCAATCTGCATCGTGAAAAAACTGTCTTAACAAAGCCATTGCTCCCATGATTGATCCTGGATAATACTGTCCCGAAAGGCTGCTTTTTGAGAAGGAATAATGTTGTGCTGCAGCATCGTCGATTAATCGTTGCGCATCACTCTTTTGATCATTTAGTGCAACTAGTACACTTGTACCTCTATGTATTCCTTCTGCACGGTGCGCGTTAACAACACCAAAACCAGCTTTGCGGTAGCTCATTGCAGCTGCTTTTTCATAGCTGTAGTCTTCAATGCTATTATAATCACTAATCATGTGATCATTCCAGTAATAACCTTCTCGTTTATTTTCGTACTGTGTACTGCGACCTCTTCTGCTGCTTGTCCCTTTACTTTTTAGACCAAAGGTGCTGTGTAATTCTATAAAAGAGGCATAGATGTGTTTTCCACTAAAATCATGCACTTGGGTATTTTCAGGTAAATTAACCGTTTGTCCCATGGCAACAATTTTTCCTTCCTTAAATAAAATGGTTCCTTTCTCTATACTTTTTTTAGGAGAAGGATGCAGGGTTGCATTAATAATTGCTTGATAATGTGATTCAGTGGTTTTAACACCACTATTTGTGGGGAAGTAGTCTTGACTAAATCCACAAAAACTGGCTGCAAAAAAGAGCAGCAGTAGTTTGAATTTCATATGAGTAATTTTTCTCCAAACTACGAATTATTTCTCAAATGAAGCACTATTGTTATTCACTTTAAAATGTGCGATAAGTAGACTTACCACAGCATTATAAGATTGAATTCCTTGACGTTGATTGTTCGCTTTTAGATAGCGATCATAGGATTGCTTAAATAGCGGTTCAAAAGGGTTTTTATGCTTACGCCAAAAGGCGGAAGACGCTTCAAAATTCGCTAAAATCCCAGGATATAAACTACATAGGATTTTTCTTGCAACAGTGGGGTTAGCTTTGTATAACTCGCTATAGGTATAGCGAAATCCAAAAAGAACAGCTGCATATTGCATATCGAGATCAGGGTGTTTGTAGCATTCTAAAAAGCCAATAAAATTTGCTTCGTTTTCTGCCGCATAACCACGTTGATGTGCCATTTCATGTGCAGCTGTCAGGGGGAGATTGATCTTTGGGATTCGACCATTTACTTGTGCCTCGAGTGTAAAGGGATTCAAATAACCAGAAAACCCCATATAAGAAAGCGGAAGGCTAAATAGTGACATTTTTGCTTTACCAATTTGATTGTTATTAGCGGTTTTTTTTACCCGTTCAATGATCTCTTTTTTACTGCCTTGAAGTTCTACCGCTAGACTGTCGTATTGACTTAATTGAAAATGTAATTGATTGCTTTTTTCAGCAAAAAAACGATTCATACGAATCAATTCATCCTCTGTGTAATTTTTAGTTTCGCTTAAAAGAGGGCTGCGGTAATAATTTAATCCCCAAGAAAGTTGAAAGAGAATTAGGACGATCAAGCCACTTTTGATCAGTTTTAATAAAGCGTTTGGCCAATTGTTCCACTTTGTTTTTTTGAGTAAATAAAGAAAGTAGAGGATAACAAATCCATAGGCTAAATCGCCAAAGGAAAAAGGAAACAAGTCAAAAATAGCCGCTCTCACTTGATGCAAAATGGGATAAAGTCCATTGCTGTAAAATAAGTCGACTTGTTGCGGAAATTTTTTTGCGTACCAGATGATGGCATAAAGGATCAATGCAAGAGAAGTAATTGTCTTTATTTGGGTCTTTGCTTTCATGGTACAAAAAACCCACCGCTAGGGTGGGTTGTTTGAGGGGATATTTTCTTATTCGATTAGCTCGACTATTTTGACTTCAAAAATCAAATTGGCTTTTGCAGGAATACCACGGCCACCTTGCTCACCATAGGCGATATTATAGGGAAGGAATAAAGTCGCTTCATCTCCAACCTTTAATTGACGAATACCTTCTTTAAAGCCTTCGATCATCGCAGCACCGTCGCTTACATCTGCAGGAAGGGGTTGGTACCCATTGGCTGCTTTTCTTTGCTCGTTAACCATTCCTAGTTCTTCTGCGGTTTCAAGCATTGAAGTTTCTAAAAGGGTTCCGTCTTCAAAATAAACGGCATAATGGGTCAAGGCCTTGAAGGTAGTACTAACAGCTGGACCTTCTCCATTTTTAGTGATTAGGATTTGTAAACCAGAAGGTGTAGTTTTTGCTTCAGCTTTTTGGGTATCAAACTTTTCTAATGTTTTTAACTTCCCAAGCGCAAGTTTTTCTTCTTGCTCTGCTTTGAGTTGTTCCATTGAGTTAAAATATTCTTCAAAAACCTTAGGAGCATCAAAGCCTTTTGCTTCGCCTCCTTTTCTAATAATGGTTACTTTTTTGATGGTGTCATTTTGCACGATGCTGTCCACCACTTCTTGACCAGAAACAACCGCGCCAAAAACAGTGTGTTTACCATCTAACCACGGCGTGGCAACATGGGTGATAAAAAACTGACTACCATTCGTCGCTGGTCCAGCATTTGCCATAGAAAGTACGCCAGGGCCATTGTGGGTTAAATCTGTAATTTCATCATCAAAACGGTAGCCTGGTCCTCCAGAACCTGTGGCAGTTGGATCTCCCCCTTGAATCATAAAGTTATCGATCACTCTGTGGAATACAATCCCTTCATAATATTTTTTTCCTTTGAACTGTTCGCTAACAAATTCATTTTCTCCTTCTGCTAAGGAGATAAAATTTGCAACAGTAACAGGGGTTTTATCATGTGCCAAAGAAACAATAATCGAACCTTTTGAAGTTTCAATATCTGCATATAAACCGTTTTCTAGATCTGGGTATTGCGATGCACAACCTACTGCGATTATAATACCGATAAATAATAGGCTTAGTTTTTTCATTAATATGGGTTTTAGTTTGTGTTCAAATTTACTTTATTATTTTGAATCCTTTGGATTGCTTGCTTTTTTTAAGTCTGTTAGCTGGATGGTGAACTTAAGGGGTTGATTGATCCCAATCTTATCGCCATCTCCTTGATAGCCGTAACTTAAGTAGGACGGCATAAGAAAAACACCAATATCTCCTACACTTAAGTCTTTGACCGCATAGCGCAAAGCGGGTAAGAGTTCTTCCTTATCCACTAAATAATCGACCGTGCCTAATTCCATTTCGTCATAAATAATACTACCTTCAAGGGTTTGTATGGTATAATTGAATTTGACCATATCCCCTCGGGTAGGTTTTGCAGTTGACTCCGTTTTGTTTTTATAAGCATACCAATATCCTACTGGAGAAGAATAATAGGTTAAAGCGCTGTCTTTTTCAATAGTTTTCTTAAAGCGTTCTTGTTGTTGGGCATTGATCTTTTTATTGCGATCAATGGACTGTCCCATGCCTTTGTCATTACTGCGATAGATAGGTCTTCTAGCTTCTTGTTCTGCGCAAGCAACCAATAAAAATAGTCCAATTAGTAGTAGGCTTTTTCTCATTGTAATAAGTCAGCGTTTGCTAAGATGGCTTTTTCGAGTTTTGCACGGGTGTCTTCCAGCGAATCGGTTGACATCCCACCAGCGGCATTAAAGTGTCCCCCGCCGTTAAAATATTTTCTAGCAAAGGTGTTGACATCAAAGTCTGCCTTTGATCGAAAAGACATTTTAATGATTCCTTCTTGTTTGTTTTCAATCATTATCACTGCTAACTTGATCCCGTCGAGGCTTAAACCATAATTGACAAAACCTTCTGTATCGCCTTTTTGGAAATCACATGAGTTGAGTTCTTCTTGACTTAAGGTAGTGTAAACAGCCGCTAATTGATCTACACGGTTTAAGTTGTTTAAGGTGATTCCTAGTAATTGTAATCGCTCAAAGCGATAACTGTCATAAATATTTTGATGTATGATGGTATGATCAACTCCTAGTTCTAATAACTGGGCAACAATTTTATGGGTTGTCGCTGTTGTAGAAGAAAAACGGAAAGAGCCACTGTCTGTCATCATCCCAGTATAAAGACAAGTTGCAATGCTTTTATCTAGAAGGGATTTATCCCAGCTTGCTAGAACATTAAAAACCATTTCACAGGTTGAACCGATGCTGGGATCAGAATACTTGAGCGTTGCATAAGACTGCGGGGCTTCGTGATGATCTATCATTACGATAGGGGTAGTGGTTTTTCCCAGGAGTTTATCCATAGGGCCAATTCTTCCCAAGGCATTAAAGTCAAGGGTGAAAAACACCGTTGCTTCATTGATTAGTTTTTCACAAGCTTCTGGGGTTTTACTAAAACAGTAAATCTGTTCTTGCCCTGGGAGCCATTCGAGAAATTTAGGGTATTCATTTGGAGAAACAACATGACAGTTGTGACCTTCTTTTTTTAAAAAATGCCAAAGGGCAAGTGTACTACCTAAAGCATCGCCATCTGGATTTTTATGAGGGAAAATGACACAATCTTGTTGAGTGGATAACAGCTCTTTAAGCTGCGCTGTAAATTCTTTATACATAACGGCTCAAATATACCAAACCTAGGAGAGTAATGAAAGCAATTGCATTTGAATAATAAAAGACTTAGGGACAGAACCTGAGATATTTTGTTACATTTGCAGCACAAAAAAAAAGACTATGACAACGAATAGAACATTCACTATGATCAAACCAGATGCGGTTGAAAACGGTCATACAGGTGCCATCTTAGAAAAAATCACTGCGGCAGGCTTTCGTATTGTTGCTTTGAAAAAAACACAACTTTCTAAAGCAGATGCTGAAACTTTTTACAGCGTTCATAATGAGCGCCCATTTTTTGGGGAGTTAGTTGAGTTTATGACCCGTGGGCCTATCATCGCTGCAATCTTAGAAAAAGACAATGCTGTAAATGATTTTAGAACCCTTATCGGTGCGACTAATCCAGCAGATGCTGCAGACGGAACCATTCGTAAACTCTATGCCACTTCAATGGGAGAGAACGCAGTTCACGGTTCAGATAGCGACGAGAATGCTGCGATTGAAGGTGCTTTTCACTTTTCCGGAAGAGAAATTTTCTAGCGTAAAACAATTTTTTGAATCTCATCAGATCCTAAAGCGTCGTTTAGATGTTTTAGGATTTTTTCTTTTCCATAAGACAGTTCCTCTCGCAATGGGGCAGAGGTCAATTGAATATAAAGGGTTTTTCCTCTCAATGAAATTTCTTGGGTGTATTGACTCACATTTGCTCCAACAGTTTCCTCCCAAGCCTGTTTTATCTTGAGTTGATTTAACCCTTTCGCGAGATTTCTTTGTTCAGTGATTTGTTGTAAAACAGCATTGATCGGTTGAGGTTCAAAAGAGCGTTTTTTCTTAGACATTATAGGGTGATTTTTTGGTGGCGTTGATAATGATAAGATTTCTCTGAATGAAAAAGGATTAATTCTGTTGCATTGAGTTTAGTTATTTCTTCTTCCCATTCTTCTAAAGCATTAAAGAATTGAATGAAATATTTTTCTTCTTTTTTAATTACCCTAAATTCAATTTCATCTTCAGAGCTGCTGTACTTTTCTCCAAAGCTGGGAACTAATTTCTTTTTTCTTCCTAGGCTGTCATTGATCATTTGATAAAAATCAACCGCTGGAGCAGTCCCCTTTGGTTGAAAAACCTCTCCATGAGATTTAACAGAAGAAATCTCCCAGTAGCCTTTTAAATGCTTCAGATCATCCTTTGAAACACTTGTACAAGAGGTTATTAGGGCAGTGCTTAAAAAAAGAAGAAAGAGTATTTTGCGCATGGAACTAAGGTATAAAATTTAAGATAGCTCAAAAAGAGCATAAGACAGTTGTGTGGTCTCTAATGCTGCCAAAGTACGATCTTGATGGGTGTCTGATAAGAATAGTTGCCCAAAGTGATCCCGCTCTACTAATTGCATGATTAATGCTACACGATCTTGGTCTAACTTATCAAACACATCGTCTAGTAGCATAATGGGAGGAACTTTTGCTTTCGCTTTGATAAAATCAAACTGAGCCAATTTTAAGGCGATTAGAAATGATTTTTGTTGTCCTTGACTACCAAATTTTTTAATCGGCTGCCCGTGAATTAAAAAGTCTAAGTCTTCTTTATGTGGCCCAGCAGTGGTGAATTGCGCCATACGGTCTTTTGCCAGGCTGTTTTGAAGTACGGTAGCAAAATCTTGCTGGTGTAAGTCACTTCTGTGTTGAATATCAATCTCTTCTAAGCTCTTGCTAATGCTTTTGTAATGATTCTTTACTATCGGGATAAAGGTGGCTAAAAAACTTTTTCTTTTTTCATAGATACTTGTGCCCAATTGAATTAGTTGTGTATCGTAAATCGACAAGGTCTCTTGATCAAAAGTTTGATTAGCGACAAAGTATTTTAGTAAGGCATTGCGTTGTGCTAGCGCTTTGTTGTATTGTAAAAGGTCTGTGAGGTAGGCTTTATCTGTTTGTCCCATCACCCCGTCGATAAATTTTCTTCGGGTGCTGCTTCCCTCGATGATAAGGTCGCGATCTGCTGGAGAAATAATCACTAGGGGGAGTAAACCAATATGGTCTGCTAAGCGATCATAGACTTTCCCATTGCGCTTCATGGTTTTTTTATTTCCCTTTTTTAAACTGCATACAATCTTTTCCTCTTTTTCCTCTCTTTTAAAAACACCTTCTAGCAAAAAGAATTCCTTGTCAAATTGAATGTTTTGAACAGCAGAAGTGTTAAAATATCCTTTCCCAAAACACAAGTGGTAAATGGCGTCTAAGACATTAGATTTTCCTACTCCATTCTTGCCGATAAAGCAGTTAATGCGCGCATCAAATTGGTAAGATGCAGCAGTGATATTTTTATAGTTTGTTAACGAGAGAGCAGTTAATTTCATCGCTGCTAATATAAGAAACACTAAGGTCCTTTTACGATTGGAATAAAAAGTTTATTTTTGGGCACTTAAATACAAAGAAACCATGGCAACATACAAAAAACGCGGCGCAAAAAAATCAATAGCGAAGCCACAAGTTGAAGAACAACAGTTAGAAAGTACAACAGCAGAGGTGTTTGAAACCCTAGATGCTAATGCTTCTAAGACAGAAGAATTTGTTGCAAATAATCAAAATACAATCCTAGGTCTAATCGGAGCAATCACAGTTGTTGTTTTAGGTTACTTAGCCTATGACGCATATGTGCTTACGCCAAAGAACGAAACGGCTGTTTCTGAATTAAATCAAGCACAGTACTATTTCAACCTTGCCGTAAACGAAGAAGAAAGCGCAGCTTTATACGAGAGAGCGATTAACGGTGGAGATGGAAAATATGGTTTCTTAGATATTATTGAAAATTACAGTGGTACTCCAGCAGCTGGTCTTGCTCAATACAGTACAGGTATGGCATACCTCAATACAAAACAATATGAAAAGGCCATTAGCTACCTAGAAGACTTTAGTTCAGACGATGTTTTGTTGTCTGCATTAGCAAATGGAGCTTTAGGGGACGCTCACGCACAGTTAGGGGACAATCAAAAGGCCCTTAAGTATTACAAAGCAGCAGTAAATGCAAGCGATAACGGTTTCACTACCCCTAAGTATTTATTCAAAGCTGGTCTAGTGGGTGCAACTTTAAACCAAACAAGCGAAGCATTAGACTTCTTTAAGCGTATTCAAGAAGAGTTTTCATCTTCTCCAGAAGCAGCGCAAATCGAAATTCAAATTGGTCGTTTAGAAAATCAATAGACGATGGCAACTGCCCTAAGCAATTTATCTGATTTTAATCCCGAAGAAGTTCCTTCTGGTCAAAACTACAAGGTGGCAATTGTTGTCGCCGAGTGGAATAGTCAGATTACCGAGGGTTTGTTTCTAGGGGCTAAAGAAGCGTTAATTGCTTGTGGGATGGACGAAGAAAACATCCTTCGTTCAAATGTCCCCGGGAGTTTTGAGTTAGTCTTTGGGGCTAAAAAAGCTTTGACAAAAGCTGTTGATGCAGTGATCGTCATTGGGAGTGTTATTCAAGGTGAAACAAAGCATTTCGATTTTGTATGTCAAGGGGTTACGCAAGGGATTGTTTCCCTTAATTTAAGCTCTGACCGTCCCGTTATTTTTTGTGTTTTAACAGATAACACCCTTCAACAAGCCATTGACCGCAGTGGTGGTAAACATGGGAATAAGGGGGTAGAAGCAGCAGTAACCGCTTTAAAAATGATCGCTCTAGCTGCGCAGTAGGCTTTTTTCCTTCTTTTTTCAAAACCCTTTTTGGGAAAAAATGTACTTTAGAGAAAAGAATTCGTATGTTAAAATCAAATCTTTTTAAATTAAATCGCAACCGCAGGTATAATTATACCCCACGCTATTATCAAGGAAAGGAAATTGAGAATCCTTATGATTTTGATTCTACCTTCAATAAATACAGGGATACCTATAATGCGAATGATTTTGGCAAGAAATGGCAAGAAGCTCGTCAAGCGAGTCGCAACAGGAATAATCGTTCTTTTTCTCCTACACTTTTGATTATCATTTGCGTGTTGGTGTTGATTTTCTTGTTTATCATCGACTTTGATTTATCTATATTTCGTTACTAGTTCATGGAAGATATCATTGCTTTACTTCCGGATCATGTTGCTAATCAAATTGCCGCCGGAGAAGTAGTACAACGTCCAGCATCTGTCGTAAAAGAATTACTAGAAAATGCTATTGATGCAAAAGCGTCTAGCATTCAGCTTATTGTTAAAGAAGCGGGGAAACAGTTAATCCAAGTTGTCGATAACGGTTTAGGGATGAGTGCAACTGACGCTCGATTGGCGTTTGAGCGTCACGCCACATCGAAAATTAAACAGTCAGACGATTTATTTGCTTTGCATACCAAAGGATTTCGTGGAGAAGCACTCGCTTCTATCGCAGCAGTTGCGCAAGTAGAAATGCATACCAAACGAGAAATCGATGAACTCGCGACTAAAATTAAAATAGCAGGGGGAGAAATTAAAGAGCAAGAACTGCTTGTTGCGCCGGTAGGCACCTCAATGTCAGTGAGTAATCTTTTCTTTAATGTTCCTGCTCGACGCAATTTTCTCAAGTCAAACACCGTCGAATTAAGACATATCATCGATGAATTTCATCGCGTAGCCATTGCACATCCAGAATTGAGTTTCTCGATGATTCATGGAACTTCAGAATTGTTTGATCTGCCTGCTGGCAAATTAAAGCAACGTTTAATTCATGTCTTTGGTAACAAAATTGAAGATAAGTTAGTGCCAGTAGAAGAAAACACTTCTGTTTCTGCAATCAACGGTTTTGTTTTAAAACCAGAAGCCTCGAAAAGAAGTAGGGGAATGCAGTTCTTTTTTGTCAATAGAAGATTTGTCAAAAGCAGTTTTCTGCATCACGCAATCTGTACTGCCTATGAAGGCCTATTAAACGATGGCAGTTATCCGGGTTATTTCCTCTTTTTTGATTTGGCGCCAGAAACCATTGACATCAATATTCACCCTACAAAAACCGAAGTTAAATTTGAAAATGAACAAAGTTTATTTGCCATTCTTCGCTCTGCAGTAAAGCACAGTTTGGGAATGTTTCAAGTTGCTCCTACACTAGATTTTGATCGAGATCCTAATTTAGATGTACCCTATCAACAAGTTGATCAATCTGCTGTATCGCCAAAGATAGAAGTGGATCGCAGTTTTAATCCCTTTAGCGATCAAGCTCCACAATCCTTTTCTTCAAAATTAAGCCCACAGTGGGAATCCCTTTATCAAGAGGTGGGAAGTACAGAATCTACCCCAATGAGCTTGTTGCCAAACGAAGAGGTAGAGCAAAGCATGGGCGAGCAAAAGATATTTCAATTGATGAATCGTTATGTGGTGAGTTCTACTGGAGCCGCACTCTTGTTGATTGATCAACAAAGAGCCCATGAACGAATTTTATATGAGTTTTTTCTGGCGAATGTAACCCATGCAAATTCTGCGAGTCAGCAACTACTTTTTCCGTTACAAATCTCCTTAAGCGCCCTTCAAGTAGGATTATTTGATGCTTATCAAAGCCTGTTAGTGGCTGTGGGATTCCATTTAGGGGAACAAAAAAATGGCAGTGTTGAGGTTTTAGGAATCCCCAGTGTATGTTCAGAAAATATGGCAGTGAAGGTGTTTGAGGATTTATTCATCGCCATTGAAAACGATCAACCACAAGACACCTTTACTCAAACAGATGTATTAGTAAAATCCCTGGTTAAAACACTATCGATTAAAAGAGGAAAAGTTTTAAAAATTGAAGAGCAACAAAAATTAGTCAATGACTTATTTGCTTGTAAAGAAGCACAGCTCTCCCCGTTTAATCGACAGATTTTTGTTTCTTTGACAAAAGAAGAATTAGAAAAAAAGTTTAGCTAATGAGGGGGATAACAGAAACGGTAAAACACTTGTTGATTATCAACGGGATTTTCTTTTTTGCTGCAAACATACTGGGAGATTTCTTTATAGAACAAATGGCCCTTCATTTTTATCTCAATCCCTCTTTTCAAATATGGCAACCCATTACCCATATGTTTATGCATGCAAATGTCTCTCATATTTTTTTCAATATGTTTGGTCTGTGGATGTTTGGGTCTCCTCTTGAACAACTTTGGGGAAAGAAAAAATTCTTGTTCTATTATTTTTCTGCAGGTCTGGGTGCAGCCATTATACAACTATTGGCTTATTCCTATCAATTTCACTCTGTAACAGCGGTATTGAATGAAGCCGGATTTACTACCCAAGAAATCATCAATTCTATCGCAGTAGATAGAATAGGCAGCGGCTGGTTAGACTATGTCACTAGAGAAGATGTTATTGGAGCCTATGGCAGCTATTTTGCATCCATGGTAGGAGCTTCTGGCGCACTGTATGGAATACTAGTAGCTTTTGCCTTTATGTTTCCTAACGTTCCTTTATTTTTGATTTTTGTTCCTATCCCGATTAAGGCTAAATATTTTGTTCCCATACTCATTTTAGGTGATTTGTTCTTTGGGTTTTCTTCTTACTCAATTGGACCTATAGCTCATTTTGCCCATGTTGGGGGTGCAGTAACAGGATTTTTGATGATGTATTACTGGAAAAAAAATCAGTTTAATCAAAATCGTTGGAATTAATTATGAGTCGATTCAACACACTACTTCAGCGGTTTAGTCAATTCAATATTGCAGAGAAATTGATCGTGATCAATGTGGTCTGTTTTGTCGTGCCTTTTTTCTTGCGATCTATCTTATTTTTATTCGATATACCGCAGCAAAGTTTTCTGTCCTTATTTGAGCTTCCCTCTTCTTTAGAGACTTTTATCTACCAACCGTGGAGTTTGTTTACCTATGGGTTTTTGCATGACGGTTTAGGGCATATCTTTTGGAACATGCTGCTGTTGTATTACGCGTCACAATTCTTTCTAAACTTGTTTTCCTCCCAGCGTTTTATCAATGTTTACTTTATGGGAATTCTTTTGGGCGGTTTAGTTTTCCTTTTGAGCTATGCGATATTTCCGGTCTTTAAAGACCAGTCTCCGCAAATGGTTGGCGCCTCTGCTGGGGTAATGGCTGTACTGATTTTTAGTTGTACCTATATGCCCACTCAAGAAGTGCGTTTATTGTTCTTCAATGTCAAGTTAATGTATGTTGGGATTGCATTAGTTATAGTCGATATTTTACAGATTCCCACTGGAAATGCTGGCGGTCACTTAGCCCATATCGGCGGGGCTGCACTAGGATATTTTTATGCACAGCAATTGCAAAATGGCAAGGATATAGGAAGTGGTTTTGAACGCTTCTGGAAATGGCTTTCTAATTTGTTTAAGGCAAAGCCAAAAATGACGACTGTACACAAATCAACTACGCGCAAAACCCGAAAACCTACAGCCAGTAATCAAGAGAAAATTGATCGTATCCTCGATAAAATTAGCGCTTCGGGTTATGATAGTTTATCAAAAGAAGAAAAAGATTATCTCTTTAAGGCAGGTAAAAAATAATTCCCAATCAATTTTTCTATGAAGCTGAATATTTTTGAGAACTTATTGCTCACCTTCAATATATTGCTGTTGATTTTTCAATTGATGTTGATGGGAAGTATTCCGTCACTCTTTAACTTCTCTATTTTAAACCTATTTGTTCCTATCGTTGTTTTGGTTAACCTTTTACTGTTTTGTTATTGGGTGATAAAGATCAAATGGCCTTTTTTATTGTTTATGGGGGCGTTTTTAATTGGATATGGTGAATGGAATTTACTGTACCAATTCCCAAATAATAGCATTAGGAAAAGTAGTGCTACAATTTCTGTTATGAGTTATAACGTTCGTTTATTCAATAAATACAACTGGATAAAAGGAGTCGATGTTTCTCTAGAAATGAGTAAAATGATACAGGAGAAAGATCCCGATATCATCTGTTTTCAAGAGTATTCAAAGACGGGAACACCTCGTTTAGATGCCTATGAATATCGGTACATACAACCTAACCGATCCATGGGTAAATCCCCTTTAGCGATTTACTCAAAGTTTCCAATTCTCGATCAGGGGTATATAGATTTTGAGGGTTCTACAAATAGTGGGGCATATGTTGATTTATCTTTTCGGCGCAAGCGCTTTAGGGTCTATAACTTGCATTTAGAGTCCTTTAGAATCAATGAAGAAGACAGTTTGTTCACCAATCCTAATTCTACTGCCTTGCAAATAAAATTTGACGAGGTGTTCAAAAAACAACTAAGTCAGATTGAACAATTTGACGAAGTTGAATCGATTAGCGATCTCCCTTCAATTTTATGTACAGATCTCAACAATACCCAGTTTTCAAAAACCTATAAAGCTTTATCTAAAGGAAGAAAAGATGCTTTTGCCTTGTCTGGAAAAGGTTTAGGCGAAACCTTTTATTTCTCCTCTTTTCCCTTGAGAATCGATTTTATATTTGTCGACGAAGATTTCAAAGTGAATTCTTTTGAGGTGATCCAAAAGTCATTTTCTGATCACTATCCTATCATCACAGCTTTAGGTTGGGATTAATCTAATCTTTCTAAATAGCCAAGGCTTTGGGGGCCTTCATTAAAGATTAAATCAAGTATACTTAAATGGGGGATAAATCCATGCTTATCAGCAAAGACTTGCTGGTATACAGGAAATTCAATCTGTGGTAGAATTTTAGCATTAATCCAACTTTCTTCTGTTGTCGATAAGGGGCTGTAGCTTTCTTTAAAATTAAATGGAATCTCAATCTCTAACAGGGACAATATCCCCTTGATAAGCCCTAAATTATATTCCATTAAACCTTCGGTTTTTTTTAAAAAATGCTCTTTAAGTTCATCTTCATAAAACTCAAAAAAAGGAGAAGATCGATAAGCGGTGCTAATGGATTTCCAGTGTTGATTCTGCCAGTTTTCCTCCCATAGAATTTTTACTTCTTTATCTTTTTGATGCGTTTGATTTTTTTTGTGTTGAATAGGGATGGTTAAATTGAGTTTACCATTTGCCCCATAGATACTGCAACGGTTGCGATAGGTTTGTTTTTGATAATTTAATTCTAGGGTAAACGCAGTTTCTTTGGCTTTTATTAAAGCCATTATATATTGAATAGAAGGGAAATAAGCAGGGACAAATTGCATTATGCCGATTGTGCTTTTTTCCTTCTCAATATAAAGGCAACAATTTGCCATATTAAGATAAAACCAAATACAAATGGGCCAAAGGCAAATGCTTTTCCTTCTCCTTTTACGGTGGTCATCACGCGATCCCAGCGAATGCTCCAGTTTCGAATTCCGTCATTGATCCCCTCGATACTAAACCAGATTAAAACCGGTTTTCCTACAATGTGATCTTCTGGGACAAAACCCCAATAGCGACTGTCTTCTGAGCGGTGACGATTGTCTCCCATCATCCAATAGTAGTCTTGCTGGAAAGTGTATTGTGTGCTTTCTTTTCCGTTGATGATGATTGCCCCCTCTTTTTTAGATAGTTGATTGCCTTCATATTCACGGATAATCTTTTTGTAAAGGGGCAGGTTTTGGGCTGTTAAATCAATTGTCACACCCGCTTTAGGAAGGACAATGGGTCCAAAGTTGTCTTCGTTCCAGTCATAGGGTAAACTGTTTGGGAAAAAGCTAGTGTTAGCGGTTTTAGAACTATTAATCTGTCTGACGATACTATCAAAGCCCCCTTTTTCTTTGAGTTGTTCTGCTTCAGCTACTGTTAACAGTAAATCTTTTTTTGCCTCGAGCAGCTCGCTCATTTTTAAGCGTTGTTTGTTCACTATGTTTACTGGGATTCCTGCGGCAGGACTAATCACCACAAAATTATCGCGATCATTAGAGTAAATGCCGTGAATATAGGGTAATATGGCATCATATCTTTCTTGGGTAATGTTCTCAATGCGGTATTTGCGGGTAAAATCTTTAAAGCCTTCTTGGTATAATTTTCTTCCAGAGACCCCTTTTGCTTTATATACGCTGTGGACATATTGTGTTTTGGCACGCTCTGGTAAAATACTTCTTTCTCCATTGATATAGACAAAACCATCGACGATAGACAGTGTGTCTCCAGGAATACCAACACAACGTTTGACATAGTTAGATTTTTTGTCTACTGGTTTGCGCACCCCTTTTTCTTTGACAAAAAATTGACGTACGGTATCTGCCGGCCAACTAAATACGACTATCTCATTGCGCTCTACTTTTTGAAATCCAGGCAACCTAAAATAGGGGAGTTGTGGGAAGTCTAAGTAAGATTTGGTTTTTACAAGTGGCAAGGTGTCATGTACCATAGGAAAGGCTACTGCAGTCATGGGTGTTCGTGCACCGTAGTGGAATTTACTAACAAATAGAAAATCACCAATAAGAAGTGTTTTTTCTAATGATCCTGTAGGGATGATGTAGGGTTGAATAAAGTAGTTGTGGACAAGGGTGGCAGCAGTTATTGCAAATAATAATGCACTGATCCATTCTCCAAACCAAGTTCGTGGGACTAAACTGCGATCTGCTTGATAGCTGGTCGCATTGTTGTAATTAATGGTATAGGTATAGAGTCCAAAAGTTAGTATGCCCAGAGCAGTATCTAAGCTGGAATTTTTCCCAAAGCTGCGCAGGGTTTCTACCCAAACAACTGGGAATATCATTAGATTGATGATCGGGATAAACAACAAAATCACCCACCATTTAGGGCGTCTAATGATTTGCATTAGAACGATTGCGTTATAAACTGGTATAAGCGCCTCCCAGCTTTTTCTTCCCGCCTTTTGGTATAGTTTCCAACTCCCTCCAAAATGGATGAGTTGTATTGCTATAAAAAAGATAAACCATTGTAGTACTGTCATAATTCAAATTATAAATTTAAAACATCGTTCATGGAAAAAACACCTTCTTTCCCTTGAAGCCACTCTGCAGCGATTACTGCACCCAGAGCAAAGCCCTGCCTAGAATGCGCTTTGTGTTCAATGCTTATCTCATCTATTGAAGAAGCATAAGTAATGCGGTGTGTTCCGGGGACTTCTCCCTCTCTATGAGCAGTTATTTTGAGGTCCTTGGTGTTTGGATCCATGGACCAATTTTTATAATGATCGTTTTGAGCAGCGATACCTTCTGCTAGTGTTATTGCGGTTCCGCTAGGAGCATCTAATTTATGAACGTGATGTGTTTCTTCTAGATGAGCAGTATAATTCTTTTCTTGCCCTTTCATCAATTTAGCGGTAAGTTCATTTAACTTAAAAAATAAATTCACCCCTATGCTAAAGTTTGAGGCATAGAGAAATCCACTTTTCTTTGCCGTGCAATAATCGTGCATCTCAGACAGTTGATCAAGCCATCCTGTGGTGCCGCAAACCACCGGAACATTGTTGTCAAAAGCCATTTTTAAATTGTCAACTGCTGCGGTTGGTATACTAAAGTTAATGGCGACATCTGCTTTAGCAATATCTCCTTCAACACTATCTTTATCGTATATATATACAATCTCGTGGTTGCGATCTTTTGCAATTTGTTCGATGGCTTTGCCCATCCTGCCGTATCCCAGTAATGCAATCTTCATAGTTAAAACTTGATTTGAAAAGCAATCCCTACAGAAGGATCACTAAAAATATTATCTTGATTAAAATAAGGTTTAAATGCTAAATCTTCGTCAACATTAAATTGTAATAAATGTGCCCCTACATTAGCATCTAAAACATTGAGTAGATATCCACCAACAAGCCAAAGAAAAGCTAAATCTCGATTGGTTTTATGGAATTCCATTCCTTCGATTAATTGACTGTTTAGCGCTATTTTATTGGTAAACTCATCAGAGAAATCTCCACGGATTCTTTGTTTATAGGCCGTTCTGTAGCGATCATAGGCATCGCTTTGCGTTTTGTAAAAATACCCTGCTGTTGCTAGACCTCCATAGATAAAAGGCAGGGTCCAGTAGCGTCTTGTATGGATTTGTCCTAATCCAGGAACTACTGCAGAATAAAAAGCTGCTTTAGAAGGAGTAAGATAATCTTTTTTAATGCGTTCTCTTCTGGGTAAGCTATCTAGGGCAGTGCGATCTTGACTATAGGTTTGAATAGAAAAAATCAATAAAAAGATAAGAAGAGCTTTATTCTTCACTTTTTAAACGTTTTTTCATTCGGCTAAATTCTTGTTGAGATTCAAAAGGAATATGAATTACTCCCTTCCCGTCTTTGTTAAAGCTAATATTTACGTCTACCCCAAAGAACCGTTCGAAGTCTGCTCTCCCTTCTTCCACAAATGGTGGTGTGTGAACACTTTCTTGTCCTGTTGAAGGCTTTTTAAGATTCTTTACTAAGGCTTCTGTTTTGCGTACACTTAAATCTCCTTTAATCACTTTTTGATATAAATCAAGTTGATCATCTCGATCCTCAATATTGATTAGTGCACGCCCGTGCCCCATGGATAAAAAGCCATCTCGCATCCCTGTCTGTACAATAGGGTCTAGTTTGAGTAATCGCATATAATTTGCAATGGTCGATCTTTTTTTCCCTACTCGCTGACTAAGCTGTTCTTGTGTTAGTGAAATTTCATCTATCAATCGTTGGTAGGACAAGCCAATTTCAATGGGGTCTAGGTCTTGGCGTTGAATGTTTTCCACTAAGGCCATCTCTAGTGACTCTTGATCATTTGCAATTCTTACATAAGCAGGAACAGTCGCTAATCCGATCATTTTTGCTGCGCGAAAACGACGCTCTCCAGAGACCAGTTGAAATTCATTGAAACCGATCTTTCGAACGGTGATAGGTTGAATGATTCCTAATTCTTGAATTGACCCTGCTAATTCTTTTAGGCTTTCTTCGTTAAATTGTGTTCGGGGTTGAAAAGGATTGACTTCTATTTGATCTATGGCTAGTTCAATTACATTTCCTACCACTTGATCTGCGTTTTTATCTTCGGCAGACTTGATATCATTATCTGGGTCTTGCAAGAGTGCAGAGAGTCCTCTACCTAAAGCGGGTTTTTTACCTGACTTTGCCATGGGTTATTTGTTTTTCTTTAAAACTTCTTCTGCCAAACTTAAATAATTTTGAGCTCCTCTACTTGTGGCATCGTATTCAATAATATTTTCCCCATAACTGGGTGCTTCGCTCAAACGGATATTTCTTTGAATAATGGTTTTGAAAACCATATCTCCAAAATGTTTTTTTACCTCCTCTACCACTTGATTGGATAGGCGCAATCTTGCGTCATACATAGTCAACAATAGCCCTTCTATATCAAGATCATGATTGTGTATTTTTTGAACACTTTTGATGGTGTTGAGTAATTTTCCTAAGCCTTCTAGTGCAAAGTACTCACATTGTATTGGAATGATGATCGAATTTGCTGCGGTTAAAGCATTCAACGTTATTAACCCTAGGGAAGGGGCGCAATCAATTAAAATATAATCGTATTGACCAGACACTTTTTTTAATGCTTTCTTGAGCATAAACTCGCGCTCCTTTTTGTCGACTAATTCAATTTCAATCGCGACTAAATCGATATGGGATGGAATGATGTCTAAATGGGGTACACTGGTTTTGAGAATCGTTTGCTCAATCGCTGCTGTGTGTTCTAACAGCTCATAGGTCCCCAGTTTTTTATCATCTACAGAAATACCCAATCCAGAAGTTGCATTAGCTTGAGGATCAGCGTCAATCAAAAGCACTTTTTTCTCTAGTATAGCTAAGGCCGCGGCTAGGTTGACAGAGGTTGTTGTTTTACCAACACCTCCTTTTTGATTCGCTATTGCAATGACTTTACCCATGGGTATATTTTAGTCTCTAAAAATACAATTTATTCAAGCGGTATAAAAAGCATTTGTATGAGGTTTTTCAACAATTTAACGATTTTTTTAGTTTTAAAAAAGACTTAATCTTCTACAATAAAAATCGTTTCGTCTTTGCGTTTATGGCCATAATTCTCTCGGGCATATTTTTCAAGACTATCGAGATTTTCTAATTGGTCGATTGCAGCTTTGTCTTGCGCGATGGTTTCTTGCAGGTCTTTTTTCCTTTTTTCGAGTTGTTCGATCTCATCATTAAGCTCTTTGTGGGTTAACCATGAATGACTGTCTAAAAAAAGCATCCAAATCACAAATAGAGCACCTATCAAGATATAAGCTGTCTTATAGAAATTTTCTTTTTTAAAAAAGGAACGAAATAACTTAGAAAGAGACATTTTATTTTTCAATTGAGGCAACTTTTTCTTCAGTAATAATCAGGTCGCTAGAATTTCCCCAACTACGTAAGATATAGTTCATGACATCGGCGATTTCTTCTTCGTCCAGGCCCTGATTAATCATATTGCCATTGTATGCAATCCCATTGACTTTTATGGGGCCTTTTAGGCCAAATTTTATGGCGTGGATACTTTTATCAATATCCTGTAAATAATCAGATTTTGCTAAAGGGGGGAAAGCGTTTTTCACGCCTTCGCCTTTTGCCATATGGCATTGCAAGCAAAAGTCAGCATAGATTTCTTTTCCGTCTTCGATGCTTTGTTCAAGGGGTTTTTGTTGATAAATACTGAAGCTTATTCCGCTAAAAAGACTAATCAAAATAGTAAACAGTAGCCGCATCTTTAAGAATTAGGGATGATTTTTAATATTCCTTTTCCTTCCACGCCTACATAAAGATATCCGTCTGGACCTTCTTCCACATTGCGTACCCGACCAATAGAGTCTAATACTTTTTCGCGTTTTATCACTTTGTTATTTTGAATCTCAAGTCTTTCGAGGTATTCAAATTTTAAAGAGCCTACAAATAAATCTCCTTTCCAGTCTGGGTAAATGTCTGAAGTGGAAAAAGCCATTCCAGAGGGCGCGATAGAAGGCAGCCAATAATAGAGCGGTTGTTTTAAGCCCTCTTTTTTAGTGATGTCTGTAATGGGAGTTCCGCTATAATTTATTCCATAAGTAATTACAGGCCAGCCATAGTTTTTCCCTGCTTCAATTACATTGATTTCATCTCCGCCGCGAGGACCGTGTTCATGAACCCATATTTTTCCGGTTTCTGGGTGGGTGACCATTCCTTGCGGGTTGCGATGCCCATAGCTGTAGATTGCTTTTCTGTTGTTGTCATTGTCGACAAAAGGATTGTCTGTTGGGATACTTCCGTCTAAGTTGAGGCGATAGATTTTCCCACCATCTCTGGTAATATCTTGTGGATTGACTTCTCTGTTTCCACGGTCTCCAATAGAGAAATACAAATGTCCTTGATCGTCAAACGAAATGCGAGAACCCCAGTGTTGTCCTTTTTTTGTGTTGTAATCCCCTTTGTAAAGTAATTTTGTATTGATGAGTTTATTGTCTTCTAGTTGGGTGCTATACAGTGCAGTATGTCCACCTTTTTCTTCCCCTAGTGGAGAACTTGTAGTGAAATAGATAATGCCTGTCTTGCTGTAATTTGGTGCGATAGCGATATCTAAAAGACCCCCTTGACCTCTTACATAAACAGGAGGAAGCCCTTCGACCTCTTTTTTAACCCCGTCAACTACATGATAGAGGATGCCTGCCTTTTCTGTTACTAGAAATTCGTTGTCATTTAAAAACGTTAATCCCCATGGAATATCGATGCTATCTGCAACGACCTCATAGCTGTAGTCAATTGTGCTAGGAGTTTGAATTTTTGGGCCGTTTTCTTGTGCGTCGCAGCTAAAAGAAAGTGATGCAAAACTGCAGATTAAAAAGTGAATTTTTTTTTTCATAGATAGAAGCTTAAAGTATAAAAGTACAAAAGCGAAGTTTATTTGCTATGGGTTTTTTGATAAAGAATGTTTTGCGCTCTATGCGTTTTCTTATCGGCTTGAAAATCAAATATTTATTTAACAATAAAAAAAGGATGAAGTGATTCATCCTTGATGTCTTTCGATAAGATAAAGCGGTTGAGTGGACGGGGGTTAAAATGTCCAAACAAAATCTTTAGTTTAGTCGGGATGACAGGATTTGAACCTGCGACCCCACGCACCCCATGCGTGTGCGCTACCAGGCTGCGCCACATCCCGTGGTCCATTTTTTGTCGGGGTGGCAGGATTCGAACCTGCGACCTCCTGCTCCCAAAGCAGGCGCGATGACCGGGCTACGCTACACCCCGAAAAAATGGTAGGCAAATATACTATTAAATCTTTGAGTGTAGCAGCTTTTTTTAAAAGAGTTCTATCCCCTTCTTTTTCATCTTCTTAGTACTCTTTTTTCTCGATTTCTAGGCCGTCTTCGTCTATGTTGACTTTGATTACGGTATTGTCATCAGAGAGATTGATCTCTAGACTATCCTCGTCAAAGTGCATTTCTCCATTGATTTTATCGCAATCTTGACAGATTAATTCTCCATTTTGCATTTGCCATAAATGTCCAGCGACTCGTTTGCGATAAAAGTCTTGATCATTTTTGATTTTGTGAGATAAGAAAGCGCCAAGATCATTGTCAATAAATAGATATTTCCCTTCAGGGACGCTTAAATTAAGTCTAACACTTTCTGGGTTGTTTTTATGATTAATAGGCGATAGCCAAAAATCATCAATCATCAATTTATTGTCATAGTAATCAAGGTTGTAGTCAATGGCTTCGGTGGTTTTACTGGCTTTTGATTGACTCCATCCTTTTGCGTTTTTTTCAATGGTCATTGCAAGGGTGTTGTCTTTGCTTTCTGTGATCAAAAGACGGATATTATTGTCAAGTCTATACTTTTCTCCTGATTCATTTTCCACCAAGGTAAACTGATTAAAAACCGTTACAGTTTCACGATATTTATGATCTTCGTTAAGATAGATTTTAAGGGTGTCTTGTGTTTGTTGTTCCCATGCTATGTTCTGTGTGCTTTTTGCATTTATAGCAAAAGATTTTGACTCTATTACTCCAAAGACCATTAAGGTAATTAAGGATAAAATCCAAAGACCCAAAAGCACCAGTTTTGAAAGGCGACTCATCACAGATTTATTTTGCGATAAAAGTTGAAGTCCCAGGGTGAATAAAAAGATAAAGGGGATCCCAACGATCAAGAGTGCAAAGAATCCTAAGATAAATACTGGGATGTCTAAAGAAAGGCCAAATTGCATGATTTCTTGTGGAACCATTGCAGAAAATGCGCTTCCCACAACGGTACTAATAAAAATGGCTAGCAGGACTATACTTGACATAAAGAGAAGAAATACCCCAATGAGCAAGGTGAGTAGTTTGACGACGCCTCTAGCTAACTTAAGCAGTAAATCTGAAAAATCTTTTGACTTTTTTTTTAATTGATTCCCCAGGTTTTCATAGTCGACATCTTTGACTTTATCGCCAACTTGATCGATCTCTTCTTTGATCTTTTTTTTAATGGTGGAGACATTAACGGGTTCTCCTTTCATCATTAATTTATCTGCTGTTGTTTTTGCTTCTGGGATAAGAATCCACAATAAGACATAGACTAAGACAACTCCGCCTACAGAAGAAAAGAAAAGGATTAGCATGATCAATCTGATCCATACACTGTCGAGTCCTACATAGTGGCTTAAGCCTCCTGCAACCCCGCCTAAAAACCGATCGTCTGGATCTCTAAAAAGTTTTTTTGGACCATTGTATTGAGAAGAAGTTTCAGTTGGCTCTTCTTCCCCGGCAAGGTCTTCTGGCGTGCCCAGGGTTTCGATAACTTGTTCAACATCTGCAACAGAAATGACGTACAAATTGTCTTTTTTGAGGTCGGTAAATAATTCTGCAATTCTTGCTTCGATGTCTTCTAAGATATCTTTTGCACCTTCGGCGTTTTTAAATAAGCGTTCTAGTTTTTCTAAGTAGTTTTTAAGCAAGGCATAGGCGTTTTCATCTAAAGAAAACAAAGTTTGCGCTAAGTGTATATTGGTTGTTTTATTCATGATGTTATTTTTTGATTAGGGTGTTAACGGCATTTGAGAGGTCACTCCAAGAGGTGTTGAGTTCTTTTAAAAAGGCTTTACCTTCTTTAGTGATGGTAAAGTATTTTCTAGGGGGGCCTGCATTAGATTCTTCCCAGCGGTATTCTAGCAGTTGTGCGTTTTTGAGCCGGGTAAGTAAGGGGTAGAGGGTTCCTTCTACCACCAATAGTTTAGATTCTTTTAATCCTTTTAGGATTTCAGAGGAGTATTTGGGCTTTTTATCAATTGTTGATAAAATACACAGCTCTAGAATTCCTTTTCTCATTTGTGCTTTTGTGTTTTCTATGTTCATAAAGGCTTGTATTGATTTGAGTACTTTCTTTTGCAAAGATAAGTATAAAAGATAGTATTATGCAATACATAGTACATATTTTAACATTTTCACAACAAGTTTGCGTTGTATTAAAGGATAAGTTTGTTCTAAACCAAATGATTATGAACCAACTTGAATTCTACAAAACGGTCTTGCAAAAAGTAAGTTTTGACAAGGCGCTTTTCAAAAAAGAGTATGTCAAAGCCCTGAGCGATTTATCGGCTTCTGATAAGTTGAAGTTAATGCGGTGGTGTAATAAGGAATTTCCTACTTCAGTATTAATGCATGAAGCTTAATTTTAGGGACTTACAATCTTAACATTTTCGATTGCGATTGCCCCTCTCACGATACCTTCTATGGTTTTTTGCAAAGCATCAATGATTTGAATTTTCAATTGACTCTTTGGGAAAACAAGGCTGATTTCCCTTGCTGGAGGTGGGTCTTGAAAATGTTTTAGTTTGTCTTTGTTTTCTCTTGAAAGCGTTAGGGTATTTAGATATGGAACCAGGGTCATGCCTAGGCCTTCGTTCGATAGATTGATCAAGGTTTCAAAGCTTCCACTTTTTAAATCAAAAGCGCTGTTTTTCTTTAAACTACAGAAAGATAGGGCTTGATTGCGAAAACAGTGCCCTTCTTCTAAGACCAGTATGTTTTCGTCTAAAAGATCTTCTTGTGCTAATTTTTCTACTTTACTAAGGCGGTGGTGCTCTGGAATGTATCCTACAAAAGGTTCATAGTATAGGGGGCGTTCATCTATATTGTCGTATTTAAGCGGGGTGGCCGCAATTCCTGCATCAATTTTTCCTTCTTTGAGTTGTACGATAATGCTGTCTGTGGTTAACTCTTGAATCTTCAGGTTGATCTTAGGGTATTTCTTAATGAAGGTGTTGAGAAACATGGGAAGTAAAGTGGGCATCACGGTTGGTATTATGCCTAGTTTAAATTCTCCACCAATAAAGCCTTTTTCTTGTGCAACGATATCATCCATTCTTTTTGCTTCTGCTAGGATGCTTCTGGCTTGTTTGAGGATTTGTTCTCCAACTTTAGTAAGGCGGATGGGCTTTTTAGCACGGTTAAAGATTTGAACACCTAATTCATCTTCAAGTTTTTGAATTTGCATACTTAAAGTAGGTTGTGTAACGAAGACTTGTTCTGCCGCTACAGTAAAGTTGCCAGCTTCGGCTACGGCAATCATGTAAGAGAGTTGGGTGAGTGTCATATTGTAATTATTTATACTTTTTCAAATATAATAAGAAAATATGATATTGTGTAGTTATTCTACTATTTTAACACGCATTCTAATGTTGTCAATTGGCGCTTCACGGCTATCGATTTCTTGTGCGCAAATAGCGTCGACGACTTCCATACCCTCAATGACTTTTCCAAAGGGGGTGTAGTTTCCGTCAAGGTGATATGCGCCTCCTTTTTGTTGAACAATAAAGAATTCATAGGGGGAAGCTAAACGATGAGGATTGTCCATTTCGCTGCTGGGCATAGAGACTATTCCGCGGTGGTGTTTTAAGCCTTTTTTTACGTCTGGTGGGAGTAAGTAGCGACCGATTAAGCGTCTTTTTTTACTGGTGTTGGGATGGTCAGAATTTCCTCCTTGAATCACAAAATTAGGCACTACACGATGAAAAAAAGTGTCGTTAAAATACCCTAAGCGAGTCAGGTAAATAAAATTCGCTTTGTGGTATGGTGCTTCATCAAATAGTTCAATTGTGATGTTGCCAAAGGAGGTAGAGATTTCTACCTGACGAGGGAGCTCTTGCTTTTGATACTCAAATAAAAATGGGATGGCGTTATCTTCATTTAAGAGGACAGAAGGTTCCGCTAAAAGGAGAGGCTTTTTTTTAGGCTTGACTACTTTTGGTGTGGAGGTCACTTTTAGTTTTGGAGCGGGCTTTTTTGAAGAGGGAGAACAAGCCATCCCAAAAATTAGTAGTATTATTATGGTATAGAATTTTCTTGAAAGCATATGTCATTAGATTACCTCGCGCAATTGACCTCAAAAATAGGTGAAATTCCAAAACCTGGCTTGACTGCGCAGCTTAAAATGGCACCACCACAAAGATTTGGTACAAAAGATACTTTGCTTGAGGTACCCAAAAATGCCAAGAAGGCCGCGGTATTGATGTTACTTTATCCTGATAAAAATGGCCAGATAAACTTTTGCTTAATTCAACGCACGACCTATGATGGGAAGCATTCTGGACAGATTAGTTTTCCCGGAGGAAAAAAAGAAGATGGAGATCGTGACTTTTGGGCGACAGCGCTGCGCGAAAGTCAAGAAGAAGTGGGGGTTGATCCTGCCACTATACAGTTTATCACAGATTTGTCTACCACATATATCCCACCCAGTAATTTTTATGTTTACCCGTTTATAGCTTATACAGATAAACGACCCGATTTTATTGCTGAAGAAGGGGAAGTGGATCATGTGATTGAAGTGCCATTAGCAGATCTTTTAGAGGAAAGTGTTATACAAGACGGACCTATCACAGCTTCGTATGCTTCAAAGGTAGTTGTCCCGATGTTTGTTTTTGGTGAATATCGTGTGTGGGGAGCCACTGCGATGATTTTATCCGAAGCTAGAGAAATCATCCACTTAGCTAAATAATACTATCTTTACTCGATTTTAGAAGTGTATGAAGTTGTTTGAGAAGACCCCATTTGGTCAATATCTTTTCTTGAAAAGAATGTTGATACGTTATCTGGGCGTCCTTACCCATAGAAGGTACAGGGGATTTAATGAGTTAAATATTGAAGGTTCTGAGGTGATTAAGCAATTACCAGATACCAATGTGCTCTTTGTTTCTAATCACCAAACCTATTTTGCAGATGTTGTCGCGATGTTTCATGTGTTTAATGCTAGTTTGCACGGGAGAATAGATAACATTAAAAATGTGGGCTATTTATGGCACCCTAAACTCAATATTTACTTTATTGCTGCTAAAGAAACGATGAAAGCTGGTTTGCTACCACGAATATTGGCTTATGCTGGTTCTATTTCAATAGAGCGCACCTGGAGAGCAGCAGGAAAGGATGTGCAGCGACAAGTTAAAATGAGTGATATCTCAAATATAGGGAAAGCATTAGACGACGGCTGGGTGATTACCTTTCCCCAGGGAACTACAACCCCGTTTAAACCCCTGCGTAAAGGTACCGCCCATATTATTAAAAAATACAAGCCTATTGTCGTACCAATTGTTATTGACGGTTTTAGACGTTCATTTGATAAAAAGGGGTTATTGATTAAAAAGAAAGGCATTCTCCAATCCATGGTAATCAAAGAACCTTTAGAATTTGATTATGAAAATGACTCTATGGAGTCCATCATCGAAAAGCTCGAGTATGCAATTGAGCAACATCCATCTTTCTTAAAAGTGCTTACTCCAGAAGAAATCGAAGAGCAAGAGTCTTTAAATAAACAAAGGGAGTGGTAGTTTAATCTCCTATTTTAAGTAATTCTTTTTCGTTGTTTTTTAAGGGGCGCAAGAATCTTCCGTAGACAAAGTAATACAGAAGTCCAAAAATCCCTAAGATCACAGCAATCACTAAACCAATTGCAAATACCATCATCAATAAAGAGCTATTTTCTTCTTGAAAACCAATCATATTTTTATCTAATTGAAGGGCAGAAACAAGAACAACAATGGTGAAGATGATTAATATTGCGATGTTAAAGTAAAAGTATTGATTGACTGCACGACGGGTATTTAAAATGGCACTTAGATGATCTTTAAGTGAATTTGCCACAGAGATTTTTTTGTAATTCTGAAAGAAGCGATACATAAAGTAAAGTAATAAAACATAGCCTATAACAGTCGTGATGATACTAAATTCAAATAGATTTAAGCTTTTGTAGTAATCAAAAGAATCAAAATAATTGGGCACCAAAAGAGGGAAGCCCAAATACAATAAGAATTCTACAATACTCAAGTAAAAAATCCATTTGATTGAATAGGCAGATTTCTTTTGTAGAAAACCTCTAATGTCTTCTTTAGAAAAGTTTTGACCAAAGTCTTGCTTAGCCCATTTATTTTTTAAGTCCTCAAGCTCCTTCATGCTATTCTTGCTTTAACATTTTCTTTAATCGCAATTTTATTCGATTCATTTTTACTCTGGCGTTCACCGCAGTTATCCCCAGGGTTTCTGCAATCTCATCATATCGTTTGTTTTCTAGATAGAGCAGCACTAGTGCCTTGTCAATTTCAGAGAAAGCTTCGATTTTTTCATACAACCAGTTCAATTGCTCATCAATAACTGGGTCATAACTGTCGAGTTCTATGCGATTAATGTCCTCATTTATCGCATAGGTGTCGATTCGTTTTTTATTTTTCCTGTAAAGTGTAATGGCAGTATTTAGCCCTACACGATACATCCAAGTAGAGAATTTAGATTTCCCTTCAAATCGATCGTAGGACCTCCACAATTGTATGGATATTTCTTGAAAAAGATCTTTGTGGTCTACCTCATTATTGGTGTAGAGCCGACAAATTTTGTGTACAATGTTTTGGTGCTTTTCTAAAAGCGCAATAAATGTAGCTTCGTGTTTTGGGGTAGACACTATCGTTTAATTAAAGAAAGGGATTACTGGATTATTCCAGCACAGCTTACACGTGCTCCTGCAGCACCAGAGGGTTGAGAACTTAAGTCATCTTCTCCTTGATGCACTATGATGGCTTTTCCGACTAAATTTTTGGTTTCATCCTCACAACCAAGACACCATAAATCTGTACTAAAGGTAATCATCCCATGACCCGTTTCATCGGCAGAAAAGTTCCCTATATCTCCACGATGAAAACCGGTTTCACTTCCCCATGCACCGTGTGGCGCAAAGGTTGGGTTCCAGTGACCACCAGATGATTTCCCGTCCTCAGAAGAGCAATCTGCTTTTTCGTGAACGTGAATCGCGTGAGTTCCAGGAGTAAGGCCATTGATGTGCGCTTCTAGGGTAACTTGACCGTCTTGTTCAGTGAACATCACCATTCCGTTTGCGGTGCTGCCACTTTTTGGGTTAAGGTTAAACTTTAATTTTTTGATTGTTTTTTGGCTTTGCTTTTCTTGATGTAAAGCGTGAGCAGTTTCTCCTTGTTCATGGAGAACTTGTTTTTTATAGCTGTCTAATTTTGCATTGACTTCGTTAGGAGTTCCTTGAATGACCTGTACTTCTTCTTTTACCTCTTCACCCGTGGTGTATTTGGTAACAATAGTAGCTTTAACAAGAGAATCGTTGATTTTCTTTTTCTCGATACTAATTTCTTTTTGGGTTTCTTTTTTACTGTCTGTGCAGCTAACAGTTAATGTTAGGCATAGTAGACAAAGGAGAACATTAATTTTTTTCATAACAGCTATATTTAGGCTAAAGGTAAACATTTTTTGGTTCTGGCTAAAGTGAAGCCCCTTTGCACTGCAGGCTTGATTAATTCCCTTAAATTGATGTATCTTTAAAATAAAAAAATTGAAAAGAAGTATTTTCCTATTGATGGCATTATTGCTATTAAATTCCTGTAAAACAACCTATAATACGCGTTCTTTTGCAGCGACAGCGGTTCCTTTAGCACCAGATTATTCTAACCAAAAGTATTGGGCGGTTTTACCGGGACAATATCCAGAAGATTTAAAAGAAATCACTGGGGACTATATCGAAAAAAGCGCCGATGTGTTTTTTGTTTATCCCACCCTTTTAACAGATAAAAAAGATCCTTTGTGGAATGCTGATATCAATCGCGAAGACCTGCGTAAAGATGTGATTACACAATCGGTGAAATTTCAAGCGTCAGCTTTTGCAAAGGCTGGCAACTTATATGTCCCTTTTTATCGTCAATCCCATTATAAAATTTATGTACCGCCCTATAATGCACAAGAAGAGGATTCGAGAATGATTGCTTATCAAGATGTCAAAGCGGCATTTCAATATTATTTAGCTCATTACAATCAAGGTCGTCCTATTATTATTGCTTCTCACAGTCAAGGTAGTATTATGTGTGGGATGTTGTTAAAAGAATTTTTTGATGGCACTCCATTGCAAAAGCAACTTGTTGCCGCCTATATCCCTGGGGTTAAAATTCAAGACAAAGAATTTGAGCAATTAAAAAAGATGGAAACTCCGCTAGCCACTGGAGGGTATTTAAGTTGGAATACTTATAAACGAAAAAATTATCCACCTACGTATGAAAAGTGGTATAAAGGGGCAACCACAACAAATCCTGTAAGTTGGGACAACACTCCTGCGACTACATTTGATCAACATTTAGGGGTTTTAAATGCAGATGGAGAAATCTATCCTAATGCGCTAAAACTTCAAGTGGTGGATGGGTTGATTTGGTCCTCTGTCCCAAAAATACCCAAGCGTTTTTTCTTGTCATTTATTAAGAATTATCACTTTGCAGATATCAATCTTTTCTGGAAGGACATTGAAAAAAATGCTGTTGATCGAGTCAATGAATGGCAACAAAACAATCGCTCCAATGCTCGATAGTATTTTAAAAGCCTGTGAAACGGCATGGATAAAGACAAAGACAAAAAAGAATCATCCTTTTAGATTCTTCACTTTAGCGACTACAGATCCACAAGGACAGGCAGAAGCGCGTATGGTGGTCTTGCGTAAATTTGATGCCAAGCATTTTGAATTTACTATTTATACAGATTTAAGAACTCCTAAAATCGCCTCAATAGAGCATAATCCAGCTGTAGAGTTGTTGTTTTATGATCACAAAAAGCTATGGCAAATAAGGGTTAAGGCAAAATGTATAGCAAAGCGAAAAGATCCTGTTCTTTTTAAGCAACAGCAAGAAGCAGCTCAAAAAGATTATACTACAATTGTTGCTCCAGGGACAAAATTGAAAGCAATGGATGCGGTGGAATATGGTAACGAAAATTACTTTGCTGTTTTGACCTTTAGAGCTTTTCATATTGATCATTTGCAGTTGAAACGCCCTAATCATCAACGAGCAATTTTTAATTTGCAAGATCAAAAATGGGAAGGAACTTTTGTCACACCTTAAAATAGCCATTTTTTTTTCTTAGCTTTAGGTGTTAAACACCATAAAAATGAAGAAAAAAAAACCCTCAACTAGTCGTAGAGATTTTATCAAGAAAAGCCTTATAGCTTCTTCAATTGTGATCGTTCCTAGACACGTTTTAGGCGGTACAGGATATACTGCACCCAGTGATCAACTTAACATTGCCTCTATCGGTTGTGGGGGGAAAGGTCGTCCAGATATCATAAATGCTTCGGTAAAAGGACGCGAGAGAGTGGTCGCTTTATGTGATATTGATTCTTTTGGGAAGCACGGCGTGACCGCTGCTAGAAAGAAATTCCCAAAAGCTAATTTTTACAACGATTTTAGACAGCTTTTAGCAGAAGAAAAAGACCTAGATGCCATTACGGTCTCTACTCCAGACCATACCCATGCAAATATTGCGATGGCGGCCATGGATAGAAATGTTCACCTTTATGTTCAAAAGCCATTAACCCATAATATCAAAGAAGCGCGTTTGTTAACAGAAACCGCTCGAGAGAAAAAAATCGTTACCCAAATGGGTAATCAAGGCGCTTCTAATCCAGCGCAATTACAGGTACAAAAATGGATTAATGATGGTGAAATAGGCAATGTACATACCGTAAAAGTATGGACTAATAGACCCGTATGGCCACAAGGAATTCCCATGCCAGATCCAGATCCAGAAAACTTGCCAGAGGGATTAGCCTGGGATTTGTGGTTAGGACCAGCAAAAGCAACTCCCTATAGTTCTGCTATGCACCCGTTTAACTGGCGCGGTTGGTGGGAATATGGTACTGGAGCATTAGGGGATATGGGATGTCATTTAATTGATATACCATTTAGAGCGCTAGGACTAAAATATCCTACTGCAGTAGAATGTAGTATAGGAAGTGTTTACAGACAAATGTGGACACCAGAGCATTTACCACAAGGATGTCCTCCTTCTTCTTTTGTCTCCATTAATTTTGACGCAACCCAAGTGAATAAAACCCCTTTAACGCTGGAGTGGTCAGATGGAGGAATTCGCCCTGCCCACCCAGATCTTATTCCACCAGAGGATTTCTTAGGCGACCCTGGAAGTAATAATGGGGTAATGATGATCGGAGAAGATGGAATTATTACCACTGGAGTTTATGGATATAATCCACGACTGTATAAAAAAGGTGAACCCGTAGTCACTTACAAGCAACCCAAAGAAAAAGAAGCAGAACACGGTCATCACCGCAAATGGATTGATGCCATCAAAGCAGGATTTAATAGTGATGAGCACAAGGCATTAACCTCTTCTTTTGATTATGCTGGACCACTAACAGAAACAGTATTGATGGGGAATATCGCCATTCGATCTTATTTGTTGAGAAAGCAATCTGGGAAAAACTATGACTATTATGGTCGTAGAAAATTATTGTGGGATGGAAATGCCATGAAAATAACGAACCTTGATGAGGCTAACCAATTTGTAGGTCGGGAATATAGAAAAGGTTGGGAATTATAAACTAGCGATTCAATGAAACAACAAGTGGTGTGGATCACCGGTGCTTCATCGGGGATAGGGAAGGAACTTGCTCTACAATATGTAAATAGAGGGAGTAAAGTTATACTATCGGCAAGAAGAATGTCTGAGTTAGAACGCGTAAAAACGAGTTGTGCTCACCCAGAAAATGTTGCGATTGTCCCACTAGACTTAACAGACTTTACCTCCTTAGAAGGAAAGGTAAAAGAGGCCGTAGCCTGTTTTGGTTCTATTGATTTATTAATCAATAATGGTGGGGTAAGTCAACGCTCCTTAATTGTAGAAACAAACTTTGAGGTGTATCAACGTTTGATGGAGGTCAATTATTTAGGAACAGTAGCTTTAACAAAAGCATTGTTGCCCTATTTTATAGAAAAACAAAAAGGCCATTTTGCTGTGGTAACTAGTGTAATGGGGAAATACGCTTCCCCTTTCCGTTCTGGTTATGCTGGCGCAAAACACGCTTTGCATGGTTTTTTTGATGCCCTTAGAATGGAACATCAGAAAGATAATATTGCGGTGAGTTTACTTTGCCCTGGATTTGTACAAACTAATGTAACCATCAATGCTTTGACAGGGGATGGTTCAATCTTGGGACATGATGATCCCGCCACAAAAAATGGCCTTGAAGTGAAAGCCTTTTGTAAAAAAGTAATCAAAGCGTTGGATAATAAAGCCTGGGAAACCTATTTTGGAAAGAAAGAAAAACTAGGCGTTTATCTAAAACGCTTTTCTCAAAAACTATTACACGCAGTTGTAATCCGTTCTAATGTTCGATAAATAATCCACTGATGGAAACACCAAAAATGAATCGTCGCGATGCAGTAAAGAAAGTAGCTGTGGGAGCTTCTGCTGCCATGGTTTTACCTTTGAATGTAGCCAAAAAATCCAACCTCAAGAAATCAAATTACCCGTTAAATGGGAATATCAATCATTCTGTTTGTCAGTGGTGTTATCCCGATTTAAGCCTTGAAGAACTTTGTGTATTAGCAAATGAGATAGGACTGGTTGGAATTGATTTGATCGGCCCAGAAGGATGGCCAATGCTTAAAAAACACAATTTAGTTTCTACCATGTGTAATGGGGCAGAGATTAGTCTTACCGAAGGTTTTAATCACAGAGAATATCACGATACTTTAGTTAAAAATTATTTAAAGCATATCGATTTAGTAGCAGACGCGGGTTATCAAAATTTAATCTGCTTTTCGGGGAACCGCAACGGCATGGATGATGAGACCGGTTTGCAAAATGCAGTAGAGGGTTTACAAAAAATTCTTCCGTTAGCAGAAAAAAGAGGGGTAGTGATTCAAATGGAGTTATTCAACTCCAAAGTGGACCATCCAGATTATATGTGTGATAATTCTGCCTGGGGAATAGAGCTTTGTAAACGTTTGGATTCCCCTAATTTTAAACTCTTATACGATATCTATCATATGCAAATTTCTGAAGGAGATATCATTAGAACCATCTGCGATAACCATCAATACTTTGGTCATTATCACACTGCAGGTGTTCCCGGAAGGCATGAGATTAATGAAACCCAGGAGTTGTTTTATCCCGCCATTATGAAAGCCATTGTAGAGACAGGGTATAAAGGCTTTGTCGCCCAAGAATTTATTCCGACGAAAGCCGACCCTATTCAATCTTTAAAAAAAGCCATTTCAATCTGTGATGTTTAAGCCTTGACATTTTTAGCGTTTTAACATGCTATTCCAGTAGAGTTTGTACATTTGACGCAAACTATATTGTTATGAAAGCTATTTCCCGTTCGTTAATCGCCCTCTTTTCATTGCTTCTATTGTCTTGTGGTTCTTCCTCTGGAAATGATCCACACCTCTCTTTAGAAGAGCAACAAGAGGCAACCGAAATTAATCTAGTTGGGAAATGGAAAATTAGACCTCCACAAACCTTTGGTAAAAGCAGTTCTCTAAAATTTACTGCAGATTGTACTATTGATGAAATTGAATTTTTTGAAGAGGGGGATTACATCCTTGTTGTAAGCGTACTAGAAGGCGATGGAGAAGAAGTAAGTAAGGTCTTTAGAGGAAAATACGATCTGCTATTCACAGAAAATGGGGATGATTTACTGCTTGAGAAAATTGTCTTGATGGACCAAAATTATATTAGCAGTAACAACTTTCCTTCACTAGGAAGTATTGCAACTATAGATGAAATTGAATTGACAGATATTAGCGTGTCATTTAGAATACAATTAGGAGAAGGGACAAATGAATTCTGTAATACTGGTCAAGCCATAGACTTATCTGGTGATAAAGAAGAGCAAGTAGCAACAGAAGCTGCAGATAATTCAAATCATGTATTGATACAAAATGAGTGGCGCTTTATCAGTGTAACTGCTGTGTCAGAAAATCCCGATGCTCCAGAAAATGGAGAAGTATTATGTGGATTACTTGAAGGAGAATTCTATTATCGCTGTTTTGACGAAGCTACAGGTGAATTTTCAACAGACTGTCCACAAGCAACTACCGTTACTTTATTGATCAGTGGGTATGGAACCTATTTATTTAGCTATTATGATGCAGATGAAAACCTATTGTCCACAGAACAAGGAGATTGGCGCTGGAGAACAGATACAAGCACTGCTTTTACTGTCTTTGAAGTGAAATCACCCGACGAAACTTTTGAAGCATCTAATATCAGGATAAATGTTCTTCTAGTCTCAGATGCTGCCTTACAGTTGTCAGAAACGCAAAGCGATACCGATCAAGGCGAGCAAACATTTACCTATACATTACAATTAGCTTCGTTGCCTTACCAAGACACATCATGTGGTGATTTTTCATCGATTAATACAGCAGATTAATTTCTCCTGTAAAATTATTTGATACACAAGGTGTTTTGGATTAATTGCACACCTTAGAGGTGATCAAGGTATAGCTACCAGAATTTACAGTAATACTGTTGTCTAAATGACAGAAGGTATATGCTTTTCCCTTTGGAACATAAACCCTAACAGTTTTACAAAGACAATCAGTATAGCTGAATGATACGCCATTTACGCCTCCTTCAATGAAACTTTCGGTACATGGATTACAACTTAATAAAATGTTTACGGTCGCGCTACTGGTCAAGGTACCATCACTTACTGAATAGATAAATGAGTCTCCGCTATTGAGCGTCCCATTTTGAGTATAACTAAACGTTCCACCAGGGTTAAGTGTTATGGTTCCAAAGGTAGTTGTGCTTACAAGTGATGCATTCAGCACATCTCCATCTGGATCACTATCGTTTGCGAGAAGACTGTTTTGACCGTTATCAAGTGTTGTTACTGTCCCATTTAAAAGAACAATAATATTATCATCATTAGCGACAGGGGGATCATTAGCTTCTGTAATATTGATGCTTACTGTAACTGGAGCACCATTGATTTCTCCATCATTAGCGCTATAGGTAAAGCTATCGCTTGATAGATTTCCACCTCCATGAACATAACTAAATGTTCCATTGGAATTTAATGTTAGCGCACCTTCAGTAGGGTTGGTGACTAATACCGCTGTTAATGGGTCACCATCAGGATCAGTATCATTTGCTAATAATGAAGTGGTTACCCCGTCATTTAATGTAGTTACAGTGTTTCCACTTGCTACACTAATAACTTCTGGATTGGATGAAGGACTATCATTAACAGGAGTAATATTGATGGTAACGGTTACTATATCTCCATAAGTTGTTCCATCAAATGCACGATAGAAGAAAGTATCTGTAGTAGTTTCAGAGCCATCATGGGTATAGGTAAATGAACCTGTACTAGAATAAGCCCAGCCTGCTCCAGCGGAATTAATCGGGCCTTGAGTGAATTCTGCTGTGAGAGCATCCCCATCAGGGTCTGTATCATTTGTTAAAACAGAGGTTGCCCCAGCTGTTGTAGTAGTAGCAGTTCCCCCTTCGGCTAAGGTTATACTATCTGTATTTGTAACTGGAGGATTGCTATTTGCAGTAAAAGATCCAACATAGATTCCTCTCCCAAAGGTACCTGCGACAACACGATTATCGGTAGCAGAAACACCTCTAAAAACCATGTCAAATACTGCGACATCACTCATTCCTTCATAAGCGACACTCCAATCAGGATGTGTATCGGTAAAGTTTAGGGTTTTCCAAATACCTAATTCTGTCCCTACAATAACTTCATCTTCCTCATAAGGGTTATTGAGAATTGTATATACAGGGATATCAGGTAGATCGTTTACACCATCATTTCCTTCTTTGTTTAACCAAGTAGTCCCGCCATCTTCAGAATAATAAACGTTGACAATATCTTGTCCATAGTTGTAATAAGTGACATATATTTTTTGATCGGTATCCCCAAAGTGGATATCAGATACGCTTCCTTGTCCCGGTTTTGTTAAGGTTGAAATAGCGAAGCCATTTGTATTAGCATCTGTTACTTTTTTAATATTACCGTCTTCTAGACCTACCAGTAATAAAGTGCTTGACACGGTATGTGGAGATACTTCTAGAGCGGTTGCATCATCTCCTAAACCTGAAAGTAAATAGGTAGAAGTAGCACCTGAAAGATTTCTAATACTTCGAATATTACCACTTCCTGCATTAGAATAGTAAACATCTTGATTAGAGTCTAATGCGCCAGGGTTAATGAAGCTTCCTTCATTAGCTGAATCAAATCCTAAAGAACTCGATAAATTATCTGCGCCTATTCGGGTTCCAGAGGCATTAAATCGTATTCTCGTTATGGCATTATTATAAACATAATTGGTAATTGCATAGCTTCCTCCAGCTTGTGGTACTTGATCAAAGAAAGTTGCAGCACCATCTCCACCCGGTAATTCGTCTGAAGCTCCCATTAAATTAATTCCTGGGCTGTCAAAACGATAGGTTCCGTTATCTTGTGTCCCCCCAAAAATCATATCATTTCCAGGGAAAGAAGGAGGGGTTTGTGCGACACGATAAAATTGTGTAGTTACATAATTCCCTTCGATCTCGTTAAAGTTCGCTGTGCTCGATGCTGTTGAAAGTGAACTAGAATAAGCTACTCCACCGTCGCTTACGACTACTGCTTGATTGCTGTTTCCAGGTCTAAAATATAAGCCGTGTTGATCGGCATGTACCATAGAGATATTTAAGACATTCATGCTAGGATTGTCAGACCATTTAGTAATCTGCGACCAATCTAGACCACCATTCTGACTGCGATGCCAATTGATTCCCCCTACATAAACAATATTATCATTAGTAGGATCTACTTCAATTTCTAGGTCATAATAAGATTGATTTCTAGTAAAATCTGTTGCCGAAATTGAATTATCTGCATCAACAGGTTCTGGTAATTTTTGCAGACTAGCAAAGTTATCCGTGGTTTTGTAGATTTCAGGTTCTCTATTTGCCCTCATCAAGACATAGTGAGTATCTGTATTTGTAGCACTAGGAGCAATTTCAGTTCTGGTGATGTCTGTTGGTATAGTGGTATAACTAGGGCTTACTCGGGTAAAATTATCTCCATCATCACTGTAATAAAAAGTTCCTCCTGGTGTACCGTTCCCAGTGGTAGTGGCTAACCAAATGCGATTAGAAACTGCCTGAACATCAATGTCGTTAATTCCCTCTCTTTGGGAACCATCCTGATAATAGAGTCCCGTTGTTATTTGAGTCCAGCTACTACCGCTGTCTTTAGAAACATACAAGCCGTATTTGTCATAATCTAAAAGGGTGTTAGACATTTTATTGTGAGTGCTATTTCCTAATGCAGCATAAATCCAATTTGTTGTGCTTGGATCGTTATCGTGATCAAAAAAGGCTAAATCATTCACATAAAAATATCCTTCAACCCAGTAGTATGGATTACTAAATGTTGAGGTGGCTAAACCTGTAGAACTACCAAAGACAAGACTCCAGTTTTGTCCGCGGTCGATAGATTTATAGATTCCATTTCCAGTAGCATCACCAGAAGTGTAAGATTCTCCTGTACCCACAAACATAATGTTGTCGTCCCCTGGATCTTGAACAATATTTGATACCGCAAGGTTACCGGGCACACCGGTAATCATACGCCAATCTTGATCCACAGGATTGTCAATGTCTTCATTAAGCCATAATCCACCACTTACTCCACCAGCAATGACCCGATCTTTCTCTGTATCGGCATTGTCAAAAAGTGCTGCACGTGTTCTTCCAGCTTGATTGTTTGGCCCAATATTGTACCATGGATTACTTGCGCTCTCTCCTGGTACTGCCCCTTTTTTAAAAGGATTAATTTTTTGTTCCTCTAGGGTGTATTGCAATTGTTGCTTTGTGGCATAATCTGGCACCCCAGTATTAGGATCCATAGTTAAATTATAAAGCTGTTCATAGAATTGATTAGGAGGCAGTCCCTCCTTAAATCTTTCCTGCTTGCTTAAACGTATGGTTTGTTTGTAGGGAGAATTCTCTAAATAGAATTTATGTAAATCCTCTGTGGAGACACTTTCATCTTTTTTAGTGAGCAATAATACACTAACAAAAATTAGTGAGAGCTTACTCCAGAAGAAACTTTTACCCCAATCAGACATATATATAGTTGATAATCTATAATTTAAAACGCAAATATTACCAAACTATTGTCTGACAATGAGGTTTTTAGGAGGGAGGTAAAAGATAACCTAGCTCATTAAAGACTGTACCTTCATGGCTAAGCCCATATCACCTGCAATTTTCACTTTTCCACCCATAACTGCCATCATGGGATTTAAATCTCCACTTTGTAATTCTAATAGGGTAGCGGCAGATGTTATAATGGTACAATCTGCTTCTTCATCGCTTTCAGAAACGACATTGTTATTTCCTGTCCCATCTACATAAACGTTAAGATCATCGATTACAAACTTTAATGTTCCACCGATTGCTTCAGATTCGTTTGCTTTTTGTTGTAGTTGGTCAAATACTGGATTACTCATAGTTGAATTTATTTTTCATAAAAATAGTTAAATATTTGTGGCTATGCCCAACTTTTTTGAGGGATATTTTAGTCGTTAAAAACAAAAAATCCCAATCCACCCGGATCGTTAATTACAAGATTGTCTGCAGTAATTTCTTCGCCAAAGATTACTTCTTGCGTGATAGGAATGTTTAACGCCCTTAGTTGCCTTATGATTTTGCTGTTTTGATGGCCATTAAAAAAGGCCAAAGAGGGGTTGGTAAAAAGATGCGGACAACTATTGGCCTTTAGCAAACTGATAGCGTCTCCGTTTTTGTTCTTTAAGCTACACCAACTTGCCTTAGGTTCTAGACTTCCTTTAAACCCTTTGGCTTGCCAAAAAATAAAAGAAGCCTTCATGTCAAGGGTTTCGATGCAAATCCCGGCATAATTTCCCAATAGGCTATTTGAACTCGTTTTGTGTTCTTTTATCACCTCTGTGCTTTCTTTGATCCATGTGCCGCTAGGACTTGCTTCTAACTTATTTTTTTTTGCTTCTAATAAATTAATGCAAGGGCGGCTGTAAGCACTTGTATTGAGGAAAACAGTAAGGTTTTTAGCTTGACACAATCCATTCTTTTTCCATGGCGAGCATATAAAGCCTAAAGAATTGTAATAGGCTAAACTTTCATTAAGATTTGGCGCAGGACTTTCTACAATTAGTCTCATATAAGCTAAAGTATAAATTTCTTTGAATTACCTTTGCCAAATGAAAACAAGATCCAAAATCACCTCTTGGGATATTGTACGGGTATCTTCCAGAGAATACCACAGCATTAAACAATTGGCCCAGAAATTTGATTGCAGTACTAGTGCCGTAAAAAGAATTATTTACACTTATAAAACCGCCTATGATGCATTTTTAATTCATGCGCCAGATCCTTCTGTTTTAAAACCTTTTGAAGAAAAATAGGCAAAGCCTTATTTCTCTTAATGCTTTTCTTCTTTTGTTTAGGGTTACGGTATCGTTAAGTCTTAATCGTGATAATTCATTATAAATTAAGGTTTAACCTTCTATTTTTTGTACTTTTAGATAAACCATAAACCAATTTTAAAATGAAAAAAGCAATTTTCTTTTGTGCTGCCCTAGTGTTGGTAGCATGTAATCAAGCACCAGATTTAAGTTTTTACAAGACCAATCAAGCATTGGCCGAAAAGTTTTTAGACACCTATGTCTCTCCCACAGACTATGACGGACTTACTACGATGATCGCTGATGAAATTCAACACCAATCCCCCATGTATGGACAAGGAGTCGTAGGGAAAGAAGCTGTTTTTGGACAAGCAAATTTCTACATGAGCAATTTTAGTGAGGTAACTTTTAACGATGCTGTGTGGTTACCTGGGGTGGACAACGAGACCCTAGTTCCTGACGGTAGTGTTCGTGTTTACGGGACATGGAAAGGGGTGAGCAATGCGACTGGTAAACCTTTTTCGGTCGATGCATACCACTATTTTATGTTTAATGAAGCTGGGAAACTTGTCCAGTCAGGTGATTACTTTGACGCTACAGGAATGGTCATGGCCGTAGCCCCAGACCCAGTCGAAGAAACTACTGAAGAATAACAGAACGAATACCCCATTATTTGTTTGAAAAAAAGTCCGTTTCACGTGAATGGGCTTTTTTTTTATTCCCTCTAGGGGAAGTTCTTTTTAAGTTCCCTAGTATAGATTAAGCGAAAGCTTTTCATTGTTTAATGCAAAAAATTCTTTGTATTAGGAGACCCTAAAATGGAGTTAAGTGTCTTATTTATTACTAAATAACAAAATATCGACTCCATAATATGATTACAAAATAGGTGAATAATATGGCAGATGCCTTATTAGGGGTGAGCTCTGGAATGCCTTTAACAGGGTTGGCTTGTATTAAAAGGATCGCAACAAATTTGGCTTGCCTCGAAATAGTCAAAGACGGCTTTCTACTTTTAGAACGGGTTCTAGGAATAAGCGTGAAAGAGATTGTAGCCGCTACACAAGGGAATTTGATTGTCCCTGATCAAGTTCCAGAAATGAACTTCTAAAAATAAAAAAGAGGCCTATTAAGACCTCTTTTTCACAGTAGAAAATGTTTTTAGAAATTAAGGACATGAGAAATGTCTTTTGGATTTTGTTCGGTTCCTTTTTCTGAAATAAGTCGGGTAGAAATATTCTTCTCTTCGCTGCTGGCGAGAAAGTCATTGATGATTTCTACGATGTCATTATCCAAATATTTGGTTTTAGTCACATCGATTTCCAACTCTGCTTCGACGGGTAAGTTGTCTAATTCATAAGAGATCGGTGCTTTGTTGATAAAGGTTACCTCTTCGGCTAATTCCATCTTGACAACTTCTTTTCCATTTTCCATTTCGTGGTGGATCATCGAGTGTGAGTTTTTGTAACTATCATATAGCAAGAATAAAACCCCAACCAATACTCCTAGACCAATTCCAACTAATAAATCAGTAAAAATGATTCCTACAATGGTGATCACAAAAGGAATGAATTGTTTCCATCCTAATTGATACATGCTTTTGAATAAAGCAGGTTTAGCTAATTTGTACCCTACGATTAATAAGATCGCTGCTAAGACAGATAATGGAATCTGATTGAGTAAGAAAGGAATAGCGACCACTGAAGCTACTAATAGTACCCCGTGAATAACTGCGGCCATTTTGGTTTTACCTCCAGATTGAATGTTAGCAGAACTACGCACGATTACCTGTGTAACGGGTAGACCACCGATCATCCCAGAAGCGATATTCCCGATACCTTGAGCGATTAGTTCTCTGTTTTTTGGTGTCACACGTTTTTCTGGATCAATCTTATCTGTTGCTTCCACACACAATAAAGTCTCTAAACTCGCGACTAAAGCGATTGTAAAGGCCACAATCCATACGTTGATATTTGTGATAGCACTAAAATTTGGGAAGATAATAAAGTCTAAGTCAGCTACATTTGTGGGTACGCTTACCATTTGACTTGAGGCGATCCCCCATACTGCATCACCGTTTGTTGTGGTGGCATAAATAATCCCGATCACTACAGCGACTAGAGGCCCTTGGATAAGTTGGAATATTTTCGCTTTTTTAGTTAAAACTAAATCCCATAAAAGCAATATTCCCATACTAACTGCTGCGATTAAAGTAGATCCATAACTAATTTGAGAGAAAACATCTCCACTCTCGTTTGCATTGAATCCAAAGAAATATGGAATCTGCTTAAGGATGATAATTAATCCAATCCCGGTCAACATTCCTTTGATTACAGAACTAGGGAAGTAATAACCGATTACCCCTGCTTTTGCAATACCAAAGCCAAGTTGGATCACTCCTCCTAAAACTACGGCAACTAAAAAGTTTTCAAAGCCTAGGTCTCCAATAGCGGTAAGGACAATGGCTGCTAATCCAGCTGCTGGTCCACTAACGCCTACTTGGGATCCACTAATGGCCCCTACGAGAACACCTCCTATAATTCCAGCGATAAGACCAGAAATAAGTGGCGCACCAGAGGCTAAAGCAATTCCTAGACATAAAGGGATTGCAACAAAAAATACAACGATACTCGCAGGAATATCGGATTTTAAATTTTGAAATAAATTATTTTGACTCATAATATAGTGTTGTGGTACCTTTGATAAAGCACCTGTTTTTTAAAAATTAAATGAAGTGGGGACAGAGTGGTAAGAATATTACGCTACTGTCCGGGGAGGGGGAAGAAGAATTTCAGTTTTGTAATTACTGAAGTTATTCTGGTTAAAATGATTGTTATTCTTTAAACCAAATCTTGTGATTGAAAAGCGAATATCGTTAGGATAAATTTTGTCTTTAGTTTCTTCGAGGTCTTTCTTGTTTTGCTCTTCGTTTTCACCTTCAGACTCATTTTCAAGATCGATGTCTAGTTCAACAGAAATAAGTTCATGAAAGCTGTCATCAAAAAGGAAGGTAGGAAAGCTTTGGCAAATCGTTGCCATCATCAAAACAGTAAAAATTGCTTTTCTAATATAGTTACTTCTCATTCAGCAAAATTTCGTTGTAAAATTACAATAAATTATTAAACATTCCCTCCTTTTTTATGCCTCTCTATGTTTTTGTTAAATGGAATAGCCATCTAAATAGTTTACCTTTAGAGCTCGAAAAAGAAAAATAATTATGGATTATATCGAACAATTAAAATGGCGTTATGCTACAAAGAAATTTGATGCTAATAAAAAAGTACTGCTTCAAGATATCTTAAAAATAAAAGAAGCCATTCAGTTGGCCGCAAGTTCCTATGGTTTACAGTTATATAAAGTCATATCTGTAGAAGATAAAGCTCTACGGAAGAAGTTAAGAGCTGCTTCTTATGATCAATCTCAGGTGACAGATGCGGCTCATTTTTTTGTTTTCTGCCGTTATGCAACTGTTAAAGCTGCACATATAGACGAGTATCTTACTTTAAAAGCACTGCAGCATAATGCTCCCGTAGAAGGATTTAAAGAATATGGCGATCAAATGAAGCGTAGTATAGTTGAAAGTATGGACGCAGATAAGCGAGATATATGGACTTCAAAGCAGGTGTATATCGCTTTGTCTAATGCGCTTTCTGCTTGTGCGATATTAAATATTGATGCTGCCCCTATGGAAGGTTTTGACCCAGTAGCTTATGACGAAATTTTGAGTTTGTCTGAAAAGGGATTGAAAGCTACGGTTGTTTTAGCCATAGGGTATCGCAGTGAAAAAGATGAGAGTCAGTTTTTACCTAAAGTGCGCAAACCACTTGATATTCTTTTTGAAACAGTTTAATCTGATCCCTACTCAAAGATATAATTTGTAGTTTTACCTCTAAATTTTGTTTTTATGGAAACCATTAACAAGTATTCTGGCATCATGATTAGCATTAGGAAGATTGTTCGAGCAATCAACCTAGAGTCTAAAAGGATAGAAAAAGATTATGGTCTTAGTATTCCACAGTTGCTTTCTTTGAAGTTTTTAGAAGAAAAAATAGAATATAAGAGTACCATGAAGGATTTGAAAGAACACTTATCCTTGAATGCGAGTACAGTTTCTGGAATAGTCGCCCGTTTAGAGTCAAAAGGTTTGATCGCTCGATTGCCTAATCCCAATGATAAAAGAAGTACCCCTATTATTTTAACCTCAAGTGGGAATAAACTAATTAAGCAAACAGATGAGTCTTTACACGAGCGTGTGATGCGTAAATCCAACTCTTTAACAGACGAAGAATACCAGCAAATATTAGTTTCATTCAAAACTATCATTAGAATTTTTGACATCGATGATGTCGACGCATCCCCCATTATTAGTGGTCAAACAGAGATTTAAGGTTTTTCTTAGGGGTTAATTATTAAATAATACTTTCTGTAGAAAACATTTTTTGTACTTTTGCATCCAAATCAACTATTATGCAAAAGTACATACCGTTTATTTTATTCCTTTTTGGTCTAAGTATTCACGCTCAAGATACTGTTCTGAGTGGGGTTGTCGTAGATGAGAATAATATTCCATTACCAGGGGCAACTGTTCAAATGCAAGGAAGTCAAGAGGGAGTAATCACAGATTTTAATGGGAATTTCTCCCTTGACGTCACTTCAGACACTACGATTGAAGTATCTTATACAGGATACGAAAAATATGTTCTTAGTGGACCTTTTGACAGTGCAGTGCAAATTCAATTAGTGCCTTCAAACGCCCTAGAAGAAGTTGTGATTACTGCATTGGGAATTAGACGTGCCGAGAAAGCCTTGGGATATGCCGTTCAAGGGATCAAAGCAGATGAAATTTCAAAGGTGAAAGCCACTAATGTAGTGAACTCTTTAGCAGGTAAAATTGCAGGGGTAAACATTACCGGCTCTGCCGCTGGACCCTCTGCTTCTTCTAATATTAATATTCGTGGGGCTTCTTCTTTAATGGGGAACAATCAACCTTTATTTGTTGTAAATGGGATGCCCATTACAAATGACCTATATACATTTGATGATGGTTTGAACGGGTCAACGTCGATTGACTTTGGTAATGCCGCACAAATCGTCAACACAGACGATATCGAAGCGATAAGTGTGCTTAAAGGACCAGCAGCCTCTGCCTTATACGGTTCAAGAGCTGCAAATGGGGTGATTCTTATTGAAACTAAAACTGGAAACTTTGTTAAGAAAGGTTTAGGAATCGAAATTAACTCAAGTATTCAAGTCGCAAACCCGCTTAAATTACCCGATTACCAAAACCAATATGGTTCTGGTGGGGGCGGAAAATACAGCTACCTCAATGGATCTACTTATATAGGTGCAAACGAAAACTATGATGCCTATGGCGAAAACTGGGGACCTGTATTAAACGGTCAGTTAGTAAAACAATTTAACTCTAATGGAGAGGCGGTGCCTTTTACTTCTGCTGAAAATAACATTAGAGACTTTTATCAAACAGCTTTGACCCACAGTACAAATGTGGCGGTGAACAGTTCTTCTGACACTGGACAAAGTCGTTTTTCTTATACGCATTTAGACAATTTAGGTTTAATTCCTAATACTGATCTAGATCGAAATACGTTTCAATCTAGTTTAGGAAAGAATTTATTGGACAATCGTTTAAAGATTCAATTCAATAATATGTTTGTTCGTTCAACATCAAGCAATATTCCTAACTCGGGTTATGACGAATCTTCTTCTGTTATGTACGGGTGGTTGTGGTTTCCACGTCAAGTGGAGATCGATGATTTACGCGATTACTGGCAGCCTGGTAAAGAAGGGGTAGAGCAGCGTTATGCAGAAAACCTTTGGGTAAACAATCCATGGTTTATTGCTAATGAAAACACCAATGCTTTTCAAAGCAACCGTTTGGTCTCTAATCTTCAACTTTCTTATGAGGTAAACCAAAAACTAGGGGTTCGCTTTAGATATGGAGTAGATTATGTTGATGAACAACGTCAATACAGAAGAGCGCCTTCTACAAAAGCAGTCTTAAACGGAAGTTACCGCGAAGACGAAATTTCTTTTAGAGAAAGTAATGCCGAGGTGATTGTTGATTTTGATCCTAGTCCAGAAGAGGATAATCCGCTGGATGTAAGTGTAAAGCTGGGAGGAAACCTGATGTCACAACGGGCTAACTTTGGCGTAGCCAACAACCCAGAATTGCAAATCTTTGGCGTGGGGCCATCTGTCTATACTTTAGCGAATTCACGTTCGGGAGTGTTAGTAGAGTCTCAAAAGACCAATGCAGAAATTGCCAGTGTCTTTGGTTTAGTAACCCTTGATTATAAGAACTGGGCCTATTTAGATTTAACCTATAGAAATGATTGGACCAGTACACTGGTTAATCCATTAGTGGGGATTGAAAATTCAAACTTTAGCTTTGGGTATCCTTCTGCATCAACAAGTGTTATTTTAAGTGAAGTCTTAAACCTTAATGAGAAAATCAATTTCTTAAAGGTAAGAGCTTCTTATGCTGAGGTAGGAAACGGTGCTCCAGCCTATTCTTTTGGGAATACGTATACCCCACAAGCGGCCTATGGGAATACGCCAGTATTTACTGCGGGTAGTACCATCTCTGATCCAGATCTTAGAAATGAGAGAACTAGAGCAACAGAATTTGGGGTGGATGTTCGTTTACTCGACAACAAGATCAATATCGATATGACCGTGTACCAGATGAATAGTTTTGATCAAATTATTTCTTTGCCGGTAGCGAAGTCAAGTGGATATGATTACACTTTAACTAATGGTGGAGAAATTAGCAATAAAGGAATCGAAATTGCAGCGAGATTTAACTGGACAGAAACCGAAGATTTTTCATGGAATACACAATTCAACTACGGTCGAAACAGAGCCGTGGTAGAATCGCTTCCAGAGGTAATCCAAAGTGGTAAATATTCTATTGTCGCTGATATTTTCCCCGGTGATGAAGGAGGATCAGATTTAGAACTAGTCGCTGAAGAAGGAAAACTATTAGGTCAGTTGTACGGGCTAGGTTTCCAGCGAGGACCTGACGGGCAAATTATCCACGAAAATGGATTGCCTTTACACACGACAGAAAAAGTATCTGCGGGCTCATACCAACCTGACTTTCGTCTAGGTGTTTTAAATAGCCTGCGTTATAAAAACATCAATTTATCATTCTTGTTTGATGGTCAAGTAGGAGGGAAGATTTATTCTCGCTCTCATGCATTGTATGCTACTGCAGGAACCATTACCAATAATGATGATCCTAATTTAGACTTATCTACCCTAGAGGGAAGAACCTTATATGGAGTAAACTACGACACAGCAGGTAATCCTGTTTATACCTTAGAACAACAAGGTGGCGTTGTTGCTCCGGGTCTTATGTATAACGCAAATGGGGACCTAGTTGAAAATTCAGTCAGTGTTCCAGCGGGTGGTGCTGCTTATACCGGTTACTTCTACAACTATTATGGTAACGGATTTAACCGCGATAATATAGAAGCTGCAACCTATGATGCTACTTACTTTAAATTACGCGAGCTAAGTGTAAGCTATACCTTAGAAAATGGTTTAGTTGACCAACTAGGATTACAGTCGGCTGTAATCTCTGTAGTGGGAAGAAACCTATTGCTGTTTAGTAAAGTTCCAACGATTGATCCAGAAACCTTCTCCATTAGAAACGGATTATTTGTCAATGGTTTTGAGAGTACCTCTATCCCATCGATGAGAAGTTTTGGATTGAATCTTAACCTAATTTTTTAATCACACAATTATGAAAAATATAAAACACTTTCTATATACGATCGTTCTATTGTCAACAGTAGGATGTAGTGATTTTGAAGAATTGAATTTAAACCCTAATGAGCCTACAACGGTTTCCTCTGGGGTATTGTTTACTTCTGCGATAAGAACCAGTATACAAACAACCTCTAACGAGGCGTTTTTACTATCGAATAATGCCGCGCAATTAACGGCAAAAACCCTTCGTGCTGAGGTTGACTTTTATGGATGGAACGCTTTTCCAACCGTATGGGAAGGACTCTATGAAAGTTTGACCGATATCAACAATGCGATTGAAATTGCTCAAGCAGACGGGAATACCAAGATGGAAGGCGCTTTAATGGTTATGCAGGCTTGGATTTTTTCTGAATTAACTAATGCTTATGGAGACATTCCTTACAGTGAAGCCATTGATGGTTTAACTGCAAATTTCACTCCGGCTTATGACACACAAGAATCGATCTATACAGACCTTCTTTCAACACTTTCACAAGCCACAACAAAGTTGAGTGCCGCTGGAAGTATAGAAGGAGATATCTTGTATCAAGGTGATGCAGTATTATGGACTAAATTTGCCAATTCGTTACAACTGCGTTTGTTGATGTACGCTTCGGCTAAAACAAATGTGGCAACACAATTTGCACAAATCGTTTCTCAGGGACAACTCTTCTCAAGTAATGAAGAGCAAGCCGCTCTTGATTTCTTGTCTAGTTTTCCTAATCAATTCCCTACCTTGCCTTTAAAGCAAGGAGATTTTGATGCGGTGGCAATTTCTGTTTCTGCTGTAAACGCTTTACAAGCGAATAATGACCCAAGATTAAGTCGTTATGCACGTCCAGATAATTTAGACTTTGACAACCCAACCTTTACAGGAGTTTCGAATGGAGTAGGGGGGCAAACAGGATCTCGTTTAGGCTTAGCCTATTTTGATTATCCTGGTCAAATCACTGCTGCAGAAAAAGGATTGTCTTATGCCGAAGGTATTTTAATGACCTATGCAGAAGTAGAGTTTCTTTTAGCAGAAGCTGCTGCAAAAGGATGGATTACATCGAGCGTTGAAACACACTACAAGCAAGGGATCGAAGCGTCTCACCAATATTATGAAGTTGATTACACCCCTTATGGATGGACTAACTTTGAGGACTTTTATCAAAACTCTGGAGTGGCCTATAGTGCTACTTTAGATATCTGGAAGCAAAAGTGGTTAAGCATGTATTTTACCGCTTTAGATCCTTACTTTGAAGTAAGACGTTGGTATAGCGAAGTGAACGGTTTTGACGGCCTTCCTTTCTTAAACCGCCCTATCGGGAGTAATTCAAACAATTATGAATTACCCATGCGTTTTCTTTACCCTGGTCAAGAACAGAGTTTAAACGCAGAAAATTATAATGAAGCCAATAGCAGATACAGCGCACCTAAACTGATCAACGGTAAGATGTGGATTGTTAGTGACTAAGTAGTATATGAAGAAATATTTTGATTTTCACCCTCAGGTTTTTTATCCTTCGATTGTATTAATCATAGGATTTATTGTCTGTGGTTGGCCTTTGGTCAATACGGAAAAGTGCGCATAGGAGGAGAAGGGGCCGAAACAGAATTTAGTTTGTTCTCTTGGTTCTCCATGTTGTTTTCTGCTGGAATGGGAATCGGCTTGTTGTATTTTGGGGTCTCAGAGCCCATACAACACTTTTTAAAACCGCCCATACCTCAAGCAAGCACGGCAGATTTAGCAATTCAAGCCTTAGATTTTACTTTCTTACATTATGGTTTACATGCCTGGTCGATTTACTGTATAGTAGGGCTTTCGCTTGCTTATTTTGCCTTTAATCGCGGTTTACCTTTTTCTTTGCGATCTATTTTTTATCCTATTATTGGAGATAAAATCAATGGTATCTATGGAAATATTGTTGATATAATCGCAGTGGTTGCTACCCTTTTT
>CBFHRA010000004.1:7934-10485 GCA_965658115.1 Candidatus Arcticimaribacter sp. | reverse complement strand
TATCCTATTATTGGAGATAAAATCAATGGTATCTATGGAAATATTGTTGATATAATCGCAGTGGTTGCTACCCTTTTTGGTTTGGCAACTTCCTTGGGATTCGGAGCGAGACAAATTGCAACAGGGCTTCAATTCCTCTTTGGGATTGATTCTGGTGTCAATACACAAATCAGTGTTATTCTAGTCATTACCATGATTGCGACCGTTTCTGTAGTTACAGGATTAAAGAAAGGGGTTCGCTTTTTAAGTCGCTTGAATATGATCTTAGCTTTGGTCTTTTTGACCTTTGTTTTATTCTTGACAGATACCCTGAGTGTGATGGGAATCTTTATTGAAAGTACGGGGATGTATTTTCAACGTTTTATCGAGATAGGGACTTGGTCCTCTTCTTTTGTTGACTCGACTTGGCAAAATAACTGGACGATTTTTTATTACGCCTGGTGGGTTGCATGGGCACCTTTTGTAGGGATGTTTATCGCGCGGATCTCAAAAGGACGAACGTTTAAAGAATTTGTTTTAGGGGTATTATTTGTTCCTACTTTAATGACCTTTTTCTGGATTAGTGTCTTTGGTGGATCTGGGCTATTGCTGGAGATAGAAACCCCAGGAATCTTATCTACACCCGTTTTAGAAGACGCTTCGACCTCATTATTCATCTTTTTAAAGGCGTTTCCATTGTACACCTTTACAAGTATCATAGGGATTTTTATGGTCTCTGTATTTTTTGTGACCTCTTCAGATAGTGGTTCTTTGGTCATCGATAGTATCACCTCTGGTGGAAAACTAGACGCCCCAGTAGGTCAGCGTATTTTTTGGGCTTTGATCGAAGGTTTTGTGGCTATCGCACTTTTATTAGGGGGTGGGTTAGCCGCCATGCAAACAGCTTCTGTTAGTACCGGTATACTCTTCTTGCTCATTCTTTTTGTGATTTGCTATTCCCTTATCGTTGATTTGAAAAAGGATTTATCGGCTGTAAAAAAAGAATCTTAGTCTACCTGTTTTTGGATTGATTTAGCACTCGCCCATTAGGGTGAAAAAATGTATCTTGCTGTTTTTACGCCTAAAATGGATTAATCTATGGCCAGTGCTATTTCAGTAAAAGCTCCTGGGAGAATTTGTTTTTTTGGGGACCATCAGGATTACCTTGGGTTACCTGTAATTGCTGCTACCATCGATCGTTATATTTATCTAGAGGCTTCGCCAAAGGAGCAAAAGACCCTCACTATTGAGCTACTCGATTTAAACCAGCAAGAAACCATTTCCCTGGAAGAAGATTTTTCTATTCTGACACCTAGAGATTACTTTCGCTCTGCTTTAAGGGTATTAAAAAAAGAAGGGATCATCCTCCAACAAGGGTATCATGTTAAAATGTATGGTGATATTCCAATAGAAGCGGGATTGTCCAGTTCTTCGGCCATGGTAGTTGCCTGGATTAGACTACTACTCAAATTAGCTCAACCTAATCATCAATTTAGCGATGAACAAATCGCGCAATGGAGTTATAAAGCAGAAGTTCTAGAATTTAATGAGCCCGGTGGTTTGATGGACCAATACACCATTGCTTTAGGCGGAATGGTTTATCTCAACACTATTTCAGGGAATCATCAACGTCTAATTGCTCCTTGGGAGAGTATCATAATCGGGGATTCTGGTATAAAAAAAAGCACCTTAAGTGTTTTGTCTCAAGCCAAAGAAAATGCCTTAGAGGCCCTCGCAATAGTTAAAGGCTACCAGCCTTCCTTTTTACTTGAAAAGGCAGAGGAAACTACCTATCAGCAATCTGTAGATTTGCTTTCTTCAGCATTAAAACCTTATTGGTATGCCGCTATTCACAACCATCTTATTACCCAAAATGCCTTATCGTTATTCAAGCAAGCTGAAATTGAAATGAATAGGGTTGGGCAATTGATTGATGCACATCAAAGTATTTTGCAACATCAAATAAAGAATACTCCTTCTCCCATGGTAAAAATGATGGACGCAGCTAGAGCGAAAGGTGCTTATGGTGTAAAGATTGTTGGCTCTGGTGGTGGTGGATGTTTTGTTGCGTTATGTTCTCAAGACTCAACGCCTGATGTGATTAAAGCAATAGAAACAGCAGGAGCAAGGAGAGCTTTTTCGGTTAAAATAACTTCTGTCTCAAATGACTAACTCAAAGCAACTTTTGATCATGGCCGGCGGGGCTTCTTCAAGAATGAAGAAAAGCCTGGCACAGCACGATTTAGATCCATCCACTCTCCAAATCGCACAAAAACATCACAAATGCTTAATTCCCGTGGGAGAGCAACAGCTCCCCTTATTGTATTATCATTTACTGCAAGCAAAGCGGGTAGGCGTAACAAAAGTGTTTATCATCACCCCAGAAGAAAATCAAGGTTTTTATGATTTTTTAGATCAGGAGAATATCAAAACCTCCTTTGCTTCAATTTCAATTAAGCTCATTCAACAACAACTTCCTGCTGGAGCAAAAAAACCCTTAGGTACGGCAGATGCGGTGCAGCAGGCACTCGATAAAGCTCCAGTCTTAAGAAATGGTTCTTTTGTAGTGATC
>CBFHRA010000004.1:0-7836 GCA_965658115.1 Candidatus Arcticimaribacter sp. | reverse complement strand
ACCCTTAGGTACGGCAGATGCGGTGCAGCAGGCACTCGATAAAGCTCCAGTCTTAAGAAATGGTTCTTTTGTAGTGATCAACGGGGATAATATCTATTCTGTTAAAAGCTTAGACGCATTATTTTCACTTGCGACACCACAAAATGCTTTGATTGGGTATGATCAAGAAGGACTTAACTTTTCTAGTGAACGCATTCAAAAATTTGCCATTCTCAAGGTTAATGAAGAGGGTTTTCTAACTGCAATCATCGAAAAGCCTTCGAATGATGTGATGAATGCTGCCAGAGACGCAACAAATAAAATAAGGGTAAGCATGAATATTTTTAAGTTGTACGGTCCCAGTATCTATTCTTTTTTAGAAAATTGCCCTATTGATCCTATTCGAAAAGAGAAAGAATTACCCACTGCGGTTCAGCAATATATTCAAGTACATAAAACAGGTTTTTTATTGCTTCCTTTTTGTGAGCATGTTCCAGATTTAACTTCTGCTGCAGACATAGATCTTTTGACGCAGTTATCCATTTAACCTGATGAGTTAAATTTCAAGCCATTCATTTTATCCTTCTTCAGAGAAATCTTATCTTCCAGATGTATCCCTTTAAATAGTTTAGTATTTCACAGTATGAAACGACGTAACTTTATTCGATCAGCAAGTTTAGGTACCGCAAGTATCGCAAGCATGGGGTTTTCAACCTTAAAAGAAAGCACCCCCAGACCAATTGAATCCAAATATATGGGAGGCTTTGCTGCACCAGCCAAAGCAACCATAAAAGCGGCCTTTATTGGTTTAGGCTATCGCGGCAATGACCATTTGCGCAATTTTGCCTCTTTAGCTGGGACAGAAGTCGTGGCGCTATGTGATCTTTATCAAGATAATGTAGCGGCAAAGTTGGCCACACTAAATGAAATAGACCAGTATCAGAAACATCAAAAAGTCAAAACCTACTGGGGAGATGAAAATCGCTGGCGAGAAATGTTAGAAGAGGTCATGCCAGATGTGGTTTTTATCTCCACGAATTGGGCAAATCATGCCCCCATGGCCATAGCGAGTATGGAAAAGGGAGCCCATGCTTTTGTTGAGGTTCCCCTAGCCACTACAATGGAAGATTTATGGGCGATTATCAATACTTCTGAAAAGACACAAAAGCACTGTATGATGCTTGAAAATGTCAACTATGGCCGAGATGAGTTACTATTTTTAAACCTTTGCCGCAAAGGCTATATCGGAGAACTATTACATGCCGAAGCAGCTTATATCCACGAATTGCGCTGGCAGATGAAAGAAGAAGAGCGTGGCACGGGTTCCTGGAGAACGCATCATTATGCCCACGGTCGTGGGAACTTATATCCCACCCACGGTCTAGGACCAGTGGCTCAATACATGAACTTGGCGAGAGGCGAAGATACCTTTAAAAGTTTAGTGTCTTTTTCAAGCCCTGCAAAAGGAAGAAGCCTGTATGCTAAAGAAAATTTCTCTGCAGAGCACAAATGGAACCAGCTTGATTTTGCGAATGGGGATCTCAATACCTCTTTGGTCAAAACCCATATCGGTAGAACCATCATGATACAGTGGGATGAAACCAGTCCTAGACCCTATACAAGACATAATCTTATACAAGGTACTTTTGGGACCTTAGCAGGTTTTCCTACTCGAGTCGCTCGCCAGGGCGGAGTTGAAGGGATTACAAAAGATCACCATCGCTGGGTTGAGGGAGACCAAATGCAGCTTTTATATGAGAAACACGACCATCCTTTATACACCAGATTAAATACCGCTACAAAAAAGTCTGGTCACGGCGGGATGGATGGAATTATGATGTATAGAATTGTGGAATGTTTACAGAAAGGAGAAGCCTTAGATCAAAACGTTTATGAAGGCGCTTTATGGAGTGCTGTGGGACCTTTAAGTGCTCTTTCTATCGCCCAAGAAGGCATGCCGCAACGTTTTCCTGATTTTACCAGAGGAGAATGGGAAAATACGACTCCCTTAGAGATTGTTAATTAAGCCCTTTCACAGCAAGTATATTTTGTGTTTCTTTGAAAAACCAGATGATTAAACCGTATCAATGCATTATTATTTCAAGAAAAAATTTTTTAAAGCAATATTTTTATTTCATAAGTTCTTCACTAAAACCTCCCGTCCACTAAAGGGATTTTATGGTATTTTTTTAACACCTACCTACAGTGATAAAACTTTTGAATACTATTTTAAAGGCACTTATGGGACACGCTTTAGTGACTGGCTTGCTAATGTAGAAGAAGAATTAGTTTTTTTAGACATTGGTGCTAATCAAGGTTTGTATTCTGTTTTAGCAGGAAAAAACCCAGCGATAAAAAAAGTTTTTTCTTTTGAACCCAATGACGCAATTGTTCCACTCTTGTTAAATAATTTTAAAGTAAATAAGATACAGTCACACGAAGTTATTCCAGCGGCAATATCTGATCAAACAGGATCATTATCTTTAAGCACGGTTGAAGGACATTCTGGTAAATCATCCCTGCGAACAGAGAACAATGCAGACGAAGCTAACGTATCAAGCAAAACCATACAAACCATAAATCATGTCGCTTTAAATAAACGCATTCCTGCGCAAGCTTTAAATGGCATTAAAATCGATGTTGAAGGGCATGAAGAAGTGGTCCTTCAAGAATTAGTAAAATGCGATTTTTTCAAGCAAACCCAGTGGATCTTTTGTGAAATCGATGAGCAATGGGTAAATCCTGAAAACATTTATCGCCTCCTAAAAAAAGAAGGATTTACTCGTTTTGAGCGTATAGGTAGCCATGCTACCCATTACGATGTTTTAATGAGTCGATAATGCTTGAGGATTGTGAAGTTTAGATAAAGGATGTTAAGGAGATGTAATTTGAAATTTATGTAAAAAAAGCCAACCCCTAATGAGCTGGTTTTTTGTGACCTCCGCAGGATTCAAACCTGCAACCTCTTGAGCCGTAATCAGAAGCGTGATTTTATTATCTGTCACATAATTCACTAATAGTTTGAAATACATAACATTACGTTCTAGATCTCTTTTATTTTTATTACTCTCTAGAAGCTTATATTGTTCTTGGTCTTAGTAGTAATTCGCGATGGAGTAAGGCAGGGGTGTTATGTAGGGGTATGAAGGGGGATAGAGGGGGGTAGTTCAAACTTCTCAATATGCATTACCATTTTATTTAATTCACACTAAATCCATAAGTATCTGATTCACCCGCACTCCCTTTTAGGGGGTGGTATAATGGGACAAAACATGTCTCAAAATTAGAAGTCCTTTTTTAGTTAACCAGCGACTACCATTAATAATATAGGTATCTGTTTAGCTTAAGAGGGATTTTGTATTGCAAAAGAAGCCTTAATCATTACCTAAAAGTTGTGCTACTTCATCATAGGATTCTTGAGTTAAGACATCAGTCCATTCTGTTTCACCTTTGTAAATGGCTAAATAAGTAACGTCTTGATGTTTTGAGGAGGAGTGCCAGTGTTCTGTATTGGCAGTACATTTTAAAATATCACCTTTTTTGATCACAATGGGTTGTTTTCCTTTTTCTTGGTAATAACCTTTTCCCGAAACAACAACTAAAACCTGACGATCTGTATGCTTGTGCCAATTCAAGGTTGAATTCGCCTTGAAAGTTGCTTTGGTAATATTGTAGGATAACGATTCATCTGCTCGAATCAGTGGATTCAACCATGCTTCACCTAAATAATTCGTATTTGGTGCCTTAAATCCTTCTAAAAGATATGAGGACACTTCGTATTCACTGGTTTGTGCTTGTATAAAACCACTGGAGAGAAGGAGGAATAGGAAATATTTTTTCATGATCAGAATTTTAATTCATTGTACTTAATCGGTATGCTTTAGGGGTACAGCCTAATTTCTTTTTGAACAAACGACTAAAATGTTGAGGATATTTAAAACCCAATCCAAAAGCGATTTCATTGATGGATAGATCTGTGTTGATCACTTGTTCTTTGGCTACTTCAATCAATTTATTTTGAATATATTCTTGTGCAGAAATTCCTTTTTCTTTTCGCACTAAGTCACCAAAATAATTGGTGGAAAGATGAACTTTCTCTGCAAAATACTGCACCGATGGAAATCCCCACTCTTGTGGAGCAGAGGAGTAAAAGTAATTCTCCAATAATAGATCAAATTCATTCATTGTGGAATGATTAGGCAACTCGCGGGTGATGAATTGTCGATCGTAAAAACGCATGCAATAATCCAAGAGCAAACTCAAATTCGAAAGGATCAGTTTTTTACTGTGCTTGTCGGTATTTTGTTCAAGTTCAAATTGAATTTTATCAAGTAAACTCAAGATTACCTCTCGCTCTTTATTCGATAAATGGAGGGCTTCACTGACGCTATATGAAAAGTAAGAGTACTTAGCAATTCCTTTTTCCAAATTACTGCCTTTCAGCAAATCAGGATGAAACAATAAAGCATAACCTTTGGGCTGGAAAGCTTTCCCTTTTACCATCCCAACGCGCTGGTTTGGCCCTATAAAGACCATAGTACCATCGTCAAAATCGTATTGATTCCCCCCGTATTTTAATTTACAACCAGCGTTGTCTTTGAGAAAAATCGCATAACAGTCAAAATCCAAACCGTCCCACTGGGTATTTATGCTATCCATATCGTTTCGAAGTTGATAAAAGTCAACTAATCCAATGAGTGGATGTACAGGTTTTTGGTTCCTGAATTTTAAATAATCGGCAACTTTTTCAATTTTAAAATAGTTATCCATCGTTGTTGTTTTGATGTAAATATACTCGTTTGAACCCAGCTGCATAAACAAGACCAACCTTATCAGTAATCATGGTTGTTAAATCAGTAATTCGGATTGTTTAAAGTACAAATTAGCCTTTAATTTTGTTAAAAATCTACACATGACGAAAAATGTATCTGCTCTCATTCTATCTTTAATATTTCTCGCTTTAAAACATAGTAGTGCGCAAGAGAAAAACTACAACGCTTCATTTATTGACACCCCTCCTACTATTGATGGTTTTCTAGATGAAAAAGTCTGGAAAAATAAACCAGAAGGAAAAGACTTTTTACAATTTTTCCCAACCGATTCTCTTCAAGCCCTTCAACCCACAAGTTTTCAAGTTCTTTATTCAAAAACCACACTTTATGTTGCATTTAAAGCATTTTATGAAAATGATCAAGTGGTGGTTTCATCGCTTAAACGAGATTTTAGTGCACTTACCAATGATAATGTGTCTTTACTCTTCGATACCTTTAACGACGGAACCAATGCGTTCTTTTTTGGCGTGACTCCCTATGGGGTCCAACGAGAAGGACTTGTTTCGGAAGGTGGGAGTAGCTTCAACAACACCTGGGACATAAAGTGGAAAGCAGAAGCACAACGCTTTGAAGATCATTATACCGTAGAGATTGCTATTCCTTTTAGTTCACTAAAATTTATTGAAGGAGCAAACAGTTGGCGTTTTCGTCCTTACCGTTGGAATCTTCAAAACAATGAACAATCGACTTGGGTGCGTGTTCCGCAGAACCAGTTGCTCTCCAGTCTAGCCTTTATGGGAAGGTTAAATTTCGAGCAACCATTGGGTAAGTCAAGAACTCCTATTGCCATTATCCCCTATACCAATACTGCGGTAGAGAAAAATTATACCCCAGAAAATGCTTCTGCTTCCATCAAAGCAGGAACCGACGCTAAAATTGCGGTTAGTGATGGACTAAACTTAGATATCACTTTAAATCCAGACTTTTCCAATGTAGAGGTTGATGATATTTTTACTAACCTAACCCGATTTGAACTTCGACTGCCTGAAAAGCGACAATTTTTCATTGACAACAACGACCTCTTCGACAGCTTTGGGAATACTTTCAACGGGGCGCGTCCTTTTTTCTCAAGAAGAATTGGGCTTGCCCAAAATCAATCAGGTTCACTTATTCAAAACGACATCATTGTAGGGGCCCGTTTAAGCGGTAAAATAAATGAAAATTGGCGTTTAGGGATGTTCAATATTCAAACGGCAGAAGATCGAGAAAATGGAATTTCTGCCTATAACAATCTTATGACCTCGGTGCAGAAAAAAGTTGGGAAACGATCGAATGTAAGTGTATTTCTGGTCAACAAACAGGCGACTGGTGAGGCAAATTATCGAACAGAAAACCAAACTTTTAATCGCGTAGTTGGGGCGGACTATAACCTGGCTTCATCTGACAATGTTGTGCGAGGACGTTTTTATGTACACAAATCATTTCAGCCGGGGGATAGCGAGGGAAATATCTCAAGTCAAGCTGTTTTTTTCTATAACCCAAGAGAATGGTTTATCGTTACAGATATTGCCTATGTGGATAAAGACTTTCGAGCAGATCTGGGTTTTGTCCCCAGAAATGATGTCATTCGCCTAGGACAAGCAATACAACGTATAGTGTATCCTAAAAAAACCATTTTTAACACCCATAGGCTTATGCTCCTTTTGCTGAACGATCATAAACCTTCGGAAAATTACAGAAAAACAGATCATTCCTACAGTATCCGATATGAAGCAGAATTGCGCAACCTAGCACAAGGAAATATTTTTCTTTCTAAAAACTATATTTACCTCAACTTCCCATTTGATCCTTCACGTAAAGAAGGTGCTATTCCTCTACCCGCTCAAACTGGCTACAACTACGATCAAATTCAACTGGGCTATCAATCCAATAACACCAAATTGTTTACGTATGGAACCAATATGACCCTTGGTCAATTTTTCAATGGACATATTTCTTCTCTAAGTGCCGATTTCAATTACCGACTTCAACCCAAAGCTAATATCGGTCTTAACCTTCGCTATGATGGAATTCGTTTACCCCAACCTTACAGCAGTGTCGACTTACTATTACTAAGTTCTCGGATTGAAGTTACATTTAGTAAAAAACTATTTTGGAATTCGCTAATTCAATACAGAAGTCAAAGCAATAATTTTGGAATCAATTCGCGCTTGCAATGGCGATTCGCCCCTTTATCTGATCTTTACTTAGTGTATAATGACAACTACATTACAGTAGATGAATTTCAACCCAATTTTCGTTCGCTGAACTTGAAACTAACTTATTGGATAAATCTTTAAAACAATTATATGAAGACACATACAAGTTTGCCCATTCAACGAATCTCGGTTCTAGATGCCCTTCGTGGTTTTGCATTGTTGGGGGTTATCACAATGCATATGTTACAAAAATTTGGGATTCCTAATCTCCCTGCAGAACATGCTTATTTTCAGTTTCCCGTTTTAGATCAAGCCATGCAATTTATAGGTCGGAACCTAGTAATGGGTCGATTTATCAATATTTTTGCGTTCCTGTTTGGGCTTAGTTTTTTTATTCAAATGGATCGAAGCGCTCAGAAAGGAATTAATTTTAGCAGACGTTTTGCCTGGAGGATGATTCTATTACTTGTATTTGGGCTCTTAATTCATTCTTTTTATAGCCTTGAAATTTTATCAGCATACGCTTTTTTTGGGTTGTTGATACTTCCACTACACAAGGCTAATCAATGGGTTTTACTAGGGCTTTTTGCTTTTTTATTAGTAGGCGGTCCAAGGATTTTACAAATAACACATCATAACTATCAAAATGAAATTGCAGAAAAAAAAGGACACGCGACTTCAGAAATAAATTCAGGGACCCCAGAATTACCTGCTCATTTAAGTCAACCTTCACTAGTAAACTCAATAAAATATAATTATAAAGAACGATTGTGGGGGAAACTCAATTATCAGTTTGGATTCATAGGCCGTGGCTATGTTACGCTTGCATTATTTATTTTAGGCCTTTGGGTAGGTCGCATTCGATTCTTTGAAACATTGGCGCAGTT
>CBFHRA010000003.1:22740-129080 GCA_965658115.1 Candidatus Arcticimaribacter sp. | reverse complement strand
TGGGGCCTTATCACACCAATACCGTTGCTGGATTGGAATTGGCCATGGATTTACTCCGCCGAAAAAAGAACAGCAACAAGCAAATCTTTATGATTACCGACGGAAAGCCCAGTTGCTTAAAACTCCCCGATGGTAGTTACTATAAAAACAGTGTTGGTCTAGACGACACCATTGTAGAAAAATGCTACAACATGGCCCGTCAGGCCAAAAAGCTACACATCCCCATCACTACTTTTATGATTGCGCAAGATCCTTATCTACAACAGTTTGTGCGCACCTTTACCGAAGCAAATCGCGGAAAAGCCTTTTTTACCGGCTTAAAAGGTTTAGGCGAAATGATCTTCGAAGACTATGAAAAAAACAGAAAAAAACGCTTAGAATAAAGAAACATCCCACTATGAGTTCACCTAACATTACTAGCCTTGGCGCCCTTAAAAAAACTGACTATAAACCACAAAGCATTCAAGACGAACTGGCGAAAAATTTACGCCAGCGCTTGCGGGATGGCGTTACTACTTTTGAAGGTTTAATCGGTTATGAAAACACTGTTATTCCAGATGTGGAACGCGCACTTTTATCAGGGCACAATATTAATTTATTAGGCTTGCGCGGGCAAGCCAAAACCCGTTTAGCCCGTCAAATGACACAGTTGTTAGACGAATGGGTTCCAGTAGTTAGTGGCTCAGAAATCAATGACGACCCCCTTGACCCTATTAGTCGTGAAGCCAAAGAATTGATCGCTCAACACGGCGACGATACACCCATCGAATGGCTGCATCGCGACGAGCGCTTTTTTGAAAAACTAGCAACACCAGATGTAACAGTAGCTGACCTTATTGGGGATGTTGATCCCATCAAAGCCGCTAACTTAAAACTCTCTTATGCCGATGAACGGGTGATTCACTTTGGGATGATTCCACGTGCGCACCGCTGTATTTTTGTATTGAACGAATTACCCGATTTACAAGCCAGAATACAAGTAGCCTTATTTTCTATACTACAAGAAAAAGAAATTCAAATTCGTGGGTTTAAATTGCGTCTTCCTATCGAAACACAAATCATTTTTACTGCTAACCCCGAAGATTACACCAATCGCGGAAGTATCGTGACTCCCCTTAAAGATCGCATTGGATCACAAATTTTAACCCACTACCCACATAGCCGTGAAATTGCCAAGGCCATTACCGCCCAAGAAGTAAAAATGGAAGAAGGCACCGCAGCTCAAATTCACATCCCAGAACTGGCCAGAGATATCTTAGAGCAAATAGGCTTTGAAGCCCGTAAAAGCGATTATGTAGATGCTAAAAGTGGCGTAAGTGCACGAATGAGTATCACCGCTTTTGAAAATCTGATCAGTACCGCAGAACGCAGAATTCTAATCAACGGAGAAGAAAGTACTTGCATTCGTATGTCTGACTTTTTAGGCATCATTCCTGCCATTAACGGAAAAGTAGAATTGGTCTATGAAGGAGAACAAGAAGGAGCAGAACAAATCTCTTATCACTTGATTTCACAAGCCTGTAAAACACTTTTCCCAGACTATTTCCCAGAGATTAAGAAGCTCGAAAAACAAGACGAAGAAGGTCCTTATGACAAACTTTTAGGCTGGTTTTTTAGTGACAATGAACTCTTTTTAGAAGACACCCTAGACGACGGGCTTTATCGAGATACCCTAGAAAACATTCCTGATATTAAAAATATCCTTGATACCCATCAATCAACTTGTCCAGAAGAAGACACTCACTTTATTATGGAATTTTTATTGTGGGGACTTGAAGCCAATAAACGCTTGAATAAATACCGTACCTTGGAAGGCTTTCAGTTTAAAGACGCTTTAGGCAGTTATATTAGTGGATTATGAAAAAAGGAAATCGAAAAAAACTATTGATCTTTTCCCTAGCTTTTGGACTAGTCAAGAAAGTTTTTCTGTTTTGTTTCTTATTTGACTGTATCTAAATCCTAGTGACGCATCATTTCAATGGTCGTGTTCCCTAAGATAGAAAGGGTTTGATCGCGTACTTGTTCAAAGACAGGTTTTATGCTGCAGGTTTTTTCATCGCACTCATCACAGGGCGCATAATAATTTAATGAAACACAGGGTAATAATGCAATAGGACCATCCATCATACGCATCAATTCAGCTAACTTAATTTCTGAAGGTTTTCTGAGTAATTTATAGCCTCCTGTCTTCCCTCGTTTACTTTGGAGCAATTGAAAATTGCGCAATTCTCTTAAGATTGTTTCAAGGAATTTTTGAGGAATGTTTTCTTTTTCGGCGATTTCAGTTGAAAATATAGACCGATCTTCTGATTGGTTATCAGCTAAATATAAAAGTGCCTTAATAGCATATTTGCATTTCTTTGAAATCACTTGATCCAGTATTTATGTGGGTCAAATATAAGGGAAAAATAATTAATCTATTTAATCCCTATAAAGTTTATAGGTTTTATTTGTCTATTTAAAAAGTCTACCCTACATTTGCGCCATTAAAAAGAAAAAAATGGGAGATTTTAACTTCAACACCAAGACCCTTCATGCTGGACATGAAGTAGACAAGACACAAGGAACACGTGCTGTACCAATTTATCAATCTACTGCCTATGTATTTGATAGCGCAGAACATGCAGCGAACTTATTTTCGTTAGCAGAGCCAGGATACATTTACACGCGTTTAAATAACCCAACAAATGATGTGCTAGAACAGCGATTAGCTGCCCTTGAAGGTGGAATTGCTGCAGTATCTACTGCTTCTGGAACTTCGGCTATTGCAACTGCATTGATGGTTTTACTCAAAGCGGGTGACCATATTGTTGCTTCAAATAGTTTATATGGAGGAACCTATAATTTATTGAGCGTGACCCTACCTCGTTTAGGGATCACCACCACTTTTGTTGATCCAGACGATCCTGCTAATTTCGAAGCGGCTGTTCAGGACAACACCCGTGCATTCTTCGCAGAATCGCTAGGGAACCCTAAATTGGATGTACTTGATTTGAAAGCTATTTCAGGCTTCGCCAAAAAAGCTAAAGTTCCCTTTATTGTAGATAATACGGTTGCTACACCGGCATTATTAAACCCAATTGAGCACGGCGCAAATATTGTAATTCATTCCCTTACTAAGTTTATCAATGGAAACGGAACAGCCATGGGGGGAGTAATTGTTGATGCAGGAACCTTTGACTATGGCAATGGTTTATTTCCAGAATTTACAGAACCTTCTGCCGGTTACCACGGTCTTGTATATCACGAGGCTTTAGGACCAGCTGCATTTATTGCTAAGGTTCGTATCGAAGGTCTGAGAGACTTTGGCGCAGCCTTAAGTCCATTCAACAGTTTCCAAATCATTCAAGGTTTAGAAACTTTAAGCATTCGCATGCAACAACACTCTAAAGCTGCTTTGGAAATTGCAACTTGGTTAGAGCAACAAGAAGAAGTCGCATGGGTGAACTACCCGGGTTTAGCGGCAAGTAAATACAATCGCTTAGCCAAAGATTACTTACCAAAAGGACAAAGTGGAATTGTCACCTTTGGTTTAAAAGGTGGTTTTGATGCCGCTAAAAAAGTAGCTGACGAGACAAAGATTTTCTCTCTTTTAGCAAATATTGGAGATTCTAAATCCTTGATTATTCACCCAGCTAGTACAACCCACCAACAATTAAACGAAGCGTCGCAAAAAGAAACTGGGGTAACCCAAGACTTAGTGCGCCTTTCTGTTGGATTAGAAGATATCGATGATCTAAAAGCAGATTTAAAGCAAGCATTTAACTAAACTAAATTGGGCAAGCTATCTGTTGCAGCTTGCCTGTTTTTTTAATTTTAATCTATATTTAACCTATAGGTTTAATTTACAATAAACATGAATGACTTAATTTTTAATGGTATTGGAATCGCTGAGACTGGAACAAGAACCGCTATAAAGGTGAGAAATTTCAACCTAATAGTTGATGAACCTGAAGAACTAGGAGGGACTGATCTAAGTGCAAATCCAGTAGAATATATCTTAGCAGGTTTTGCTGGCTGCGTAAATGTTGTTGCCAATATTACTGCAAAAGAATTAGGAATAACGATAAAGAGACTGGAAGTAGAAGTTACTGGAAATCTTAATCCAAATCGATTTTTGGGCACAGATTTTAGCGAAAGAGCAGGCTATAAAAGCATTGAATTAACCATCAATGCAGAGGTGGATGCCAACGAAGAATTAAAATCCGAATGGCTGGAGCAAATTCAGCAGAGGTGTCCAGTATCTGACAATTTATCTAATCCTACTAATGTCCAATTAAACTTGAATTAAGTTTTCTAATTATTTTGATGTGTTTCTCGCCACCCTCTAGTGGGGTGGCTTTTTTTGGTAAAAATCTAGGGGAAGTGAGTAAGAGTTACGAACTTTACCATCTGAAAAAGAACTATGGTTAAGACGGATATCATCATTGTAGGCGCAGGTCCAGTAGGTTTATTTGCCGTTTTTGAGGCAGGTTTAATGAAACTTAAATGTCATCTAATTGATGCCATCCCACAAGCGGGAGGGCAATTGACCGAGATCTATCCTAAAAAACCCATTTATGACATCCCGGGTTATCCCAGTGTATTAGCAGGAGAACTAATCGATAACTTAATGGAACAAGCCGCTCCTTTTAAACCTGGATTTACCCTGGGGGAACGCGCAGATACCATTGAAAAACAAGCAGACGGTAGCTTTATTGTTACCACCAGTGAAGGAACACAGCATCAAGCACCCGTAGTGATGATCGCTGGAGGTTTAGGGAGTTTTGAACCCCGTAAACCAAAGATTGATACCCTTCCTCAATTTGAAAAAAATGGCGTGGAATACATGGTCAAAGAACCCGATGCTTTTATCGGGAAGAAAATCTTTATCTCTGGTGGAGGTGACTCTGCTTTAGACTGGGCCATTTATTTTGCCGAACACAACGACACCTCTGTGGGTCTAGTACATCGAAGCGATACTTTTAGAGCCCATAAAGACTCGGTTGAAAAAGCTTATCAATTGCAAAAAGAAGGAAAGATTGATTTCTATACCCATGCAGAAGTCGTTGGACTAAACGGAGAGGACACCCTAAAATCAATAGAAATCAAGCAAAAGGATCAACCCAATAAAACGGTTGAAGTGGATACTTGGTTACCCCTCTTTGGTTTGTCGCCTAAACTAGGGCCAATTTCCAACTGGGGTCTAGAGATTGAAAAGAACGCCATTAAAGTAGATAATACCTTAGATTATCAAACCAATATCCCTGGGATTTTCGCCATTGGTGATGTGAATACCTATCCTGGGAAATTGAAACTGATTCTCTGTGGTTTCCACGAGGCTACTTTGGCGGTGCAAACCGCCTATAAGATTATCAATCCAGATAAACGCTTTACCTTAAAATACACTACGGTACAAGGGGTTCAAGGTTTTGAATAATCTTTTTCTAAAAGGCTAATTTATTGGTAGTTCCTTAAAAGGCGCGTACTTTTGCAGCGGTCTAAAAGACCGCGGAAAAAATAATGAAAAGAGCCTTATTCTTCATTTTACTGCTCTCTAGCATAATTGGCTGGTCACAGCTCAAAGGGCGCGTAAGTGATGGAGTACAACCCATTGCTGGGGCGACAGTCTATTTCCCTTCCATCAATAAAGGGGGAGTGACTAATCTTGATGGGGTTTTTGTCTTTGATGCTTTACCAAAAGGAAATTACCCTGTAGTGATTTCTTTTGTTGGTTTTTTACCGCAAAAAACAACCCTTAGCATTAGCGAAGGCGAACAGGATCTTGGCGAATTGATTCTTTTACTCGATAGTTCTTTGGACGAAGTCATCATTTCTGGGAACCTTAAACCGGTGAATCGCCTAGAAAGCACGATTCCTGTAGAAGTCTATTCCCCCCAATTTTTACAACAAAACCCCTCGCCTAATCTCTTTGAAGGAATACAATACATCAACGGTATCAGGCCGCAAATCAATTGCTCTGTTTGCAATACCGGGGACATTCACATCAATGGTTTAGAAGGGCCTTATACTTTTGTTTTGATTGATGGAATGCCCATTGTTAGTAGCTTAGCCAGTGTTTATGGCTTAAATGGTATCCCTACGGGAATGATTGAAAAGGTTGAAATCATCAAAGGCCCCTCGGGTACCTTGTATGGAAGTCAAGCGGTTGGGGGATTAATTAATGTGATAACAAAGCTACCCGAATACAGTCCGCGTTTTTTTAGTGATGTTTATGGTACCTCTTGGCAAGAATTTAATGCAGACCTTGGCTTCTCTGGAAAAATCAACGAGAAGGTCAATTTTCTAACCGGTATCAATGGGTTTATCTACGACAATCCTGTAGACCATAACAACGATAACTTTACCGATGTGACCCAGCAAAAACGCTTTTCGCTTTTCCAGAAGTTTGCCTGGACAAAAAACCCATCTCTAAAAGGCTCATTCGCCTTTCGCTACTTATACGAAGATCGCTGGGGCGGGGAATTAGATTGGACCGATGCAAATCGCGGGGGGGATCAAATTTATGGTGAAAGTATTTACACCAAACGTTTTGAAATTATTGGCGCCCAAAACCTATCCGATCAATGGGAAATTCAATATTCTTATACCGATCACGATCAAGACTCTTTTTATGGCGATATGGCTTTTCAAGCCAAAGAGCGGATCGGTTTTATGCAAGGCATCTGGCGCAAAGAGCGTGGACGACATCAATGGCTGGGTGGGCTAAGTGCTCGTTATAGCTGGTATGATGACAATACTCCCGCCACCGAAATTCTTACAACAAATAACCCCAATCGCTACTGGTTACCGGGCGTCTTTCTAGAAGATGAAATCGCCCTAAAAGAACGCCATAAACTCCTGCTAGGTATGCGCCTTGATCACCATCCAGACCACGGTATTATCGCCACACCACGGGCAGGCTATAAGATCAATTTTGACGAGCAAACACTGCTTCGACTCAATGCAGGAACAGGGTTTAGGGTCGTGAATATTTTTACCGAAGACCACGCTGCACTCACTGGAGCAAGAGATTTAATCATTGAAGAAGACTTAGCCCCAGAGCAATCGTATAACATCAACCTCAACTTTTACAAAAAAATCTATACCCCCAACGGATGGATTCTAGGCATTGATGCCTCCATATGGCATACTTATTTTACCAATCAAATCCTTCCTGATTTTGACACTAACCCCAATGAAATTCGCTACAACAACCTCAACGATCACGCTGTTTCTCAAGGAGGAAGCATCAATATTGAAGCCAATTATGGTCGGTTTCGCGCACAATTAGGCGGGAGCCTTTTAGATGTTTTTACCCAAGAAAACAACACTAAAGTTCGCCCCGTCTTTACCGAAAAATGGTCGATGACTTGGGCAATTACCGCTCCTTTATGGCAGGAAAAATTACGCCTTGATTATACGGGGAATCTTTATGGTCCCATGCGTTTACCCTTATTGGGAGACCTTGACCCTAGAGCAGAATTCTCCCCCGTATGGAGTATTCAAAACATTAAAATAAGCTATCAAAAGGAAAACGATTGGAACTTTTTTATCGGGGTAAAAAATCTGCTAGATTGGACCCCGGCAAAAAACAATCCTTTTTTAATTGCGCGCAGTGATGATCCTTTTGATCGCAATGTGCAATATGACGACAGCGGAACAATTCAAGCAACAAGCGACAATCCCTATGCACTAAGTTTTGATCCAACTTATATCTATGCTCCTAACCAAGGAATTCGTTTCTTTATAGGACTTAATTATTCTTTATCTCGATGAAAGCAGATTCCTTTAATGTCTTTGGCGAAGCCTTATTAATCTGTGGCACAGCACCCATGACAGGAGCCTACCGCAACGGCTGCTGCGATACCGGCCCTTTTGACGCAGGCACCCATACCGTTTGCGCTGTAGTGACTGAGGAGTTTTTACAGTTTTCAAAAAGTAAAGGCAATGATTTAACCCGTGCTTATCCACAGTATAACTTTCCAGGTTTAGTGGCGGGAGACTACTGGTGTCTTTGTGTCTCGCGATGGTTAGAAGCTTATCGCGCAGGGGTTGCACCACAAATTAAACTTGCCGCGACCCATCAAAAAACCCTAGACTATGTCTCTTTGGAGGTATTGACTACCTTTGCGCTGGATGATATTTAATTTACTTTTAATCTTTTCGGGTGTTTCCTTTCTCTTTTTTGGGATAGGCTGTTTAAGTAGTCCTTATTTAATTGCAGAGTTCGAACGCTATGGGGTTCCGCAATTTAGGACCCTAACGGGTGTTCTCCAGTTGTTGGGTGGAATAGGAACCTTAGCGGGTTTTTATTGGATACCGCTACAAATGTTGAGTTGTTTTGGTCTCTCACTATTGATGTTATTCGGTGTTGGGGTTCGCATCAAAATAAAAGATAGCTTTATCCAAAGCTTCCCTGCGACATTTTATTGTGTATTGAATGGCTATCTCTTCTGGTTACTTCTATAAATTTTAACGTATCCTTGGGAAAACATTATCAGGGCTTTAACAGCCCAAAGTGGGTTTAACCGCTACTTTTATACCATAATTTTCATGTACTAGTTGATGATTTTGGTTAATAAAACCCCTGGTAAGTTCCCAAGACCGCCAGGGGTTTTTATTTTTGTAAAAAGTAGCATGGCCAAACGAACTCCACAACCCGATGAAATCGATCTACACGGTCTTAGACATAAGCCAGCCCTAGCGCTTGTTCGAGAAACCCTTGCAAAGCGAGAAAACCAACAGGGATCTTTTTCTCTAACCATCATTACAGGAAATTCAACCGTGCTACAAGAGCGTATTTTTACTGAAATTTTAGACGAAACTTATTATACCTACTATATCCCCTCGTGGAATTTAGGACAGATTATTGTCGAAAATATGGAATTATAATTCAATTGTAATAATTATCTTTCTTAGATGAAATATGCAAAACTACTTGGCGCACTACTTCTCTTACTTCATCTATATCTATTTATAGAGACCTTTTTTTGGCAAGGTCCCCCAATGCCCTCTTGGCGTTTTCTTTTGGGGATATTTGGTTCCCTTCTTGGCATTGCTGCGGCGATTTTTTTAATTGATGCAAAAGGAAAATAAGATGTGGAGAACAGTTTTTTCTGTCTTTCTACTCTCAGGTTTAATCGGTTGCGAAAAAACACTTACTGGAAAAGAAATCGTAGTACACTCTATCGAAGCACATGGCTTTTCTAAAAAGCTTGACAGCTTATCATACCATAAAACAACACAACTATATTATGCAGATGGAACCATAGAACAAACCATAGAACAAACCCATCATATTGACTGGAATCCTTTTAATTATCTCATCGAGCAAAACACTCCTAAGAGCAGTAAAACAACCCATTTTAAAAAAGGGGCCTATTTTCTTTCTATCAATGGAGACGAAGACCACTCCAAAGAGGCTTCTTACCAGGCAGAAGAAGCTATAAAAACTGCCTACTTTGTATTTTGGCAACCTGCTAAACTCAATGACCCAACGGCGGTAATAAAGTATATAGGCCAAAGAAAAATTCAATCAAAGCAAGTAGATGTAGTCGAAGTTCGTTACCCTAAAAGTGGTTCTACCGATGAATGGCTATTTTATTTTGATCCAAAAACTAAACTAAATTTAGGGTATAGTGTAAAACACAACGGGCGATGGAGCTTGATTCTTAATGATGCTTTTCATCTGGATCATCAACCCATTTTAATCAAAGAACGCCGCAGTTTTTTTATTGATAGTTTAAAGGATACCCAAATTTTAAGAGCAGCTTATACCTACCAACTTTTACCTTAATTATTCTTTTTGTAATTCTTTGATATACTGGGTGAGTAAGTCGAGTCCCTCTTCATGTACAATAGAACGCCCTATTTCTGGCATACGAATCGCAGGATCATTACTACTCATTCGATAGATAAAAATTGATTCTTCTGGATGACCGGGAACAATATCATATTTAAAATCCCCAGACCCTTTCCCCGCAGCGATAGGCGGCTTTAAAATACCACGTTTACGTTGATCTTTTTGATGGTAATTTAAATACAAACCAGAGTTCTTTGCAGAACCTTGAGCAGAATGGCAATGGGCACAATTCGCATCTAAATAAGCTTTTGCACGCTCTTCTACACTTGCATTAAGAATATCATTCCAAACTGGCATAGACTGGTGTTCTGCAGCAGTACTAAAATTGGATAAGATCCCTAGCTGTTTAAAATAATCCAGTTGATTGATCTCTTGTTGCAAGGCAGTATAACGTTGATTTAACTGGGCAGCAGTGATCCCTATAGGGGTAATGTTATTGTCGCTGCTATGGCAGTTTTTACATTGATTTAAATTAGGGACTACATAGTCAACTTGTTTATTTTCGCCTTGATCATCCTCCCAGTTTACTGCAACGTTTTTTCCCACATAATTCAAATCGGCATTGGTTTGCTGCTCATTCCAAATATAGTTAAGCGGCTTCCAGCCTTTTTCTTCTTTGATTAATAAACGGGTTTCTATAATTCTTCTAGGAGATGTTGTATCTCCTTCAATTGCGTGATAAAAGAAGTTCTTGATCAAGATTGCACCAGGGTCAAAGTCAAATGGTCCATTTGAAGTAAAATCCATTGATTTCCCTTTAGGTAAGTAAATAAAGCGAGCCTTTTCGGCGTAATTAGAGAATAAGGGGGTGTTGATGGCATAAGGATAAACTTGCTCTGCGGGTGTTAAATCTTTCAATTCCCCTTTAAAAAAGGCGTAGTCAGAAAGCAGTTTAGGATCATCTGTCGCGATAGTCTTCTTGATAAGGGTGGTAGAGGCCTTTCTTGCTTTTGGCGCAACGCGCTTATCGTCTTTTGAACTACAAGCACAACAGAATAAAAAACAAGCCAATACAATACCTACCCCTTCAATCCGCATCATCAATTTTCTAATTTATTAAACAATCAAAAGGGCTTTGATCATTCGTGAAACCTTCAAAATCGTGTGCAGCATCGAGATAAACAAAAGAGGCTTCACCATTGTTTTGAATACATAATTTATGCTCTTCATCTTGTAAAGATCCCCCCGGAGCAAAAATCCCATCATAGGCAATATCTGGAATGTTCGCACTGTTTTTTACAAGCCACAATATCCCAAAGTCATTTGAAAAGGTGGGGAAAAAATGTTTGTTAGAAAAGCGATTATCTCTTACATCAATTCTCCCGGGATAAGGGTTATAGGCTTTGTCATCTTTATAGTCACTTTCAATCGCTCTTAAACCCCGGGCTTGAGCTTCATCGTTAACTGTTGTTTCACGTTGCTCGTCTTCTTCTGCTGCAAAGATTTCATAAGAAACGATACTTAAATTGGTCGTTTTATGATTCGCGACAATGTTATTGTGAAACTGCACATCTTTTGTCGCCATAATCACTACTCCAGCCCCCTTTGGTACTGCACTTACTATAGAACCTTTTACTGCAAAATTGGTGAGGTTGTTATCGTGAATATTGTTGTTATAAGCATTGACTTGACCCCCGTATAAAGTGAGTTCAGGAAGGTTGAAAATCAATAAGCCGCTGGTGTTTTCATAGGCTTCATTGCCATAGATTTCAACATTGGTGCTGTTTTCGCTTTCAATTCCAGCGACATTGTAAAAGGCCTTATTGTTACGAATGATCACATTATTTGATTGTCCCACATAGATCCCCGCATCTGAAGAGCCGATCGCCTCACATTCTTCGATAACCACATTAGTAGAAAGTACTGGATAGAGGGCATAAGCGCCATTTTGAACAGAAACTTCTCCTGTCCATGCAGAGCGAATACGGCGCATGACAACGCTGTCTGATTCGCTAATTTTTAAATTATCGCCCACAGCATCTTCAATGGCAAAATCTTCTAGGGTGATGTTTTGACTATTGGTAATCTTGATTCCTTCTGCGCCAGAAGTTTGTCCTTTAAAAGACAACACGGTCTTATCCACTCCTTGTCCTTTGATGGTTAAGTGGGTTTTGTTGTCTAAACTAAGGGATTGAGAAAACAAGAAATGACCTTCAGGTAGTTCAATGACAGAACTGTCTTTTGCCAAGATAAATTGTTCTACCAATTCTTCTTCTAAATCAATGTAATCCCGCGCTGGAGTATAAGCGGGTAAAGTTTCTTTTTGGGTAAGATAAACGACCCCAACAAAAAGAAGGAGCAGTAATAAAATGCGGGCTTTTTTCATGCTAATTAGGTTTAATTCAATGATTAAAGTACATAATTTTCATGAGCTACAACGGAGGGAAAAAGAAAAACCCTCAATTTCTTGAGGGTTTTTGTTGGCCCACTAGGGCTCGAACCTAGACTCTTCTGAACCAAAATCAGACGTGTTGCCAGTTACACCATGGGCCAATTGCGGTGCAAATTTAAAATAAAAGTAGGACTTTACAAACCTATTTTTTCGTTTAAACTAATAACTTTCCTATTTAGAGTTAATACTATTGTATAAGTTGCTTTTTTATATGTGCATCAAAGTTTACATTTATCTAAAAAAAGGTATGATACAACTCATCGTTACCGGAGGTACTTTTGACAAGACCTATGACCACATCAAAGGGGAATTGTATTTTGAACACACCCATATCCCCAAAATGTTAGAGCGCAGTCGCTGTAAGCTCCCTGTTCATGTTACCCCTTTATTATTAAAGGATAGTTTAGCTTTTACAGAAGAGGATTTACAGCGCATAGAAAAAGCCTGCACCACCACCAGTGCTAAATCAATTGTTATTACCCATGGTACCGATACCATGGTGAATACCGCTAAACGTTTAGCCCTACTTAAACTGGACAAAACCATTGTTTTAACTGGTGCGATGATCCCTTATGCTTTTGGGAGCTCTTCTGATGGATTTTTTAATTTGGGCTGTGCCCTCTCCTTTTCGCAAACCCTTTCCCCCAATGTTTACATCACCATGCAAGGGCAATATTTTTTATGGAACGAAGTCCAAAAAAACAAAGATTTAGGTCTTTTTGAAAAGCTGTAATGAAACAAAAACGGAATTGTTAAATCCCAAGAGAATTAATTTTAGAATACGTATTTTCGTAAGCATTAAGGGCCACCTATGACAGCTAAACAACTTACCTTTTGGAATCGCATCGTCGCGACCGAAGTATTTATAATTGCCTTACTCACCTTTGGATTAACCGTTGAACCCACAGCAAGTTTTTGGGATGCTGGAGAATACATTGCCACTTCGGCAAAGCTACAAGTAGGTCACCCCCCAGGAGCTCCTTTTTTCCAAATGATGGGTGCCTTCTTTGCTCTTTTTGCCACTGGACCAGAAAAAATTGCCTTGATGGTGAATTTGATGTCGGTTTTTTCTAGTGCCTTTACTGTCCTTTTTCTCTACTTATCTCTCACGCTTTTATTGCGAAAACTCCCTTCTTTTAAAGAAATTACAGATAAGAGAGAAGCCATGGGCTATTTTGGGAGTGCTGCAGTAGGTGCACTAGCATTTTGTTTTTCAGATAGTTTTTGGTTTAACGCAGTAGAAGCCGAGGTGTATGCCATGGCGACCTGTATACTGTCTGCCTTATTCTGGATGGCCTTGCGCTGGGAAAGAGAAATGAACACCCCCCGTGGTGATCGCTGGTTACTGCTCATCGCCTTTGTGATTGGATTATCGTTTGGGGTGCACTTTATGGGACTGCTGACCATTCCTGCCATTGGGATGCTCTACTTTTTTAAGAACACTAAAAAAGTCACCTTTAAAAACTTTATCACCGCCAATATTGTTTCTGTCGCGATCCTGCTCTTTATCTTTAAAATGTTACTTCCTTCTACCCTAGCATTGTTTAGTAAAATGGAAGTCTTTTTTGTCAATCAAGTCAATCTTCCCTTTAATAGCGGAACTATTATCACAGGGATCTTATTCCTTGTCTTCTTTTATTACAGTTTACGTTTTACCAGAGCAAAAAACTATATCAACCTCAACACAGGAATTCTATGTGTATTGTTTGTACTCCTAGGGTTTTCTTCTTGGATTATGCTCCCCATTCGAGCAAACGCCAATACGGTGATCAACGAAAACTCCCCTTCTGATGCCCGACAATTATTGGCCTACTACAACCTAGAACAATACCCCGAAACAAAATTGTTTTATGGCCCTATGTTCTCTGACATGTACGCCGGGCAAGACGATTTCGAGCCTTATATCGACGATAAACCAAAATATGAACGGGATGAAAAAACTGGACGCTATGTAATTGTCAACCACTGGGAAAATGCGCGGATTAATGCCAACAGCAACCATAAAGGTTTTCTTCCCCGCTTGTGGAGCGCAGAACATGCCGAAAATTATATCAATTTTACTGGTCCATTAGAGTTTTCGATTCGCCCTGAATATAGGGGAAGTGAAGAACTATACCAACGCGTTGCACAATTTAGACAAGATGCTGCAGAGGGGGTTTTAAGTGGCGAAGATTACCACAATTTTTACAAAACGATGTCCCGCTATATCGATATCGAAAAGCCCACCTTTTTTGCGAACCTTTACTACTTTTTTACCTATCAGGTGGATTATATGTACCTGCGCTATTTCCTTTGGAATTTTGCCGGAAGGCAAGATGACATCCAAGGAAAATATACCATTCTACACGGGAATTGGTTAAGCGGAATTCCCTTTATCGACGAAATCCGTTTAGGTAATCAAAGTGCGATTAGCGAGGATGCAAAAAACAACAAAGCGAGAAACACCTATTTCTTTTTGCCTTTTATCCTAGGCTTAATGGGTGTTCTCTTTTTATATCAACAGGACAAAAAACGCTTCTGGGTATTATTGCTATTTTTCCTTTTTACTGGATTAGCGTTAAAAGTTTACCTGAACGAACGTCCTTTTGAACCCAGAGAGCGAGACTATGCTCTAGTGGGATCTTTCTATGTCTTTGCCATATGGATTGGGATGGGTGCCTTTTACTTATCCAACGAATTAAGACGAGTTTGGAACAACGCATGGGCAAGACCTATCGCAGTTGCCGTTTGTCTGCTTGCTGTTCCATTTTTAATGGCGTACCAAAACTGGGATGATCACGATCGTTCTGGACGCTATACCGCACAATCTGTGGCAAAATCCTATCTAACTTCTATCCAAGAAGACAAGGGGGCAATGATTTTTACCATTGGGGACAATGATACTTTTGCGCTTTGGTATGCACAAGATATTGAGGGTTATCGCACCGATGTTCGCCCTATCAACACCAGTTTATTGGCAACAGATTGGTACATCGATCAAATGAAACGCAAAACTTATGAGAGCGAACCCATTCCATCGCAACTCACCCACGACAAATACGCCTATGGGATTAGAGATTATATTAAATATGAACCCCTAGCAGATTCGTTGCGATGGGATATTAAGGACTTTGTGAATTGGGTAGCTAGTGACGACCCTAGAACAAAATACAAAAGCTTGATCGCACAATCAGGTGGAGACCCTGCACTTTATCCCATGGGAACACAGGAGATGATTTTTTACCCTACCAACAAGATTCGCGTTCCCGTAAATGTCGAGAATGTGATCAAAAGCGGGCTAGTAACTGAGAAAGATCGCGATCAAATTGTTCCTTATATCGATATAGATCTTCCTAAAAGCGGCTTGTATAAAAACCAGTTGATGATGCTAGACATTTTAGCGAATAATGACTGGGAACGCCCCATCTACTTTACTGGTGGGAGTTATGCAGATAGCGAGTATTTATGGATGAAAGAATACCTACAACTCGAAGGTTTAGTCTATAAGTTAGTCCCCATTAAAACGCCATTAAATCCTGTTAATCCTTATATCATGGGACGTCTTGATGCTAATCTCATGTATGAAATTGTCAAACAATGGGAATGGGGGAATTCAAATAGCCCAGACATCTATCACGATCCAGAAACCCGCAAAAACAGTATTTCTTATCGCTCAAATATGGTGCGCCTTGCCGAAGTTTTAATCGATGAAGGAAAAGATCAAAAAGCGGAAGAAATCATGGATTTAGCGCTTGAGAAAATGCCCATAAAATACTTTGGGTATTACAGTTTACTTACTCCTTTTGTCGATGCGTATTACCGCATTGAGAAGAAAGAAAAAGCGCGTGAAGTTTTTGAGGCTGTCGCCAAAAAACACCAAAGTCAGCTCGACTACTTCGACAGTCTATCGCTGGATTTACGCTATGAACTAGGCGAAGAAATCTTAACCGAAGTCGAACGCTATCGCGCATTAGTAGATGCTGTTTTAGACAATAAAGACAACGAAAAAGCAGGAGAATACATTCAAAACTTTAGAAGCTATAGCCGTGCGTTTGCCTTTCTTTATGGAGAGTATGACTACTATACTGCCATGGAAGAATTTGTTGAAGGCCTTTACCTGGCTGGTGAAATTGAAGACGCTAGAGCACTGGCGAATAAAATTAGCAAGGTATATGATGAAAGACTAGAGGTTATTCAAGGATTTGAACCAGAACGTCAACTCGAATTGCGCAGCAGAATTATGGATGAAATTAATGGATACAGAAGAATCTTGCTCTATGTCAATCTTTATGATAACGAAGCACAAAGAGATAGTCTAGAAAATAAAATCTACAATAGAATCAAAGACCTAGTCATCTTTGACGATATGATAGAAGGGAATTAATTAACGTATTCGTTCATTAAAGCAATCAAAGTATTGGCATCTTGTTCCCCACTTTGGCGCCATACCATTTCTCCTAACTTATAAATCATAAGGGTTGGAATCACTTTAACGCGCAGCGCATCAACTAATTTAGGGTTTTTAGCGATATTGATTTTGATCACTTTTCCTTGATCTCCCATGGCCGCAGCTACATCGCGTAAGGTAAAATTGAACTCTTCTTTGAGTTCTTCTAATTCTTGAAAAAACACCAAAAGTAGAGGAGCTTTCCCGTCTACTAATTCACCAAATTTAGACATGCTAATTGTGTTTTAGGTTATTGATTACAGTACGAAGTTAGGGTATTTTCTTTAAACTTCTTTGCTAGAGCGTTTTAACGTAATTACAGTAATCTCTGGCCAAATCCCCACACGACCGGGATAACCTAAAAAACCAAAGCCTCTGTTGACATTAATCCATTCTTTCTTCTCTTGATACAAGCCCGCCCATTGCTTGTAACGCCACTTGACTGGACTCCATTTAAACCAACCCGGAATTTCGATCCCAAACTGCATCCCATGGGTGTGCCCGCTCAAGGTTAGATGAAAATTATAGGGGTGAGGTAATACTTTTGCCTCCCAATGCGAAGGGTCGTGTGAAAGCAAGATTTTAAAATCATCTGCAGCAACATTTGCGATCGCTTTATCGAGGTCTCCTTTCTTTTTAAAGCCTCCTTTCCCCCAGTTTTCAACGCCTACTAGAGCAAGTCGCTGTCCGTCCTTTTCAAGAAAGTGGGTTTCGTTGCGCAAAAGGGTAAAGCCCATCTCGGCTTGAGTAGCAAAAAGCTGCTGTAAGTTTGCCTCTTTTTCTGCTTTGGTTTCCCAGTTGACATAATCGCCATAATCGTGATTCCCTAATACAGAATACACTCCTTCTTTGGCCGATAAACGGCCAAAAGCATCTTTCCACGGCAGTAACTCATCGGCCTTATTATTGACAATATCTCCGGTGAATAAGATCACATCAGATTTTTGCTCGTTGATCAAATCAATCCCGTAATTCACCTTTGCTGCATTGTCAAAACTACCCGAATGTATGTCTGATATTTGGGTCAAGGTGAAGCCGTCAAAAGCTTCGGGGAGATCGTCAAAGGTCAAGGCATAATGTAAAACCTTATAGTTATACTTCCCTTTAAACATGCCCACCAATAGCGATGCAAAAGGAATCGCAGCAAGTCCTAAGGCGAGTTGAGAAATAAACTTTCGCCGACTAGGAAAATAATTTCCTTCTCCTCTTTCGATAAAAAAACGATACAAGGCTTGTGGAAGCCGAAGCAGGTCTTCAAAGGCTAAAAATAAAACCAAAATCAATTGAAAGACCATCAAGGACAAAAACAAGCCCAGGGAAAAACTGATCCCTTGGGTCCAGCCAGTAGAGCGATCATAGCCAATACTGAAGTACATAAAATTCCCAAAAATAAGCCCAACCACTGCGATATAAGCAATTACTAAGGGTCTACTCAAGCCAATGGTTTTAATGACTTGAAAGGAATACCATTGAAGTAAGCTAAAAAAGGTGAGGAAAAATAACCAACGTAAAAGCATCTTATTTCATTTTTTCAGCTAACTCCATCGCCTTGCCGTCAGACAAGCTCGCCACAAAGCAACTCGCATTTAATATTGTTTTATAAAGGGTCTCCTCTATTAAAGGGGTGCCTTGAGGTACTAAGCGTAAAATCAATTGATCATAGGTATTTGTCGTTCCTTTAAATTGATTTACCGCAGCGGTACAAAAAGCCGACAACAGGGTGGAGATTACTTTATAGCCTACGATTTCTTTTTGTAAGACTTCGTCTGAACGGTACACCTTATCCACGCTTATGGCAATGATATCATCCATTTGTGCTTTATAATTGCTTTTGTCTAATAAGGCATGGGCAAAAGTTCCGGCTAAAATCTCTTCCTCATGGGCTAAGAACATTTGGACAGCGTCCATAATTAAACTATTGATGGCCAAAGAACGCAGGTAGCTCATGCGCTGGGAGGTGAATTGTAAGCCGGCATACTTTTCGGTATCCATGCGATCTTTTACCAACTTAATAAGGTATTCTAGGGCATAATCTTCAGAAATCCATCCTAGATTGATCCCGTCTTCAAAGTCGATAATGGTATAACAGATATCGTCTGCCGCTTCTACGAGATAAGCAAGGGGATGGCGATGGGTTCTTGCCTGGTCTTTCAATCCCATGTCGATGGCGAGCTCGCCAAAAAAAGCTTTTTCTGACTGGAAATACCCAAACTTTTTATCGGCTACATGGGCGGTAGGACGATAAGGCAACGACCCTTTGGGGTATTTCATATAGGCTCCCAGCGTTGCATAGCTAATACGTAAGCCCCCTGGTGCCCCGGGGAAAGATTCTGTTAATAGTTTAAAGCCGTTTGCATTTCCTTCAAATTGACAAAGATCTGCGTATTCTTCTGGGGTGAGTTCCGCTTTATATTGTTTCCCCTCACCGGTTTCAAAATAATGACCTATGGCTTTTTCTCCGCTATGGCCAAAGGGAGGATTCCCGATATCATGTGCTAAGGCAGCTGCAGCTACTATAGCGCCAAAATCATTGGGGTGGTAACCATGCACTTCCTGCAAATGGGGGTGGCGCTTTAACACTTCTTTTCCAGCTAAGCGTCCTAGGCTTCGCGCTACAACAGACACCTCTAAACTATGGGTCAAGCGCGTATGAACAAAGTCTGTTTTTGAAAAGGGGATGACCTGGGTTTTGTCTTGCAGGGATCTAAAATATGAAGAGAAGACTATGCGATCATAATCTACTTCAAAACCTAAACGAATTTCGTCTTGTTCTTTTCTTATTCGCTTAATTGTATCGCCAAAACGTTGTAAAGAGAGGAGTTTTTCCCAGAGCATTTGTTTTTTGTTTAAAGGTAATAAAATGCTGTTTTATGGAATCGATCTTCTTTGGGTTTTATCCTTAACGTTTTCCTAAAGATGTAATAGCACTAATTTAAAATGCATGCTTTGAGGTTTAACATACCCGTAAAACTACTCTTATGAGCATGTTCTACTTTTGGAACATAATAAAAAACAAAATAATGAAAAAATTATCTTTACTCTTTTTAAGTGCGTTACTAACTTTCACTGCCTGTGAAAGTGAGGATAATGCTGATGTACTAACTGAGGCTGACGTTGCTCGTATTGTTGCACAGGCTTTAGCAGATGCTAACTTACCATCTACAGCCGATATAACTGCTGCTGTTACTGCTGCTGTGGCAAATGGTATTGACATTGATCAAGCTATACAAGACGCTTTAGATGCTCAAAATGCTGCACCGACTACAGAAACTGTAGGTATTGCTGGAGGTGTATATTTTATTGATGATTCTCAAACCTGGACTAACGACAGAATTTGGGAAATGTACGGAAAGGTAGTTATACGTGACGGTGGTGTTTTAAATATCGAAGCTGGAACAATTATTAAAGCAGGTGATGAAACTGGGGCTGATGCTACAGTACTTGTTGTTGCTAAAGGTGGGCAAATTTTAGCTATTGGGACAGCTGAACAACCCATAATCTTTACAGACATCAATGATGAGATCGATTATGATGATAATGGAGTGTCTCCAAACAGACTTCCAACAGACATGGGTCGATGGGGATCTGTTGTTGTACTTGGTAATGCATTGGTAGGTGAAGACGGTGGAGAAGACGATATTGAAGGTATCGCAGATGGCTTTTCGTGGACTACCTATGGTGGAACAAATGATGCAGATAGTTCTGGAAGATTAGAATATGTTTCTATCCGCCACTCAGGACAAACGCTAACGGGAGATAACGAATTACAAGGTCTTACATTAGGAGGTGTTGGTAATGGAACCGTTGTTGAAAACATCGAAATCATTGGAAGCTCAGACGACGGTATTGAAATTTTCGGAGGATCTGTAGATGTAACTAACCTTATCATCCACATGAATGGTGACGATGCAATCGATTTAGACGAAGGCTACAAGGGAACAATCAGCAATGCTGTTATTGTGTTAGATGATGATACTGATGGTGCATTTGAAATCGATGGTACAGAAGATAGCACAGGAGGAATTGATGGACAGTATACACTTCAAAACGTAACAGTTTACGGAAACACAGTCCAAGAAGACACAAACCAATATGGTACTTGGAAAAGTGATGCTACTGGTTTAAACCAAAATATTGTCTTTAAATCATTTAATACTGGAACTACAATTGAAGGTATTGATGCTGACACTTACGGTGGACAAGGCACTGCTACTGCCGCTGGAAGTCTATTGTTCAATAATTTTGACTTTATTACCTCTGATGTACTTAGTACAATTATGCCAAGTAACGTAACTGATGGAAATACTTGGGCAGAAACCCTTGCTTCACAAGCTAGTTCTACTGGTGCTGATGAGTCAGTATTTGGATGGACTCTATATTTTTCTGCAAACTAATTAAAGTATAACTTAACATATACTTTACATCCAAACATCTAAAATGCTCTACTTTCGTAGAGCATTTTTACTATTTAATATGAATAAATTACTTACACTATTACTTGCTTTATTTGCAAGCAATTTAATGGCTCAATCCATTATTTCTGGAAAGATTATAGATGGAGACTTTAACGATGCCTTACCCTTTGCTAACGTTATCCTAACTGTTGATGAGACAGGAGAAAAAATTGGAGGGACAACCACCGATTTTGAAGGGAATTTTTCTTTTGAAGTGATTTCTGGAACTTATGCAATTGAGGTTTCATTTGTTGGTTATGGCAGCAAGAAAATTAATGAAATTAACGTAGGGGATAATGATGAGAATATAGTAAATATCACTCTATTACCCGCATCAGATTCATTGGATGAAGTTGTGGTAACAACCACTGCACGTTCAAATACCGAAGCATCGGTACTGTCCATTCAAAAAAGATCTATCAATTTAATCGATGGTCTCTCCTCTCAATCAATACGTAAATCAGGCGACTCAAATTTGGCTTCAGCGATTAAACGTGTTCCAGGAGTTTCGGTACAAGGAGGTAAATTTGTGTTTGTACGTGGTTTAGGAGATCGTTATTCTAAAACACTTTTAGGTGGATTGGAAGTTCCTGGATTAGATCCTGATAAAAACACCCTTCAATTGGATATTTTTCCAACAAATCTAATTGACAATATCATAATTAATAAATCTGCTAATGCAAGCTTACCAGCAGATTTTAGTGGAGGTATTATCAACATCTTACTTAAAGACTTCTCTATTAAACCAGAGTATGGTATTTCTTTTAGTACTGGATACAACACTTTAATGAGTTTTCAAGAAGCTCCTGGTTTACCCAAAGAATCTTACAACTTTTTAAGATTTGACAATGGCTATAGTGACCGCCCTTTTTCACCAAGAACAGAAATTATATTTCCTGAACGCGATCTTATTTCGACAACTGCAGATTATGTCACCTCCACAACAGATAGCTTTACAAAGCAGATGGGGGTAGCTAACTATAATAACTTTACCGACTTTAGTATTGGTGGGACAGCGAGTAATCAATATAGCATTGGAGAGAATAGTGCCATTGGCTTTATTGCCGCTTTAAATTATAGATATGACAATACTTATTATGAAGATGCCTTCAATGGGACTGTATTAAAAGAACCCAATAGTGGTTTAGCACAAAACACAATCCAACAAGGAAAAGTAGGACAAATTCAAGCGCTTTCTAGTGCTCTTTTGGGATTATCGTTTAAAACAAATAAAACCAAGCATAAAATTAATTTTGTAAATATAAAAAGTGGGGAGTCTGGGGCGCTAGATGTTCGTTTTTCTGAATTACTAGAAAATTTCTATGAAGGAGAAGGCCAACTATTGACCTATACAGAACGAAATATTACCTCTATTCCAATGTCAGGAAGATATAATATCGGGGATAATAAACTCGTTATTGATTGGAATGTAGCCCCTTCTTTTGCAAGGGTTTACGATAAAGATTTTAGACGAGCATTTTTTGAAGTTGATGGGGATAGAAAAACTTTAGATGCCTCCTCAACACAGTGGCCTAGTCGACTTTGGAGGGATTTGGAAGAAAATGCCCTTGCTTCAAAAATTGATTTTACCTACAACTATGCTTTCAAAGATTTGGACCAAAAACTGCGTTTTGGAGCCGCTTATTCTACAAAATTTAGGGATTTCTCAACCAATAATTACCAAATCGGATTTTTTGGTCGATCTTCCCTTCTTGGAGGAGACCCAAACATGATTCTTGCCTCTGAAAATTTGTGGCGCATTACAAACGATAGTGAATACGGTTCTTATATCATTGGAGATTTTCAAAGAACAAATCAATATGAATCTGATAGTGCTACCATGTCCTTTTACTTTTCAAACGAATTTAAAATTTCAGAAAAGTTAAAATCAGTTATCGGATTACGATATGAAAATTATATCACCCATTATACTGGAGAAACCATAGACATTAATTTATCTTTTAACGATGATGAAATAATCAATGTGGGTGATCTATACCCATCGCTTAATCTTATTAATGCTATTAACGATGATGTAAACCTTCGCTTTTCTTATTCTCGCACAACAGCAAGACCCAGCTTTAAAGAGTCTTCTGGAGCACAAATCTATGATCCAATTACAGAGCGAACTTTCCTTGGTAATCCAGAATTAAAACCTACCTACGTGAACAATTTTGATTTACGCTATGAAAAATTTGGTGAAGGAAACCAAGTATTTGCCGTTAGTGCTTTCTTTAAAGATTTAAAAGATCCAATCGAAATTGTCATTCCAAGATTTAACTCTCCTAACGTTTTATCTGCTAGAAATAATGATAATGCTAAAATTTTCGGCTTAGAAATTGAATACAGAAAGAATTTAGTTAACAACGACGTAAATAAATTAGGATTAAACCTAAACGTTTCTGTCATTGAATCTATCCAAATTATGAATGAGGCAGAGTTTTTAGGGAGAACAGCTACAGAACCTGATAGAGATATTGATAATGAAAGAGCAATGCAAGGACAATCGCCTTTCATTATAAATACAGGTATTGTGTATAATAATTTTGACAAAAAAGTGGAAGCAGGTGTTTATTTTAACGTTCAAGGAAGAACATTAGAAGTTGTAGGTGCAGGTAATATCCCTGATGTTTACACCATGCCTTTCAACAATTTAAAATTAAATGCGCAAAAAAAGTTTGGTCAAAATGAATCACAATCTTTAACCTTGAAAATTGATAATTTACTTGGGGATTTAAGAGAAAGTAGATTTGATTATTTTGGTAATACAGACTTTGTTTTTTCTAGATTAAATCCTGGACGATCAATAACATTAGGATACGCAATTAAATTCTAATAAGTTTTTGTTTAAGCATCTCAAAAAAATGTAGTTTTACAGTATAACTATATGGAAAATTTATATTTATATATTGTAATACTTTTGGCCATATTAGCCATAGGAGATTTAATTGTCGGCGTCAGTAATGACGCCGTCAATTTTTTAAATTCGGCGATTGGATCAAAAGCGATTTCCTTTCGCAACATCATGATTTTAGCCAGTATAGGAATCGCCCTGGGCGCCATATTCTCTAGTGGTATGATGGAGGTTGCGCGCAAAGGAATCTTTAATCCCTCTGCTTTTAGTTTTCAAGAAATCATCTACATTTTTATGGCCGTGATGATTACGGATATCCTGCTATTGGACTTTTTTAACACCCTTGGGATGCCTACCTCAACCACCGTTTCAATCGTTTTTGAATTACTAGGTGCAGCCATAGTAATGGCAATGATTAAAATTTTAGCCAATGGGGGTAGTATAGCCGAATTAGAGCACTACATCAATACCGCTAAGGCAACCCAAATTATTTTTGGGATCCTACTTTCTGTTGTCGTCGCCTTTAGTATAGGGGCGATCGTGCAGTGGATCTCTCGCTATATGTTGACTTTTTTCCTGGAAAAAACTTCTGCGGTGAAGAAAGCGCTTTTTGGAGGAATTTCTTTAGCCGCCCTTTCCAACTTTATTTTAATCAAAGGAATCAAGGGAACGCAATATGCGAGTATTTCATTTTCATTTCTAGGAGATCAAACCATTAAGGAATTTCTCAATAATGAAATAATCTTAGTCAATGGATTTAATCTCTTGATCTGGTATTTAATTTCTTACGCCTTAATCAAATTTACCCAGATTAATATTTTCAAATTGATTATTGCCATAGGGACCTTTGCCCTGGCGCTTGCATTTGCCGGAAATGACTTGGTTAATTTTATTGGGGTCCCTATCGCTGCTTTTCAATCTTATGAAGCTTGGGTTGCTTCTGGAGTAGCCGCAGAAAGTTTCCAAATGAGTGCCCTAGACGCTAAAGTACCTACCCCAACTTTATTCTTATTTGTTTCTGGGATGATCATGATATTAACCCTTTGGTTTTCCTCAAAAGCAAAAGGAGTGGTGCAAACTTCCCTAGATTTATCCAATCAAAATGATACTAAAGAGCGTTTTAAACCAAACGCCCTTTCTAGAGGCTTGGTACGATTTTTTAGTTGGACCAGTGATCAAATTATTCGATTCATTCCACAGGCAACACAAAAGAAAATTAACCGAAAATTCGAATTAATTCCCGTAAAATCAACAGAAGACTGGACTGACACCGCGCCCTCTTTTGATATGATGCGTGCAAGTATCAACCTTGTTGTTGCTGCTGTATTGATTTCTGCAGCGACTTCTTTAAAACTTCCGTTATCCACGACTTATGTTACTTTTATGGTCGCTATGGGAACATCCCTGGCAGATAAAGCTTGGGGGAGAGATAGTGCCGTTTATCGTGTGGCTGGGGTATTAAATGTAATTGGAGGATGGTTTTTTACTGCCTTGAGTGCCTTTACGGTTTGTGGAATTATCTTGTACTTATTCCATATCGGTGGTCCTGTGGCCATTGCATCGATCTTTTTTTTAGTTCTGCTTATTACAGGAAAAAATTTCTTAAACCATCGAAAGAAATCAAAGGAAATTGAAGTAGAATCTCCCATCTTAAAATCTGGAAGTCATTCTTATATTGGGGTAATTAAAGAAGCGGATGAAAACATCACACAGGTTGCTATAGATACCCATCAAGCTTTTACCCTGGTTATTGAAGGGCTTTCCTCTCAAAATCTTAAGAAGCTTAGTCAGGCCAAAAAGAAAGTAAAGTATTTAGAAGAAAGTATCCACGACCTTAGATCCAATTTGTTTTCTTTTATTCGAAAATTAGAAGATAATAGTGTTGAAGCAAGTCGATTTTATATTGACACTTTGGTTCATATTCAAGACATTATCGAAGACATCGATTATCTTGTCAACATAAGCTATGATCATATCAATAATAATCACAGTAAATTAAAACTAAGTCAAATTAGAGGACTAAAAGAAATCTCTCAGCTAATTGACTTATTGCTAAAAGGTTCTATTAACGCTTTTGAAGATAACTCCTTAAAACAACTGGGGGAAGTGTTAGGGAAAAAGGAGGATATGATTGCCACGATTGATGATAAGATCAATGAACAGATTAGTTTGACAAGGGTGGAGGAGCGAAGTCCAAAAAACACAAGATTGTATTTTAATATACTCCTTAAGTCGAAAGATTTAATTCGCCACAAAATAGTCTTAATTGATTCGTTTTATCATACGACAAATCAACTAAAAACAAATCTATAGGGTTTAACGTTCTACGGAAACTACTTTAGTTTGTGATTCAAAAGTTAATTTTTGTAAGACTTTATTGTTTTTAAACTCAACTTCTGTTAAGTCTTTATTTTCCCAAAACAACCAAGTACCATTGCGTTTTCCACGTGAGTAGTTGGCAACACAAAGTAAATCTCCTTCTTCAGAATACTTGACCCATTTTCCATGAAGCCTATTATTCTTTAAATATCCCTGTTGAGCTAATTGTCCGTTTTCGTGATACATATTAACCTTGGTTAATTTGCCTTCTTTAACGGTAACCGTTTTTAAAGTTTCATTATTTTCCTGAGCCATTACTGTGACTCCTAGCATTAAAGCGAATGTTAAAATGTAAGCTCTCATAATTGATAGATTTAATGTTACATATCAAATATATAACATTAAATTAACATTAGAATTATATTTACGTAACATTAATTTAACATTAGGGTGTAGGGTATAAAAAAAGCCCCGTTAAGGGGCTGATTTATAGTTATTTAATTTATGAGCCGCACATTAAGCAGTCGTCATCTTCGCTTTCACGTGACTGATCTAACATGGTTTTTAACTCTTCTGGGGTTAAAGGCTCTACGGGTACAGCGGCTGGTTTTGCTGCTGTATTGGCTTTTAGTGGGGCTTGTGCAGCGGCTGCAGCGGCTGTCTCAGGCACTTGAGCTTTCTCTTTATTACTCAAGGTAAACTTAATCGCATCTACTGCAGATTTAGTTCTCAAGTAATACATTCCTGTCTTTAAGCCAGATTTCCATGCATAGAAGTGCATAGAAGTTAATTTCGCCATGGTGGCTCCTTCCATAAAGAGATTTAAGGATTGAGATTGATCGATAAAGTAACCTCTATGGCGAGACATGTCGATGATGTCTTTCATGCTTAGTTCCCAAACTGTTTTATACAGCTCTTTGATCTCTGCTGGAATCCCCTCAATATTTTGCACTGATCCATTTGCACGCATCAACTCTTGCTTCATGTCTTCTGTCCACAAACCTAGTTCTACTAAATCCTCTAAAAGGTGTTTGTTTACAACGATAAACTCTCCAGAGAGTACACGACGAGTGTAGATGTTAGACGTATAGGGTTCAAAACATTCGTTGTTTCCAAGAATTTGAGAGGTAGAAGCTGTTGGCATAGGTGCAACGAGGAGAGAGTTACGCACACCGTGCTTTTTAACTTGTTTACGTAAAGCTGCCCAGTCCCATCGACCACTTAATTCTTCGTCTTTCACGCCCCACATATTGTGCTGGAATTCTCCTTTTGACATCGGGGAACCTTTAAATGTAGAGTAGGGTCCGTCTTTTTCTGCTTCTTCCATAGAGGCGGTTACAGCAGCAAAATAGAGGGTTTCGAAAATGTCTTGATTTAAGTCTTTTGCTTCTTGCGAAGTAAATGGTAGGCGCAGTTGTATAAAGGTATCGGCTAATCCTTGTACTCCTAGCCCTACTGGACGATGGCGCATATTAGAATTCTCTGCTTCTTGAACCGGATAGTAGTTACGATCAATTACACGGTTCAAGTTTTTAGTGACTTGCTTGGTCACACGGTAAAGTTCGTCATGATCAAAAGCTCCGTCTTTTACGAACATAGGCAAGGCAATCGAGGCTAGGTTACATACGGCAACTTCGTCTGGAGAGGTGTACTCCATGATCTCTGTACATAAGTTAGAAGAACGAATGGTTCCCAAATTCTTTTGGTTCGACTTGCGATTCGCCGCATCCTTGTACAACATATAAGGTGTACCGGTTTCGATTTGCGACTCTAATATTTTCTCCCATAGTTCACGGGCACGAATTGTTTTACGCCCTTTTCCTTCACTTTCGTATTTGGTGTATAAAGCATCAAATTCATCACTGTGACATTTGTATAAATCTGGACATTCGTTTGGACACATTAGGGTCCATTCTGCATCTGCTTCCACCCTTTTCATGAATAAATCTGGCGTCCACATAGCATAGAATAAATCACGTGCACGCATTTCTTCTTTTCCGTGATTCTTTCTTAAATCAAGGAAATCAAATATATCGGCATGCCATGGTTCTATGTAAATAGCAAAAGAGCCTTTTCTTTTACCGCCACCTTGATCTACATAACGAGCAGTATCGTTATAAACACGCAACATGGGAACAATCCCATTAGAAGTTCCGTTAGTTCCAGAGATATAAGAGCCTGTCGCTCTAACGTTGTGTATAGAAAGACCAATTCCTCCTGCAGACTGAGAAATTTTAGCCGTTTGTTTTAAGGTGTCATAGATACCGTCAATACTGTCATCTTGCATCGCCAAAAGGAAGCAAGAAGACATCTGTGGTTTTGGTGTTCCAGAGTTGAACAGGGTTGGTGTTGCGTGGGTAAAGAAACGCTTAGACATCAACTCATAGGTCTCTAAAACCGAATCAATGTCTTCCATGTGAATTCCTACAGAAACACGCATCAACATATGCTGTGGGCGTTCAACTATTTCGCCATTAAGTTTAAGTAAGTAAGAACGTTCTAAGGTTTTAAAACCAAAGAAGTCATAGCCAAAATCGCGATTATAAATGATGCTTGAGTCAAGGACCTCTTTGTTCTTTTGAATAATGTTATAAACCTCATCAGAAAGTAAAGGTGCATCTTTACCTGTTCTGGGGTTAACATATTTGTACAAGTCCGTCATGGTATCAGAGAAGGACTTCTTGGTGTTTTTGTGCAGATTCGATACAGAAATACGCGCAGCCAGTTGTGCATAGTCAGGGTGAGAAGTCGTCATTGTTGCGGCAATTTCAGACGCTAGATTATCCAGCTCAGAAGTAGTCACTCCGTCATATAACCCTTCAATCACGCGCATCGCAACACGAACTGGATCAACCAGTGGATTTAAATCATAACATAACTTTTTTACCCTTGCGGTAATTTTATCGAACATAATGGGCTCTTTATGCCCGTCTCTTTTGACTACAAACATGCACTTTTGGTTTTAACGATTATTTTATTGGTATAGTTGCTTGTCAACAATACCGCTGTTTTTATAACTAGAGGGGACTTCTAGAAATCTGCGTCGAAACTAATTTTAGTTTCTTGATCTTCGGCGTTTAGAACGCCCGCCTTTTGATATTCTGACACACGCTTCTCAAAGAAGTTGGTTTTCCCTTGCAGGGAAATCATGTCCATAAAATCAAATGGGTTGGATACATTAAATTCTTTTGGGCAATTTAATTCAACCAATAAGCGGTCTGTCACAAACTCAAGGTATTGTGTCATCAATTTAGAATTCATCCCAATTAAGCTAACTGGTAATGATTCTGTTACAAACTCGCGCTCGATGTTTAGGGCATCTAAAATAATTTCTTGGATACGCTCTGTAGGCACTTTGTTCACCAGGTGATGGTTGTGTAAGTGCACGGCAAAGTCACAGTGAACTCCTTCATCACGAGAGATTAACTCATTAGAGAAAGTTAGTCCTGGCATTAGCCCGCGTTTCTTTAACCAATAAATTGAACAAAATGCTCCAGAAAAGAAAATCCCTTCTACTGCTGCAAAAGCGATAAGACGCTCTGCAAAAGAATCTGAATCTATCCATTTTAATGCCCACTCTGCTTTTTTCTTAATCGCAGGGAAAACCTCAATCGCACGGAACAATTGATCTTTTTCAGCCTCATCTTTTACATAAGTATCGATTAATAAAGAATAGGTTTCAGAATGGATGTTTTCCATCATGATTTGGAAACCATAGAAAAACTTCGCTTCAGAATATTGAACTTCGTTGACAAAGTTCTCTGCTAAATTTTCATTGACAATTCCATCAGAAGCAGCAAAGAAGGCCAAGATATGCTTGATGAAGTATTTTTCATCTGCACTTAACTTGTCGTTCCAATCTGTAAGATCCTGGTGTAAATCGATTTCTTCTGCTGTCCAGAAACTTGCTTCCATCTTTTTATACCACTCCCAAATGTCGTGGTGTTTGATTGGAAAAATTACGAATCTGTCTTTGTTTTCTTGAAGTATCGGTTCTACTGCTGCCATAATCTCGTCATTTTGAATTTCTAGTTCTATTTTTGTTTTTAACAAAGATTTAAAATTGTGAGAAGAAATGAAAGTCATACTTATCCACAATGACCTATAGTTTTTAACAAAACAGCCTTGAATTACAACAAATCGCTAAAATAGACTAGTTTTTAATAATTTGTTAATCAAGTGTTTAAACTGATTTTCATCTCTTAAGCCCTATAAACCCTAGAAACGCTAACTGGCTTTTTCTTCAGCAACTTTTTCGAGCGAATTATACCAGTCTTTTCCAAACTTTCTAATCAAAGCTTCTTTGACAAATTTGTAGACGGGAACCTTTAATTGTTCTCCTAAGCTACAGGCATCACTACAGATTTGCCAATGGTGATAATTGACCGCCGCAAATTCTGAATATTGTTGTACACGAACGGGATATAAATGACAAGAAACGGGTTTTTTCCAGTCAATTTTACCGTCTAAATAGGCTTTTTCTATCCCACAAGCGGCATGACCTTTATCGTCAAAGACGGTGTAAACACATTCTTTTCCTTCTATGATAGGGGTTTCCCATTCTCCATCCCAGCCTTTTACATATAGCCCTTGTTGCTCAATTTCAGCTAAGCCTTTTTTATTGAGGTAGGGACGAATGGCCTCAAAGTTTTTTTCTAATTCTTTTAATTCTCCTTCTTCCAGTGGTGCTCCTGCTTCTCCTTCTATACAACATGCGCCTTTGCACTGTTGTAGATTACAAACGAATTCTTTTTCAAATAAATCATCTGAAACCAATGTTTTATCTATCTGCATCATGGGTCAAAGATAGTTTTTTGAAGAGGATAAATTCGTTTTGAATCTCACAAAAGCAAAGAGAATTGATGTACTTTTGCTTTATAAAACACAAAGCGATGGCATTTGACTTAAAAGAGGTATTTACTGCAGGAATGGTTTTATTTGCTGTAATTGATATTATTGGCAATATTCCATTAGTGATTTCATTGAGAGAAAAAGTTGGCCATATTCAATCTGAAAAGGCGTCAATTGTTTCGGGGGTAATTATGATTGCTTTTCTTTTTGTGGGAGAAGAAATCTTGAAACTCATTGGGATTGACACCAATTCTTTTGCTATCGCAGGGTCGTTCATTATTTTCTTCCTAGCGCTTGAAATGGTTTTAGGCGTTAATCTCTTTAACAACGACGAGCCGGATACAGCTTCAATCGTTCCACTTGCATTTCCTATGATTGCAGGGGCAGGAACCTTGACTTCTTTGCTTTCCCTTAGAGCAGAATATCACGTAATCAATATCATTATTGCTATTGTGATCAACATCATTATTGTCTATATCATCTTAAAATCTTCTAGCAGAATTGAAAAACTGCTGGGACGATCTGGGATTAATATTATCCGAAAAGTTTTTGGCGTAGTCCTATTAGCTATTGCTGTAAAACTCTTTACATCAAACGTGCAGCAACTCTTTTAAACAATATACTTATGAAAAACTTCTTGCGTGTTATGGCAGTACTGGCCTTAGGAATGATGATTTTTAACGTCACTATGATTGACTGGGAAATGCCTACAGAAGGAGACAGCCTGGTCGCCATTATTGGGATTTTAGCTTCAGGTTCTGCTTTACTTTTAATTTGGATTCTTTTGCTATCGCTAAAGATAAATGCCAAGCAAAAAGGGAAGAACTTTTAATTAATCTAAAGGTTTTTCTTTAAGCTCTTGCAAGGCTTTTTGGATAAATTCGTCCTGACGATGAAGGATTTCTAAACGCGCAGCTTCGTCAAAAAGCTGTAAGCCTAAATAGGAATGTATCGCGATGGTAGCAAGCTCCTCATCTTCTAATTGCAAAGGAACTCCTTGCTCTTTTATGTATTGCTTCAAAGCGGTGATCCATCGTTCTTTTTCCGCTAAAGCAGAAGTTATAAATGTTTCCCGGTCAAGCCCATTAAAGTCTTTACGCCGTTGATCTAATTCTCTAAAAACAAAGTGATTTATTAGATTTGAGCGCAAAAGATAACTGCTCCATTCTTCGTCTAAACTCGCTGTGTTTGCTACATAAATGTCTGGTACTATACCGCCGCCGCCATAAACCACCCTCCCTTTTGGGGTTGTAAACGCAAGGGAATCGTTTTGAGGTATTTTTGTCGCATCGGCAATTTCTCCAGTTTTATAGCGCTCTTGAACTTCGTCATAATATGCTTCATTCCCTTTGTCATAAGACCGCTGTATTGATCGTCCTGTAGGGGTGTAATACCGCGCTGTGGTTAGACGAACCGCTTCTTTAGTCCCAAGCGGCATTTGCTGTTGTACTAAGCCTTTCCCAAAACTGCGCTGCCCTAAAATCCAAGCGCGATCATTGTCTTGCAGTGCTCCTGCCACCACTTCACTTGCAGAGGCAGATTCCCCATTGATCAAAACATAGACTTGCCCCTCTTCAAAGGCACCTTCTTTTGTGGCATAAGTTACCTCTTGCTCTCCTTTGTTGCTTTCGACCATAACGATCGACTTGCCTTCGCTTAAAAAGGTATCGGCAATTTCTTCAGCGGCATCTAAATATCCGCCTGGATTATTACGCAGGTCTAAAATTAGCTGCGTCATTCCTTGCTGCTTTAGGGCTGTTATGGCTTTGCCAAACTCTCTAGCAGTCGTTTCGGCAAAACGATTGATTTGGATATAACCTATTTTTGGTTCGACTAGATAGTGCGCGACAGAAGTAATAGGAACCGCACCGCGGTTTAATTCTACCAATAGTTTTTTCTGCCCACTAGGGCGAAAGAGAGAAAGTTTTAAAGGACTGTCTTCTTCTCCCCTAAGGATGTTGACAATGTCTTGGCTTTGCAACTGCTTCCCATAAAGGGTGTCTTGATTGGCAATTAATATCCTATCCCCCGCCAAAATTCCAGCCGTCTTACTGGGACCTCCAGGAAGAACACGCACCACATTAACAGTATCGTTTACCATAAAGAAACTCACGCCTATCCCGACAAAATTTCCCTGCATGTTCTCTGCCATACGAGACAATTCTTCTTTGGAGATATAGAAAGAGTGTGGATCTAACTTTTTGATTAAATCTTGAATCACCTCTGTGGCTAAACTATCGGTATCAATTTGATCGACATAATATTGATCTAAATACCGCATAAATTGTGACAGTTTTTGATTTCCTGTCATGGGTTGGCGCACTACATTTTGAACAATTTGTTGATTGCTCCCAATCAAAAACCCTAGCGTTATTGAAAGTAGCACAACTACCCACATATAGACGGTGTAGGACTTCATTCGCTTTTGTTTTCTAAAGAAAAATGTTCAACTACTACCCCCGCTTTTTTTAGAAAATCAACCCCAGATAGATCTTTATAAGCAGTGGCATAAACCACACGCTTGATGCCAGATTGATGAATTAATTTGGAACATTCTTTACAAGGAGAAAGGGTGATATAGAGGGTTGCGCCTTGACACGATTGTGTCGAAGAAGCGACTTTAAGGATGGCATTTGCCTCGGCATGTAACACATACCATTTTGTATAGTGTTCTTCGTCTTCGCAAACATTTTCAAAACCCGAAGGGGTGCCGTTATACCCGTCAGAAATTATCATCCGGTCTTTTACAATTAGGGCACCTACTTTCTTGCGCTCGCAATAAGAGAGGTCTCCCCAGGTCCTTGCCATTGAAAGATAGGCGCGATCGTATTGTGCTTGTTTATTCATGCTAAACGAAGATATCAATTTTGTTTGGCTTAATTCTTCAAAAAAGATTTTAAAAACATTCCCCTCAGGGTAAACAAAAAGGCCCAGATCCCCGCTAGCGAAGGTTTAGGTTTTTTTCCCTTCCCTAGACGTTGAATTTGCAACTCATACCATGGAAGTTCTACCCCGCCCATTTTATCCAGCAGTTGAATTCCTATTGTGGGGACAGGTGCTTCAAAGCGGCTTTCTTTTCCGTCAAAAATATCTTGAGCCAGATTGGGGTACAAGCAAAAAGGTCTTCCCAGGCCTATCACATCCATCGCTCCTCCAGCAAGAGCTTCTTCCATCACTTTTACCGATCGAAATCCACCGGTAAGCAACAAGGGCTTGTCAGTTATTTTACGTGCTTTCTTGATATAATCTAAGAAATAAGCTTCTCGCTCAACGGTACTTTGTTTGCGGTTTCCTTTTACCATGGCGGGTTTTTCATAGGTGCCACCAGAAATTTCAATCAAGTCCATTCCCTCGCGTGAAAGAATTTGAACGACTTCCATCGATTCTTCTTCGGTAAAGCCACCGCGTTGAAAATCGGCAGAATTAATCTTAATTCCCACCGGATAATCTGGTCCTACTTGCTTGCGAATCTCGCGATAGACTTCCAAAACAAAGCGGGCTCTGTTTTCTAGTGGACCGCCCCATTGATCTGTTCTGGTGTTACTAATTGGAGATAAAAACTGACTCACCAAATAGCCATGTGCTCCATGGATTTGACAACCGGTAAAACCGGCTTCTTTCATGATTCTTGCCGCATTCCCAAAGCGTTTAATGATGTCCCAAATCCCCTCTTCTGTTAGCGGAGTAGCGACTTTAAACATTTTTGAGGCGCCCCCCATTTTCAATGGGACCGCCGAAGGTGCAACAACTTCTCTGTTAATAGAACCAAAGGCTTGTCGTCCTGGGTGATTCAATTGTGGCCATAAATGCACGCCCGTTCCTTCTACCGTTTTTGCCCACTCTTTTAACAATTCAAAATGGGTGTAATCTTCCACCACAACATTTCTGGGCTCCCCCAGCGCTTTGCTGTCAATCATTACATTTCCTGTGATTAAAAGACCTGGATTCCCTTTTGCCCATACTTTGTAAGCGTTGATCAAGGTTTTTGTAGGAGCATTGCTCAAGGTCCCAATGTTTTCACTCATGGCAGATTTTGCAATGCGATTTATTAAGACAGAGCCATTGGGCAATGTAAAGGAAGAAGCAATCTTTTTCATTAAGCTAAATATATTAGAGGGGTAAGTTAACTAGATTCTCTCAACTATCATAGCAAGTGCTAAAAGGAAGATTAGCCCCCCTAATCCCAAACGCCAAAACTTTAAGAAACGACCCCTTTTTGGGATAAAATAGTTGAGCAAGATCACGGCTAAAACAATGGCTAATTGAGCAAATTCTACTCCTATAGCAAAAGAAAAAAGACCGACAATTGCGGCATCGGGTTCAACCATCATCGCAAAAAAGCGCCCAAAACCTAGACCGTGAATTAAGCCAAAAAGAAAGGTTAATGCGCTGCTAAAGCCGTTTGCACTTGGTCTTTTTTGCAATAACAAGGGGAAACAGCCCACTGCGATGGTGATTGGAATTAATAATTCTATCCAATAACTAGAAAAACCATAACCTGCATAATAGTTACCAATCAAAGAAAGACTGTGTCCCAGGGTAAATAAAGTGACCCACCACAAAAGTTTTTTCCAATCTTTAATCCCAAAAGGTAAACTTAAGGCAACAATAAAATACAGATGATCTAAACCGTTAAGATCAGTAACATGTTGAAATCCTAAAGTGGTATAAAATTGAATCGTATCCATTATAAACCTCTTTCTTTTTGAATCGCTTCATAGGCCGCTTGTACTTGCTGAAATTTTTCCTGCGCTCCTTTCTTTAGGGCTTCATCCTGTGTTTGTAATTTATCGGGATGATATTTTTTCGCCATACTGCGATAGGCTTTTTTCACTTCGGCATCGCTAGCACTTGGACTAATTTCAAGAATTTTATAGGCGTTGTCTGCAGATTTTACAAACATCGCTTTAATGCTTTCAAAATCCATAGAACGCAACTTTAGGGCATTGGCGATTTGAAGAATTTTTTGCACCTCAACCTCTGCTATATGTCCATCGGCATTCGCAATAGCAAAGAGAAAGTGTAAAATCTGAAGGCGGGTTTCATAAGGAGCTCTTTGAGCAAATAAGCGTGTTATCTCATTTAAGTTTTGCTCCTCTTTTTTAACCTCTGTATTGAATTTTGCGAAGATTGAAGAAGCATAAGCCTCTCCGTAATTACTGATAAAATAGTTCCGCACAAAGCGCAACTCCCTTTCATCGACCTTCCCATCTGCTTTAATCACTATGGCTGCAAGAGAGAGTAAATTAAGCTGTACTTGGTCGGCTTGCATACGTTGCGATGTAACACTAGCAAAAGGATTGCGTCTTTCTTGTCGAAAAAGCTGCTCTAGAAGGCTCCCAATAAAGTAGCCCAGTATTGCTCCGCCAAAGCGAAAATAAGTATATCCTAATATGGCAGTTATCCACTTTATCATTCTCTTGATCTTTCTAAGAACAAAGATAACTTTAACTTTAAAATGAGGACAACTACAATGTCAAAATGAGAAAACTCTTTATCTTTGCCTAAGCAAAAAAAAACAATTATGTATCCAGCTGAATTAGTACAACCTATGCGCGACGAGTTAACCGCAGTAGGTTTTAAACAAGTAAATAAAGTAGAGACGATTGAAGCGGCTATCAATGCAGAGGGTACCACCTTAGTTGTCGTAAATTCTGTTTGTGGCTGTGCCGCAGCAAATGCAAGACCTGGGGTTAGATTTTCACTAGATAACGAAAAAGTCCCTAGTTCTTTAGTAACCGTTTTTGCAGGAGTAGATAGAGAAGCAACAGATGCTGCTCGTTCTATGATGGTGCCTTTTCCTCCTTCTTCTCCTTCAATGGCATTATTTAAAAACGGAGAATTAGTACATATGTTAGAACGTCACCATATCGAAGGTCGCCCTGCAGATATGATTGCTGCTAACTTAAGACAAGCTTACGACGAGCACTGCTAAACCAATCTAAAAGGTGGATGTTAAAGCTCCTCGCTTACCCCTTTTCTTTTCTCTACTATTGCTTTTTTAGTAGTTGTCTCTTATTTTTCCATCCTATACAAGTATTTTGTTTAAAGTGGATAAGTCTCAACGCTCAAAAAAAAGCAATAGATGCTTTGAACTTTCTCCTCTTAAGATGCCTCAATCTTTTAGGGACAAGAATCGTCTTTAAAGTATCAGATCCTCTACCACAAGAAGGCACTCTGATCTTTGCGGCAAATCATCAAAGCACTTATGATATTCCACCCCTTATTTGGTATTTGAGAAAATACCATCCCAAGTTTGTCGCCAAAAAAGAATTGGGAAAAGGGCTACCTAGTATTTCTTATCATTTGCGCAATGGCGGTAATGTCTTAATTGATCGAAAAGCGCCTTTGGCTTCGCTAGAAGCCATCGCTACTTTTGCGAAAAATGTTCAAGAAAACAACTGGTCTGTGGTGATCTTCCCCGAAGGAACAAGAACCCGCAATGGGCAACCTAAAAAATTTCAACGAGCAGGCTTGCGAACCTTGTTGACCAATATTGAAAATCCGGTATTGGTCCCCGTTAGCATCAATAATTCTTGGAAATTAGCTCAGTGGAAATACTTCCCCATGCCTTTAGGAGTGCGTTTAGAAATAAAGGTTCAAAAAGCCATTTTGCCACATAAAATGGAAATGGAAAAAGCGATTGATTTGTTAGAAAATGCCGTAAAAGAAGGGGTTAGAAATTAGCCTTTCGTTTCTCTAAAAAGGCTTGTGTTCCCTCTTTAAATTCTGGATGGCCAAAACATTGGCCAAAGGCTTTAATCTCTTGTTCAAAACCGTCTGCGCCTTCTTGATAACCCGCATCAATCGCAGCCAGTGCATGTCCCAAAGCATTTGAAGAATTCTGCATGATTTTATCGGCTAATATTGCCGCGCTCGCTAAAAGTTCTTCTTGAGTAACCACTTGGGTAACTAGGCCAACTTTCAAGGCTTCTTCTGCTCCCATCATTCTACAAGTTAAAATCAAATCTGTTGCTCTTCCACGGCCAATGAGTTGCGCTAAACGCTGGGTTCCACCATAGCCTGGGATAACCCCTAAAGAAGTTTCAGGTAAGCCCATACGGGCATTTTTCGAAGCAATTCTGATATGGCAGGACAAGGCTAATTCAAGCCCTCCGCCTAGTGCAAAACCATTAATGGCTGCAATCACTGGCTTAGAAGATTGTGCAATTAAATCAAAAACCTTCTCTTGTCCTTTACGCGATAATGCCTCCCCTTGCTGGGCGTCAAACTGAGCAAATTCTGCTATATCTGCTCCCGCGACAAAAGCCTTTTCACCGCTTCCCGTTAACACAATTACGCGAACTTCACTATCCTCTGCTAGGCCTTGAAATAAATGATGAAGCTCTTCTAATAGGGCAGCATTTAAGGCGTTTAATTTTTTAGGGCGATGTAAACTTACCCAGGCAATTTTATCTTGTTTTTCAACTAAAAGGTGCTCAAATGTCATCATTGATTTATCGGTTTAATTCTATATAAAAAGTGGTTCCTTTTTCAAAAGAAGAGCGAAAGTCTATAGTTCCATTAAAAGAAGAAATGATATTTTTTACAATGGCAAGGCCTAAGCCCATGCCCCCGGTTTTTGTAGTGAATTTTGGTTCAAATACCCTAGGAATATCATCTGGAGAAATGCCTGTGCCATTGTCTTTAATCTGAACCTTTAGTTTTTGTTTAGTCGCCCTTAAGGTAACTTCAATCGCGGGAGATTTACCTTGAGGGACAGCCTGAATCGCGTTCTGTATTAAGTTGGTCATTACCCTAATCCACTGAGTTCTATCGATAGGCCAAACCACAGCTTTTGAAGGGAAATTTAATTTGATTTTGGCATTGTCAAAAATTTCTGTGGCAAGACGCGTAATTTCTGTAATGTCCTCTTCTAAGATATTGGGTTGTGGAAGGGTGGCAAAATCAGAGAAAGCACTGGCTACCCTACTCATGGTATCGATTTGCTCGATCAAGGTTTTAGAAAAATCGTTTAGTTTATCCAGACTGTTTTCTGCTGAGGGGTCAAAACGCTGCTGAAAGCTTTGAATGGTCAATCGCATAGGGGTTAAAGGGTTTTTAATCTCGTGCGCTACCTGTTTGGCCATTTCCTGCCAGGCTTGCTCCCGTTCGCTTTTTGCTAATTTTTCTGCACTCGCTTCTAAGGCATCTAACATACTGTTAAAAGAGGTTACTAAACTGTCTATCTCTTTACTAGCATTATCTAGTGTAACCCTTTCATTGCCTTTTAAGAGTCCTATTTTATCGATTTTATTTCGAAGGTTTTCTATTGGTCGTGTGATAAATCCTGACAATAAAAAGGCAAAAGAAAAAGTAATAATCGTCATCAATAAAGAGATCTGGTATACCCGGGTTAAAAAGGTATTTAACTCTGTCGTGCTAAAAGATACATCTTCAAAATAAGGGAAATATAAAATCACATAGGGCTGCCCATTGTCATCTGATAAGACACTGTAGGAGGATTGAAATTTTCCTTTCTCTGCTTGATTTTGTTGCAATAACCGAAGACTTTGATCTTCGAATAATTGCGTTATCACTTCTTGGGACAATCGATAATTTTCATCCTCTTTCTCCATTTCTGCATAAGAGTAAAAAAGGGGTAAACCCTCTAGGGTAAAAAGTGCGTATTGCACTTTATGGATGGCTGCAATAGAAGTGAATTCCTGCTGGTAATTTGTCTTTTTGTGTTGAATTTTTTGAAAGGCAGTGTCGCGCTGCATCAAATAATTCAGGTGAGTTTTTACCTGAGTTTCTTTTCGGAAGAGTCGCCTTAAGTTATAGTCTTCACTTTGAGCGTTGTATTGTAAATAAGAAGCGAAAAGGATTAACAATAAGGAGAAAATTGTCAAGACAATCATGGAGAAAAATATCCTCGATCTCAATGAAATTTTTCTTCCTTCCATAACTTTAATCCTTGCGCACTTTTTGGTACAGCTTAATCCCTAGCATCAATAAAACAGCTAATCCTACCAGAGACAATACCCCAAAAATCCAATGAAAACTGCTCTTTAAAATCACCAAAAAGACAATGGCAAAAAGCAAGAGCGTTGCCCCTTCATTCCACACCCGCATAAACAGAGAAGAATATTGGATATCGTCCTTTTGAAAGGCTTTAAAAATGCGATGGGTTTTGAAATGATATAGAAAAAGTAAACCCACAAAAAACAACTTAATTAACATCCAATCTTGTGTTAACCAAGACGGAATGATATACAGTAAAAGCAGCGCAAAAATTGTCGCTAATACCGCCGATGGCCATGAGATGATATACCATAAACGCCTTGCCATCAATTTGAGTTGTTCGGCGAGAATTTCTCGATCTGGACTGCCTTTTTCCATCGCCTCAATGTGATAAATAAATAAACGAGGCATATAAAACAAGCCTGCAAACCAAGTAATCACAAAGATTAAATGCAAAGATTTGATGTAATTGTAATAGGCGTCCACCTTGATATAAGATTAATTGTTCTGCTAAAAATACAAAAAGAAGAGAGCAAACGCTCTAGCTAGCGGCGATATATTTTCTTAGCTCTCGCTGCAAAAAGATGGCAGTTACTACAGTCGCAACAGCTTCTGCAATAGGAAAAGAGATCCACACCCCAAAAGAACCATAATAACTTGGCAAGATTAACAGCAACGGAATAAAGAAAAATCCTTGTCTTGTCAAGGTCAATAACAAGGCAGGTATTGCTTTCCCGATTGCTTGAAAATAAGCCGACCCAATCAACTGAATCCCAATTATAGGTGTGCTTAAAAAGACCCAAGTCAAAATATTTGCTGTGGTTGAAACTACTTCGGGGTCATTTGTAAACACCGCTGCAATTTGATCGGCAAAAAAGACAATCATTATAAAAACCAGGGTGGCTAATATCGTCGCATAAAGAATGGCTTTCTTGATGACTTCTACCACCCGCTCTTTTTTGTTTGCGCCATAATTAAAGCCTGCAATAGGAACAAAACCTTGTGTGATCCCCAGGATAGGGAAAAGAGCAAACATTAGCATGCGGCTAATAATAGCATAAACAGCAACTAAATTCTCTCCTTCTAAGGTGAATAAAATATTATTGACCAATAGAACAGTAACACTCACCACGGCTTGTCTGGCAAGGGTAACAAAGCCTAGTCCTCCCATCTCTTTAACAATCTTTAAATCGAGTAATAGGTCACTCCAACCTAAACTTAAATCTGATTTATTAGATAAAAAGAAATAGAGAATATACACCCCACAGATGGCATAAGACAAGGTGGTTGCCCAGGCGGCACCTTCCATCCCCCAACCCATTTGATAGATAAAAACATAGTCTAAAATCAAGTTTGAGATTGAAGGCAATACCAATGCATACATGGCATTCTTTGGCTTGCCTTCTGCTCGAATGGTATTATTCCCCATCATACAAAATCCTAGTATAGGCACTCCAATCACCACAATGATATAATAAATTCTAGCTAAGGGATAAAGCGCTCCCTTTCCACCAAATAATGGAATGATTTGTTCTAAAAATACCAAGCCCATAATCATAAAGCCTAGGGTAAAAAGAAAGGTTAAGGTTAACTGATTCCCAAAGACTTTACTCGCTCGTGCTTTTTCATTACTTCCTAAGGCCCTAGAGATAATAGAACCACCACCCATCCCGATAGACATTCCTAATGCGGCAATAAAGAAAGAAACTGGAAGGACAACATTGATGGCTGCAATTGCATTCGCACCGATCCACTGTCCCACAAAAATGGTGTCAATTAAAATATTGAGTGACATCACTAGAATGCCTATGGAAGCAGGAACCGCTTGCCGTATCAATAGTTTACCAATGGGGTCTGTCCCCATTTGTATCGAGCGATCTGCCATTAGGCTTTTACGGGTGAAAGGGCCCATTCATCGACCCAGCGACTCATTACATTGATCCACTCTTCGCGGTCATTGATACAGGGAACCACGTGTAAATGTTCTCCCCCATTATCTTCAAAATCTTCGGCAGCTTCCATGCCAATTTCTTCCAGGGTTTCTAGACAATCAGAAACAAAGGCTGGGGTAACCACAGCCATTTTTTTTGTGCCCTTTTTGGCGAAAGCCTCAATGGTTTTATCGGTATACGGCTGCAACCATGGATCAAGACCCAGGCGCGATTGAAAAGAAGTGGAATAAGTGCCTTCTTTTAATTCTAAATATTCGGCGACTTGTTTTGTGGTTTCATAGCATTGATGACTGTAGCAAAACTCATGGGCTGGAGAGTCGGTTTGACAACATTTTCCATCCATTTTACAGTGCGACTTTGTGATGTCTGACTTGCGAATATGGCGTTTTGGCACCCCGTGATAAGAAAACAATAAATGCTCCCATTCTTTGTCTTTTAAATAGTCTTGAATCGAATTTGACAAAACTCTAATATAGTCTGGATGCTTGTAAAAAGGCGGCAAGGCAGTAAAGCTCATTTGTGGGAAATGCTCTTGGCGCAATTCTTCTGCCAAGACTAAAATGGTCTCTGTCGTCGCCATGGCAAACTGTGGGTAAAGCGGAATAATTAAGGTTTCTGTCACCCCTTTATCGGCTAATGCTTGAAGGCCAGTTTTAATGGAAGGTTTTCCATAACGCATGGCTAATTCTACTGGGACACTCACCTTGTCTTGCACTTTGGCTTGAAGTCGTTCTGATAAAACGATTAAGGGAGATCCTTCTTCCCACCATATTTTTTTATAGGCTTTTGCCGATTTCTTTGGACGGGTATTTAAGATAATCCCCTTCACCAGTAAGGTGCGGAATAGTTTAGGTAAATCAATTACCCTTTCATCCATTAAAAACTCTCCTAAATAGGTTTTTACATCTGGTGGGTTAGGGCTATCTGGCGACCCTAAATTGACCAATAAGACTCCTTTCATATACTTTTTCTTTTCTTTTATGGTGGAAAGCTCCGCCGGCAATTTTTTTACGAAGATAAGGATAGTAGGTATTTTTTTGGGGTGGTGCCATATTTCTTTTTGAAAGCCGCGATAAAATGACTTGCGGTAGAATAGCCAATCTTTAAGCCTACCTCGTTGACGTTGTATTTCCCCGATTCAAGCATTCGTCTTGCCTCTTCCATTTTATGTGACAATAAATAGCCATAAACCGTATCCCCATAAAGCTGCTTAAAGCCTTCTTTTAACTTGCTAAGGCTTAGCTCAATTTCATCGGATAAGGCTTGCAAAGAAGGGGGTTCTGCCATATGGGTTAAAATGATTTCTTTGGCTTGCCTAATCTTACGCACATTTTCCTCGTCGACTAAAAATGGACATTGTTCACTGTTCGCATCCTCACTTTTGTTAAAATAAAGACTTAGCAATTCATACACCTTCCCTTTGAGATAAAGGGCCTGCATAGAAGGGTGAACATTCGCACTTAAAATCTGGCTCAACACCACCGCCATACTGGGGGTAATAATTGAAGTATCATAGTACTTTTTAGTTAAATTATCTGGACTCAAAAAGTGGATATGGTCGGCGTCTTGTGAAAACAAACTGTGAAACTTCTTGATAGAAATAACCACACTCACCAGCCATGCGTTAGGGGCTAAGTTTAAATCCATGGGTAAATCCCGCTGGGGATTAAACAACAAGATATTGTTTTCTTCTTCTACCGGAAAGCTGTAATTCCCATCGTTAAAAAGAAAATCTCCGCGGCCTTTTGTACAGAAATGAAACTGAATAAAACTGCTGCTCATCTCTCGGGTTTCACGAATAACCGCTGTACTTTCATTTTGAAAACGCATCACAAAAAAGCCTTCTTCAATCTCGGTTAGCTTTGCTAAACTTTTATCGTTATTTTTATCCATCGAAAAGGAGGTTTACTTATTTAGAACAGTTCTTAATAGGCTTGTATAAGCCAACTTAAACACTTGTTTTTGTTGAATTTAATCAAAATTAATCGCTTTGCGTTACTTTCTCTACTTTTAGCGTTATTTTTTTTCTCTAGTGTCCTTTATTTTTGTAGCGGATTTAGATTTGATACATGAAGGTAGATTCTACTACACACCATTTTTATACCATTGGGATAAGCTATAAAACTGCTGACCTTAGTACAAGGGGGCAATTTAGTTTGAGCAATGAGCAATGTTTAAGCCTTCTCAAGGAAGCCAAGGAAAAAGGCATCAAAGAAATCTTAATCAACACCACCTGCAACAGGACAGAAATCTATGCCTATGCAGAACATCCTTATCAAATCATCAAATTACTTTGTGCTCATTCTGGGGGAGAGTTAAGTGTTTTTGAACAACTGGGATTTATCCTAAAGAACGAAGAAGCCATTCATCACATCTTTAAAGTAGGAACAGGATTGGACTCGCAAATTTTAGGAGACTTTGAAATCATCGGTCAATTAAAGCAAGGTTTTTATCGTTCAAAAAAATTAGGCCTAGTCAATGGCTTTTCAGAACGCCTAGTCAATGCAGTTATTCAAGCGAGTAAACGCATTAAAACCGAAACTAAGATTTCGACTGGAGCGACTTCGGTCGCTTTTGCATCGGTGCAATATATCATTCAGAATATTGAGGCAGTTTCAGACAAGAATATTTTGCTGTTTGGGACTGGTAAAATAGGGAGAAATACTTGTGAGAACCTCATCAAGCATACCGAAAATGATCATATTGTTTTGATCAATCGCACCCACGAAAAGGCGAAAAATATCGCAGGAAAATTTAATGTCCTGGTCAAAGAATACGGCGAATTACCCACAGAAATTCGCAAGGCAGACGTAATGATTGTCGCCACTGGCGCACAGCTTCCTACTGTTGCAAAAGACATTATACATACCGAGAAACCCTTGCTAATTTTGGATTTATCCATCCCCAGCAATGTACATGAAAATGTGAAAAACTTGGAGCATGTAAAAGTAGTTAACCTCGACACCCTTTCGCAGATTACCAACAAAACACTAGAAGAGCGCAAAAAGCACTTGCCCCATGCAGAAGAAATTCTTCGTGAAATTGAGGCTGAGTTTTCACAGTGGTTACACGACCGTCAATATGCCCCTACCCTGCGCGCTTTAAAAGCAAAACTAACGGCACAACAAACTGCTGAAATTAAAGCCCGCGAACGCAAACAAAACCTGCCAGAAGAAGCGACCCTAGTGTCTGATCAAATGATCCAGAAAATCACAGGACAACTCGCTAATTTCTTAAAAGAGAACCCAGCGAAAGCCAGCGACGCCTTAAACATTTTTAAAGACGTTTTTCAATTAGATCCTTCGCATCATGAATAGGGTTTTGCGCATAGGCACACGCGATAGCGCATTGGCCCTTTGGCAAGCAAAAACCTTGCAAGAACGCTTGTTAGAATTAGGCATCACTGCAGAACTAGTTCCCATAAAAAGTCAGGGAGATCTCAATTTAGAACAACCCTTATATGCCATGGGAATTACAGGAATTTTTACTAAAACCCTGGATATTGCACTGCTCAATAAAGACATCGATATCGCCATTCACAGCATGAAAGACGTGCCTACACAATTGCCAAAAGGGATTGTTCAAGCCGCTGTTTTAGAAAGAGGCGCAGTGGGAGATATCATGGTGTGGAAGAATAATATGGCTAAAGCCAAAGCGACAAAGACCATCGCCACTGGCAGTCTTAGAAGAAAGGCGCAATGGATGGCGGAAAACCCCCAAGACAAAATTGTTCCCTTGAGAGGAAATATTCAAACCCGCCTTAAAAAACTGCAAGAAGAAGATTGGGATGGCGCCATTTTTGCCGAAGCCGCACTGCATCGATTAGACATTAAAGACGAAATCATTGAACCGCTCACCCAACTGTTACCCGCTCCAGCACAAGGGGCTTTAATGGTAGTGTGCCGGTTAGAAAACGAAGATATCGCTCAGCAACTCACTTTACTCAATGACCGTGAAGCAGAGATTTGCACTCAGGTTGAACGCGATTTTTTAAGTACCCTAGAGGGAGGCTGTACCGCACCCATAGGAGCATATGCTTATTGCGAAAAGGATACCGTCCATTTTAGTGGAGGACTATATTCTTTAGAAGGGAGCAATCCGCAAGAAATCAAAAAGAGTTTCCCTAAAAAAGAGGCAGATAAAATGGGGGCGATACTCGCCAAAGCATTACTCCAACAAGGGGGAGACCTATTGATGAAAGAATTCAAAAAAGGGCATGCATAACATTAGACTTTTATCGACTAAATGTTTGCCTGTTGAACAGCAAAACAGATTGATCCAAACAGGCGTGAGCTATAGCTGTTGGGACTTTATATCAACTGTCCCTAAAGATTTTGAAGCCGACCTAAACAATAAGTCGCTCATCTTTAGTTCTCAAAATGCGGTTAAAGCAGTCCTTCACCAATTCCGCGATAGCGCAAATAATTGCTATTGTGTGGGAGAAAAAACCCAAAAACTATTAGAAGGAAATGGTCAAAAAGTGATAAAAATGGCTCAAAATTCGTCTATTTTAGCTGATTTTATCCTAAAAAACGCTAAAAACGAGTCATTTTTGTTTTTTACCGGAAACCGCAGAATGCCAAATATTGAAGCCGCTTTTAAACAAGAAAAAAAGGCTTTAGAAGTTATTGAGACCTACACGACTATCGCACAACCCAAAGCCATGGGGGATTATGACGCTGTCCTTTTTTACAGCCCTTCTGGCGTCGAAAGCTATTTACAAAACAATAATCTAACGCAAACTACTAGTTTTGCACTAGGGGAAACAACGGCGAAATGCCTACAACAACATACCGATAACATTATCACAGCGAGCCAGCCCACCATTGAGCATTTAATTGCCGCTGTAAGAAAATACACCACAACACTAGCATGATACAAAACGATTTATTTTTACGCGCTTTAAAAGGAGAAACGGTTGAACGACCACCGGTATGGATGATGCGTCAAGCAGGTAGATACCTTCCAGATTTCATGAAACTCAAGGCAAAGTATGATTTCTTTACCCGCTGTCAAACCCCAGAACTAGCGACTGAAATCACCATCATGCCCATTGATCAAGTGGGGACAGATGCCGCTATTCTCTTTAGCGATATTTTAGTGGTCCTTCAAGCCATGAATATTGAAGTAGAAATGAAACCAGAGGTGGGGCCATGGATTCCTACTCCCATTCGTTCAGAAAAAGAACTCAACGAAGTTATTGTCCCCGATGCTGAAGTCGCTTTAGGCTATGTAATCGATGCGGTCAAAATGACCAAACAAGCCTTGAACGACCGCGTTCCTTTAATCGGTTTTGCGGGTTCTCCCTGGACCTTGTTGTGTTATGCCGTTCAAGGGCAAGGCTCAAAAAACTTTGACATAGCAAAAGCCTTTTGCTTTAGTCAACCCGAATTAGCGCACCGCCTATTGCAAATGATTACAGATACTACCATCGATTATCTAAAGGCTAAAGTAGCTGCGGGAGTTGATGCCGTTCAACTCTTTGACTCTTGGGGAGGATTACTTTCTCCAGAGGATTACAATATCTTCTCTTGGCCTTATATCCAGCAAATCGTTACGGCTTTAAAAGACGATATCCCCGTGATTGTCTTTGGGAAAGGCTGTTGGTTTGCCCTTCACGATATGGCAAAATCTGGCGCTTCTGCACTAGGGGTGGACTGGACCTGTTCTGCCCGCAATGCGCGTTACCTCTCTGGAGGTCAAATTACCTTACAAGGAAATTTTGACCCCTCGCGTTTGCTCTCTCCTATCCCCACCATTAAAAGCGAAGTCAAGAAAATGATTGACGGCTTTGGAAAAGATCGCTATATCGTAAACCTAGGTCATGGGATTTTACCCAATATCCCTGTTGATCACGCCCAGGCTTTTGTCGATGCAGTAAAAGAATATAAAGTTTAAATCATGCGCACCCAATTTTACAAGTACATCTGTGACCTACAAGACACCATTACTGCAGCCATTGAAAAAGTAGATGGCCAAGCCAGCTTTCAAGAAGACCTCTGGGATCGTCCAGAAGGTGGCGGTGGCCGCACTCGCGTTATTGAAAACGGAGCTGTTTTTGAAAAAGGAGGCGTCAATATTTCTGGGGTACATGGAACCTTGCCCGCTACAATGCAAACGCATTTTAATGTGAGTGAGGCTTCTTTTTATGCCTGTGGTCTAAGCTTAGTACTCCATCCTAAAAACCCTTTGGCTCCCACAGTACATGCTAACTGGCGCTATTTTGAGTTGTATGATGCCAATGGTGAAATCGCCGATCAATGGTTTGGCGGGGGCCTTGATTTAACCCCCTATTATCTTTTTGAAGAAGATGCCATACACTTTCATCAAACGTGTAAAGATGCTTGCGATCGACATGATCCTTCTTTCTATGCAACCTATAAAAAACGCTGTGACGAATATTTCTGGAACGCCCATCGCAATGAAGCCCGTGGTTTAGGAGGCTTGTTTTTTGACTACCTCAAGCCGCAACAAAAAAGCATGGAGGAATGGTATGCTTTTGTGACTGACGTGGCCAATCATTTTCTTACCGCCTACCTTCCCATTATTGAAAGAAGAAAAGACCTTCCCTTTACAGAAGCGCAACGCAACTGGCAAGAAATTCGTCGTGGACGTTATGTAGAGTTTAATCTTGTTCACGATAAAGGAACCTTGTTTGGTTTAAAGACCAATGGCCGTATTGAAAGTATTTTGATGAGCCTACCTCCACAGGTACAATGGAAATACAATCATGAACCCGAAGCAAATTCTCCAGAAGAAGAGCTCATCAAAGTATTGAAACAGCCTAAAAATTGGGTCGAACTAAAATAGATTCTTTATCTTGATTAAAAGTACAAAGAGATGAGCACCTTATCTATATTAATTGTCTTACCGCTCTTGATCATCTTTTCCTATGTGTTTGATATAATCGCACGGAAAACAAAATTTCCGGCAGTCATTCTCTTGATGTTTACTGGGATCAGCGTTCGATTAGCCACGACCATTTACGGTATAGATGATTTTGATTTTTTAGATGGGCTTATTCCTGTTTTAGGCACCATTGGTTTAATTCTGATTGTGTTAGAAGGAGCCCTTGAACTCAATATTACAGTAGATAAACTACCCGTGATCATCAAAGGATTTCTCGCCGCAGGGCTTATTTTAATCCTTAATGTAATCGCGATTAGTCTGGCTTTTGAACACCTTTTAGGCATGTCTCATCAAGCAGCGATAATATATGCGACACCTCTTTCGATTATTAGTAGTGCGGTGGCCATTCCCTCTAGTGCAGGATTGAGACAGCAAGAAAAAGAGTTTGTGGTTTATGAGTCTACCTTTTCAGACATCTTAGGGATCATGTTGTTTAATTATGCGATTCGGCAGTTTGAAACCAATCAATCTCTGGTTAGTCCAGAATCCCTTATCGCTTTAGGGTTGCAAATTTTAGGAGTCATTATAGTCTCTTTGTTCATCACTTTTTGTCTGTTTCAATTGCTACAAAAAATTGAACATCACGTAAAGTTCTTCCTCATTTTAGCCCTACTTATCTTAGTCTATGCCTTTGGGAAATTCTTTCATCTTCCTGCCTTAGTTACCATCTTTATCTTTGGCTTGTTTTTAAGCAATGTAAAGGCCTTATTACCGGGGTTTTTAAAAAGGCGCCTTGACTTAGAAGAAACCGAAAAAGGCTTACACGAGTTTCATATTTTAACGGCTGAATCTACCTTTTTAGTCAAAACCTTTTTCTTTCTTTTCTTTGGATTCTCCATTAAAATAACTGACTTTACTTCCACAGAACCCTTTGTTTATGGCTTGGTCATTTTTGGAATCATGTGGGTATTACGTTATGTGTATTTTACAGTAACTACCTTTAAGTTAAGTCCTTCCCCTTTGGTTTTCATTTCGCCTCGCGGCTTGATTAGTATCCTTTTATTTCTTCAAATTGCAGAAGTTAAATTTTTAGGCGAAGCCAAAGTATTGATCGACGAAAAAGTTCTTTTAGTCGTCATTCTAGCCTCGATGCTCGTCATGACAAGAGGCACCATGAAAAAAGAAACTGCACTCCCTGAAGAAATTATACTTCCCGAAGAGCAAGATATACTCCCGCCAGATCAAACAACGGCGCTTCCCCCAGAAGAAAACAATCCAGAGATCAACCCCCCTACAGAAGAAGAAACCTTATAAAGACATGTATCCGTTAAAACGCAATAGAAGATTAAGAACCAGTGCTGCTGTTAGAAGCCTAGTACGCGAGCAAAGCCTTAGTATAGACGATTTTATCGTTCCCTTATTTGTGGTCGAGGGAAGCAACATCAAAGAAGAAATCCCCTCTATGCCAGATTATTATCGCATGAGTTTAGATTTAGTCATTGAGGAAGTGAAATCCTTATGGGATTTAGGCTTAAAGAGTGTTTTGCTTTTTGTAAAAGTGCCAGATCTATTAAAAGACAACAAAGGCACCGAAGCTTTAAATCCAAAAGGCCTGATGCAGCTTGCCATACAAACCGTAAAAAAAGCCTGTCCTGAGATGCTGGTCATGACCGATGTTGCCTTAGACCCTTATTCTTCTTATGGACATGACGGAATTGTAGAAGAGGGCATCATTCTCAATGATCCCACCAAAGAAGTTTTGGCCAGGATGGCCTTATCTCACGCCCAAGCAGGAGCTGATTTTGTCGCGCCTAGCGATATGATGGACGGTCGGGTAGAACAGATTAGAGAACTGCTAGAAGCAGAAGGCTTTCATCACACTGGGATCATGAGTTATAGCGCTAAATATGCCTCTTCTTTTTATGGGCCTTTTCGCGATGCCTTAGACTCGGCCCCAGGCTTTGGGGACAAGAAAACCTATCAAATGGATTTTCACAACCGCAAAGAAGCCATGAGTGAAACCTTACTCGATATCGAAGAAGGCGCAGATATCGTGATGGTAAAACCTGGGATTGCCTATTTAGACATCATTCGAGACCTCTCCGAACAGATTGAAACCCCCATTGCGGCCTATCAAGTGAGTGGAGAATATGCGATGTTAAAAGCTGCAGCCGCGAAAGGCTGGATCGATTATGACGCCATCGTTTATGAGCAACTCATTGCGTTTAAACGTGCTGGAGCTTCATTGATAGCCACTTATACCGCAAAAGACGCTGCTCGTATTTTAAACGCATAGATTAATAAGGCACTGTTTTTGCAGTTTTTGGATAACAAAAACAATTATCCATGAAACGCCCTTTAATCATTTGGACCTGTTGTTTGCTATTTCTCGCCTGTATTGGAGAAGACTTTGTAGACGACTATGTTGATCCTAGTTTAAGAATCACTAACGCTATTATTAGCATAAGAGAAGGCTTGAGTTATCAATTCGAAGCTCAGTTTTTTGACGAATCTGGGAGAAAGGTGGACCAGCCTAGTCTTGAATGGTCGGCAGTTCCTCCTAGCGCAGTAGAAATCCAACCCAATGGAACGCTTAAAGCATTGAGTGCTGGCGATGTAATGCTCACTGTAAGTACTGTAGGATTACAAGGAAACCCCATTGAAGCTACTTTATCTTTTACGATTAGTCCCAAAGTGGTAACAGAGATTTCAACTGAAACCACAGATACAACAACTAGCACAACAGACACATCGACCTCTACCTCTGACACCTCAACTGCAACAACAGATACCGCTACAAGTACGTCTGATACGGCAACTTCAACTTCAGATACCTCAACAGCTACTTCAGATAGTTCAACGAGTACCTCTGATACAACCAGTTCAACAACAGACACAACCACATCGACAAATACAGTTAACGAAAATAACAATGATAATGACGGGGGAGACGGTGGAATTGTCGTAGCTCCCCAATTTTTTGAAGGACAAATTCGCACGACCTCAAGCTATACTTTAGAAGGCAATTTCCGTTATGAACACAATGGAACACAAATTATCCTAAGCATAGATGATAGCTATCGCGCATCTTCTTCTTTACCAGGCTTATACCTTTATTTGACTAACAACCCTAATTCTCCAGAAGACGGTTTTGAAGTAGGGGCCGTTAGTGTTTTTTCTGGGGCACACAGCTACACTCTACCTGCCTCAATTGGGTTAATGGACTATAAATACCTTCTTTACTGGTGTAAACCTTTTCGGGTAAAAGTAGGCGACGCACAAATCTTTGATTGATGAAAAAGTTAATACTACTTTATGCTTGCTTATTCGGGATGAATCTACAAGCACAATGGACACAAGAAAAAGGAAAAGGCTATTATAAAATTGGGGCATGGTGGATAGAAGCAGATGAGCATTATACAAATACAGGCCTAGTTGATCCTAATGCAACAAGGGGTTTGTTTATCACTAATTTCTTTGGCCGATATGGCCTAAACGATAAAATTACTTTGATCGGTTATATCCCGCACACTAGGGTTTATCAAAACGCACAGGTGTTTAGTTCTGGGAGAGAAAAGATTCCTGGAGAGCAATTTTCGAGTTTAGGGGACATTAATCTGGGGGTGGAATATCAAGTAGCCAAAAATAAAGGCTGGGCCCATTCCATCTCCCTTAGTTTAGGCTTACCCAGCGGGAAAAATCGCGGCGGGAGTGATGGGAGCTATCAAACAGGAGATGGAGAGTTTAATCAGCTGTTGCGTTTTCATACCGGGAAATCTTATCAACTAGGAGCACAGCATTTTTATGCCAAAGCAAGTGTGGGCGTCAATCAACGTTCAAATGGCTTTTCAGATGAATTTCACGCAAATATTGAAACAGGAACCAAAGTTTTTAAAGAGAAATTATTACTTCTATTAAGAAGTAGTACCATACAGTCTTTTCACAATGGTAGCCTAGACGCATCAAACAGCAATGGAAGTATTTTCGCGAACAATGTCGAAGTGGTCAATCTAGGAGGTGAGTTGATCTATCAATTAAGTCCAAAATTGAGTTGGGGACTTAGTGGTTCTTATCCCCTCAGCGGTCGAGTATTATACAGAGCTCCCGCCTTTTCGACCGGGATTTCTTATCAACCATAGCAGGCTTTTCAATAAAACGAATTAGTTGAATTTCATTCATTTAAATTTAATTATCCTCATTACAACTTTATTTTGTCTACCTTTATATTCTATATTAATAACACCGTCTTGGATATACATTACTTTGATAGTCCATTGGGTACAATTAAGGTAAGAGGTGATGTCGCGGGAGTTCAAGAAGTACTTTTTGAAGAAAGTACCCTTGAAATGGAAAATACTGTACCCATAAGTTTAGTTCCCTGTGTGGAACAGCTTCAGCAATACTTTGCTGGTAATCTTCATATGTTTAATTTTAAAATGAATCCTCAGGGGACAGATTTCCAAAAAGCCATTTGGAATTTATTAAAGGAACTTCCCTTTGGTAGTACAATTTCATACTTAACATTATCGCGGCTTTATGGGAATACAAAGGCTGTTCGAGCTGTCGCTGCGGCTATAGGAAAAAATCCTATCTTAGTGGCTATCCCATGCCACAGGGTAATCGGCAGTGATGGTACACTGGTGGGTTATTCTGGCGGATTAGACAGAAAAGAAACTTTACTTGAAACTGAAGGCTTCCCTGTCCAGAAGAGATTAATTTAATGCACCGTTTAAAACGGTATTACTATGAAACAATTTTTGCGTTACGCTTTAGGAGCTATCCTCCTCTTTCTAATTGTACTTTACATTAGCCCTTACAATTTCATCTTTATTGCAGCAAAGCAAGCCATTAAAACAGGTAGGGATACAGCCTTTTTAGAGGATTATCAATACTTTGATAATGCGGTAGTAAAAGCGTCAAATAACCCTGAAGAATGGCCTAAACACGCACAGTACAACAGTATCCCTTTATCGAATAAAATCACTGAGGTGCATAAGAAGTATGAATCGGTTGCTTTTTTAGTGATTCACAAAGACAGCTTGTTACACGAGTCTTATTATCAAGATTATTCTGATACTTCAAAGAGTAATTCGTTTTCTGTTGCAAAAAGCTTTGTTTCTGCCATGTTAGGAAAGGCCATTGATCAAGGGCATATCGAAAGTTTAGATCAAAAAGTGGGCGACTTTTATCCCGAATTTAGCGAAGGTTTAGCCGCAGACTTAACCGTGGGAGATTTGTCTTCTATGGCAACTGGACTAGACTGGAACGAGAAATACGACCTTTCAATCAATGGAATGATGGAGGCGTATATCACGCCAAATTTAGATAAGCTAATGCTAAATCGAAAAATTGTAACTCCTCCAGGAGAAGGCTTTGTCTATTACAGTGGCGCCACACAGCTCTTAGGGATGGTCATTAAAAAGGCCGTGGGACAATCTTTAAGCAGTTATTTTTCTGAAAACTTTTGGCAACCTATGGGTGCCATGGAAGATGCTTTATGGCAACTAGACAGCAAAGAAAACGGCATGGAAAAAGCCTATTGTTGCTTTGCGACAAATGCAAAAGATTTTGCCCGTATGGGGAAATTATATAAAGACCACGGAAAGTGGAATGGCAAACAATTACTCGACTCTGCCTTTATTGCTAAAAGTACCCAACCGCGATTTGAAGACAGCCCAGAATATGGATATGGCTGGTGGCTAGCTCAATACAAGGGAGAAAACGGTTATGCGATGCGTGGTCACTTGGGGCAGTATATTATCGTCTTCCCAGAAAGTGATTTGATCATTGTACGTTTAGGACGTCAAAAAGGACCAAAGAAAGACCGTTTTGGGCCACAAAGCTTCCACGACTATATACAAGAAGGTTTTGAAATGATAGCAAATGTTACGCAACCTTGATTTAGCAAAAATCTTATTCCTGGACATCGAGACTGTCCCAGAGGAACAAAAACACGATGGATTATCGCCTGAAAGGCAAGCCTTGTGGGAACAAAAAACAGCCTATCAGCGCAAAGGGGATCAAAGTCCTGAAACGTTTTATGAAAGAGCAGGCATATGGGCAGAATTTGGGAAAATTGTATGCATCTCCGTAGGCTTTTTTGATACAAATGCTCCTAACAGCAAACAACTTAGAATTAAAAGTTTTGCTGGTGAGGAAGAAAATATTCTCTTGCAGTTTAAACAACTTTGCGACGAACACTTTTATTTAAAATCTCACTTACTTTGCGCCCACAACGGGAAAGAATTTGATTTTCCCTATATCGCAAGACGCATGGTGATTCACAGGATTAGCCTCCCTAAAATCCTCAACCTCTTTGGAAAAAAGCCTTGGGAAGTGCAACATCTCGATACCCTACAATTATGGAAATTTGGCGACTATAAGCACTACACCTCTTTAGCTTTATTAGCTGAAATTTTTGGAATCCCAACGCCTAAAGATGATATCGATGGCAGTGATGTTGCTCGCGTTTATTATCAAGAAAAAAACCTCGATCGCATTGTGCGCTATTGCGAAAAAGACGTCTTAACTTTAGCCCAAGTATTTTTAACTTTCTTAAATAAACCCTTATTGGAGGAAAATCAAATTGTATGGCTAAGCGAATAGATGCAGCACTTTTATCCATTGATAACTTATCCCTTTCTATCGGCGAGAATCGCATTCTAACGGACATCAATTTAAATGTTAAAACCAACGAAATTGTCGCTCTAGTTGGGGAATCTGGTAGTGGGAAATCTGTCACCGCTCAAGCTGTGATGGGGCTATTACCCAAAAAACAAACCCAGATTGAAAGTGGTACCATCCATTTTGACAACAACAATTTACTTGACCTGACCACAAAAGAATGGGAAAAACTTCGCGGAAACGAATTAGGGATGGTTTTTCAAGAGCCGCAATCTTCGCTTAATCCATCGATGCGCTGCGGTGAACAAATTGAAGAACTGGGGCGGCAACATCTGTCTAGTGATCTTTCTAAGCAGGCCCTTAGGGCCAAAGTTATTGAAGCACTTACCCATGTACAATTACCCGATCCTGAACGTATTTATGAGGCTTACCCACATCAATTGAGCGGCGGGCAAAAGCAACGCATCATGATTGCCATGGCGCTATTTTGCGCGCCAAAACTTTTGATTGCAGACGAACCTACAACCGCATTAGACGTCCTAGTCCAAAAAGAAATCATTGAATTGATCAAATCCCTGCAAGACCAATATCAAATGAGTGTTTTATTTATCTCACACGATTTGTCTCTTGTCGCGAATCTAGCCGATCGTATCGCTGTGATGCAAGCCGGAAAAATTGTCGAACAAGCTCCTACAAAAACCCTCTTTCAAAATCCCCAGCACCCCTATACAAAAGGGTTACTCAATGCCCGACCCCCAAAAGATCAACGCCTGCGAGAATTGCCCACTTTAAGTGATTTTTCTCATGGAGATTTTCAACCGCAAATTGTTGCCCAAAAAGAAAGAGAACAACAGCATAAAAAACTATACAAACAAGCTCCTTTATTAAGTGTAAAACAACTAGAAAAAAGCTATTTAAATCCCTCTTTACTAGGTAAGCAACAACGGCCAACACTAGCGCTTAAAGACATTAGCTTTGACCTTTATCCCGGGGAGACCTTAGGTTTAGTCGGTGCGTCTGGTTGTGGGAAATCTACCTTAGCTAAAGCCCTTGTCTTTCTCGATCCTGCGAACCGTGGAGAAGTTTTTTGGAAAGGGGAATTGATTAAAAAGGAACAGTCTCAACAGATCAAACAACTGCGCAAAGACATACAGTTTATCTTTCAGGATCCTTATGCGGCACTTCACCCATTAAAGACGATTGCTGCAGCGATTGACGAAGTATTAGTAGTACATACAGGCTTAGATTCTTTGGAGCGAAGCGAAAGAATTACAGCCCTTTTAACACAGGTAGGCCTCTCCCCTGATTTTAGTAATCGTTACCCACATCAACTTTCTGGCGGACAGCGACAACGCGTCGTGATTGCAAGAGCACTGGCGGTTGAACCAAAGGTATTATTGTGTGACGAAAGCGTCGCAGCGCTCGATATTTCTGTGCAAGCACAGGTATTGAATTTGTTAAATCACCTCAAAAAAGAATTGAAGCTTTCTTACCTTTTTGTCTCCCACGATTTGAATGTCGTCAAACACATGGCAGATCGCATTATAGTGATGCATCAAGGCTCTATTGTTGAAGAAAACGAAGCCGATGAACTGTATCACAATCCGCAAACAGAATTTTCTAAAGCGCTTTTAGCCGCAATTTTATAATAGATAAGCCAATTCTATTATTCTATACAAATCTTTTGACGTAAGTCTTGAGTAATACTTCCCTATGGCGCTGGATTAGGAATCCTTTCTTGTACTGCCTCTATTGCTTTTAACACCTCTTTTGAAAGATCAATATCTACAGAAGCGATGTTTTCTTCTAGCTGCTCAAGGTTGGTCGCACCGATAATATTTGAGGTGACAAAAGGTCGATCAGTGACAAAAGCTAAAGCCATTTGCGTAAGCGAAAGGTTAAATTCTTGCGCGATTTTATAATATTCGTCTGTGGCTAAAATACTGTTGTCTCCATTAAAACGAGCTAAATTAGGAAAGAGTTTAAAGCGAGAGTTTTCTGGCATCCCATTGCGGTACTTCCCAGTTAAACGACCAAAGCCTAGCGGAGAATAAGCCAGCAAGCCCATTCCTTCTCGCATGCACATTTCTGAATTGCCTACCTCGAACAAACGATTGAGTAAGTTGTAAGGGTTTTGAACCGTAATCATTTTTGGGTATCCTTTTTCGGCTAATTGCAAACAGCGGTGTATGCCCCAGGGAGTCTCATTTGACAAACCAATATGTTTGATTTTCCCTTCTTGAATTAGTTCTGCAAGGGTTGCTAGAATGGCTTCAAAATTATCTTCCCATGGATCTTTATCTGGATGTCCTTTATAGCCTCGAACGCTAAAAAAGTTTGTTTTTCTCTCTGGCCAGTGCAACTGATACAAGTCCAGGTAGTCAGTATTTAAACGCTTTAAACTCCCTTCAAGCGCTTCGCGAATGTGCTTTGGGCTAAACATATCATGATCGCGGATATGGGCAGTATAAGTGCCACCTCCTACAATCTTTGAGGTGAGCACAATTTTATTGCGATTTCCTGTCTTTTTAAACCATGTCCCCATGATGCGTTCAGTATCGGCATAGGTTTTTGCGGTAGCAGGAACGGGATATAATTCTGCGGTATCAAAAAAGTTAATCCCTCTTTCAAGGGCGAGATCCATTTGGGCGTGGCCTTCGGCTTCTGTGTTTTGATTCCCAAAAGTCATGGTCCCTAAACACAATTTTGAGACCTTAATGTCTGTTGAGGGTAATACGGTATATTTCATAAATGATTTAGTCTTCTACACCTTCGAGCAAGGCGGCAATTTTATCCAATTTTGGTGTTAAAATAACTTCTATTCTCCTGTTTTTTGCTTTCCCAGCTGCGGTTTTATTTGTTGCCAAAGGGAGGTGTTGCCCTCTCCCGGCTGCAGTTAAGTTTTCGGCTTTAATGCTGTTGTTCTTTAATAATAACTTGACGATCTCTGTGGCTCTTTTAGTCGATAAGTCCCAGTTTCCACTCAAGTTATCACTCCCGATATAGGGATCAGAGTCGGTATGCCCTTCAATCAAAACAGCAATTTCTGGGTTTGCAGCTAAGACATTTCCTAACTGCTTTAGAGCTTGTTTCCCGGTGCTTCCCACTGACCAACTTCCCGACTGGAATAAGAGTTTATTTTCCATAGATACATAGACTTTTCCTCCGCGTTGTTCTACAGAAAGTCCATTACCTTTAAAACTTACTAAAGCATCTGCGAGGGCATTTTTTAAAGCACTCATTAAGGCCTCTTTGTCGGCGATTAATCCTTCGAGTTCTTCTACTCTACTAATTCTAGAAGACAATTCATTACGCAAAGAATCCAGGCGGGTTCTTTCAGACAACAGTTCCCCTTCTTTGATTTGAATTTCTTCTAAAAGGCCACGGTTTTTTTCGATACTCGCCTGCAAAGCTTCATTGCTGTTCTGTTCTAAAGCGGTATACGCATCTTGTAAGGTCGCTAAGGTTCCCGAAGTCGTGGCGAGCATTTGACTTTGCTTTTCATATTGCCCCACTAATTCACCATAGTGATAACGTAAAGAATCATAGTTTTTAATGAGTTGGTCATGCTCTGTTTCTAAGGCTGCATTTTCCCCTTTTAGGGTAGCATATCGACTTTCTATTTCGTTAAAGATTTTAGAAGAAACGCAACTTGTGCATAAGGGTAAAATCAATAAAAGAAGGAATTTTTTCATCTATATTATTTTCGTTTAACTTAATTCAACCACAACTGGGCAATGGTCAGAATGATAGGCTTCTGGTAAGATATATGAACGGGAAATATTTTCTTTCAAAGGCGCGCTAACCAATGCATAATCGATTCGCCAACCTTTATTGTTCGCGCGAGCATTAGCGCGATAACTCCACCAACTGTAATGATGGGGGTCTGGATTTAAATATCTAAAAGAGTCAATAAAACCACTTTGTAAAAAGTTATCTAACCATTCTCGTTCTTGTGGTAAAAAACCAGAAACATTTTTATTCCTAACTGGGTCATGAATATCAATTGCTTCATGGCAAATATTGTAATCCCCGCAAATCACAAGTTGAGGGAAATCTTGTTTTAAGCTATCGATATATTCCTTGAAGTCGTCCATGAATTTAAACTTGTATTCCAGGCGATCTGTATTTGTCCCCGAAGGGAGATAAAGACTCATCACAGAACATGTGTCAAAGTCTGCTCTTATTACCCGCCCCTCAAAATCCATATGATCAATCCCGGTACCATAAGTGACGTTATTAGGAACTGTTTTGCTTAAGATCGCGACACCGCTATAACCTTTTTTCTGAGCAGAAAACCAATAGTGTTGATAGCCTAAGGCTTCAATTTCTGTCATGTCGACTTGCTCTTGCATGGCTTTGGTTTCTTGTAGGCAAACCACATCTGGATCAGCGGCTTTTAACCATTGAACAAAATCTTTTTTAAGCGCAGCGCGAATTCCGTTAACATTATAGGAAATAATTTTCATCGTATCTAAATTACCAATTTGTTCTCTATCTTTATAATGCACCTAATCTTTTAATCTACAAACTATGAACACTTTTGTCAACCAAATCAACAAAAGGAGTTTTTCCTTTTTACTGCTTTCCATTTTCTTTTGTTGGAGCATAAACGCTCAAAATAAAGCAACCACAGACAGCTTGATCACTAAGCACGAGGTTCGCTTAGACATCTTTCAATTGATTGTACTTCCAGGAATAGATGTCTCCTATGAACGCTTTATTGATGATTTATCGAGTTGGGGGGTGACGGCCTTCATTAACCTTGATAACGAATTTTCTGAGGCTTACCGCTACGAGTACTTTGAAATCTCTCCTTATTATCGCCTGTACTTTCAACGAAAAAGTGCACATAATTCTGGCTTTTTTGTACAACCTTTTCTAAGTCTAACTTCTGGTGAAGATGATTATTATCGGTACTATAACGACTATGACTTGCAGAGTGTTAATTCCGACTACGTCGAAAAAAACTTTTTTGGACTAGCCGGAGGAGCGGTTATTGGATTCAAATGGGTTAATCAAAAACGATATACATTTGAAATCCACGCAGGAGTAGACCGATATTTTAATTTTAAATCAGACAGCGATGCCTATCTTACAAATACTGCTTATCCAAGAATAAATTTTGCCATTGGTAGAAGATTTTAAATATTCTTCAACCAGTGTTTAACATTGAGCTTTGCATCTAAATAAGCAGATAGGTCTGCTATCGCAATACGCTCTTGCTCCATACTATCGCGATCGCGAAGGGTCACTGTCTTGTCTTCTAAAGATTGGTGATCGACCGTAATACAGTAAGGCGTCCCTAGTGCATCTTGACGGCGATAACGGCGTCCAACGGCATCTTTTTCGTCATAAGCAACCGCCTGCTCCCATTTAAGGCTATCGACAATTTGATGCGCTAAATCGGGTAAACCGTCTTTCTTTACTAATGGAAGTACGGCCACTTTTGTAGGCGCTAAAACTGCAGGTAGTTTTAACACGGTGCGTTGACTCCCGTCTTCTAAAGTTTCTTCTCGAAGCGCCCAAGAAAAAGTCGCTAAGAACATTCTGTCTAGTCCAATCGAAGTTTCCACCACATAAGGGACATAATTCTCGTTGCGTTCTGGATCGAAGTACTGTAATTTTTTTCCAGAAAACTCTTCGTGACTAGATAAGTCAAAGTCTGTTCTAGAGTGGATTCCTTCTAATTCTTTAAAGCCAAAAGGGAATTTGAATTCGATATCTGCAGCGGCGTCTGCATAATGGGCTAACTTTTCATGGTCGTGGAAACGATAATTATCTTCTCCCATTCCTAGCGATAAGTGCCATTTTAAACGGGTTTCTTTCCACTTTTCATACCATTCTTTTTGTGTCCCTGGAGGAACAAAGAATTGCATTTCCATTTGTTCAAATTCACGCATGCGAAAGATAAACTGTCGTGCAACGATTTCGTTTCTAAAGGCTTTTCCTGTTTGAGCAATTCCAAACGGGATTTTCATACGGCCTGTTTTTTGCACATTGAGGAAGTTGACAAAAATTCCTTGCGCGGTTTCTGGACGTAAATATAAATCCATGGCAGACTCTGCAGAGGCGCCTAGTTTTGTGCCAAACATCAAATTAAATTGCTTGACGTCGGTCCAGTTTCTAGAGCCAGATTCTGGGCAAGCAATATCTAATTCTTCAATCAACGCTTTAACATCGGCTAAATCTTCTTTTTCTAAAGATTGTCCTAAACGTTTTAAGATGGTATCAATTTTTTCTTGATACCCCACTACGCGTGGATTTGTGGAAATGAATTGAGCTTTATCGAAGGTTTCACCAAAACGCTTTGCCGCTTTCTTGACTTCTTTCTCAATTTTTACTTCAATCTTAGCGCAGTAATCTTCTACTAAAACATCTGCGCGATAACGCTTTTTAGAGTCTTTATTATCGATTAATGGATCATTAAAAGCATCCACATGACCAGAAGCTTTCCAGGTGGTGGGATGCATAAAGATTGCGGCGTCGATTCCCACAATATTACTGTGTAATTGTACCATGGCTTTCCACCAGTAGTCACGTATGTTTTTCTTGAGGGCAGCACCATTTTGTGCATAGTCATACACAGCGCTTAAACCGTCGTAAATTTCACTTGAAGGGAATACAAAACCGTATTCTTTTGCGTGAGAAATGATCTTCTTAAAATCTGTCATGCTGCAAAAATAACCCTTTTTCGTATTTTGGAGGAACCAAATCGCCTTGAAATGTTCGTTCCTCTTTTTCGCCTACTGCTGTCTGTTTTTGAATTGTTTTTTCCACGCTTATGCATTGGCTGTCAAAGAGAAATCAATTTCCCTAAAAAAGTGTTGTGTCTCCATTGTGAACTCGAGTTGCCTTTGACCTATTTTCATGTGATCCACCCATCGCCGCTAAAGCGCCACCTGTTTAATGACCTCAAGGTTGATCGGGTTTTTTCCTTGTATATTTTTGAACAGACTGCACTAATTGAATCTTTACTATATCAATTCAAATATGGAGGGAATAAAGCTATTGGTACTTTTTTTGGTCAGAAGTTAGCGGGATTAATCAGTGGTTTAGCCTGTACTTTTGATGGGATTATTGGTGTGCCATTGCATCCAAAGAGACAACGAAAACGAGGGTTTAATCAAGTTGATATAATCGGACAAAGTGCAGCAAATGCCTTGTCAATTCCTTATTATGGAACATTCCTTGAAAGAATTAAACACACCCCAAAACTTTCAAAAGCCAGCCGTGATAGAAATGAGATTCTTCAAGATGCATTTCGAATTAATCCAATGATTAAACTCCCTAAAGGACACTATTTATTACTCGACGATATTCTAACCACAGGAGCTACCTTAAAAGTCTGTTCTAAATTGCTTGTTAAAATTGATCATCTTTCCTTGAGTATTGCCACCATCGTCTGTAGAAATTAGCAGATTTATGTGTTACTTTGCAGCATATGCGAAAAAAACTAAGCATTATTATCGCCATACTGTGGGTGGTCTCAACGACCCACTGCGCAAAAAGAGGAACACCTACCGGCGGAGATAAAGACAGTATTCCCCCTGTGTTAATCTCTGCAAACCCCCCGCTCAATAAAGTTAATTTTGACGCAGAAAAGGTAGTCTTAGTTTTTGACGAATACATACAATTGAAAGATATTACGAACCAATTAATTGTTTCTCCACCCATCGAAAAAAGTTCGTATAAAATTCTTCCCGAAGGGACCGTGAGCAAGAAGGTAGAGATTCGTTTTGAAGAAGCCCCCAGAGAAAACACAACCTACACGTTTAACTTTGGCGAAGCCATAGAAGATTATAACGAAAATAACCCCCTACCTTTCTTTAGTTATACCTTTTCGACTGGGGATTATTTAGATTCTTTAAGCCTATCTGGAACGGTTAAAGATGCTTATGCATTAGATTCTTTATCCCAAGTTTCAATTCATTTATATCCGGTTGATTCTACCTATACCGATTCAACTATCTATTTACAAAAACCGCTTTATGTGGGAAATACACTTGATAGTATTTACTTCAATTTACAAAGTCTAGCCCCCGGGAAATACGAATTTATTGCCATTAAAGATGTAGGGAAAAATTATCTTTTCGATCAATTTGTTGATTTGATCGGCTTTTTTGAAGCACCCATTGAATTACCGCAAGACTCTTTAAAGTTTCCTGTACTTTTTAAAGAGGTGACTAATTTTAAATGGGGAAGGCCTCGTTATGTAAATGAACATCATTTAGAGTTTGGATACTTTGGAGATGTGACTGATAAAGAAATTGTTTTTGAAGAGGCATTTGAACAAAATGCCAAAGGTTTCTTTACCCGCGATAGAGAAACGGATACCCTACACTACTGGTTTCAACCACAAAAAGAATTGGATTCTATTGTGGTCGCTTTGGAAGAAAAAGATTCTATGCGCCCAGTGGTGATTAAGCCTTTTAAGCCTGACTTAGATTCTTTAATGCTAAGCTTATCCCCTAAAAACTTCAATGTTTTACACTTTCTCGACACCCTTAAGATTGAGAGCAACCTTCCAATTACTGCGGTAAACGATGAGTTCATACAAATCTTTGATATTGATACTGTAGCCGTTCCTTTTACGAGTTCTATTGACCCTAATAAAGACAGGGTTTACCTTGACTTTAAGAAAGTCCAAAAGGACAACTATCGCATTCAAATTTTACCTAATGCAATCACTAACTTTTTAGGCGCAACAAACGATACCATCATTCATTCTGTAAAAACGGGAGCAATAGAAGATTATGGGACTTTGTTTTTAACCGTCGAAAGAAAAGATGAATCAATGCCTTACTTTTTTGAATTGATTGATAAAAAAGGAAGTCTAATTAGACGTGTTAATCAAAACGAAGATAACAGCTATAAATTGGAGTATTTAAGACCAAAAGAATATCAGATTCGTTTTATCAAAGACCGCAATGGAAATGGACGCTGGGACACGGGGAATTACCTTGAAAAAAGACAACCTGAAGAGGTGGTTTATTTAGCCGACTATCTTACCCTAAGAGCAAATTGGGATTTAATCGAAACCTTTACGATTGAATAGTAAAGCGATCTCTATCGTTTAAAAAGTTGAGTTTTTGTCGGGCCAGTAACATCTTATCACGATCCATTTTTACGGTTGTATGATCTTGCTCTTCTGCTTTAGTTACGCCTACTTTTTCGCCCATATAATCATATATTGCTGTGTGCCCGGGATAGTATAGATCAGATCCATCTGTCCCTACTCTATTGACGCCCACGCAATAGCTCATGTTTTCAATCGAACGTGCTTTTAATAATGTATCCCATGCAGCGATGCGTTTATGGGGCCAGTTGGCCGTATAAATCAACACATCATAATCTGCTGTGTTTCTACCCCATACAGGGAACCGCAGGTCATAACAAACCCGTAAACATATCTTCCAACCTTTATAGTCAATTAAACCGTCGTTTTCTCCAGTTGTATAGGCCTTGTCTTCTCCTGCTAAAGTAAAGGTGTGACGCTTATCATAAAATTGAATTTCTCCATTTGGGGAGACAAATAAGAAACGATTATAGCATTTCCCATTTTCTTTAATCACCGTACTGCCCGCTATGGCAGCATTTTTTTTCTTTGCCCACTGTTGCATCCATTGAACGGTTTCTCCTTCCATGGACTCTGCATTTTTCTCTGCTTCCATGCTAAACCCGGTGGTAAACATTTCTGGAAGAATGATGAGATCTGTTTTAGGAAGCCCATCGATTTGATGACCTAACTGTTCCCAGTTCTTTGGTTTATCCTCCCAAAAAAGATTGGTCTGAAGGGCAGTAAGTGTAAGTTGAGATTCCATATATTTAAGACTTCTGTTAAAGATGTAAAAAAAACACCAATGATACAACTCCCCACAGCAAAAGCCTACATTTTTGATATGGACGGCACCTTGACCGATAATATGCATTTCCATCATGAAGCATGGATGAAGTTTATAGTCCTTAAAAAGCTGGGAATCGATGCAGAAACCTTTGAGCGTGATTACCACAAAGGCACTTTGATCGAAGTCATGGCGCGCTTTTTTCCCCACCTAACCACCGAAGAAGAACTGCGACAAGTAGGCAACGAAAAAGAAGCCTTATACCGCGATACTTATGGACATTTACTAGCCCCTCTCCCGGGCTTACATCTTTTTTTGGAACAACTCAAGACAAAAAACATCCCTGCGGGCCTAGCCACCATGGGGGATCAAAACAATCTTGATATGACCCTTAAGCAATTGAATATCGGAGCTTATTTTCACAGTACGACAGGAGGGGACCAAGTGACACAAGGGAAACCTCATCCCGAAATCTTTTTGCAGGCCGCAGAAAAAATAGGCATTGACCCTAACGACTGTCTCGCCTTCGAAGACACCCAATCTGGGATTACAGCCGCCAAAGCTGCAGGGATGAAAGTAGTGGGAATTAGCACCCAGTTTTCGCAAGAAAAGTTGTTAGAATTGGGCTGTGTTGTGGCCTTAGATAATTACAAAAGCATCCTGGTATGATGAATCAAAAGCTGCCCACTCTATTCTTTAATTCAAGAGAAATACCAGACTGTATACTTTTAAAAGTAATTAAAAAAACCTGCTCATTCTCATGAGCAGGTTGTCTTCTAAACTTTAAAATTGACTTAGCCTTTTAAGCTAGCCGATAAATATTCGCGGTTCATACGAGCGATGTTTTCTAAAGAAATTCCTTTAGGACATTCTACCTCGCAAGCGCCGGTGTTGGTACAGTTTCCAAAGCCTTCTTCATCCATCTGTTTTACCATGTTTAAAACACGGTCTGTCGCTTCAACTTTCCCTTGTGGTAAAAGGGCATACTGAGATACTTTTGCCGAAACAAACAACATCGCAGAAGCATTTTTACAGCTCGCTACACAAGCACCACATCCAATACAGGTTGCAGCATCAAAAGCTTTATCTGCATCATGCTTGTCAATTGGAATGGCATTAGCATCTTGGGTATTTCCAGAGGTATTTACACTCACAAAACCACCCGCATGTTGAATACGATCAAAAGCTGAACGATCTACTGCTAAGTCCTTTACGACTGGAAATGCATTCGCGCGGAAAGGTTCAATGGTGATAGTGTCCCCATCTTTAAATTTACGCATGTGCAATTGACAGGTTGTTACCAAACGGTCTGGACCGTGAGCTTCTCCGTTAATATACATCGAACACATTCCGCAAATTCCTTCGCGACAATCGTGGTCAAATGCAACTGGGTCGATTCCCTTACCAATTAATTCTTCGTTGAGCACATCCATCATTTCTAAAAAGGACATATCTGGTGATACATTTTCAATAGGATAAGTCTCTATACTTCCGGTAGCGTCTGCGTTTGCTTGACGCCAAATCTTTAGTGTTAAATTCATAGGTCTATTTGTATGAACGTGTTTTTACTTCAATTTCTTCATAGTTCAAGTCTTCTTTGACTAAAACCGCCTCAGAAGGTTCTCCTTTGTATTCCCAAGCAGACACAAACGTAAAGTTTTCATCATCGCGCAGGGCTTCTCCTTCAGGCGTTTGTGACTCTTCACGGAAGTGTCCTCCACAAGATTCTGTTCGCTCAAGCGCATCCTTAGCAAATAACTCTCCTAATTCTAGGAAGTCTGCTACGCGACCTGCTTTTGCTAACTGTTCGTTGAACTCGTTTGCTTCTCCGGGAACATTAACGTTTTTATAGAAATCTTCACGCAGGGCTTTAATTTCAGCGATAGCTTCTTTTAAACCTTCTGCATTACGAGACATTCCACATTTGTTCCACATGATTTTCCCTAGCTTTCTGTGATAAGAATCTACCGAATTTTTACCGTTGTTATTTACAAAAGCATCGATTTGATCCTTTACTGCTTTTTCGGCAGCCTCAAATTCTGGGGTATTGGTATCGATGGCTCCCGTACGGATATCATTGGCTAAATAGTCACCAATGGTATAAGGAAGTACAAAGTAACCATCTGCTAAACCTTGCATTAAGGCAGACGCTCCTAAACGATTCGCTCCGTGGTCAGAGAAGTTTGCTTCTCCAATCGCATAACAGCCCGGGATACTGGTCATCAAGTTATAATCTACCCAAACACCTCCCATGGTATAGTGTACCGCTGGGTAAATCATCATAGGGGTTTCATAAGGGTTTTGATCAACGATTTTTTCGTACATCTGGAAAAGGTTTCCATATTTTGCACGCACAACATCTTGCCCTAATTTCTTGACTAAGACAGCGTCATTTTCATTTAAACCTTTTACGTGTGCCTGCTCTTTTCCATAACGCATAATTGCAGAAGCAAAATCAAGGTAAACGGCCTCTCCTGTTTTATTTACGCCATAGCCTGCATCACAACGCTCTTTAGCGGCGCGAGAAGCTACATCACGAGGCACAAGGTTACCAAAGGCCGGATAGCGACGCTCTAGGTAATAATCGCGATTTTCTTCAGCGATTTCAGTTGGTTTTAACTTGCCTTCGCGAATGGCTTTTACGTCTTCAATGTTTTTAGGTACCCAAATTCGTCCATCATTACGCAAAGATTCTGACATCAAGGTCAGCTTTGATTGATGGTCTCCAGATACTGGAATACAAGTTGGGTGTATTTGTGTAAAACAAGGGTTCGCAAAATGTGCTCCTTTTTTGTGAATTTTCCATCCAGCAGAAACATTACTTCCCATGGCGTTTGTCGATAAGAAGAATACGTTTCCATATCCTCCAGAAGCGATCACAACCGCATGTGCTCCATGACGTTCGATTTGTCCATTGACTAAGTTACGGGTGATAATCCCACGTGCTTTTCCATCAACAACAACAAGATCCATCATCTCGTGACGGTTGTACATTTTGATTTTACCACGCCCAATTTGACGGTTCATGGCAGAATAAGCCCCTAGTAATAATTGCTGTCCTGTTTGACCTTTAGCATAAAAAGTTCTGGAGACTAAAACCCCTCCAAAAGAACGGTTGTCTAATAATCCTCCATAGTCACGTGCAAAAGGAACTCCTTGTGCAACACACTGGTCAATAATATTTGTCGATACCTCTGCTAAACGGTGAACATTAGCTTCACGCGAACGATAATCGCCCCCTTTAATGGTGTCATAAAACAAGCGATAGGTAGAATCCCCATCTCCTTGATAATTTTTTGCAGCGTTAATCCCCCCTTGCGCAGCAATAGAGTGTGCACGACGTGGAGAATCTTGAAAACAAAATGTTTTTACGTTATATCCTAGCTCTGCAAGGGTAGCAGAAGCAGATGCTCCAGCTAAACCTGTTCCTACCACAATCACGTCAATCAAACGTTTGTTAGCAGGACTCACTAGATTGATGTGGCTCTTGTGATTGGTCCACTTATCGGCCAAAGGCCCTTTTGGTATTTTAGAATCTAAAGTCGCCATATTAAAATGCTGTTAAATGGTGAAACAATGCAATAAAGACAAACCCTAATGGAATCCCGATCGCAAAAGCAGTCGTAAAGCCTTTTATCGCTCGAGTGTATTTATTATTTGCGCCCAGAGATTGGAACGAAGAGCTAAATCCGTGTAAGAGGTGTAAGGCTAAAAAGCCAAAAGAAATAACGTATAATCCTACACGTACTGGATTTTCGAACTTGTGAACCAACTCCTCGAAATATCTTGTGGGATTTTCTGGAAGCACCTCAACATATTTATAATTCATCTCTGGAATCCAAAAATCGTAAAAGTGAAGCCCTAGAAAAGACAATACAACCGCACCAGAAATAATCATATTTCTTGACATCCATGAGGAATTTGCCGCGCCGTTGTTTGTAGCGTATTTACTTGCTCTTGCTTTTCTATTTTGAATCTCTAAAACAAAGCCCATTACAAAGTGAAAGATCACCCCAAAAATTAAGACGGGTTGTAAGGCAAATTGAACTAGTGGGTTGTTTCCCATAAAGTGTGAAAGTTCATTGAAGACCTCTTCACTGAAAACAGAAGTTAGATTGATGGTAAAATGCTGTAGCAAAAAGAAAACCAAAAACAATCCCGAAAGCGCCATGGCAAATTTTCTAGCCAGTGACGTCTTGATTAGTGTACTCATTAAATTCAGTTTAGTTGAAACAAAATTAAGGCATAAAGCGGTTAGAATGAAATTATTCCCTTTGATTTTCACAGTTTATAACAACTCTAAATTCAGCTGTGATAATCCTGTTTAAGCAATCTGTCCGTATACTATCTCAATAACCTTATTGTTTAAACAAAACTAAAATGGCAAGGAAACTGCTAATCCAAAAACTTGTCGAAATTGAAGATCTGCAAGGGCGTTATCGTCATATAATATTTGTGCTTCTAAAATAGCGCTTAAATATTCATTGACTTTCATGTTAAGTGTACTGGTAAAATCAAGGTCAATGTTTTTAAACTCTTCAAGATAGTTTGCAACCAAACTCAAATTATTTGACAGGACTACATTCTTTGCGATTGTTGTTTTGCTTTGCAAGGCAAAAGAAGCCCCTGCTTCCCAGCGGGTCGTTTTATCTGCCGCTACCCCAAAAAAGGTTTCCCCAGCTGCAAGGTTACGGGTAAACATTTGATCGACCACAATTAAACGCGCATTTAAAGGGTTGAATTGTAGTGCAATGAGATCATCTTTTTCAAATGCGATCCCCACCCCTAAACGCATATAAGCTGGGGAGAAAAAACCCGAAGTTTTAACCCGTTCAATATCTCCCTCTTGTTCGATAAAGTTATTCCCAGGGGCATTTTGCGTTTTAAGATTGAAAGAAGAAGAAAAGTTTATGGCGCGTTCATTTTTGCGAAGCAAAATAGTGTTGATTTCTAATTGGTCTTCTGTCTTGTTAAAATAATCATCGCCCATATTTTTAGCATAGCCTAAAGCAGCATCTAGGGTCGTCGTCCAATTCCATTTTTCATTTTGATACGCAAGATCATAATCAAAATTGAGCGTGCCACTAAAACTATTGACCCCTCCTGCGAGCCAGTTGTCAAAACTAGATTGATTGATCAAGATACCTAGTTTTCGTTCTTGCTTCCAACTGGGCAAGCTATCTGCTTCTACCTCTTGGGCAAAAAGCATGCTGTTTACAAAAAGTCCTAAAATCAATAAGAGGAGAACCTTCTTATTTAATTTTAAAACTTTGCAAGGTGTTATTTTGACCTTGTTTGACGTTAAGGATGTAGGTCCCTTTTGGTAAGTAATATTGTCCATTTTTTGCAGATTTTAGGGGGTTCTTTTTATTTTTTCTTTGGTAGTTATTCAATTGATCTTCTGCTAAAGTTAGATCGTAATCAATATAATTGTAGCCTTTGTCTATTGATTGTTCACTTGAATAAACAAGGGTTTTTTTCTCGTCATAAATAGACCATGTAATGGTCCCTGCATTGTTTGAAAACACTTTTAATTCTATTGAAGGAGTATAAGCTTTTCGCCAGCTTGAATAGCTGCTTCCCCATCGAGCCGAATGACGAATATCTTCGACTGGTAATAGCTTAAGATCTTTGACCTCTTCTTGTAAAGGACTGATATCTGCCTTGTAAATAGAACGACCATGGGTGCCTACTAATAAATGATTCTCTTCTGATTGAACCACTAGATCATGGACCGCTGCAGTGGCAAGTCCTGCTACAAAGGGCATCCAATTTTCTCCTTGATCAAACGAAACAAAAACCCCCATATCGTTTCCTAGATAGAGGATGTTTTCCTTTTTAGGATCTTCTCGAATAACATTTACGGGAGAGAGGGGTAGATTACTGGCGATGGCAGTCCATTGTTTTCCGCCATCTTCACTTACATAAACATAAGGACTAAAATCATCCCAGCGATACCCGTTTAAGGTAACATAAACGCGGTCCTTTTGGTGTTGCGAAGCAACAACTCTACTTACCCATAAATCTTGTGGGAAGCTGTCAGAAATTCGTTCCCAGCTCCCACCACCATTAGTGGTTTTATTGACATAACCATCGTCACTACCCGTGTAGAGATACCCAAACTGAAAGGGAGATTCTGAAAGGGTCGTTAAGGTTCCATAGGCGACATTTCCTTTTCTACCTCCTTTAGTCAAATCACTTGAAATGGTTTCCCAATCGTCGCCTTGATTTAAAGACCTGTGGAGTTTGTTTCCGCCAAAATAGAGGATGTCTTGATTGTGTTTAGACAGCAATATCGGGGTCTGCCAGTTAAATCGATAAGGTGCTTCTCCCAGGGTATGCTTTGGCTGAATAGCCTTGCGCTTTTTATTGGCTAGATCTAAACGATAGTAGTTGCCAAATTGAAACCCGGTATAAACAATATTACTGTTGCGGTTGTCAATTTGAATTTTCATCCCATCACCTCCCATGATCGAGGTCCATGGATTATGTCCAGTAGAGTGCCAACGCTCGTCGTCTACCGCGTTATGAGCGCCTTTCCACACCCCGTTATCTTGTAAACCGCCATAGACATTATACGGCTTTTCGTTATCGACATTAATGGCATAAAATTGCCCTACAGTAGTCGAATTATTTTTCATCCAGCTTTTTCCATCGTCATAGGTAATGTTTACTCCGCCATCGTTTCCATTGATCAAATGTCCTGCTTTCTCTGGATTGATCCACAAGGCGTGATGGTCTGAATGAACATTTGATTTCCCGATTGATTCAAAGGTTTTTCCGCCATCATTTGAGGTCAATAGTGGCACGCCATAGATGTAAATTTTATCTTCTTGTTTTGGATGGACATGTACATGTCCAAAGTAATAGCCGTAACTGTAGTACAAATCATCGATATAGCCTTGGTGGGTTTTTTCCCAACTGGCACCGCCATCTATACTTTTATACACTTCTGCACCTACAACTGGGGTATCAAACAACTGACTATTGGCATCTTCTAAATAGGTGGCTAAATCCTTAGGCACTACTGCGCCACTTCGCACGCTGTTTTTCAAGTTGGCCGCTCGGTATTTTTCTTGGAAATTATTTTCTTTTAAAAAGGCGTTCAATTTTTTGTCCTCAAGGGCAAGAAAAGCTTCTTTGCTCATACTTTTAAAGTCGTCCTTTGTCAAAGTATTCCTTTTTTCTTTGTCTGTTTTTGGACGTCTAAATTGAGAATCATGAATGGCATAAAGGGTGTTTTCATCAAAGACGGCAAGTCCTATACGCCCTACTCCTTCTCCACCTGGAAAACCTGTTTCGACGCCGCTTACTAGCTTCCATGTCAACCCAGCATCGGTGCTTTTATAAATGCCAGAATTTTCTCCGTTCCCAACAAAATCCCAGGCTTTGCGGTCTTTTTCCCATACTGCAGCATATTGAATCCCAAAGTTATTGGGTGCAGTCGCCATGTCAATCACTCCGGTTTCGTTATTGATGTATAAGGTGTGTTCCCAAGTTTTACCCCCGTCTTTAGTGATGTAAACTCCGCGTTCTTCATTAGGAGAATACAAATGGCCGGTTACTCCTACAACAACATGATTAGGATTTTCTGGATGAATCAATATTTTCCCAATATGGTGACTGTCCTCAAGTCCCGCGAGGGTCCAAGTGTCGCCATTATCCGTTGACTTCATCATGCCAATTCCTGCATATGAAGAGCGAGAGGCATTGTTTTCTCCTGTCCCTACCCATAGTGTTCTAGTAGGCCAATGGACAGCGATTTCTCCAATATTTTGTGTAGGAGCATTTTCAGAAATAGGTGTAAAACTGATCCCATTTGTTTTGGTATGCCATACACCACCAGAAGCATAGGCTACATAAAATTCTGTTGGATCATTAGGGTTAACCGCAAGTGCAACCACTCGACCGCTCATTACTTTAGGGCCAATGTTCTCAAAAGGGACATTTTTGACTAAAGCGTTTTGCTGAAGACTTTTAAAATAATCCAAAGAAGAAGAAAGGGCCTGTGCGTCTGTGGCAGGGGTTTGTGCTAAAACTACGCTACCAAAGGCCAATAAAAAGGAGTATAAAAATGATTTCATGTAGTCTAATTTAGATTGAAAATACAATTTTTTCTAGGTTTACAATTCTCAGGGAATTGAAATGAGGGTTTTTTCCTATTTTTAACCAAAACGAATTCATGCGCTATCAACCACTACCGGCAAATTTTTATCGACAAACCCGTGCGAATTTTATGGCACAAATGACAGGCAATAGCCTGGCGGTTTTTAATTCAAATGATGTCTATCCTATTAGTGCAGATTCAACCCTTCCTTTTGCGCAGCATCGCGATATTTTTTACCTGTGCGGAGTTGATCAAGAAGAAAGTATTTTAGTGCTTTTTCCTAACGCCATAGAAGCAAAACATCGCGAAATTCTTTTTGTTCGTGAGACGAATGCTCATATCGCTGTTTGGGAGGGAGCCAAACTCTCCAAAGAGCAGGCCACAAAATTAACAGGAATTGAAACCGTTTACTGGCTCAGCGATTTTGAGCGTATCTTTCAAGAATTGTCTACCCAGTGTGACACCTTTTATTTCAATACAAATGAACATTATAGACAAGCTGTAGAAACCCAAACCAGAGAAGATCGTTTTATCGCGAAATGTAAGGCGAACTATCCCGCTCATGCGGTGGCAAAAAGCAATCCTATTTTGCAGCAATTGCGTTCTGTCAAAGCCCCAGAAGAAATTGCGCAAATTCAAACCGCCTGCGATATTACTGAAAAAGGTTTTCGCCGTTTGCTCCATTTTGTTCAACCCGGAGTTTGGGAATATGAAATTGAAGCAGAATTAGCGCACGAATTTTTACGTCATCGTTCAAAAGGTTTTGCTTACACCCCCATTATTGCCAGTGGGAACAATGCGAATATCTTGCATTATACCGAAAACAACTGCCAGTGTAAAGCAGGGGATTTACTCTTGATGGATGTTGCCGCAGAATATGGGAACTATTCTAGTGACCTTACCCGCACCATTCCTGTTTCAGGGAAATTTACCGCCCGTCAAAAAGCGGTTTATGAAGCTGTTTTAAGGGTGAAAAAAGAAGCCACAAAAATGTTAGTCCCTGGAACCTTGTGGAAAGAATACCACCTTGAAGTAGGCAAGATCATGAGCAGTGAATTACTTGGTTTAGGCTTACTCGATCAACATGATATTGACAAGCAAAACCCAGATATGCCCGCCTATAAACGCTATTTTATGCATGGCACTTCACATCATATGGGGCTAGACACTCATGATTATGGTTTATTACACTTGCCCATGAAGGCCAATATGGTCTTTACCGTTGAACCGGGAATTTATATCCCAGAAGAAGGCTTTGGGATACGTTTAGAAGACGATGTGGTCACACAAGAAAATGGTGCCCCCCTCAATCTAATGGGCAATATCCCTATCGAAGTAGATGAAATTGAAAGTTTGATGAATGCTTAGCTGCAGCCACAATCTGGACCACAGTTTTCGTCTTTTGCCTTAAAAAACTTTAGATACAACACTCGTACTGCAAAGACAGCAGCGGCAGCGACCAGTAAGATTTGTAGGGTTTCCATTAGGCTAAGATTTGATAAACGGATAAAGCCGAAAGATAGGCAATCAAGGTCATACTAAACAACTGTATCATGGGCCATTTCCAACCATTGGTTTCTTTCTTAACAATCGCTAGGGTACTCATACACTGTAAAGCAAAGGCATAAAACAACATCAATGAAACTCCTGTGGGGAGGTCAAATAAAGGTTTTCCGTTCGCTTTAGTTTCTGCGGCCATTCTGTTTTTAATGGTTTCTTCGCTGTCGTTCCCTACGCTATAGATGGTCGCAAGCGTACCCACAAAAACTTCTCTAGCAGCAAAAGAACTAATCAATGCAATCCCAATTTTCCAGTCAAAGCCCAGGGGGGCAATCGCGGGTTCTATCGTTTTTCCTAAAATACCAATAAAAGAATGCTCGAGTTTATAAGAAGCAATAGCGGTGTTTAGTTCTTCTTCAGTGAAATCCTTCCCGATGGCATTTTCTGTGACGATTTCTGTTGCGTTATTGAACTCCTTCCCTGGACCAAAAGAAGCCATAACCCACAATAAGATAGAAATAGCCAAAATGATTTTCCCGGCTTCTACTACAAAAGACTTGGTCTTTTCAAAAACGGTAAGCCCTACATTTTTTAGCAAAGGAAGTTTGTAGTTAGGCATCTCAATCACAAAATAGGTTTTGGATTGAATCTTTAAGATTTTATTCAAAATAGCGGCAGATAATAGGGCCATGACAAAGCCTAGTAAATAAAGCCCCATAAGGGTCAAGCCTTGATAGCCCATCCCTAGAAAGGTCCCTTCTGGAATCACCAGCGAAATCAAAATAAGGTAAACGGGTAAACGGGCAGAACAGGTGGTAAAGGGGGTCACTAAAATGGTGATTAAACGCTCTTTCCAATTTTCGATATTACGGGTTGCCATCACGGCAGGAATGGCACAGGCTGTTCCAGAAATTAATGGAATTACACTTTTTCCGCTTAAACCATATTTGCGTAACCCGCGGTCCATTAAAAAAACTACCCTGCTCATATAACCGGTCTCTTCTAATACCGCTATAAAGAGAAATAGAAAAGCTATTTGTGGGATAAAAATCACAATCCCGCCTAAACCAGCAATGATGCCTTCGGCCAAAAGGTTTGTAAATAAACCAGGCGGAAGGTTTTTCTTCGTCGCTTCGCTTAATTGACTAAAGCTCTCATCAATAAAATCCATGGGAATGCTACTCCAGTCAAAAATGACTTGGAAGATGGTCAACAAAATCATAAAGAAAATGATGTATCCCCAAAAACGATGAATCAAGACACGGTCTAAACGCGAACGAAAATCAGTCGCTTTATTGATATCGACCGTATAGGTTTCTTTTAAGGCCTGATTAATGACTTGATAACGCTTGATGGTTTCTTTTTGCTGTAATCTCTTAAGGTGAGGTTCAGACTGTGTTCGATAAGCGGTGGCGTCTTCTACTTTTTGACGTTCTAATTTGGCAAAATTGACATCTTGGGTAATCACTAACCACAGTTTGTAAAGCGATTGATCTGGGAAAACCTTTTCAAGATTTTCAAAATACTCCTTATCGATAGTACGAATATCTGTAATGGGCTCTTTTGAGAGGAAACGATAATCGAGTAAATGACTTTTAAGGGTTTCTATCCCTGTATTTTCTCGGGTACTTATTAGGGCGATTTTTGTCTTTAATTGGGTCTCGAGTTTAGCGATATCGAGCGAAATCCCCTTCCGCTTCATGCGGTCAGACATATTAATCACCAAAAGTGTGGGGATTTCTAAATCTTTAATTTGAGTAAAAAGCAGCAAGTTGCGTTTGAGGTTTTCTATGTCAGAAACAACCACCGCTACATCTGGATAATCTTTGTCGTTTTTATTGAGAAGCAACTCGATCACCACACTCTCGTCCATCGAAGAGGCATTGAGACTATAAGTCCCAGGTAAGTCTATAATATGCGCTTTTGTTGTGCGATTTAAACGGCAGGTCCCCTGTTTTTTTTCGACGGTGATCCCAGGGTAATTACCCACTTTTTGATTTAAACCCGTTAGTGCGTTAAAGACAGAGGTTTTCCCTGTGTTAGGGTTTCCTATTAGCGCAACATTGAGGTTTGTACTCATTTGATCAAGTCTATGGTAATGTGTTGTGCCGTTTCTTTTCGGATGGCTAAGTGACAACCGTCAATCACGAGATACATAGGGTCTTTTAAGGGCGCTAATTGTTCTAAATGAACTTCATTCCCGGGAAGACATCCCATTTCAATCAATTTAAGCGGCAGTAGATCAGTGTCAATCTCCACAATTTTCCCCCTTTGATTTTTCTCGATCTGATCTAGTGTAATCATTATTTAGAATGATTTTAAAGAAACAAAAGTAGGTGAAAATACGCCCGCTCCCAAAACATTAGAAAACAATTTAATCTTCAAAACCGTATTCTATTTTTAGGGTAGTGATGTCTTCCATCAAGCTTTCCATAGCGGTTTTATCTGTTCCATCATAATAGCCGCGAATGCGTTTGTCTGGATCAACCAATACAAAGTTTTCGGTATGAATCATATCATGTGGCCCCCCATCGCCATCTTCTTTCACCACAAAGTATGATTTACGGGCAAGGGTGTAAATTTCTTTTTTATCGCCGGTTAAAAGATTCCACTTAGCATCGTTGACCCCTTTTTCAAGAGCATATTTCTTCAATTGAGGGACAGAATCAATTTGAGGGGTAACACTAAAAGACAGTAACTTAACTTTGTCGTCTTCTAAAATTTGTGCTTGTATACTTCCCATATTATCTGTCATAATAGGACAAATGGAGGGACAGGTGGTAAAGAAAAAATCCGCGACATAGATATGATCTTCATAGTCGCGTTGTGTAATCACTTTTCCGTTTTGATTCATCAAACGGAAAGGGGCAATTTTATGGTATTTTTTGACGTGTTGTAAAGTGCTATCGACCAATTCAAAACTCACCTCTGCGGGTTGATAGATCGGGAGGATTTTAACGGGGACAAGTGCGTTGTAAAACAGTGCTAAAATAACTGCAGAAATGGTCGCAAAAACCACGAAAAACTTTCGGTAACGAGCAAAATTAATGTTCATATCTATGCCACAAAATTACACTCTTTTTAGCCTTTTACCTTGTTAAAAGAAAGATAAATAGGCATGGGGATAGCGAGGGCAAGTGGAAATGCTTATTTTTGGGCTTGTTTAGAAAAAATATCCTATGGATCCAATTGTCATTAAAGGCATTCAACTTTTATTAAGTTTATCAATTTTAGTCGTTTTACACGAGCTAGGTCACTTTATACCCGCGAAATTATTCAAAACCAAAGTGGAGAAATTCTACCTCTTTTTTGATGTAAACTTTGCGCTTTTCAAAAAGAAAATTGGCGAAACAGAATACGGCATCGGGTGGTTACCCCTGGGCGGATATGTCAAAATCGCTGGGATGATCGACGAGAGTATGGATACCGAGCAGATGAAGCAGCCGGCACAACCCTGGGAGTTTCGCTCAAAACCCGCCTGGCAAAGATTGATCATTATGTTAGGGGGAGTAACCGTGAACATCGTCCTTGGATTTCTAATTTATATGATGATTCTGTTTGTTTGGGGAAAAGAAACCCTACCGACTGAAGATGTCACAAAAGGATTTAGTGTTTCTGCTATCGCAGAAGAAATAGGTTTTCAAGATGGCGACCAAATTTTAAGTGTGGATGGGGAGCCGCTTGAATATGTGATGGACGTGAACCGTCATTTATTTTTAAGAAGTCCAAAGACCGTAGAAGTTCGCCGTTCAAATGGATTAAAGGAAAGTATCGCTATTCCAGAAGACTTTGGCACGACCATGTTTGAAGCTGGCGATATGTTTCCACTTAATCCCATTGCTAGCATTTATGTTGACAGCCTTTATCCTAGAAACCCCGCCGAAAAAGCTGGGATTCAAATAGGAGATATTTTGGTCTCCTTTGACGGTAAAGCCATTAATGGAATGGGAGACCTTAGAAGCGAAGATTTAAAAGCACAAGACAGTGTTGTTTTCAATATCATTCGAGAAGATGAAGCAAAAACCATTACTGTTTACCCTACTGAAGAAGCGGTCTTAGGTTTTATGGTTAGAGAACAATTTGATTTTAGCACTACCCATGTCGACCTCGATTTAAGCCAGAGTATCACAGAAGGCTTTGACTATGGTTACTGGACCTTACATGACTATGTAGCGCAGTTCAAATACATCTTTACGAAAAAAGGCGCTACCCAAGTAGGTGGTTTTGGGGCGATAGGAAATCTTTTCCCGGCCCAATGGGACTGGCAAGGCTTCTGGAGTAGTACTGCTTTAATCTCGATTATATTAGCCTTTATGAATGTATTGCCCATCCCAGCTTTAGACGGTGGGCATGTAATGTTTTTATTATACGAGATGATTAGTGGCCGAAAACCCAATGATAAGTTTATGGAATATGCACAAATGTTTGGCTTTTTCTTGCTCTTAGCCTTAGTCTTATTTGCGAATGGAAATGATTTATACCGATGGTTGTTTGCTTAATTAGAATGTTTTTTCCATTAATCTTTGAGCCTCCCATCACTCTTTTTTATATTTGACTAACAAGACATTATTAAATTAACTGACATGAAAAAATTACTCTTGCTTTCGATTGCCCTTTTTAGCTTAGGCCTAAGCGCTCAAGACAAAAAAATTACGATACCAGATTTAAAAGCCCAGTTTGATTTACTCAACGAAAATGAAGCAGGAGAAATAGATCCGATCAATGATAAAGAAATCAATAAAAAAGTGAAATTTTTTATTGAAGAAAAATTCCTCAATGTAGAGTATACAAGAAATATCATTTGGGATAGTTATGAGACCTTTTTAAGCCCGTTTGATCGTTATCACTATCACACTTATATCGTACAGGTAAAAGTCGAAGATGTCGATCGTCTTAAATACATAGAAGTTAAGTATAACCCTAATACAGACGCTATTGAAAGCAACTTCGAATGGAATGCCGATATAGAGGATTTCGAAGAAGCAAAGGTCGAAAAAGAGGCTGCTGCAATTAATGCTTAAAATAAATCGATAGGAATTTGGGGAAAAAAGATTTTCAATTATCTTTGCCAACCAATTAACCATCCTCCTTAGCTCAGTTGGTTAGAGCATCTGACTGTTAATCAGAGGGTCCTTGGTTCGAGCCCAAGAGGAGGAGCTAGCGCAACCGCTACACTACATTAACATTTTAACCCTTCACGCAAGTGAGGGGTTTTTTCTTACTGTTAAGTTTACAATAAAGTTAGTTAATTTTTTGGCACCTATTTGGCACTAATCTACAAAGAGAGGTAAATCTTCGTGCTTCTTCTCTATCGTTTCTGTGCTACGGAATTTAGGCAGTACATAATGAAGTGAGAGCTGTAAGAGTTTCAGCTTTTGATTGGTATCCATTGAATCCACATCTATTGAATTTACTACCTTATCTATTAGGCTTTGCAGCTGTTCTTTGACTTCTGTGGTTATTTTGTTTTAGCTTGCTTTGGGGCGAGGCATAGATTGTTGTTTTTTTATGGAGTACAATTAGTAAAGTTTGGTTTTGGTAGTATCCAATTTGGAAGATTACTAATTGCATCTTGACAATTTATTACAGCTGTCACGTTCCAACTTGATAAATCTTGATTAAATACTAATGCACCAGCAAACATTCTACTCATATCAGTCACATTCGAAATATCCCAACTGCCTATATCTTCGTTAAAGGTAGTTGCATTTAGGAATACATTTTCCATATTAGTAACACTAGAAGTGTCCCAACTACCTATGTCTTGATTGAATGCTGATGCGCTTTCAAACATTCTACTCATATCGGTCACATTCGAAATATCCCAACTGCCTATATCAACGTTAAAACTGCTATTGTTTCCAAACATAAAATACATTGTGGTTACATTAGAAGTATTCCAGCTGCTTATATCCTGATTGAAAGATGTACCAATGAACATTTCTCGCATATTAGCAACATTTAAAACATTCCAATTTCCAATATCTTGATTGAAGGCACTAGCATAGTAAAACATTCGAAACATATCTATAACATTAGAAGTATCCCAATTTCCAATATCTTGGTTGAATGCTGATGCTTGAAAAAACATACTACGGAAACTAGTCACTCTGGAAGTATCCCAATTGCCTATAGGTTGATTGAATGCCACTGCATTAATGAACATATTAGTCATATCGTTAACATTAGAAGTATTCCAGCTGCTTATATCCTGATTGAAAGATGTACCATTGAACATTTCTCGCATATTAACAACATTCGAAGTATTCCAATTTCCAATATCTTGATTAAAAACAATTGCTTCAAAAAACATAGAGTCCATATTAATAACATTAGAAATATCCCAGTTTCCTATGTCTTGATTAAAGGCAAAAGATTTTTTAAACATAGAAGACATATTAGTGACATTTGAGGTGTTCCAATTTCCTATATTACTGTTGAAAATTTGAGCATCATTAAACATATTATTCATATCAGTAACATTAGATGTGTCCCAGCTTCCGATATCTTGATTGAATGCTCCTGCATTATTAAACATATTATTCATATCAGTGACATTAGATGTGTCCCAGCTTCCAATGTCTTGATTGAAAGCTGATGAATTAGTAAACATACCACGGAAACTAGTCACTCTGGAAGTATCCCAATTGCCTATAGGTTGATTGAATGCCACTGCATTATTAAACATATTAGTCATATCGTTAACATTAGAAGTATTCCAGCTGCTTATATCCTGATTGAAAGATGTACCATTGAACATTTCTCGCATATTAGCAACATTTGAAGTGTCCCAGAAGCTTATGTCAGAATTGAAAGTAGCATTACTCTCAAACAACCTATTCATATCAGTCACCAATGAAGTACACAGGTTAACATTATTAGCTGCAATTTCTGCTCTAATCGTTGTATTGTCAACCGCTGTATAAGTTATGCCGTTTATAACTTCTCTATCTCCAACTGATGCTGTAGGGCATTTACACGTTCCGTTATCAAAGTATATTGATGGTGGGGGTATAATAACTACAACATTTGAATTACAGTTATATATTGCTACAATTTGTCCATCAGATTTTCTAACTTCTAGTAGCTTATTGTATGATTGAAGTTTCATTATTGCAAAACCTAAATTGTTACTCAAAAATTGATGCGGAATTGTGTATTGATTATTCCAAATAATATAATCACCTACTGTTGGCTCATTAGAAGCACCTGTGTGATACGCAGTATTAAAAAACCTTGATTCTGTTAAGCTGCATAAGTACGTATCTGAAGTATCAAACACACCATAAGTATCTTCTGAATAGTAATTGTTACTAATAGAAATTTGCCTCAATGTTTGACCCTGAATTAATCCTGATGACAAACAAAATAGACCAAGTATAATCCTAATGTAGATTACGTTCTTTTTTAGATTTAAAATGTCTTTAATACGCATTCTTAACTAACAACGAATTTAATGACAATTTGTTATTTATATTCTATTTAATTGAAATTTGCTTTTCAGGATTGTTGCAACTTTGGTGTGAGGAGGCTAATTAGTTAAACTTTATATTTGGCACTTATATGGCAATTTAGTTAAACATCAATATTCAACTTAAATGTAAGTGTTTGTAGCTCATTGATTAGTAGCTTTCGAAGAACGCAAAGAGCATCTGACTGTTAATCAGAGGGTCCTTGGTTCGAGCCCAAGAGGAGGAGCTAGCGCAACCGCTACACTACATTAACATTTTAACCCTTCACGCAAGTGAGGGGTTTTTTCTTGCCCTTAATTTTAAAGAGATTTTTCGACTTCGCTCGAAATGAACATGGGGTAGTCACTTCGACCATAGAAGGTCACTTCGACCGTAGTGGAGAAGTCTCGACCGTAGTGGAGAAGTCTCGACCATAGCGGAGAAGTCTCGACCGCAGTGGAGAAGTCCAAAACTTGATCGATTTTTAAACTTTACATAACCGTTTTTTTACACAGACTAATCTTATCGATTGTAGTTTTATGATTTACTGAAAATGAATACTACGTTATTTATTTTAGTCAAAAATTGTCTCTTAAAAGGGTGGTCTTATCAGCTACCCTTTTGTCATTTATAAAGGCTTATTTTCATTGGCTTGCCTTTTTAAACTTTTATTCATTTTGTCCTTCATAAAGGTATTTTCACAAGCAATAGCCAACATCAGCACTTTATTGAGTTTTTGTTATACTTTTGACCTATGAATAAAGATTTTTTAAGACTATTTGGATTTCAAATACTAGCCCTTGGGATTGTGTTATCGGTTATTGAATTTCTTATTGACAATAGTATTTTAGTATTGATTGCAGGGATTATATTGATCGCTTTGTCCTATTTATTAAAAAGGTAACACAACTTTTTTTAACCCTTAAAGTCACTGCTACTAAACACAATTAAAATTCACTACAACAATGATATTAGTCACAGGAGGTTTAGGATATATCGGATCACATACAGCAGTCGCTTTAATTCAAAATGGCTATAAAATTCTTATTGCAGATGATCTTTCAAATAGCAGCCTTACCGTTCTAGACAGAATAGAAAAAATTACTAGAGTACGCCCAGAATTTATTGAGATAGACCTTCAACAAACGACAGCAGTTAAACAGCTTTTTAAAAACTACTCTACGCTTAACGGCATACTGCATTTCGCTGCTTCTAAGGCTGTAGGAGAAAGTGTTCTAAACCCTTTAAAATACTATCAAAATAACCTGATCGTATTGATGAATTTACTAGAACAAACAAAGGCAAAAATGAATTTTGTTTTTAGTTCTTCTTGTACGATTTACGGACAATCTGATCAATTGCCAATTACAGAAAACACCCCCATCAAAAAAGCTGAATCTCCTTATGGAAACACAAAAAAAATAGCAGAAGAAATATTAGAAGATTATGCAAATAGTAATGATCATTTCAAAACCATCAGTTTGCGTTATTTTAACCCAATCGGTGCACATGCAAGTAATCTTATAGGAGAAAACCCAAAAGGAATTCCGCAAAATCTGGTTCCTTATATCACACAAGCTGCCATTGGTAGGGTTCCGCAACTAAAAGTTCACGGAAATGATTACCCCACACCAGATGGCACTTGTATTAGAGACTATATACACGTTGTAGATTTAGCAGAGGCACATGTGGCCGCATTAAAGCATCTCGAAAAAGGGAATCAAAAAGTTCCTTTTGATGTATTTAATTTAGGAACAGGAAAAGGGAGTTCTGTCTTAGAAGTTATCGAGAGTTTTATACGCATATCTGGTATTGAGTTACCCTATTTGCTCGGTCCTAGAAGAGCCGGGGACATCATTGCTGCCTATGCCAGCATTGAGAAAGCTAAAAATCATTTGAACTGGCTTCCTAAACACTCTCTTGATGAAGCCGTACGTTCTGCATGGAACTGGGAAAAAGAAAATTACACCCACCCATAAACTTTACTCAAATTCTTTCAAAAAATTCAATCGGAAACAAAAGTCAAAAAAAATTTGTAACTTATTGAAAAAAAGAAAATTATGGAAGAGTGTAGTTGTGGAGAAACCACAAATAATCAAGGTTTTTGTGATGGCTTTGGACAATTTGTCTGTCCAGAATAGAGCCTAAAGTTTACTCTAAGTCGCACATCGCTTCGTGCTAAGTCAATAATTTTGCTTACGTTTGTAAAGTAAACTTTACATTATGAAAGCAGAAAGAAAAAAACGCACCCTACAATTAGCGCTCTGGACATGGACCTGGGTCGCGACCATGGCCCTGGCGACCTTTGGTCCTATTTATATATGGGAAGAAAATAAAAACTTAACCCTTATCGCCATTCTAGTTAACCTTATCAATGGAGGCCTAATGGTTATCGCCAATATAAAACTATTTCGTCATTATGACGAGCTAGAACAAAAAATCCACGCCGAAGCTATGGGACTCACCCTTGGGGCAACCGTTGTAGTAGGCTTAAGTTACTCACTTGTAGACCAAACTAACTTGATCCACAGCGATGCTGAAATAGGAATTTTAGTCATGTTTATTGGACTCACCTATTTAATTAGTTTATTGATCAATAGGAAGAAGTATTTATGAAGAATAAAGTACGACTATTGCGAAAAGAAAAAGGCTTAACCCAAGAACAATTAGCAGAGTTTATAGGCGTTTCACGCCAAACGATCAATGCCATTGAAAAAGAAAAATTTGATCCCAGCTTACCCACTGCCTTTAAAATGGCCAAACTGTTTCAACAGCCTATAGAGTCTTTTTTTCACTACGATTAAACAAAACTTATTTAACTTTTAAAATACAATTAATACCAGTTTCAAAATCTTTTTTTATATTTAAACATAACCATAAATCAATTTAAAATGAAAAAACTAGTTCTTTTTTGTTTATTATTCGCTGCTACCTTTGTTTCAGCACAAGAAGTATTTAACGCACATTATCGCCATGTAAAAGCAGAAAATGTTGCAGAATTCGAAAATCTCGAGTCAGAATATTGGCAAAAAATCGCCCAGAAAGCAGTAGACGCAGGGGAGATTGAATACTGGGTATTGTTGCGCAGGGTCAATACCATTGGGCTAGAAGAAACAGAACCTACCCACGTCTTTATTACTGGCTTTACATCACCAGAAAAAGCCTTTGACACCCCATCAACTTGGTGGTCAAAAGGAGATCAATCAAAGGCCACCACTAATATCTCTAAAGCAGTTATTCATCAATTTTGGAAAACAGAAGACAGAATTCCAGGTGCTGGTAAATATGTCATTTTTAACTATGCTACACCAAAAGATCTCGATGGTTTTGTCAAAGAAAATTCTTCTTTGTGGAAACCCTATTTTGATAAAAATAAAGCAATGACAGGAATGAAATTTTGGGGAATGGCCAGTAAAATTGATCCCCATGCAAAGGACTATTCTACTGTCTTAACCTGGGATGGATTTGACAAACTCTCTGACGCCATGAACCATCTCTCTTATGGCGGTAGTATTGATCAATCCATTTTAGACAAAACAAAAATGAACGACATAAATCCAGATGGGTTCAATACCCGTGCGGTGATGGAAATAATAAGTTTTGCCATGAAGCAATAAAAACGCTCATCTTTACCATACAAAACCCCTTTCAAAAAAGGGGTTTTCTTTTTTAGATCAATAACACATTTTAAATGCTGGTTTTGTATATTGTTTTGCCCAGTTAAAAGAAATAATATTTTAGATGATTTTAAAAGACGACCCCCGCTTAAATCCAGCACTTGCAGCAGCTTTAAAACAATATCAATTGGATGGCGAGGCGCCGGGTTCACCTGTTCATGAAAGTGATTCTGAAGATAAAAAATTACACTTTTTAAGTGCTTCTGAATCTTTATTTCAAGCACTTTATCATATTGTATTTACGCCTTTGGCTTTGCCTGAAAACGTAAACGAAGAAACCCTAACCATGCAAGGGGTAGATGGTAATGAGATCAAACTTTATATTAGTCAACCCAAAGCTTCTTCTAAACCAATACCTGCAATTCTTCATCTTCACGGAGGTAGTATGGCCATCTTAAAAGCAACTGATCCTAACTATATTCACTGGAGACAAAACCTCGCAGCAAAAGGACTCATTGTTATTGGGGTTGAGTTTAGAAATATTGGTGGGGTGCAAGGAAATCATCCTTTCCCCGCTGGTCTTAACGATTGCTATGCAGCATTAAAGTGGGTAAATGATCAAAAAGAAACCTTAGGAATCTCTAAAGTAATCGTCTCTGGAGAATCAGGAGGAGGAAACCTTAGTCTTGCAATAACTTTAAAAGCTAAAAAAGAAAACGCTCTTCATCTAATTGACGGGGTTTTTGCTCAATGCCCTTATATTTCAAATCAATATGCTGAACCCGAAAAAAGCAATCTCCCTTCTTTACTAGAAAATGATAAATATGTCATTAGTGTTGAGGCGATGAATATTGCGGCAACCATGTATGATGGACTCAATAGTGATAATCCTTTGGCATGGCCATACCATGCGAATCAAGAAGATTTAAGGGGCTTACCTCCACATGTTGTTTATGTAAATGAACTCGATCCATTAAGAGATGAAGGGATCGCCTATCACAAAAAATTAAACACAGAAAAAGTAGATAGCGAGCTTGTTATTTTAAAGGGTACTGTGCACGCCGCTGAAGGGCTATTTCCTACTCACCTGCCTGAGATCCATCAACAAGTACAAAATCACATTAAAGATTTTGCAGAAAGCCTTTAAAAAATGGGATTGACTTAGTCTAAAAACGAAAAAACCAAGCGAATAACTAACGAAATACTATAGATCAATAGACCATAAATACTGGTGATAGAACTTACCCTTAACCCACCTACAAGCATTGTTTGGCTTATTTCACCCCCCATAGAAACAATTCCATCATACATTTGAAAAAGCCCCAATAATTGCCCTAAAATACCCAGGCTTAAAGCGAGAAGTCCAAAAAGCTTAAGAGCCTTTCTTTGTTGAAGTGCAGCATAAACTACAGCGGCGAATAAGACAGTTAAAAGGCTCATAAATAAGAGGCCTCCTTCAAAAAATAAATCAATCATAGTCTAATAATTTAGTAGTGTAATATAAATAGACTTGAAAAAATTCTAGTGATCTTTAACATCTAATTCATACTAAGGAAAAGAAAAAAGATCAGAATGCTTTAGGTTTTAACAGCAGCATTTAGGATAGCTAAATTTTTCTTATATTGATGATTATAAACCATAAATCAATTTACAATGAAGAAAAAAATCATTTTTCTAGTCTTTTCCCTATGCTTTTTTATCAGTTATGCACAAAAAGAAGAAAGTCGTTTTGTTTATGAACTGCATTTTGAACCTAGCCCTATGGCGTCTGTAATAGAAGCAGAAAAACAGTTTTTCTATTTCTATGACGGCTTTAAAAAAAGCCAATACTGTACAGAGGTTATTGCCTTACAGCACCACACTGGAGATAAGTTTGATTATAAAATTTTAGCTTTTGCAAACAGCTGGGATGTGTTAGACGATATGATGGTCGAGGCACAAACTTACTTTGCAAAGATGGATCCCAATATGATGACAGCAGCCTGGAAAATATCCCATACTGGGGACGCCATTTATGCCGTTAGAAGAAGTGCAGAAGAGGGATATATATCTCAATAAACCCTTTGCAATAACAGGATTGCACGTTTTTATAAGTGTTGATTAAGCTTCAATCAACAAGAACCCTCCCTTTTGAGGAGGGTTTCTTATTTGTACTATCTTGAACTAAAGTCACTTAATGAAAACCTATTTTAATAAAAAGCGGATTGTTTTACTACTATTATTCCTATTTCACTTACTTATATAGGCAGAGTTAGGAGTGGGGTTATTTGGCAGCGCATGGGCAGGAAACTAACTTAATATTCGTGTTTCCCTATCTTCCACCCTTTGTGAGCTAAAATAGTCTGGGCAGAATCTGCAGCAGGACCTTCAAGCTGGGTTCCCATACTATCGTTCCATCGATTGAGGTAACCAAAGAGGGCAACTACACCCATGATCTCTACAATTTCTCCTTCTTCCCAATATAGTCGTGCATTTTCTGAAATCGTATCGTTAACCGCATTAGGTACTTGAGAAGCCGCAATAGCAAGGTCAAAAGCCGCCCGCTCCCCTGCTGTAAAAGCAGCATAGGTTTTATACTCCCAGATATGATGCATGCGATCTGCTGGAGAACCATAGCGTTCTGCTGCGCGAATAGCGTGGGCCTCGCAATAACGACAACCAGTGGTCATACTAGAGAGGTAGGCAATTTCTCTTTTTAAAGCACTGCTCACCCTTCCTTTGTTCTCCATCACCGCTTGATTCATTTCAAGAAAGGCTTTGGCGATGCGAGGGCGATGCATCATCGTGAATAAGCTGTTAGGAGTAAACCCTAAAGTTTCTTCATAAAATTGTGCCATTTCTTCGGCTTGTGGGGTTGCGTTTCGATCTAAAGGAGAGACAAGTGGTTGTTTCATATTATTTGTTTTTATCAATAGAAAATTGAAAATGGGTGGAAGATTTAAAGGTTTCTTCTGGTCTTAAAATCGTTGAGGGAAAGTGCGTTTGATTTGGGCTATCTGGATAGCCCTGCGTTTCTAAACAAACTGCTCCATTTGCCACAAAAGGGGCGTCTAAATGATTCGCAGTATACAATTGCATCCCTGGAGAGCTGGTGTATACTTCCATTTTTCTTCCACTCTGAGGATGAAAAAGTATGGCTGCTTTTTTGAAATCGTCTCCTACTGCATCAAAACAATAACAATGATCAAAGCCATTGCCTATGCTTAGCTGCTCATGGGTTTTTGTTATGGCTTCGCCAATGATTTTAGCGGTTGTAAAATCAAAAGGCGTGTTTTGTACAGCAATTTTTTCTCCAGTAGGAATCATGTTTTGATCAACGGCTAAAAAGTGGTCGGCTTGTATTTGTAAGTGATGATCTAAACAGGCTTGCTTTGGATCACCAGAAAGGTTGAAATAACTGTGTTGGGTTAAATTTAATACCGTGGGGCGATCTGTTTGTGCACTATACTCTACTTTTAAAGTGTTTTCTTCTGTAAGGCGATAGATGATTTGAGTTGTTAATCTTCCCGGATAACCTTCTTCCATATGAGGGCTAATGTGGGTTAAAATTAAACCTACCCCTTCTGTTGTGATGTCTTCTTGAACTTTCCAAATGGCTTTATCAAAGCCTTTTTCTCCCCCGTGTAAATGGTGTATGCCATGATTTTGCGCTAAGCTATATTCTGTTCCATCAAGCATAAACTTTCCATGGGCAATACGATTGCCAAATCGGCCAACAATCGCTCCAAAATAAGGGCTTTTTTCTTCATAATCGCTTATTTGGTCAAAGCCTAAAACACAGTTCTCAAACTGTCTGTCTCGATTTGGAAGTGATAAACGTCTAATAATCCCGCCATAATTGAGGACCTCAACTTCGAGGCCGTAGCTGTTTTTTAAAACATAAGCGTTAACCTCTATTTGGTTTTTGAGGGTGCCAAAATGGTATTGCGTAATCCCAAAGTTCATCTCACTAAAATACGGGATATTATGGCATAAAAAAAGGCGATGATAAACATCGCCTTTTTTTGGATATCAAAGAATCTTAAGCTTGCGCTTTAAAGGCTTTAAGCTTTTCAATTAACTGTGGAACAACCTCAAAAGCATCGCCTACAATACCATAGTCTGCTGCTTTAAAGAACGGTGCTTCTGGATCGTTATTGATCACCACCTTTACTTTTGAAGAATTGATTCCTGCCAAGTGCTGGATCGCTCCAGAAACACCAATGGCGATATATAAATTAGAGGCTACAGGCTTCCCTGTTTGACCCACGTGTTCGCTGTGAGGGCGCCATCCCATATCTGATACAGGCTTTGAACATGCTGTTGCTGCCCCTAGTGTATCTGCTAAATCCTCGATTAAATGCCAGTTTTCTGGACCTTTTAATCCACGACCTCCAGAAACAACTACTTCTGCATCTGCGATGGTCACTTTATCTGTCGCCTTATCAACAGATTCAACGGTAATGGTTGACGCGGCTAAGCTAGGAGCGAAATCCTCTACCGCACAAGCAGTAGCATTTTCTACTAGACCAAAGGCGTTGTTTGAAACCCCAATGATTTTCACCTCAGAAGAAATCTCTGTTTGGGTAAAGGCTTTATTGGTAAAGGCAGTACGTTTTACGGTAAATGGAGTTAGGTTAGAAGGAGCAGCAACAACATTTGTTGCATATCCTGCTTCTAATCCAACCGCTAATAAGGGGGTAAGGTAGCGGCTGTCAGCACTTGAGCTAACGACAACAACTTTGGCGGCAGCCTCATTAGCTGCTTGTTCGATTCCGCTTGCATAAATTTTTGCGTCAAAGCTTCCATCGACACTAATGTTCATTACTTTGCTCACTCCATAGTTCCCTAGGGCATCGGCATCTGCAGCATTAAAAGTTACTGCGATTACTTCGGTTCCCATTTGGTCAGCAACAGCTTTCCCGTAAGAAGCTACTTCAAAAGCAACTTTCTTTAATTTACCTGCTTCGGTTTCGGCATAGACTAATACAGACATATCTTCTCTACTTTTTTATCGTTAAATTACTTTTGCTTCGTTGTGTAATAGATCAATCAATTGATCTACATTATCGGCATCTACTAGTTTGACCTCACCTTTTGGCGCGGGCTTTTCAAATTTTGTTATGGTCGACAGGACATTTGCGCCATTAGGCTCAACTACATCTAAGGGTTTTTTTCGTGCCATCATAATCCCTCGCATATTAGGGATTTTTAGGTCACTTTCTTCTACTAAACCTTTTTGTCCACCTATCACTAGGGGTAGATTTGTCGATACCGTTTCTTTACCGCCATCTATTTCTCGAACAGCAGTGGCTTTATCTCCTTCTATTTCTAGACCTACACAGTTGTTGACATAACTAGCGCCTAACATGGCTGCTATCATTCCAGGAACCATTCCGCCATTGTAATCAATCGACTCTCTTCCTGCAATAATTAAATCATATGCATCGTTTTGGATTACTGCTACAATTTCTTTGGCTACTTGGGTTGCATCTACCGCTTCAGTATTGATACGTATCGCTTTATCTGCCCCGATAGCTAATGCCTTTCTAAGGGTTGACTCTGTTTCTGCTCCACCTACATTAATTACATCTACTGTTGCTCCAGATTTTTCTTTTAACCACATGGCACGTGTTAAACCAAATTCATCATTTGGATTAATAATGTACTGCACGCCGTTTGTGTCAAATTTTGTATCATTCTCAACAAAATTGATTTTTGAGGTAGTGTCTGGTACATGGCTAATACATACGAGTATTTTCATTTCCTTTTTATTTAAGGGTTAATGCTTTTTATTCCTTTCCCAAAAGTAAACTATTATTCTTGCATAATAAAATGCTTTGATTAATTTTTTTTCAGTTAAATAAAATATAACAGTTTGTGGTTTTTGTAACGATTGATTTAACGCGAAAATCTATTTTCAAACAATACCGCAAAAATGATCAATGCTCCTCCGATATAAACTCCCCAGTGAGGAATCTCATTGAGAAAAATATAGGCAATTAAAATTCCATAAAGGGGATTAATACTCGACATCAAACTAGCGGTGGTGACCGTAAAATATTTGAGACTGTGCAAGAAAAGACTGTGCCCGATAACGGTAGTGAATAAGGCTAAAAAAAGCAGGGCCCACCAAAAAGGAAGACTCATTTCAAATTTCTCAAAGGACATCAAGGGCAAAAAAGACAAGCTAATAATCACAACTTGAAACAACATCAATTGCAAGCCACTCTGCTCTTGAGCCGCCCCTTTTAACAAGAGATTTCGCATCGCATAACAAAAGGCCGAAAAGATGCCTATTGCTAATGCCCCACCATGGGTTTGTGCTAAAGCAAAAGAAGGCACTAAAAAATAGACCCCTAAAAGGGTCAATCCCCCCACAAATAGATGACGTTTTTCAAAAGCTGTTTTATAAAATAAGGGCTCTAAAAAAGCCGTAATAACGGGATAAGTAAATAATGACAACATCCCAATCGCCACATTTGACCATTGCAGGGCATAAAAATAAGTGACCCAGTGGACTCCCATAAAGAGACCAGCAAGAATTAGCTTTGGCTGCCATTGAAAAACAGGGCGCAAAGACTGCTTACTCCACTTTAATATCACAATAAGCAAGGGTATCGCTATTAGGCTTCGCCAAAAGATACTCACCTCTGGCGGAAGGGCAATCCATCTTCCCAATACCCCAGAAGTACTGATAAACAATACCGAAAGGTTGAGTAAAATAAAATGAGAAGAATGGCCTTTTATCAAATTAAACGATGCTTAAAATTGCAATGGAATCGGCTGTTTGGGGTTATCGCCATAATCATAAAAACCGCGTTTGGTCTTCACCCCTAAATTCCCTGCAGCAACCAGGTTGCGCAATAAAGGGCAAGGAGCATATTTATCTTTCCCAAATCCTTGGTGCAATACTTCTAGCACAGAAAGACATACATCTAACCCAATAAAATCTGCTAAACGCAAAGGTCCCATGGGGTGGCCCATTCCTAGTTTCATCATTTCGTCAATGGCCTCAACATCTGCCACACCTTGAAATAAAGCTTCGATGGCTTCATTGATCATGGGGAGTAAGATCCTGTTAGCGACAAAACCAGGATAGTCTGCTGCAACTAAAGGAACTTTTTCAATCTGTTCTGTAAGGCTAGTAATTGTTTCTACTGTGCTTTTACTGGTTTGATGCCCTTTGATGATTTCGACTAATCGCATCACTGGAACTGGATTCATAAAATGCATTCCGATTACTTTTTCGGGGCGCTTAGTAAAGGCCGCAATTGTTGTAATCGACAAGGAAGAAGTATTCGTAGCTAAAATACAGTCTTTGGGAGCATGAGCATCTAATTGAGTAAAAATTTTGGCTTTGACAGCTTGATCTTCGGCAACAGCCTCTACCACTAAATCAGCGGCTTTAATGGCCTCTTCTAATTCAGTAAATAGGCTAATCCTGTCTAAGGTTGCTGTTTTTTCTTCTACCGTTAAGATTTCCTTTTTAAGCTGTCGATCTAAATTATTTTCAATTTTCACCATCGCTAAAGCCAAAGCATCTTTTGAAAGATCCACCAGATTAACGCTAAATCCGTATTGAGCAAAGCAATGAGCAATCCCACTTCCCATGGTGCCGCTTCCTACAACTGTAATGTTTTTCATGTGTTTTATTCTTAGCCCAAAGATAAAAGGATTTCTAAGACCGTGTAAATTTTGTCATTCGGCTTAATCCCCTGTTAAAGAATTTATACTAACTTGAAAAAGATATGAAAGATAACACGCTAAACATGTCTTTTCTCGCTCAAACAACCGATGTGAATTATCACGGGAATGTACACGGGGGAAAGGTAATGAAGTGGATTGACGAGGTGGCCTATGCCCTTGCAGTTCGTTATGCAAAAAAAAATTGTGTGACAAAATTCGTCGATGATATCGAGTTTTTAAAAGCAATTCATATCGGAGATTTGGTCTTTTTGACCGCTACCCTAATCGAAGTGGGAAACACTTCTATGCGCATACATGTTAAGGTCCACAGTGAAAATTTAATTGAACAAGTGAAGAAGGAGAATTGCGCCTGTGATATCGTGTTTGTAGCGATTGATCAAGACGGAAATAAAACAACCATAAAATAAATTACTATGATTTGGATCTATCGTCTCTTTATTGTCCTTGTGTCTGGGACAGTGTTTAATGTTTGGCTTTTAAACATGGATCAAGCCTCTCCTTATCGGGGAAGTGCCGCGCCCAACCTTAAAGAAGAATTTTTGGCCTACGGCCTAAGTGAAAACATATTTTACCTCGTCGGGGGGATTAAATTACTGGCAGCACTTGCATTGTTTTTTGGGTTACGGGTTAAACAAACTGTTGTACCTTCAGCCCAAATTATTGCGGTTCTAATGATCGGTGCCATCGGGATGCACTTTAAAGTAGCAGACCCTTTGTTAAGGAGTGTTCCCGCCTTAGGAATGTTAGCTATGTGCTTAGTTATTCTTCGCTTACACAAAAGAGTGAGTTAACTTTTTTTTAATCATTCTTGTAGGTTTTAGCCTTGAATAGAGTTGTATTTTTGTCCTATGAATACAACACTAAACCAGCTTATTGAAAAACTACCTATTACCGATCTTTCTCAAGAACGCAAAAAAGAATTGGGAGTATTGATTGATTATATTAATACCCAAAAAACCCAAAATAAACCCCTACATCTCAACTTTATCTGTACCCATAATTCCAGGAGAAGTCAATTCTCACAGCTGTGGGCAAAAGTCATGGCGCACTATCACGGGATTGATTGCTACACTTATTCTGGTGGAGTAGAAGTTACCGCTTGTAATGAGCGGGTTATCAACACCCTTTTATCACAAGGTTTTGACATCAAAACCAAAGAAAACGGCGACAATCCTTACTATCAGATTAGTATGGAAGGAGAGGATTATGGCCAATATTTCTCAAAGCTTTATGACGATGCATCGAGCCCTTCAAAGGATTTTGCTGCCGTAATGACCTGTGCTCATGCAGACGAAAATTGTCCCTTTATTCCAGGAACAAAACAACGTATTCCAGTGCGATATAAAGATCCTAAAGCCTTTGATGATACCCCAGAAGAAACAGCCGCATATCTCAACAAATCAATAGAAATTGCCACAGAGATGCATTACATCTTCTCTTCTATCGCTTAAAATTTATATCTTGAAAGCATGCGACACCTTTTGTCTTTGATAATTGTTTTATTGCTGGTTAGCCAATGTACTACCCCAGAAAAATGTGGTGAGATCTATGACAAAGTAAGTCGAGATGGTCGTTACTTTTTTATCTTAGACGCGAACTATAGTATTGATGTTTCTACCGACAATGACAATGCTTCTTTCTTACCCGATAATCGATTAAGTGGTGAGGTCACAAGAAGTGTATATGAAGCTTTTTCTATCGGAGAAGAATACTGCCAGTAAATGAAAAAAATACTCCTCGCAGGTGGCTCTGGAATGATAGGGCAACTTATTTTACAACATGCACTAGCGGCGCCTAGCATCAAAGAGGTTGTTAGCTTAGTACGAAAACCTTCTTCCCTTCAGCATCCAAAATTGAATGAAGTTGTTGTAAATGATTTTTTGGACTTAAGCCCTCTCCTCAATCACTTTGAACAAATTGAAATCGTTTATTATTGTGTTGGGGTCTATACTGGAACTGTTGATCGAGACTTGTTTCGTCTTGTGACTATCGATTATCCCTTTGCATTAGCAACGGCAGTGAAACAGCAAAGTCCTGACTGTCGTTTTGTTTTACTCAGTGGACAAGGCGCAGACCGCAAAGAGAAAAGTAAAATGATGTTTGCCCTTGATAAGGGAATTATCGAAAACAAATTAGCGACTTTATTAGGGAAGGCTTTCTACAGCTGTCGCCCGGGTTATATCTATCCTTCGACCCCTAGAAAAGAACCCAGCTTTGCTTATGTCCTTAGCCGGAAACTCTATCCTATTTTAAAACTTTTAGGGAAAAAAATGAGCATCACTTCAGAAGAACTTGCACTTGCTATGTTTCATATCGGGCTAGAGCAACCTGAGCAATTACTTTTTGAAAATGATCACTTAAGGGACTATCTAGAGACGCTCTAAAATCCACTCAAAGGTGTCTGATAAGAAATCGTAATAGCTTTCATTAAAGCCCTCTTCTGTTTTAAATGCTTTGATGTATTGCTCATTTACGGGGACTGGAATCACAATATTTTTTGATTGATCTGGATGCACGATGCTTAGCTGAATAAAAAAAGTATTTACCAAATAAGGGTTTTGCCTTAAACGATACAAGGCATATCGCAGGACCTCTACCGGCCATTCTTGCGCCTCAAAACTCAAGCGCAATTGATCGATTTCTTCTGTTACAGGAGCAAAAGCCAATTCAGAAGTAATGGTCATTTCATAAGGAGATAAGTCAATTTGCGCCCAACCCAGTTGAAGGGAAAAGAGGAATAAAACAACGATACTACGCATGACAGTGTTATGGTTTATAAGAATGAAGTTACTCTTTTTCTAAAAAACGTAAAAACATCATGGCCATTTCATCTGTGCTCATTTCAAGATGACAGTTTTGAGAAGGATCACTTAAAAAGTTGATGAGCTCTTTTAGGCTATTCGCCGAAAGGGTTTCAGGATTCGTCAATAAAGGGAGTTCTGCTCTTAAGAGGGCTGTATAATTTTCCCAAATATCTGCCTTTGCGGCAAAACCCCACTGGCTGGTGTATGCCTCTAATAAGTCTATTTGGGCATTTAATGCCCATTGTATAACTTGTCCAATGGTTTTAAGAGGTGGTTGCATCTTAATAGCTTAGATACAACCAACCATCTTGTGTTCTTCCATTCCCTAAATCAATGCGATAGTAGTAAGAACCGGCGGGTAATAATGCCCCCGTTCTTTGATAAATCCCCGCCCAATCATTGCGGTAATCTTTCATTTCAAAGACTTGTTGACCATTACGGTTGTAGACTTTTACCGTTGCGTTAGGGTATTGATCTAAATTAATAATCTGCCAGGTTGCCTCTGGGCCATTTACCCCAGGGGTTAAAACTTCAGAGATAAACAATTCATCGTCTGTAAAGCCATCACCATTGGCATCAGCATCTTGTGCATTAGGAATCCCATCATTATCATCGTCTAATGGACGATCTGCTGCATCGAGTGGGTCTGTGCCCTCACTATTTTCAACTTGATCAGTATAACCGTCATTATCATCATCTAAGTCTTGATTGTTCCCTATACCATCTGCATCTGTGTCTAAGTCTTCGCTTGCATCCAGAGGGAAATCATCTTCCTCATCTAGGGTACCATCTCCATCAGTATCTGGATTGAGTGGATCTGTCCCTAAATCAGATTCTTCTGCATCTAAAAGACCATCGTTATCGTCATCTGTATCAGCATTATTTCCTATCCCATCCCCGTCGGTGTCGGTGTTTTCATTTGGATCAAATGGTAAATCATCGTCCCCGTCTAAGGTGCCGTCACCGTCTGTATCTGGATTGAATGGATCTGTTCCATCGGCAATTTCATTCACATCAGGAATTCCATCATTGTCGTCGTCTAAATCTGCTTCATCGCCTATACCATCTCCATCAGTGTCAGTATCCTCGTTTGGATCAAGCGGGAAATCGTCCTCTCCATCTAAGGTTCCATCCCCGTCAGTATCTGGATTGTTCGGGTCTGTGCTTTCTTCTGCTTCTCCACCATCGTCTAAACCGTCATTGTCAGAGTCTGCATCTAGTGGATCAGTACCATCTGCAATTTCATCTGAATCTGAGATGCCATCTCCATCATCATCAGTATCGGCATTATTTCCTGTCCCGTCTCTATCAGTGTCGGTATCTTCATTTGGATCCAGGGGGAAGTCATCTTCTCCATCTGGGGTACCATCGCCATCGGTGTCTGGGTTATTTGGATCGGTGCCTTCTTCTGCTTCTTCACCGTCACTTAAACCATCATCGTCTGAGTCTGAGTCTAATGGATCGGTGCCGTCACTTATTTCATCTGTATCTAAAACTCCGTCGCCGTCATCATCAGTATCGGCATTATCACCAGTACCATCGCGGTCTGTATCGGTGTCTTCGTCTGCATCTAATGGGAAATCATCGTCACCGTCTGATGTGCCATCACCATCAGTATCGGGGTTGTTTGGATCAGTTCCGTCCTCAGCTTCCTCCCCATCACTTAGACCGTCGTCATCAGAGTCTGGATCTAAAGGGTCTGTGCCGTCTGTGGTTTCATCTGTGTCAGAAACGCCGTCCCCGTCGTCATCAGTATCTAAATTATTTCCTATGCCGTCGTTATCTGTATCCGTGTCTTCGTCTACATCTAATGGGAAATCATCGTCACCGTCTGATGTGCCATCTCCATCTGTATCTGGATTGTTTGGATCTGTTCCTGCATCGTCTTCTTCCCCATCGTTTAAGCCATCATCATCACTATCAGGATCTAGAGGATTTGTTCCATCGCTAGCTTCATCACTGTCAGAAACGCCATCGCCATCATCATCAGTATCTGCATTGTCTCCAATTCCGTCTCCATCTGTATCAGTATCTTCATTCGGATCAGCGGGGAAATCATCTTCACTATCTGGGGTACCGTCTCCATCACTGTCGGGATTGGTTTCGTCAACATCTAATATTGTGATGCTTATGGTTTGTGTTGCCACATTTCCAGTTTGGTCAATTAAAGAAACGATTACTTCATAGATGTTATCTGTATCTGCATCTTGCGGATTTTCAAAATCAGGAGCACTATTAAACGTTAAAGGTGCGATAAAAGGACTATTAATCGCAGTTGTTGGGCCTACAGATAAAAGGGCTGCATCTGGACCACCGCTTATATTGACATAACTTGCTTCATTTGAAGTAATGTCCAGAGTTACCATTTGATTTTCATTGATACTTATTGCGCTAGCTGAACCAATCACCGGTGCAGTTCGGTCAATATTGACCGAAGAGGTAATATTATAGGTCGGTACTGGTGGGCTAAGGCTATTGCGATAAACCTGCGATGGGTTTTTTGTTGCAACTAAAGCACTGGTTACAATATCTGTCGCCGCAATCTCCCATAACAATTCTCCTTCCGGGTCTGTTGAAAGGATGGTATAAGTCGCCTCATATACAGAAGTACCCGGAGTAGTTTCTGTAAACGCAGAAATTACGCCAGTTAAAGTTGTTGCAGTTACCGTTATACTGGCTTCATCAAGGGCTTCACTCGCAGAAACCCTAAAGGTGATAATATCACCATCTTTTCCAAAGGCTGTACTAGAAGCATTGTTTGAATTCGCTTGTGGGGAAGTAAGTGTTGGATTTTCAGAATCAATTTCAATTAGCGCATCCCCTAAATCATCTGTTGTTCCTAAGGCTGGTAGGGTTAAAACTCCGCTATTTCCAACTATATCTGTTAGCACTGCCCCATTTAACGCTAAGGCAGAAGTACTATTATAGTTTAATGGACTGGTCAAAATCCCATCGTCTATCGTATAATCGAAATAAGCGGTATTAGAATTGGTATAGGTATAAGTAGCCGAATAATCGGTGTCTCCTGTTTCAAGGAGTAATGTAGGCGTACCTGCACTGGTATCAATTGAAATTGCTTCGTCAAAATTGACTAGAATTTCAATTACATCACTGTTTGCTGCATTAGTATCATCGTCTGTATATCTTCCCGAAGCATTTGTCGTTCTTAGGTTTACAACTGTTGGCGCAGTCATGTCAAAGACAAAGCTGATACTGTTAGTACCAGTATAGACGTTGCCAGCAACATCGCTTCCATCAACGCTTAATTGATAGGTTCCATCTGCTGGAGATAAGGTATTGACATCTATGGTATAGATCCAAACTGCAGCAGAAGCCGTGGAAGACATCGCTGTTGCACTTAACACACTTCCAGATATTTTTACCGTTGGAGCAGTTGTCATCGCTTCGCTAAAGGTGGCTGTAACCACAACGCTATCGCTATTCGATAAAATATTATCAGCATCACTATCGGTTAAAACAACAGTAGGGGAAGTGGTATCTAGGGTAAACGTAATACTGTCTGTACCCGTATATACATTTCCAGCAGTATCTGTTCCATTGACGCTTAATTGATAAGCCCCATCTGTAAAAGATAAAGACGCCACATTAACGGTATAAATCCAGACAGCAGAAGAAGCTGTGGCTGTCATTGCTGTGGGTGTAAGAAGGCTTCCGCTTATTTCAACTGTAGGTGCTGCTTGCATCGCTTCGCTAAAGGTGGCAGTAACCACAACGCTATCGCTATTCGATAAAATATTATCGACATCACTGTCAGTTAAAACAACAGTAGGAGAAGTAGTATCAAGGGTAAAGGTGATGCTATCTGTACCGCTATAAGGATTCCCTACGGTATCTGTTCCAGTAACACTTAATTGATAACTTCCATCTGTAAAGGATAACGATGAAACATTTACGGTATAAATCCATACGGCTGAAGAGGCCGTTGCCGTCATTTCAGTTGGAGAAAGAACACTTCCGTTGATCTCTACTGTAGGGGTGGATTGCATCGCTTCGCTAAAGGTGGCTGTTACCACAACGCTATCGCTATTCAATAAAATATTATCTGCATCACTATCGTCTAACACGACTGTAGGAGCTGTTTTATCAAAATAAACAGCGGTTCCTGTGGTCACTGCGGTGTAAAGTGAAGAAGGGTTTTCAATCGTATCAGTCGTTAATAAAGTAAAACTGATTAGCCCTTCAGGGTCGCTGGCTGTCATAGTATAATCAAACCTGAAGGTGTTAGTCGAAACATTAGTAAAGTTCGCCATAGTCATGATATTCCCAGCAACGGTCGAGGCATAATCAAGGACAATTTCATCAACCTCAAACAATAAAGAAACAACGTCTCCTACTTTAGCGAGGGACGTCGAAGCATTATTTGAATACATTGAAATAGGGTTCACGATTGGTCCTGCACGATCGATTTCTACACTTGTGGCAGGTGGATTTGTTGTGGTGACGACTTGGGTTCCCACATTCCCTGCTAGATCGACAAAGTCAATGCTAAAGGTTACTGTACCCGAGGGGTCACTAGGGATTACAGCTCTAGACGTCACATCCCAGAAAATAGCGTCTTCTAATGTATTTGATACACCTAAACTTACACTACTTGCATTTGCTCCTAAAATAGTTATACTTGAAGTACTTAGTTCAATGTTTTCGCTTGCAGTAATATCTAAATAAATGACATTCCCATTTTTTGCCTTCTGTGTATTCGAACTGAAATCTGAATTAATATCAACTACATCTAGAACAGGAACAGTATTATCATATAGTAAAAATAAACCATCTAAAGCTGCTGTTTCTGAAGTAACATTAGAAGAATTTCCTGCTAAATCATAAACCGAATTAATCTGCCAATGAATAAAATGAAAATCATAGGTAGTATCAGTTTCCGTATATTGATAGACCGCTTGAATGGTGTTCGTTCCTATCAAGGAAACACTGTCTGCTGAGGTGAGCGGAGAAAGAGACCCTAAATTATTATATAAACCAAATTCTACACTATTCGCATCAAAAGAACTACTGGCCTGTTCTGAAAGGTCAAAGGTTAAGGTGACTGTGTCACTTACCTTAACTCGAGTATTGGTTGCATTTGACGTTTCGAGTTGATAATTTGATAATGTAGGAGTAGTAAAATCTACATGATAGGTAAGGCTGTCCGTTCCAGTATATGCATCACCGGCTGTATCGGTTCCGGTGACACTTAACACATAGGTTCCATCTGAATTGAATAAACTGTCAACATCTATTGTATATATCCATACTGCTGAAGAAGCCGTTGCTGTCATGGGTGTTGCCGCTAGACCACCCCCGTTTATCTCTACCGTGGGTGTGGCTGCCATTGCCTTACTAAAAGTCGCTGTCACCACAACACTATCTCCACGAATCAAAAGATTGTCTTCATCGTCGTCTATTAAATCTACGGTTGGTGGAGAATTAGCAATTACATCTTCGGACACCTCTTGAATTACGTCGTCAAGATCATCTATGGGTGATGCAGCATAATACCATGTAAAACTGTCTGATTCGTTTATCCCTAAATCATTCATCCGGACAAACATAACATAAGAACTGTCTTGGTTGTCAATAGTAATAGGTACATCAGCTGGGTTTGTATTGGCAGCTTTAAATGCTTGCGAGGAAAATGCAAACCCATCAATAGCATTGTTCCCTCGAGGAGAGGTTGTATAAAATAGAATTGCATCGTCATTTGAAGATACTCTTAAAGCTCTCGATCTCTCAGTTGTTGCAGTGATGAGTTCAAAAGAGCCGTCATTTATATTCCCTCTCGCTTTATCTGGTCTATCGTCTCCTCCAACATGATCATCTCTTGTCCCTACCCAATATCGAACATTTGTTGCAGGAGTAGAGCCTACATTTTTTATCGTAGTTTGTACTTGAATAAAGTTTTTGTTTTCAATTAAATTGTAGGTATTGATTAATTCAAAAGTCCCACTAGCTCCAACTTTAACTAATCCTTTAACTATAATTGTACCATAACCTTGGGTACCACTTACAGTAAAGCTTGATGTATCGAAAACTTGAGAGCCCGCTTCCATATCGGGATTATCCTCTAAATTCCCATTTATATTCCATTCATCTGTTCCATCTCCTCCTTCTGCTATTCTATGTTCGAGATCTCTACTTGAGAAGGTTAACTTTTTCCACTCAGGCGGTACTGTAGTCTCGTCATAAAACCAGGGCTGTTTTAAATTTCCAGTATTAGTAATAGAATTTTCTGTTCCATTTCCAAAACGCAGGTAACCATTATTCATTACTTTATTGGTTCCAGTAAATTGACCATAAATAGCACCTAATGGAAGAAGCCAAAATATCAAACTAGCAAATATTAATTTATAAAAAGGTTTAAGAATCATAATTGCTTTTTAATTTTTTGAATCTTCTTAGAAGAAGGAGCAATATAAAACCGAATAAAAAGTTCGTGTGTGCTGTTTTGAATTGCCGTAGCATAAGTTCGGTTCATCACCTCATATCCATATCCCCATTCAAATCCCTTTACGTTTTTTGAAGAGACAAAAAAGGCCATATTATTGTTGTTTGCATAGCCCCCACCGATTGAAAAATGCTCTTTAAAGTTAACGGCAAAGGTGGCCGAGAAAAGATTTGGACTATTGGGCATAGCACGATAAATCAAGACGGGCTCAAGGTTAAAGTTTTCATTTATGGCTAGCGTTGTCCCCCCAGAAAAATAAACATAGGCAACATCTGTCGCGGTGGTTTCCCAACCGCTATTATCTTGAAAACGCTTGTTATTGAATAAACTGGGCACCCCTATCCCAATAAAATAATCCGGGGCTTGATAATGCATCCCTAATCCCAGAATGGGGGTAAAATAACTTTTTACTGGCTCTAGTGCGGGGTTATAAGTGGCATACAAACGCTCTAGTCGATTGACATCAATATTGTTGTAAAATCCTCCTCCTTTTAATCCTAAATAAAGAAATTGATCTTCGCTTAATTGTAATTGATAATTATAGTCAATAGTAAAATATGTTTTATTTTCAATAAAAACATGATCGTTTTGCGCGGTGAACCCTAAAGCAACGTTTTCGCTTTTGGGTAAATGGTAAATCAAATAATTGGTTCTAGGGGCATCTTCAATCCCTAACCATTGACTGCGACTATTGAGAGAAATAAAAGAGCCATTGATTCCTGTAAAGGCGGGATTGTAAACGGCCATATTCATTCTATTAAAAAGAATATGTGCTTCTTGAGCAGTCATAAAACTGCTACAGAGAAGTATTAAATAAAGAAAGTTTTTCACGATTTATCGGCGAATGACTAATGCAGAAGCTCCACCTCCACCATTGCAAATGGCTGCTGCTCCTAAAGATTTTTGATTGACTTGCAATGCGTTTAATAAAGTCACGACGATACGCGCACCAGAGCATCCTAAGGGGTGTCCTAAGGAAACTGCTCCTCCGTGTACATTAACTTTTTCGGCCGTAAGGCCTAAGATTTTTATATTGGCTAAGCCTACCACAGAGAAGGCTTCGTTAAATTCAAACAGTTCTACCTCTTCTTGACTGACCCCTGCTTTTGCTAAAGCTATGGGTAAGGCCTTTGCTGGGGCAGTCGTGAACCATTTAGGGTCTTGCGCGGCATCGGCATAACTTTCTATGGTCGCAAGGACTTCTATTCCAAGACTTTTTGCTTTCGCTGCTGACATCAACACTAGGGCTGCTGCCCCGTCATTAATGGTTGAGGCATTTGCGGCAGTAACGGTTCCCTCTTTGGTAAAAGCAGGGCGTAAGTTGGGGATTTTCTCCATCATTACGTTGGTGTACTCCTCATCTTCCGCGACAATTTTATCTTCCCCCCTTCGCTGTGGTACAGCTACTGGGACAATTTCATTTTTCATCGCTCCGCTAGCCCATGCGGCGGCAGAACGGGTATAAGATTCGATAGCAAAAGCATCTTGCTCTTCTCTAGAAATGCTGTGTTTTACCGCAGTAGCATCGGCAAAAGTACCCATAGCGACTTGGTCAAAGGCATCGATCAAACCGTCTTTTTGCATGACGTCTTCTAATTGGGCTGCGCCAAATTTTACTCCTGTACGCATAGGAACAATATGGGGTGCTAGGCTCATGTTTTCCATTCCGCCAGCAACCACAATTTCAACATCGCCTAAAGCGATTGCTTGTGCTGCCATTGCAATGGTCTTCATCCCAGAAGAACACACTTTATTAATGGTAGTACAGGGGACTGAATCTGGAATTCCTGCTTGGATAGCGGCTTGACGCGCTGGCGCCTGGCCCACACCGGCTTGCAGGACATTTCCCATATAAACTTCTTCTACTTGAGAAGGTTCTACCCCAGCAGCTGCTAATGCACCTTTAATCGCAATAGCCCCTAATGTAGGCGCTGGCACTGTAGATAAACCTCCCATAAATTTTCCTATCGGAGTCCTTTTAGCCGAAACAATAACAACTTTTTGCATAGGGTTAAACTTTATTTTTTTCTTTAAAAATTGAAACAAAGATACTTCCATATATAGAATGCACCAAACTAGATATAGCCGAGGGGATTGCGGTGGCTGGATTCGTGAAGTTTTCGCGCGCTAAAACAGCCCCTAAACCAGAGTTTTGCATCCCCACTTCTATCGCGATGGTTTTACTCGCAGCAAGATCTTTTATAAAAATACGACTAAGTACAAAGCCTAATACAAAACCAAAAAGATGTAAAATCATGATAGCAAAGATTAAACTTAAACCAGCGTTCAAAATAATCTCCTTTCCTTGTCCTATAATACTCGCAACGATTAATACAATTAATAATACCGCTACTGGAGGGGCAAAAGGAATTGCTTTTTGCGTAAATTTTGGAAGGTATTGATTGAGGATTACTCCTAGAGTCACAGGAAGCAAAACCACTTTTACAGTACTGTAAAACAAACCCCAGGCGTCAACAGATAAATAATTTCCAGATAAACTTGCCGTTAAATAGGGGGTTAAAATAATTCCAGCAAGGGTAGAACAGGTGGTCATGGCGACAGATAACGCAACATTTGCACGAGCAAGATAAGCAATCACATTTGAGGCGGTTCCTCCAGGACAACTGGCGACTAAAATCAAGCCTACGGCAAAAAAAGGCGGTAACTCAAATAAGACGCCTAAGCCCCAACCCATCAAGGGCATCAAGCTAAATTGAAGCAATAAACCCAAGAAAACCCACTTTGGTGTAAGTAAAATTTGGTTAAAATCTTGCCATTGTAAGGTCAAGCCCATCCCCAACATAATTCCCCCTAGACCATAGGTGATCCATGGACCTGAAAACCATGTGAATAAAGCTGGATTAATGAGTGCTATTACAGCACACAAACTTACCCATAACGGAAATAATCTTGTAAACACCTATTGCCCCTTTATTTAGTAATGCCTTTTTATCGATTTTATTGCCTTAAATCATCAAAAAATTGTAACATCCTCACTACTTTCACGTCATATACTAAAAGTTATATCTTATGAGAAAAGTTCTTACTATTTCATTTTTATTGCTTTTTGGGATTACTGTATATGCCCAAGAAGTACAATTTGAAGAATACGACTTGCCTAATGGCCTGCACGTAATATTACATCAAGACAATGGTGCCCCAGTTGTAACAACCTCTGTTCTTTATCACGTAGGGGCAAAAGACGAGGAACCTCAACGTACTGGATTTGCCCACTTCTTTGAACATCTATTGTTTGAAGGAACTAAAAATATCGAAAGAGGAAAATGGTTTAGCATCGTGTCTTCTAATGGAGGAAAAAACAATGCCTATACCAACGA
>CBFHRA010000003.1:0-22617 GCA_965658115.1 Candidatus Arcticimaribacter sp. | reverse complement strand
CGTAAAAGAAGAAAAACGCTTAAGGGTTGACAACTCTCCTTATGGGAAGTTTTTAGAAAATGTCAAAAAGAACCTTTTTGTCAACCACCCCTATAAACACACCACTATCGGAGAAATGGAGCATCTTGATGCTGCTTCACTAGATGAGTTTTTAGCCTTTAATAAAAAATACTATGTACCAAATAATGCGGTACTTGTTGTCGCAGGAGATATTGATATTCCTGTCGCTAAAAAGATGATTAGTGATTACTTTTCTGCTATTCCGCGAGGAGCAGATGTTCCTAGAGTAAACATTAAAGAAGAGCCCATTAAATCTCCCATTAAAGCAGTTGCTTATGACCCTAACATTCAAATTCCTGCTGTAGTTACAGGATACAGAATGCCGTCGGTTACAACAAGAGATGCTAAGGTTTTAGATATGATTTCTACTTATTTGAGTGATGGAAATAGTTCTAAACTATACAAGAAAATGGTGGACGAACAAAAAATGGCCTTGCAAGTTGGCGCCTTTAATATTAGTCAAGAAGACTATGGGATGTATCTCATCTTTGGCCTGCCTCTAGGGGATAATAGCCTAGAAAGCTTAGTAGAAGCAATGGACGAAGAGGTGGTTAAGATTCAACAAGAACTCATTTCTGAAAAAGATTATCAAAAACTTCAAAACAAGTTCGAAGCAGATTTTGTTAACTCAAATGCTTCAGTAGAAGGGATTGCAAACTCTTTAGCAGAATACTATACCTTCTATGGAGATACCAACCGTATCAATACTGAGATTGAAGTTTATCGTTCAATTACGCGAGAAGAAATTCAAGCAGTAGCTAAAAAATATTTAAATAAAAACGAACGCCTGGTTTTGGATTACCTCCCAGAATCAGCTAAAAAATAAGCACCACTATGAAAAAAAGTTTATTCCTATTCGCAGTATTGCTAAGCTTGCTTCCTTTACAAGCGCAAATCGACAGAAGTCAACAACCAGAACCGGGACCAGCGCCTAAAATCCAATTAGACGAGCCACAAGAATTTGTACTAAAAAATGGACTAAGGGTACTTGTTGTGGAAAACCACAAACTACCTCGTGCATCTGCCACCTTAAATATCGACCTACCCCCTGTTTTTGAAGGAGAACTTGCAGGAGTAAATGCCCTTTTATCGAGTATGTTAGGGAAAGGGTCAAAAGCAATCGCTAAAGACGACTTTGACGAAGAAGTAGATTATTTAGGTGCACGTGTCAACATAGGTGCTTCAAGCGCTTTTGCCTCTTCATTGTCTCGTTATTTCCCTAGAGTACTTGAGCTAATGGCAGATGCAGCCTTAAACCCTAACTTCCTTCAAGAAGAATTTGAAAAAGAAAAAGAAAAATTAATCGAGGGAATTAAATCAGACGAAAACTCAGTTTCTGCTGCCGCAAGAAGAGTGGAAAGCTTAATTACCTATGGAAAAAATCACCCTTCTGGAGAATTCATCCGCGAAGAGACTGTTAACAATGTTCAACTAGACGATGTTGAGCGCTTCTATACCAAAAACTTTACCCCACAAAATGCTTATTTGATCATTATTGGGGATGTTGATTTTAAAACAGTTAAAAAACAAGTTACGAGTTTATTTAAAGGCTGGAAAGGTAAGGCAGTATTGGGAGAAAGTTTCCCTGCGGCACAAAATGCCTCAGGTCTTGAAATCAATTTTGTCGACATGCCTAATGCAGTTCAGTCTGAAGTTTCTGTAGATTTTACGACAGAAATTAAAAAGACAGATGCCGATTATTTCCCGGTTATTTTAGCAAATAATATTTTAGGAGGTGGAGGTCAAGCGCGACTATTTTTAAACTTACGCGAAGATAAAGGCTATACCTATGGTTCTTACTCTTCTGTGAGCACGAACAAATACCGTCGTTCTCGTATGCGTGCCTATGCCAGTGTTCGCAACGCAGTAACCGATAGCTCTGTTGTTGAACTAGTCAAAGAAATTGAAAAAATAAGAGAACTACCAGTAAGCCAAGAAGAACTCGATCAAGCCAAAGCAAAATACGTAGGTGATTTTGTCTTAGCACTAGAGCGCCCTTCCACCATTGCACAATATGCACTTTCTATCTTAACAGAAGGTTTACCCAGTGATTTCTACACCACCTATTTACAAAAAATCAATGCAGTTAGTATCGAAGATATTCAACGTGTAACGCAAAAATATTTTCACCTAAACAACGCGCGTATTTTTGTCACAGGAAAAGGAAGTGAGGTACTTGAAAACCTTGAAAAAGTAGCTCCACTTGGCGCAACCCTTCCCATCAAATTCTATGACAAATACGGGGAAGAAATGGAGCGCCCAGATTATGACAGCGCACTACCAGAAGGAGTAAATACGACCAGCGTTATCAATGCTTATTTTGACGCCATAGGCGGAAAAGACAAAGCGGAAAGTCTGTTCAATCGAAAAAAGAAATTGCCTCTGCCAGCATGCAAGGAATGACCCTAGAAATCGAAAGCAAAAAGACCAATGCACAACAATCTTTTCTCGCCGTTAAAATGATGGGCAATGTCATGCAAAAACAGGTTGTCAATAAAACCGAAGGCTATAATGAAGCGCAAGGGCAACGCATGCCAATGGATGCTGCTGCACTAGCAAAAGCTTTACCAGACACGGCAGTATTTACTGAGTTAGTCTTAGACCCAACTCAAATTAGTCTAGCGGGCATTGTAGATGTCAATGGAACAAAAGCTTATGAACTTAAAGTAAGTGAAAGCAAATCTTATTTCTATAGCGTTGATAGCGGTTTAAAAATTAAGATCAGTGAAACCCAAGAAATGGGAGGAAATACCATCACACAAGAAACTGTGATCGGGGACTATAAAGCGGTTGATGGGATTTTATTTCCACATACCGTTACCCAATCATTTGGTCCACAGAAAATTGATTTTGTCACTTCAACCATTGAGTTGAACATCTCTTTTACTGACGAAGATTTTCAATAGCATTTGAAAGAGGAAAAATGCAAAGGATTAAAAGCGTCTTTTTTAAGGCGCTTTTTTGGTTTCAGTAACAAGGTAAATACCGCCTAAAATCAAACCACTGGCAAGCCATTGTAAGCCGCCAAAACTTTCGCCATCTAACAAACCCCATCCTATTGCAACGATAGGCAATAGATAGGTAATGGAAATGGAAAATACCGTGGAAGAAAAAGTGAGTAATTCGTTGAATAAAACTTTGGCGAATGCCGTCCCAAAAAGAGATAAAATAAAGATGTATCCCATCGAAGTCAAAATAGTCGTATCGGTATAAAAACTGTCCCATGGAAAAGGTGAAGTCAACAAAAGAATTAATGCGGGGATACAGATGGCAATAAAATTCGCCAAAGCAATTGCCATGGGGGTAACGCCCTCTAACTTGTGTTTAAGCGTATTTACATTAATGGCATAGCACAACGATGCCATAACCACTAAAAAGGCATACCTTCCATCTCCTGTTGAGCTTAAACTAAACTCTTGTGCCACTAAGATGACCGTTCCTAAAAACCCTACTAAGACACCTCCCAATTGTTTTTTCTTGACCCGTTGTTGAAAGAAGAAATAAGCGATGATAATGGTAAATAGCGGCGTTAATCCATTGAGTACTGCCACAACAGAACTATTGATTTCTGTTTCAGAAAAAGCAAAGAGAAAAGAGGGGAAAAATGTGCCAAAAAAACCCGTAAAGACAAGCCATTTCCATTGCTCAAAAGACCAACCACGCAGACTTTTATAGCCGACTAATAATAAGATAAGGGTTGTCATTAAAATACGAAATGCCCCTAATTGAATAGGGGTCAAACCCACCAGGCCTTTTTTAATAAGGATGTATGAACTTCCCCAAATAATGGATAAGACAATAAGATAAACCCACTTTTTGACCGCAACAGACATTCGCTACTTTTTTTACAAATGTGCGCCTTTTCTTTAAAATACATTATTGATTAATTCACTAATTTTATCCCATGAAAAGAACATTGCTCGTTTTATTGACTCTAATCCTTATCAGCAGCTGTCAATCTAAAAAACCCGAAACTAAAACCCCTCCTTCTCAAAAAGAGGAAAAAGCTACTGTAGTCGTTTCTAATGCTACTGTTTCTATGACCATTGAGGGAATGGTTTGTGCGATGGGATGTGCCGCAGTAATTGAAAAGAAACTCAATGCAACCCCTGGTATCTCAAATGCAAGGGTTGATTTTCCCTCAAAAAACGCCTTAATCGAATTTGATGACGCGCAAATTAACCCAAATGGAATTATTGATATAGTTAAAGGGGTGGGAGTGGCTTACTCTGTTAGTGCGTTCTCACTGGAATAAAAAATTATTCTTTCCAGGCTAAACTCTCCATCAATTTAACCATGTCTTGCTCAATAAATCTTGCGGCAGGCATGATAGAATCATAATTAGGGCGGGTGTAGAAATACAGAGAGCCTACTAAGAAGTGATCAGTACTATCGGTAAGAAAAAACTGGGCTTGAGAAGCCGCTTCTCCCACAATACGAAACAAAGTGCCATAGGCGCGATTGTCTGGGTTAATAAAAACCTTTTCAGGGATTTCTGCTGCCTTAATGATATGCTTGCTAGGCATTTGATAAGCATCTGCTAATAAAGAGTCCAGATTGTTTTCAATCGAGCGGTAAGAAAGATAAATTGTCGCCCGCATCTCTGGGTAAAACAACTTGCTTTCGCAATTGTTGAGCTGTTCAAAAATGGCATTTGTATTGTGCTTAAATTGATACGGACAACTACTGTTAATTTCTGTATAAATAGGGGTTGGGTAGCGAAGACTCAATTGTGCTTTTGGTTTTGGTAACATCACAGTATCACTACAGGATAATGCAACAATGAATATTAGTAGTATACAAATGTGTCTTATCATGGCAAGGTAACTTTTACGCGTTTAATGCGCTTTTTATCGACAGATTCAATGGTAAAACACACATTTTCAAAATGAATTTTTTGTCTCAACTTCGGCAGGCTTTGAGCGGTTTCTAAAATGAAACCTCCCAGGGTTTCTGCTTCTCCTTTTGCTTTTTCAAAGCTTTCTTCTAAATCTTGATCGGTGACGCGATAGAAGTCCCTCAAGCTCACCTTAGCCTCAAAAACATAGTTCTTTTGATCGATTTTTGAATACTCGATATCTTCGTCATCAAACTCGTCTGATATATCCCCTACAATTTCTTCAATCAAATCTTCTAGGGTTACCACTCCAGAGGTCCCTCCATATTCGTCTACAACAATGGCAATATGAATTTTCTTTTGCTGAAATTCTTTTAGAAGATCATCCAGCTTTTTGTGCTCTGGAACAAAATAGGGTTCTCTTAATAAACTTGTCCAATCAAAGTCTTTATTGTGTAGGTTAGGCATTAAATCTTTAGAATACAATATGCCTTCTATGGTGTCAAGACGATCCTTGTAAACAGGGATTCTTGAAAAACCATTTTCTATAATCAAATTGACAATCTCTTCAAGGTTCATGGTCATAGATAGTGCAAATACATCGATGCGCGGACACATGACCTGCTTTGTATCTGTATTACCAAAAGAGACAATCCCTTGAAGGATTTTATCTTCTTCTTTTGTCGTATCACTCTGCTCCGTTAGTTCTAGTGCTTCTGATAATTGATCGACAGAAAATGTTTTTGATCGTTGCCCAAAACGGCGCTCTAAAAACAAGGTGAGTTTACTCATGGGCAGGGTAAGGTAGAACAAGAAATAATGATCTAATTTATAAAGGGTTCCCGCCATAAACTGGGCAAAAACTAGATTGTTCCTATTGGCATAAATCTTTGGCAAGATTTCTCCAAAAAGAAGAATAATAAAAGTGATAACCACCACCTCAATAAACAATTGTAGGTAGGCGTTTTCTATTCCTATAAATAGCCCTTCGCTTAAACTGGCAAATAAAAGTACAATGGCAATATTGATAAAATTATTCGCTACCAGAATAGTCGCTAAAAGCCTTTTAGGCTTTTTAAGCATGGCTTCTATCTGTGCTACTTTGCGCTTACCTTCTTCTTTTGCCTGTTCAAGAATAGTGGGGGTTAATGAGAAAAAAGCAACTTCTGCCCCAGAAATTAAGGCAGAAGCAGTTAATAAAATTCCAAGCAAAGCCCATTTTACAAATGCGATGGTAGTTACTGTGGCAATTGAAATAAATAAGGCGGGCTCTGGATCCAATTATTCGGTTTAAAAATTAAAAGGGTAAATCGTCTTTATCTCCTTTGGGTTGTTCCGCTGCAGGAGGAGCTCCTTCTGCAGTGTTTTTTGCCGTCAAGAAAGTAAATTCGTCTACATTAATTTCTGTACTGTAGCGATCGTTCCCGCTTTCGTCTTGCCATTTTCGGGTTTGAATTTTTCCTTCGACATATACTTTATCGCCTTTGGTCAAATACTTTTCGCAAATTTCTGCGGCCTTATTGCGCACAACGACATTGTGCCAATCGGTATTGGTTACTTTTTCACCAGAGTCTTTTTTGGTGTAGGTCTCGTTTGTGGCCAATGGAAAACGTCCAATACATCCACCTCCATCGAAGTAGTGCATTTTTACGTTATCCCCTAGGTGGCCAATCAACATTACTTTGTTTAGTGTTCCACTCATAACGGAAGATTTATTGGGTTATACATACTCAAATATAATAAAGTCGCTTTAATCATCGTAATTTTTATCGATAAAGTGTTCTAGCACTACTGGCACTGGAAGAGTTTTAAGTGTTTTATAATCAATTGATTCTGGTATTTCACGCTTTATATTGATGTTCCAAAATTGAATGAATAAATGCTGGTGGGTTAGGATGTGCTTAATTGCTTTGGGGTAAATTATTTCGCAGGATTCTATGCCGTATTTTTCCCATTGAAGAAAATCTGGATGCTTGATCAAATCTTTTTTTGAGATGAGATCGTTTGTTTCGAGCAAAGGAAACTCATAGAGATTTTGCCAGATTCCTTTGGCTTGCCTTTGATAAACAACGGTTTGCTTTAATGGAGTAGAAAAGACAAAGTAGTTAAAATAGCGTTTCTTGATTTTTACTTTTTTTGTTTTAATTGGAAACACACTCACTTTTCCCTGTTGAAAGGCGACACAGTTTTGAGCAAAAGGGCATTGTTCACATGCAGTCAATTTAGGGGTGCATTGTAAGGCCCCAAACTCCATCATGGCCTGATTAAAATTATTGGGCGAAACGCCCTGCATTAAAGTGGTGGCTTTTTCTTTAAAATACTTGTGTGAGCCAGAAGCATCAATAGGCATTTCAATGCCAAAAAAACGAGACAAAAAGCGATATACATTCCCATCTACCACTGCTTGTGGCTCTTCAAAACAAATCGAAGCAATAGCGCTAGCAGTATAGTCTCCCACTCCTTTTAATAACAAAAGTTCTTTAAAGGTGGTGGGAAATTCCCCCTGGCGTTCGTTTACCACCCAGCGCGCAGAAGCATGTAGGTTTCTGGCTCTAGAATAATAGCCTAGACCCTGCCATAACTTCAACACTTTTTCTTCTGAGGCTGCGGCTAAATCATAAACTGTAGGGAAGTTTAAAAGAAACTTTTCATAATAAGGTAGACCCTGTTGCACACGGGTTTGTTGTAAAATGATTTCTGACAACCATATGCGATAAGGGTCCTTAGATTTGCGCCATGGAAAATCGCGGCGATTTTCCTCATACCAATCTAACAACGTTTTAGTCCACTCCATTATGGGCAAAATTACTGCATATCAAGGATTAAATTGATAAATATTAATGATTTAGGGGGGGATAATTGTAATATTTAATTTATATATTTGCGAACCTCAAATTTAATGAGGGTTTTGTTTAATATTTAAATTCTAATACAATGACAAAAGCAGAGATTGTTTCGAACATATCAGATCAATTAGGTATTGATAAAGGTGATGTGCAAGCAACTGTTGAAAAATTTATGGAAGAAGTTAAAGGTTCTTTAGAAAATGGAGAGAACGTTTATCTTAGAGGTTTTGGAAGTTTTGTAATTAAAACCAGAGCAAAGAAAACAGGAAGAAATATTTCTAAAAACACCGCAGTGATTATCCCTGCCCACAATATCCCTGCATTCAAACCTGCAAAAATCTTTATGAATGGCGTAAAATCAAAAGTCGCCGTCAAGTAATTATTAACCCTATTAACTAGTTATTATGCCAAGTGGTAAAAAACGTAAAAGACACAAGGTAGCAACGCACAAACGTAAAAAAAGACGTAGAGCGAATCGCCACAAAAAGAAATAGTGATCTGAATTCACTTTAAAAAATTCATTGTTCTTTGACATAAGGTAAACAACACTGTTTACTTTACAGGTTAAAATCCTGAAAAATTATTGTTTAATCGGCTAGGGAGTTTCTCCCATGCCACAAAATAACTCAGAGTGAATAAAGAACTGATTATCCGATCAAATTCCTCTGCGGTTGATTTTGCTTTACTCAAGGATGGAAAACTAATTGAGCTCAATAAAGAAGTTGAAGACAACAAGTTTTCGGTAGGCGACATATTTTATGCCAAAGTCCGAAAATCTGTTTCAGGTCTCAACGCAGCCTTTGTTAATGTAGGTCACGAAAAAGATGGTTTTTTACACTATCATGACCTAGGTCCAAAACTGCCTTCTTTATTGAAATTTATTAAACAAATAAGTACAGGTAAAACAAAAGACTATTTACTCAAGAACTTTAAGTTCGAAGCAGAAATAGAAAAAACAGGGAAAGTTAGTGACATCCTAAATTCGAATCAACACATTCTTGTTCAGGTGGTCAAAGAGCCCATTTCGACAAAGGGTCCTCGCATTAGTTCAGAACTATCACTTGCAGGACGCTATATGGTGCTTGTTCCCTTTTCTGACCGCATTTCGATTTCTCAAAAAATTGAGGATCGCGAAGAAAAAAACAGATTAAAACGCTTAGTGCAAAGTATTCGTCCCAAAAATTTTGGGGTAATTATACGCACTGTGGCGCAAGACAAAAAAGTGGCCGAGCTAGACGCCGACCTTCAGCAGTTACTAACCCGCTGGAAGAAAATGTGCGCTAGTCTGTCTAAAATCAACAAATACCCTACTAAAGTACTGAGCGAAATCAATCGATCTTCCTCTATTTTAAGGGATATTTTTGATGATTCCTTTACAGGGATTCATGTAGACGATAAAGGCCTGTTGGAAGAAGTCCAAGATTATCTTGAAACCATCGCTCCTAAAAAGAAAGGGATTGTCAAACACTATGCAAATTCTCTCCCAATATTTGAGAAATACGGCATTGAAAGACAAATCAAAACCGCTTTTGGAAAAACAGTTTCCATGCAAAAAGGAGCTTATTTGGTGATAGAACACACAGAAGCATTGCACGTGATAGACGTCAATAGTGGAAACCGTTCCAATAAAGCTAAAAGTCAAGAAGACACCGCCATGGAGGTTAATATGATCTCTGCCACAGAAATTGCAAGACAATTGCGTCTTCGTGATATGGGAGGTATTATCGTAGTCGACTTTATCGACCTTGCCTCTAGTGAAAATAGGCGAAAGCTTTTTGAACATCTCAAAGAAGAGATGAGTAGTGACAGAACCAAACACAAGATTTTACCCCCTTCAAAGTTTGGTCTGATACAAATTACTCGTCAACGGGTTCGTCCAGAGATGAACATCAAAACAAAAGAACCCAACCCTAATATTAATGGAGAAGTCGAAGCTCCAATTGTTTTACTTGATAAAATCAACGCAGACCTTAACAAAATTGTTAAGCATGCTAAGCATCGAAAAAAGAAAGTGCAGTTACATGTACATCCTTTTATCGCAGCCTACCTTAACCAGGGCGTCTTTTCCATTCGGACAAAATGGTGGTGGGAGCACAAAAAATGGATCAAAATTGTTCCTAGAGATGCTTACCAGTATTTACACTATCGCTTTAGTGATCAAAACAATAAAGCGTTACGTGCTTAAAACAAAAGCGGTACTCCTTTGAGTGCCGCTTTTTTTATGAAATAAAGTATCTTCATGCCATGCAAAAACAAACTGCTTATTCTCTGGAGGAAGCCCAAAAAAAAATAGAGCATTACTGTGCCTATCAAGAGCGCTGTCATCAAGAGGTGGAACAAAAATTGCGGCAGATGAAGATGATTCCACAAGCAATTGAGGTAATCATAGGGAAGTTAATCCAAGACAATTATCTCAACGAAACCCGTTTTTGTCAAAGCTTTGCCCGCGGGAAATTCCGTATTAAAAAATGGGGGAAGGAGCGCATTGTACGCGAACTTAAAATGCGCCAAATCTCCCCTTATAACATCAAAATTGCCCTAAAAGAAATTCCAGAAGAAGACTATCTGTCTACCCTTGCAGAACTGGCAGAGAAATTTTGGGCATCGAATGCACATCGAAGTCTTTTGCTACGCAAAAAAAAGATAATCGACGCTTTGCGATACAGGGGCTGGGAAAGCCATTTGATTTATGAAATGGTCACTACCCTAGAAAACAACTTGAAGGCCGAGTAAACCGTTCCCTAAAGGCATAGGGACAAGGTTGCTTTCACTGTAAACTTCGTTTAGTATATTGTTAGCAGAGAAACTTATACGCAAATCATTTAATTGCCATTGCACATTTAAATCCAATACTTGATAGCTGTCTTGCAATGGACGCTTTGCATGCTTAAAAGAAAAACCTCCAGATAAGTTTGTTGCAATATTAGCACGGTAATTAAAAGTAAAATGATGCCTTAAACTGTTAATCGTATAACGAGAAGAATTCACTTCTATCGACTTTACATCGTCATTTAAATAAACATAGCCTGCTTGTACTTGCTGGGGTTGATTGCCTATTTTAAACTGTATTTTAGCGTCTAATTCAATTCCGTGGGTATTAACTTCGCGTACATTGGTCGCTTCAAAGCGACCTTCTTCTGTTGGGCGAATGTAATCAATAAGATTCTCTGCTTGACGTAAAAAAGCGGCGGCAGAGAACTGCAAATTGTTTTTATTCCAACGTAAACCTAGCTCTTGGGTCAAGGCTTCTTCTGGCTTTAAATCCTCGTTTCCTAAAGTGGTGGGGTCACTGTAATATAAGTCTGTAAAAGTGGGGATGCGATAGGTATAACCCACATTTCCATAAAGGTGTAAAGTCTCATTTAAGGCAAATCCAACATCAACACCTGGGAAAATTTGTGTTCCAAAATCGGTATAATTTGTCACCGCAATCCCTGGAGTGATGTCTAATTGATCGTTGCTTAAAAGAAAACGATGCTCTGCAAAAACAGTAGTCATAAAACGAGAGCGATCCCCTAGATTATTACTGGCTATACTTACATTAGCGAAATCTATTCCTAGACCTGTTTGTCCTAATTTGTTGGTATTAGACGCATCAAAAGCAAACCCAACCTTATCGGTAATGTGCAGATTGCGATAGATGGCTGGATTATTACGTACAAAAATGTACTCGTCTTGACCTCTTCTCCAGTATACTCTGGGTTTAAACAACCAGTTTCCTTGATTTATACGTGCAGAAAAAGCGACTAAACTTCCTTGTGTTTCTTCATATTGATCTGCATAAGACGGCAGAGCATAAAAACCATTAGCCCCAAACTTGCGTTCAGAAAAAGAAGCGATAAAATCAATGGGAAAGTTTTGCTTGTTGAACTGTCCTTTTAAAAAGATATTTTGATTCTCAAAATCTGTATTGTAGCGGTAGCCTTCTGCCGTTTTAAAAGAATAATGGGCTAAAAGACTACTATTCTCATTAGAAGTTCCCATGGTGGTTTCTACATTTACCTGTCCATAAGAACCCGCCTGTGCATTCACTACTCCTGTGGTATCGAGACTCGTCTTAGTCACAATATTAATGGCTCCTGTAAAAGCATTTTGACCAAAGATTCTAGCCGCAGGGCCTTTGATAATTTCAATTCGCTCTATCACTTCTAGAGGAAGCGCTAGATTAAGGGTGTGGTGTCCTGTTTGTGCGTCGTCTAGCTTAATCCCATCAATCAACAGCAAGGTTTGGTCAAAACTCCCTCCGCGAATGTAAAGGTCTGCTTGCATCCCAGCTATCCCGCGACGGCGAATATCAACTCCAGCGACTTGCTGTAATAAATCTGCAACGGTGGTTACGCCCGCTTGACGAATATTTTCTTTTGTAATTACTTGAATGGATCGCGCATTTTCTGACAAGGGTAAATCAATTCTTGTAGAACTTACAATCACTTCTTTTAGTTGCTTAGTTGCAATAGAATCTTGTTCTTGTTGTGCTAATGCATTGAAACATAAACACAACAAAAGTAGGGAGGTGTACTTTTTCATAATTTGAAATTTGGATTTGGGGGGGATGTTGGGTAACTTTTAGTCGCTCAACAATATGATTTTATTGTCACGCATTTCGATCGTTCCTGACGAAATAGTAAAAAGCGTCTCCTCTTTTGAAATACTTTCAAATTGATTTTGAACGCTCTCGGCAATAGTAATATTGCCTTTTATTTTTACTGTACCTGCTTGTAAAGTAGACACAATAGGGGCGTGGTTTTCTAATAATTGAAAACTACCATTTGTTCCGGGGAGGGTGAGTGACTCAACTTCCCCGGAAAATAGTGTGGCTTCAGGTGAAATGATTTCCAAATACATACTTATTCTTCAGATAACATTTTTTCTCCTGCTTCAATGGCTTCTTCGATTGAACCTTTTAAGTTAAAGGCTGCTTCTGGAAGGTGATCTAACTCCCCGTCCATAATCATGTTGAATCCTTTGATGGTCTCTTTAATATCTACCAATACTCCTGGGATTCCAGTAAACTGTTCTGCTACGTGGAAAGGTTGTGATAAGAAACGTTGTACACGACGTGCACGGGATACGGCAAGTTTATCTTCTTCAGACAATTCTTCCATCCCTAGAATGGCGATAATATCTTGTAATTCTTTATAACGTTGTAACAACTCTTTTACGCGTTGTGCACAGTCATAGTGTTCATCCCCAAGGATATCTGCTGTTAAAATTCTTGACGTAGAATCTAATGGATCTACCGCTGGGTAAATCCCTAGCTCGGCAATTTTACGAGACAATACTGTTGTAGCATCTAAGTGGGCAAAGGTAGTTGCAGGTGCTGGATCTGTTAAATCATCTGCTGGTACATAAACTGCCTGAACTGATGTAATCGATCCTTTTTTAGTTGAGGTAATACGCTCTTGCATTGCTCCCATTTCTGTGGCGAGTGTAGGTTGGTAACCTACCGCAGAAGGCATACGCCCTAGCAGTGCCGATACCTCTGATCCTGCTTGTGTAAAACGGAAGATGTTATCGACAAAGAAAAGTACATCTTTCCCTTGAGCATCTCCAGCTCCATCACGGAAGTATTCTGCAATGGTTAATCCAGAGAGTGCCACACGAGCACGAGCTCCAGGAGGTTCGTTCATTTGTCCGAAAACGAAAGTTGCTTTAGAATCTTTCATGGCAGCTTTGTCTACCTTAGATAAATCCCATCCGCCTTCTTCCATAGAATGTAAAAAGTCGTCTCCGTATTTTATAATGCCAGACTCTAACATCTCGCGTAACAAGTCATTCCCTTCACGGGTACGTTCTCCTACTCCTGCAAATACAGAAAGTCCCCCGTGTCCTTTGGCAATGTTGTTAATCAATTCTTGAATCAATACTGTTTTTCCTACTCCGGCACCACCAAAGAGACCAATTTTCCCTCCTTTAGCATAAGGCTCAATTAGGTCAATTACCTTAATTCCGGTAAATAATACTTCCGTCGAAGTAGATAATTGATCAAAAGCAGGAGCCTCTCTGTGAATCGGCAATCCAGCATCGCCTGTTTTTGGTAGATCTCCTAAACCGTCAATGGCATCTCCAATAACGTTAAAAAGACGACCATAAACTTCGTCACCAATTGGCATTTGAATAGGGTTTCCGGTTGCCGCTACTTCAGTTCCTCGACTTAGACCATCAGTAGAATCCATCGAAATGGTTCTAACGGTGTCTTCTCCAATGTGAGATTGAACTTCTAAAACAAGTTTTCCTGATGTAGTTTTCACCTCTAGCGAGTCATAGATGTTTGGAAGGATGTTTTCTTTACCTTCAAAAACAACGTCTACAACAGGTCCGATGATTTGTGAAATTTTTCCTGTATTTGATGCCATGTGGAATCTTTTTTTGGTATAGTGATAATTAGAGTGCAAATATAACCTTTCCCTAAATATTAGCCACCTGAAAACTATTATTTTTGTGTATTGTGCTTAGGAATTTTCGGGGAATTTTATCTTTATGCCAAGTAAACCAGAATGAAGAAAATATTTTACGCATCTATTCGTTTTATCTTCTCTAAATACAACTTCCTTTATTTTAGAAATTTTAGGGTAATTGGGAGAGAAAATATCCCAAAAGATGGGGCAGTTTTATTTTCACCTAATCATCAAAATGCATTGCTTGATCCCTTACTGGTAGGGACAACAGCAAAAAAATCGATTCATTCTCTTACCAGGAGCGACGTCTTTGGCGGGCCTTTACAATGGTTTCTTGACGCCATGCAAACAATTCCCGTTTATCGCATTCGAGATGGATATGATAAACTCAAAAACAATAGCGCTGTGTTTGAACGTTGTTATGCGCTTTTAGCGCAAAAAAAACACTTGATGATGTTTTCTGAAGGAAAGCACCACGATCAATACTATCTATTGCGCTTATCAAAAGGGAGCTCCAGACTTGCAATTGAAGCACAGTTGCGTTCCCCTCAACATCCTGTTTATTTGCAGCCCGTAGGAATCAACTATGGAAATCATCTTCACCCAAGACACGACTGTACGGTTGTTTATGGACAAGCCATTAACGTTCAAGATTATCTTAGCACTTATCAAGATCACCCGGCTAAAGGTCTCAATGCCTTGCGAGATGCTTTGCAAATAGAAATGGAGGCCTGTCTTTGGTATCCCAAAAATGATGAAAACTATGCAGCAAAGAAGTCGTTTATCAATAGAAAGAACACAACACAAGCGTTTCAAGTATTAAAAGATGAATTAGAAAAACCTTCTCCAAACTTAAAAGCTGCTTCAAAAAACCTGCTCATTTATAAAGGAGCGGTCGTTTTGTTTAGCCTACCCAATTTACCTGTTCATTTAGCCTTACAATACATCATCGGTCGATTTGAGGACCATGTTTTTCACACTTCTGTAAAATACTTTGGAGGCCTTGTATTTTTTCTATTATGGTGGGCGATGGGGGTCAGTGGATTCACAGCTTTAATCAATTTTTATGGGGGTTTAAGCTTTTTTTCACTTTCCTTGTTTAGCTTATATGTCAGACAATACTTTATTACGCGAAGCTTATAATAAATTTTAATGATACTATGCTTGTTTGAAATAGCAATACACCTTCAATAGGCGCTTTGGCTGCATCATAAATAGTTTTTAATTATTATTTATTTTTTATAATAGATTTTAATGATGATATATGTTTTCCCCTCCCTTGATCTAAAAAAATCATTGTATCTTTAAACCATGAAAAATGTGATCATTATTGGGGCGGGACCCATTGGTTTAGCCTGTGGTATAGCTGCAAAAAAAGCAAGCCTTGACTACTTAATTTTAGATAAAGGTGTGCTAGTTAACTCGCTCTATCACTATCCACAAAATATGACGTTTTTCTCTACTTCTGACCGGCTTGAAATAGGAGAAATTCCTTTTATTTCTCATAACCCAAAGCCCACTAGAGCTGAAGCCTTAGAATATTACAGAAGAGTAACTATAGCATGGGAATTAAAGGTAAACTTATATGAAGGCGTAGAACGTTTCGAGAAAACCAACGATGGCTTTATCGTACACACCCCCAAAGGCAGCTACCCCACAAAAAATATCGTGATGGCGACAGGCTTTTATGACTTGCCCTATCTGCTCAATGTCCCGGGAGAAGACTTACCAAAGGTGACGCACTATTACAAAGAACCCCACCCTTACTTTGGAATGGATCTTGTAGTAGTGGGCGCAGCGAACTCGGCCGTAGATGTAGCTTTAGAAACCTATCGAAAGGGCGCAAAAAGTGTCACTTTAGTCATCAGAGAAAAAGAAGTCGGACAAAACGTAAAATACTGGGCAAGACCTGATATTGTGAATCGAATCAAAGAAGGGAGTATTCAAGCCTATTACGAAAGTGAAATTACCGCCATCACGCCAAAAAGTGTACAGATAAAAACTCCCCATGAAAGCATAGAAATCAACAATGATTTTGTCTTAGCCATGACCGGCTATCAACCAGATTTTTCACTGCTGGAATCCTTAGGGGTACTCTTTGATACAGACGAATACAAAACCCCGATTTATAACGAAACAACAATGGAGTCAAGCCAAAAAGGGGTTTACCTGGCTGGAGTAGTTTGTGGCGGATTAAAAACCAATAAGTGGTTTATCGAAAACTCTCGTATTCACGCACCTATGATTATGGACGCAATCTCAAAAGGCTTAAACCAGTTTCGCTAACGCTAAAACAGATCCTAAATGAATCCCATCGTGAAACAAGAGAAAGCTTTGCGTGGTTTCAACACTATCCAATACCATATTTGTCGAAGTAGTATACGGAGTATAGTTTGCAAAAAGGCCGCTGGCCAAATCTTTTTCAAACTGCTCATAGGTCGAAAATAACGCAGCATCGATCGCCTTTACCTCATCGGCTGTTATATCGCGTTCTGGCTTAGTGCCTTTGGCAAAAAGCTTTACCCATTCTACAGGAATATGCATTTGATTTCCAGAAATCTTGTACATCAACAATTGATGAGTCACCATGGTATGGGCGATATTCCAGATGAGGTTATTATTAAAACCATTTGGGATTTTATTCAGCTGTTCAAGGCTGTACTGCTTGAGATAGTGATGAAATATTTTTCGGTTGTGTAGCTGTATTGACAGTTGGGTTTTCATAAATATGTTTTGCTTAAAAGTACATAAAATCGGAAAAGAATAACGGATTACTTACTTTAGTAGTATGCAGCTACTCATCGTTCCTGATTCCTTTAAAGAAAGTCTTCCCGCTACAGCGGTAGCTTTTGCCATTAAAAGGGGAGTAAAACGGGTTAATAACGGGCTATCGGTAAAATGTCTTCCTTTTTCAGATGGAGGCGAAGGCGCCTTAACCGTTCTAGAAAAACAAGCTAGTGGCAAGCGTATCTCTTGTAAGACCGTCAACCCAATAGGGCAAGCAATCACAGCAGACTATTTTTTATTTGAAGATAATGCTACCGCATGGATTGAACTCTCTCAAGCCTCGGGATTAGCCCTTTTAGAGGAGCGTGATCGCAACCCTTGTGTCACCTCAACCTTTGGCACCGGGGTGCAAATTAAACATGCTATTGAGCAAGGCTGTTCTAAAATTATTTTAGGAATTGGCGGGAGCGCAACAAACGATGGTGGAGCAGGAATTTTTCAAGCTTTAGGAGGAAAACTAATAGATAAAAATGGGAATGATTTAGCAAAAGGTGGAGCTGCATTGACTACCTTAAATAAAATTGTACTCCCAAAAGGTTTAGATAAAATTCAATGGGAAATAGCCTGCGATGTAGATAATCCACTGTTAGGATCAAACGGTGCTTCTTCTGTTTATGGTCCTCAAAAAGGAGCCAGCCCAAAAGATGTTGCTGTATTAGAAACTAGCCTAGCTCACTTTTCTAACTGCGTAAAAGAACAATTGAAATGCGATATAGAGAAGGTTGCTGGAGGCGGAGCTGCTGGGGGAACTGCAGCTGGAATGCTTGGCTTTTTTAAGGCCCAACTCACCCCTGGATTTCACCTTTTAGCCCAACTACTGGAGCTAGAAAAACACATCAAAAAAGCCGATCTTATTTTTACTGCAGAGGGAAAAATTGACCCGCAATCCCTACAGGGAAAAGTCCCTATAGGAGTAGCGCGTTTAGCCAAAAAACACCATACCCCCTGCGTGGGTTTAATGGGAGCGATAGAAGGCCCTATTGCCCCTTTGTATCAAGAAGGTTTTAGTGGGCTTTTTACCATACAAAGTGGCCCTATGAGCCTTGCCGAATCTAAATCAAATGCTGCTTTATTGTTAGAAGAAACTGCCGCGCGCGTGTTTGCCTATCACCAAAATATTCAATCCTTATGACCCTTTCTTTTCTCGCTTTAATCCTAGCCATTGGTTGGATTGTTTTAGGTACTACTCGCTTTAAAATCCACCCCTTTTTAGTTTTATTGAGTGCCAGTATTTTTTTGGCAATTACCACGGGAATTTCCCTTAAAGAACTGCCTTTGATCTTAGGAAAGGGATTTGGCAAAACAACCCAAAGTATTGGTTTACTTATTTTATTTGGCACCATTATAGGTGTTGTTCTAGAAGTGTCTCATGCCACTAAAACCATAGCAAAAGCACTTTTAAAGGGCTTGCAAAAACTCCCTTTGCCATATGCAGTAAGCTGTATAGGCTATTTGGTTTCCATTCCTGTTTTTTGCGATTCTGCTTTTGTGATTTTATCTTCTTTAAACAAGTCGCTTTCTAACCAAACAAAAACCCCACTTGTAGCTTTAACTGTAGCTTTATCAACGGGTTTATTTGCCCCTCATGTGTTGGTTCCACCCACACCTGGCCCTTTGGCTGCTGCTGCAAATCTAGGCTTAGAAAATCTGTTTTTATTGATCGTGTACGGTGGTATTTTAGCCTTTATCCTTATTCTTGCCGGAGCAGCCTATGCTCATTTTCTAGCCAAAAGAATCCCCTATAAAGCCATCTCTTCAAACGAAATTATTGAGCAGGAAGCAGAACCGCATTCCTTGCCTTTGTTCACCACCGCCATTGCACCTATTGTAGCTCCCATAACTTTAATGGCTTTGGGAACCTTTTTATCATTTATTGCCTTTCCTTCTTCCCTTGTGTTTTTAAAAGAAATTATTGCTGTTTTGTGCACCCCTACCTTTGCCCTGGGGATTGGGATGTTGCTTTCTTTTCGTTTACTCAATCACACTGCTGTGTCTGTGAATAGTTTAGTACAAAAAGGCATCACAGTAGCTGCACCCATTTTAGTCATTACAGCTATGGGAGGAACGCTAGGATTAATCATACAACAACTCCCTTTAACCGAATTTGTAGAACAAAACTTAACCCAGTCTGGCTGGGGCTTACTCATACCCTTTTTAATTGCCGCTATTTTAAAAACCGCGCAAGGCTCCTCGACCGTGGCAATTATCACAACGAGTTCCATTGTGTTTCCGCTTCTTGCGGTCTTAGGTCTTGACAGTGAAATGGGAAAAATCTGGGTGATTTTAGCAGTAGGTGTTGGTTCGATGACTGTCTCGCATGCCAACGATTCCTATTTTTGGATTGTTTCACAAATGGGTGGCTTAGATATTAAAACGGCTTATCGACACCATAGCTTTGGCACCTTTCTTCAAGGAAGTTTAGGGATTGTCATAGTGCTTTTAGGACATTGGATTAGCCAGGTGATCTTTGCCTAAGTCATTTTGAGAAAGCCTATTTTTTCCCTTAACTTGTGGATATGAAAAACCTTCCCCCACAAACGATAGATGGTGCAGAGATTTCTTGGTTTGCTCCCTTATGCGATGGGGACGATGATTTTTTAGGCCACCGCAATCCCAATTATAAAAGTAGCTGGGAAAATACTTCTGCAATTGTCAAAACAGCTGATCATTTAGGGTTTCGCAATGTCTTATGTCCGTCCTCCTATCAAGTAGGGCAAGACACCCTATCTTTTGTGGCGGGGATGGCGCCATTAACAGAGCAGATTAATCTCTTAGCCGCCATTCGATGTGGAGAAGTACACCCGCCAATGCTCGCTCGCAGTATTGCTACTTTAGACCATATGCTGAAAGGGCGACTAACGATTAATATCATCTCTTCTGATTTACCGGGAACACAATTGTCCTCACCAGAACGCTATGCGCGCTCTAGGGAAGTCATTGAAATTCTCAAACAAGCTTGGACAAAAGACCGCATTGACTTTAAAGGGAAATACTACCAGCTAGAATTACCCACCAGCCCAGTAAAACCTTATCAGCAAAATGGGGGGCCATTGCTTTATTTTGGCGGCTACTCGCCCGATGGGGTGGATCTTTGTGCAGAGCACTGTGACGTCTATTTAATGTGGCCAGAAACCGAAGAAAAACTGCAAGGCCTCATGGACAACATGACCCAAAAAGCAGCAGCTTACAATAGGACCGTCCAATTTGGTTTAAGGGTGCATGTCATCGTTCGTAAAACCGAAGAAGAAGCCCGGGCTTATGCCGACAGCTTACTCTCAAAACTAGATCTCGATCTAGGAACAGACATTCGCAATCGGGCGCAAGACGCCGCTTCGTTAGGGGTCGCTAGACAATCGCAATTGCGCGAAGAAGCAGATGAAAAGTACTATGTAGAACCCAATTTGTGGACGGGGATCGGTCTTGCCAGATCAGGTTGTGGTGCTGCCATTGTGGGAAATCCCGACCAAGTGGTCGCTAAACTAGAGCGCTATATGGAAATGGGGATTCACTCTTTTATCTTGTCTGGGTATCCACACCATCAGGAATGTGAATTGTTTGCTAAACATGTCTTGCCAAGAATTAAAACGGTCTCTCTACCAGAAGTCTTTGGGCGAATGCCCAAAACAACGCCTAACAGTCCTTTGGCTAACGGACCTAGAACATGAAGTATGATTGATTTTTTTATCGTCTTGTCTTATTTTGCCATCGTTTTATTTGTTGCGCTGCGCGGAAAAATAAGCGGAGATAGTTCTGCCGATGAATACTTTTTAAGCTCTAGAAATTTGCCCTGGTATTCGATAGCGCTTTCCACCATTGCGACGAATATTCAAGGCTATCAATTTTTAGGAATGATGGGGTCTGCCTACCTCTATGGCCTGGCACAAGCCAATCTTGAAATCAATGCTGTTCAAGGAATTCTACTAGGAGCCTTTGTTTTTGTTCCGCTTTTTCTGAAGGAAAAGATCACTACCATTACTCAGTTTATTGCTAAAAAGCTGGGACAACGCATTGCCCTGTTTTACTCCCTAGCGAATATTGCTTTATTTGCAACGGTCACCCTGGGTGCAGCTCTTTTTTGGGGCGCTTATGCAGCCGATATGGTCTTTGGGGAACAGCTCTCTTTTTTACATGAGGATAGAATCATTCGCATCGCGATCTTGATTGTTATCCTTGGAGTTTTCTCTGCGGTTTACACCTATTTTGGGGGACTAAGTGCCGTGGTTAAAACCGATATCATTCAGTTTAGTGTTTTACTTATCGGCGGTATTGTAGTGTGCCTTACTGCGGTTTACCATCTAGGCGGTTGGGAACAATTGTATATTAAAACCCCCGAAAAAATGCAGCTGCATTTACCTGCTGATCACCCTACCTTACCCTGGACGCACTTATTTGGGCTTTTCTTTTTAAACATCAATTATTGGTGTGCGAATCAAACCGTAATGCAACGTGCCCTTGCAGCAAAAAGTGTTACCCATGCCCAGACCGGTTTAATGGTGGGCGGGTTGATCAAGTACTTTATGGCGGTGATTATTATTGTGCCGGGGATAGCGCTCTATGGCATACTAGGTGATAGCCTAGGGGAGCCAGATCTAGCCTTTCCTTATTTGGTAAAAACCTATTTACCAGTGGGGGTGAAAGGGATCATTTTGTGTGGTTTGTTCGCCTCTTTAATGAGTACGGTAGATTCTACTTTTAATTCTCTTGCTACCCTATGGTCGACAGATATTTATGCGACTTATCTCAATAAAACAGCGACAGACCGTCAAAAAATTAGCGCAGGGAGAAAAGCAATCCTATTTAGTTTAGGAACTGCATTGATGATGGGCTTAATTCTCTTATATCTCAAGTTTGACAATCCAGACTCTGCCTTTACCCATACCCTCAATAATTTACGTTACTATATTAATTGCGGGATAGTGGTATTGATTTGTAGCGCCGTATTGCTGGCAAAACCGAACAAAAAAGTTGTCCTTTTGGCCTTTGTGGCCACCCTTCCCATTAACATTGGACTGCAGTTGATTTTTCCAGAGATGAATTACTTTGTAAGGGCTTTCTGGGTAATCTTTAGTGGACTCTCTTTAGCCATTTTAGCAAGTAAAGGACACCTCAATCCTCTTTTATCGTTGTTTCAACCGGCGAGTAAACAAAGTCGAAATTGGGGTTGGGCCTTAGCGTTAAGTTTAGTTTTCCTTCATTTTCTTTTTCATTAAAGCTGTTCGATAATGCTTATCTTGGGGCATATTTTAATTTATGCCACTTTGCATTATCGTTCCTTGTTACAATGAAGCTAATCGCTTTCCGCAAGAACAGTTTAGACAATTCCTTTCTAAGCATCCTGCTGTAGAGTTGATCTTAGTGGACGACGGTTCTACTGACAATAGCTTAAGGCTACTAACAGCGCTTTCAGCAAACTTTCCACGACAAGTGGAAATAGTGGCACTGTCAGAAAATAAAGGAAAGGCTGGAGCCGTACAAGCAGGGATGCAACTGGCTTTGAAAAAGACGCAATGCGATCGCTTTGCCTACCTCGATGCAGACCTCTCGACTTCTTTAGAAGAATGCACACTTTTAGCAGAAAAAATTAATACAGAAACCAGCTTTGTTTTTGGGTCTCGTATTCTTAAAACAGACAATCGCATAGAACGCAAATGGTACCGCTTCTTAATCGGGAGAGTAATCGCTACCGTGA
>CBFHRA010000002.1:18954-158164 GCA_965658115.1 Candidatus Arcticimaribacter sp. | reverse complement strand
CTTATGTTACGGCAACCGCTTCTGGACCAAAACACTTAGTGACTACTTTAACCCGTTCTAAGTTTGAACAACTGTCAGACGAATTAGTACGTCGTTCGATGGCGCCTGTAAAGAAAGCTTTAGAAGACGCAGGTTTATCGACTTCAGACGTTGATGAAATCATCTTAGTAGGAGGATCAACACGTATCCCGATTATCCAAGAAGAGGTCGAAAAATTCTTTGGCAAAAAGCCATCAAAAGGAGTTAACCCAGACGAAGTAGTCGCCATTGGTGCGGCAATTCAAGGGGGAGTATTAACCGGAGATGTAAAAGATGTTTTACTCTTAGACGTTACCCCACTTTCATTAGGGATTGAAACCATGGGAAGTGTAATGACGAAACTAATCGAGTCGAATACTACTATTCCAACAAAGAAATCTCAAGTTTTTTCAACCGCAGCAGATAATCAGCCTTCTGTAGAGATTCACGTCCTACAAGGAGAGCGTTCTATGGCGGCAGATAACAAGACCATTGGTCGTTTTCACTTAGATGGAATTCCACCAGCGCCTAGAGGAACACCTCAAATCGAAGTAACCTTTGATATTGATGCCAACGGTATCATCAAAGTAACTGCGGCCGATAAAGCCACAGGAAAAACACAAGACATTCGTATCGAAGCTTCTTCTGGTTTAACCGAAGAAGAAATCGAGAAAATGAAGCAGGAAGCCGAAGCAAATGCTGAAGCTGATAAGCAAGCCAAAGAGCAGGTCGATAAACTCAACGCTGCCGATCAAATGATTTTCCAAACCGAAAGTCAATTGAAAGAATTTGGAGAAAAACTTTCTGACGATAAGAAAAAGCCCATCGAAGAAGCTTTAGAAGAATTAAAGAAAGCGTATGAAACCAAAGACTTGGCCATTATCGATCCCGCTTTAGAAAAGATCAATGAAGCCTGGAAAGTAGCTTCAGAAGAAATGTACAAGGCACAAGCCGAAGGCCAAGCCCAAGGACAGCCAGGACCAGATCCAACTGCTAATGCAGGTGGAGAAGCTGCTGGTGGTGACGATGTACAAGACGTTGATTTTGAAGAAGTCAAATAAACCTTTGACCTTTTAGATGAAAAAGCGACTCCTTTTGGGGTCGCTTTTTTTTGTCAATTTTTTTATACTTCTTATTAATCCCACGCGTCATCTGGCCCGTTCGCTAAAAACAGCCACCGGCTGTTTTCTTAACGCTCTGTCCTGTATCAAAACAAAATGAACATTAGCAGCCTTCCTCAAAAGAATAGATCAACCACAACTTGCAGGCCTTTTATTATTCATTAAATTTGAATAAAAAAAAGCATGGAAAATGCCGACAAGCTTGTCTTGCTCAATCAATCGACGAATAACTACTTATTAAAGACCCTAGACATCAGCTTTACCGAATTAGGGGACGACTATCTCGTCGCTAAAATGCCGGTCAATGAAAGCGTCTACCAACCCGACCGCGTTTTGCACGGCGGAGCCACTTTCGCTCTAGCAGAAACCGTGGGTAGTGTTGCCTCTTATATTTTTGCCAAAGGCGAAAACCAAATCGTTCGTGGGATAGAGATGTCAGGTAATCATTTGCGTTCTGTGAGCAGTGGTCATGTATATGCTCGTGCAGAAAGCATTCATAAAGGGCGCACCACCCAGATCTGGCAGATCAAAGTAACCGATGATGAAGATCAGTTGGTCTCTTTAATAAAGTTAACCACCATGACGCTTCCACAAAAATAGATGCAAGACTTTCTCGCAGACTTATTAGAAAAACAATACCCCTTTGTGCTCTTTCGCTTTCCGCAAGAAGCCCAAGTACACTGCTATTATCAATCAGACAGCAGCACGCACTGGACCAGTAATTTTGAAGAAGAGGGCTTTGTGTTTGCTCCTTTTGTTCGACAGCAAAAACAGTTGATGATTCCTGCGAACCAGCAAAAAAGTTTTGCGCTTAGTGCGTCAAATACTTCAAGTGCACCCCCTGCATTACCCAAGGATGCAAAGGAGAATTTTGAAGCTAAAGTTACTGCTGCGGTACAAAAAATCACTGACACCGATCTTGAAAAAGTAGTCTTGTCAAATGCCTTTGATTTACCTTACCAGGGCGAGGGCAGTGCGGTCTTCACTCGTTTAGCGAACACCTATACCAATGCCTTTGTTTACTATTGGTTTCATCCAGAAACCGGGCAATGGTTAGGGGCGTCTCCAGAGCGCTTGGTCACTTTAGAAAATGGGCATTTTTCGACCGTGGCTTTAGCGGGGACTTTGCCTAGCGGCGGAAGTGAAACAGACTGGACCGAAAAAGAAAAGCACGAACAGCAAATTGTCGTTGATGCTATAGTAGATGGCTTACGCCAAAGTGGTGCCGCGCATAACATTCAAGTAGGGGAGCGAAGCACGGTACAAGCCGGGAAACTCTTTCATTTACAAACCCCCATTAATGCAGCCATTGAAGCAGGAAATTTATCACCCTTAGTGCAGTATTTACACCCCACTCCCGCAGTAGGAGGCCTGCCAAAGGCAGCTGCAGTAGCGTATATTAATGCTTGCGAAGAGTACGACCGCAGCTATTATACCGGTTTTTTAGGGCCTTTTTCTAAAGGCTTAAGCGCTAACTTTTTTGTCAACCTGCGCTGTGGAGAATTAACAGAGCATGGCATAAGAATTTTCACCGGCGCAGGCATCACTGCAGGGAGTGACCCCCACAAAGAATGGGAGGAGATTTGCCGTAAAGCCACTACTTTTTTATCGGCTTTGTGATTTTTGCTTTAAAATGAAGGCGAAGCAAAGACGTTTTGTATTTTTGTGGCGCTATGACGAAAATGAACGAGACCAATGTGGAGCAATTGTACCCCTCAATTCCTTTGGCACAAACCATTGTTCAATTTTGTGCGGCTAAAAATATTCAGCACATTGTCATCTCTCCGGGCTCTCGCAACGCTCCTTTAACCAAAGGTTTTACCGCCAATTCTTTCTTTACAACCTACAGCATCGTCGACGAACGCGCAGCGGCCTTTTTCGCTTTGGGCATCGCCCAGCAAATTCAACAACCCGTAGCCGTGGTTTGCACTTCTGGATCAGCGCTGCTGAATTATTATCCCGCTGTGGCAGAAGCCTTTTACAGTGATATTCCGCTGGTGGTGCTTTCTGCAGATCGCATGCCACATCGAATTGATATAGGGGATGGACAAACCATTCGTCAAACAAAAGTCTTTGAACCCCACCTAGAAGCAGCGGCTTATTTAACCCCAGATGTTTCGCATGCTACCGCTACGCTTTTGGCACATCCCAGTCAGACCCTTTTATCCAAAAATGCGACTGAAAAAGAGATCAAAGAGCGACAAGACCAAATCCAATCAGAAAACGAAAAGGCCATCAATCAGGTGCTGGATACAGCCCTAGCACAATGTGGGCCAGTGCATCTTAACATTCCGTTAGAAGAGCCTTTATACGACACGACAAGCACACAATTAAGCTTACAACATTGTCTCCCTTTTAGCCAAAAGCAGGAACCGCTTGACCTTTCTCCCTTTTTGGCGAAGTGGCAACAAGCCTCCAAAAAAATGATTTTAGTGGGGGTGTTAGCCCCTAACAGTTTAGAAGAAAAGATTGTCGACTATTTAGCTGCAGACCCCTCTGTTACGGTCTTGACAGAAACGACCTCTAATTTATCTCACTACACCTTTATTGAGTCCATTGATACTTTTATCGCTCCCTTAGAAAAAGCAGGAAAGGACTTAAGCGAGTATCAACCAGAGCTCTTATTGACCTTTGGCGGGATGGTGGTTTCTAAGAAAATAAAAGCTTTTTTAAGAACGTATTCTCCGCAGCAGCACTGGCATCTCGATCACAAAAAAGCCTATGATACTTACTACTGCTTAACTGCTCACCTCAAGATTGCACCTTCGGTCTTTTTTGAGGCCTTAATGGCCGAAAAGAAGGCGTATGTACAAAGCAATTACTGCGTCAATTTTTTAGCGCAATACAACAAACAACGCTTATTAGGGCTCGATTATATCAAGCAGCTTCCTTTTTCAGATTTTAAAGCCTTTGATTTAATTTTTAGGCAATTGCCAAAGGGATATTTGCTACAGTTAGCCAATAGTTCTACCATTCGTTATGCGCAACTATTTTCTTTGCCACAGCTAAGTGGAATTTATTGTAATCGCGGTACCAGCGGCATTGATGGAAGTACGGCTACGGCCATGGGAGCGGCTTGGGTCAATGAAGTTCCTACCTTATTTATCACCGGAGATTTAAGTTTTTTCTATGATGCAAACGGCCTGTGGCATAATTATTTAAAAACTTCTACCCGTATTATTGTGATCAACAATCAAGGGGGAGGAATTTTCCGAATTCTCCCAGGAGAGAAAGATACCCCTGCTTACGATACTTATTTTGAGACAGTGCAAAACAGATCGACGAAAGAGCTTTGCAAAGCGCATGGCTTAGGCTATCGTTCTGCCTCTTCTAGTCTGGGCTTAAAGTGGCAGTTAAAACGCTTTTTTCGCCCTGCGAATCGCCCCCAATTATTAGAGATAAAAACCCCAAGAAAATTGAATGATAAAGTCTTGCTCAATTACTTTAAATCTATGCAAGCAGAATAAGGATAAATGACGTAATTTTAAAACAAAAATTCATGACAGAAATCAAGTGGACCCCAATCAAGGAGTATTCAGATATTTTATTTGAAATCTATAATGGTGTAGCTAAAATCACCATCAACCGCCCAGAAGTGTACAACGCTTTTCGTCCAGAGACGAACAATCAAATGCTCGAAGCAATGGATATTTGCCGTGAGCGTAATGACATTGATGTAGTAGTATTTACTGGAGCTGGAGAAAAAGCTTTTTGTAGTGGGGGAGACCAGAATGTTAAAGGAGTAGGAGGTTATGTAGGCGAAGACGGCGTTCCTCGTTTAAATGTCCTTGACCTGCATAAAAAAATTAGAGAAATCCCTAAGCCTGTAATCGCCATGGTCAATGGTTATGCTATTGGGGGAGGACATGTACTTCACGTAGTATGCGATTTAACCATCGCCAGTGAGAATGCCATCTTTGGACAAACTGGCCCTAAAGTGGGAAGTTTTGACGGAGGCTTTGGTTCCTCTTATCTAGCGCGCCATGTAGGCCAAAAGAAAGCCCGTGAGATCTGGTTCTTATGTAATCAATACTCTGCACACGAAGCAGAAGAAATGGGGATGGTCAACAAAGTAGTGCCGTTAGCCGATTTAGAAACCACTGTATTAGAATGGTGTTCTATTATGCAGAAAAGAAGTCCACTGGCCTTGCGCATGGTTAAGCGTTGCTTGAATGCAGAACTCGATGGGCAACACGGTTTAATGCAATTAGCGGGAGATGCCACTTTAATGTATTATTTAATGGACGAAGCCCAAGAAGGAAAACACGCCTTTTTAGACAAACGTGATCCTGACTTTAAGCAGTATCCAAAATTCCCATAAAACATCTTATGCCTTTTATAGACGAAGATAAATTAGCCACCCTCTACAAAGAAGTAGATCAAGAAAAGAAAGCCGCTGCTTTCTTTCAAAATCTGCATCAAAAGAATAAGGCAAAATTACTTCGTTATACACTTTATCGCCTAGGGTTCTTTATTGCGCTGACAATACTGGTCTTAGGCGGTATTTATTGGATGGGGTTTAGTGGCTCAGAGAATGATACTAAAACTCTTAGCCGCATTGATCAACTGGAATTAGAAAATAAAATTTTAGGGGGTAGTACAAAAGAAATACAAGAAAACCTTAAAGCAGTAACAGTCTATACAGTAGAGTTTATGGGTTCAGAAAATAGTGACATACTCTTGTTTTCAGATAATTTTGTCAACTTTAGGGCATATCCACTACAAGAATTCAATGCTTATTCACTAGGAAATTTTGCCACAGAAGAAGAGGCAGAAGCGTTCCGACGAGAATTAATTAAATTAGGATTGACAGATCTGTGGGTTACTTCTTATAATTCTAGGGAAAGAATATTACTCAATAAATAATGCAGAAAATCTCTGTTTGGTTAGCCGCCTCCCGTTTACGCACCCTTCCTTTATCTGTTTCGGGAATATTAGTAGGAAATGGCATTGCCTGGTTAGAGGGAAGTTTTTCATGGTCACTGTTTATCTTGGCCTTACTCACCACTATTGCATTTCAAGTCCTATCTAATTTTGCCAATGATTATGGCGATGGGGTAAAAGGAACCGATAACGACCAACGTCTAGGCCCAAAACGAGTTTTACAACAAGGCTTATTGAGCAGAGCCGAATTAAAACGGGGGATCCAAGTGACAGTAGGAATCAGTATGTTACTTGCATTGACTTTAATCTATTTGGCTTTTGGGAGTGAAGACTGGGGAAAAGCCCTCTTTTTTATTGCTTTAGGTGTGGCTAGTATAATTGCAGCCATTAAATATACCGTAGGCGATTCTGCCTATGGCTATTATGCTTTAGGGGATCTATTTGTCTTCCTCTTTTTTGGTGGAGTGAGTGTCTTAGGGTCTTATTATTTGCAAACACAATTGTTACCCCTTAGCTTAATATTACCCGCTGCCAGTATTGGATTGTTTAGTACAGCAGTATTGAATTTGAATAATTTGCGAGACATGGACAATGATCGCACTTCAAATAAACTCACTATACCGTTGCTTTTGGGCTATAATAGAGGAAGAATATACCACGGTTTTCTTGTCATTACTGCTTTTGTGTTAAGCAGCATTTATGCTTTTTTAAACGCTGAAAGTATTTTTTCTTATCTGTTTTTACTCCTTTTTCTACCACTGGGAAATCATTTGATCCGTTTGTCAAAATCGAAAGGCGGAAAATGCCTTGATCCGGAGTTAAAAGTGGTCGCTTTAAGTACCTTCTTTTTTGCCATAGTATTTATCTTAGGTTTTTATATCGCACAGCAATGAAAGCCTACTACAAAAAACATGTCTTGCAATTTAAACGTCCAAGTGGCACCTCTCGTGGGATTTTAAAAATAAAGGAAACTTGGTTTATTGTCCTTGAAAATGAAGCCAAACAAGGGATAGGAGAATGTGGCATATTAAGAGGTCTTAGCATAGACGATCGCCCAGATTATGAGGCAAAACTCGGCTGGGTTTGTGATAATATTCATTTAGGAAAAGATGCCCTTTATGCTGCCTTGACAGAATTTCCTTCCATACAAATGGGACTTGAAATGGCCTTTTTGTCCTTAGAACAAGCAGATCCTTTTTCCTTATTTCCTTCTGCTTTTTCTACTGGGGAAGCGAAGATTCCCATCAATGGCTTGATCTGGATGGGGGATCAACAGTTTATGCTTGATCAAGTAGAAGAAAAACTCGCCCAAGGCTTTTCCTGCATTAAAATGAAAGTGGGAGCGATCGCCTTTTCCGACGAAGTCGAAATTTTAAAAGCCATTCGGAAGCGCTACAGTGCAGACCAAATGGTTTTAAGGGTGGATGCCAATGGAGCCTTTGGGCAGGATGCCCTAGAAAAATTGCATGTTCTAGCAGACCTAGAGTTGCATTCCATCGAGCAACCTATCCCCCAAGGAAACTGGGAAGAGATGAAGGCCCTATGCCAAAAAACACCCCTCCCGATTGCGCTAGACGAAGAATTGATTGGCGTTTTTAGCACCGCAGATAAAATCGCTTTGCTCGATACTATTCAGCCACAATACATTATTTTAAAACCCAGCTTTATTGGTGGCTTTCAAGGCGCAGAAGAATGGACAAGCCTTGCTAAAGCAAGGGGAATAGACAGTTGGGTGACCAGTGCATTAGAAAGTAATATTGGGCTCAATGCGATCGCCCAGTGGGCGTATCAACAAGGCTATAAAGGGCATCAAGGTTTAGGAACAGGGAGTTTATACACCAATAATATTCCTGCTCCTTTAGAAATAAAAAATGGTTATCTTAACATCGATAATACCCAACAATGGCAACCGATAAACCAACTTCTTTCTTAACAGATTTTTCAATCGACAAGCGTCCTTTTGGTTTTTACCTCATAGGTTCACTTATTGTTATTCTGTTTAGTTTCTTTGGGCAAATCCCCATGTTCTTTTTTATGCCAGAAGACCCTATTTCGGTAACCAACCAATTGGATTATTTCGCACATCTCGACACTAATGTGACCTTATTGCTTTTATTGATCCCTTCTGTTATTGCCTTTTTTGGTTTCTTATTTGTGATCAAATATATCCACCGGCAAAGTTTAACCGCTGTCACTACTAGTAGAGACTTTATAGATGTTAAGAGAATTCTCTTTGGATTTACTTTTTGGGGAGGAATAAGTGTGCTTGTTTTTGCAATAAGTTTATGGCTCTCGCCAAATGATTATCAGTGGAATTTCGAATTGCAGCCTTTCTTGACCATGTTTGTGATCGCTTGTTTGCTCATTCCCTTTCAATCGGCCTTAGAAGAATGGCTGTTTCGCGGCTATTTAATGCAAGGCTTCGCCACCTTGACTAAAAGTAGATTATTGTCACTTTTACTGACTTCAGTCATTTTTGGAAGTCTGCATATCCTCAATCCAGAAATTGAGAAATTGGGCTATGGTTTATTAGCTTACTATATTGGAACTGGCTTGTTTTTTGGCATTATGAGTTTAATGGATGAAGGGATTGAACTCGCCATAGGATTTCATGTAGCGAATAACCTAATCACTGCTATACTTGTTACTGCAGACTGGACCGCCTTTCAAACCGCTTCTTTATACAAAGATGTTTCTACCCCTAATTTGACCATAGAATTATTCCTCTTTTTAGTTGTTATTTATCCATTGAGTTTGCTCTTTTTAGCAAAAAAATACCAATGGAAAAACTGGTACCATAAACTAATCAGTACTATAGATGGAGCATAAACCGACTTACAAGAACATCCACAATCGCTTTTTACTCAACGGGAATCACTATCGTTTTGAGGATCTTTTTGAAATTGCCTATTCCTTTATAAAAGAAGGGGAAGCCCACGAAAAAGCCATTGGGGATTTTTTAATGGACTGGATTCGTCCGAATGAAATTATCACTTTAAAGACCTCTGGATCTACAGGCAAGCCAAAATTAATTCGTTACAATAAACAAGCGATGGTGAATTCTGCCTTAGCGACAGGAGACCATTTTGAGGTGAAAATAGGAGATAAGGCCCTTCACTGTCTCAATGCTGACTATATCGCAGGGAAGATGATGCTGGTTCGCGCCATGATTCTAGGCCTTGAGATCGATTTAGTTCCACCACAAGGAAATGTTTTGGCCAATACTGATAAAATCTATGATTTTGCGGCCATGGTACCCTTGCAGGTAGAACACGCCTTTGAGGATTTGAATAAGGTCAAAACCCTTTTGATAGGGGGAGCGCCTTCTTCCATTCAGCTAAAAGAGAAGCTAAAGCAGAAAAGCACCCACTGTTATGAAACTTATGGGATGACAGAAACAGTGACCCATATCGCTTCGCGAAAGATCAATGGTAAGACCGACTATTTTTCACCTTTGCCAGGAGTAAATCTCTCTACAGATGAACGCGATTGCCTGGTTATAGATGTACCTTATTTAACACAAGATAAAATTGTAACAAATGATTTGGTCAGCCTTGAAAGTGATCATCGTTTTCTATTAAAAGGACGGGTGGATAATGTAATCAATACTGGCGGTATAAAAGTCATCCCAGAGGAAATAGAAGCGAAAATGGCTGCACATATTTCACAACCTTTTTTTGTAGGAGCCTTGAAAGATCAAGCCTTAGGGCAAAAAGTGATACTATTGCTGGAAGGTGAAACGCCAGCAGACTTACACGAACAACTTTTAACTATTGAAAGCTTAACCAAATATGAACTGCCTAAGGCAATTCATGCTGTACCATCTTTTGAACGCACCCCAAACGGGAAGATCATGCGCCAGCAAACTGTCTCAAGCTTAAACTTGTAGGACGCCCATATTAAAACGTTCTGTGATAGGAGCGTGGTTAGCGGCTTCTATCCCCATACTGATCCATTGTCTGGTCTCTGTTGGATTGATGATAGCATCGGTCCATAAACGCGCTGCGGCATATTCTGCTTTGGTTTGCTTGTCATAACTGCCTTTGATTTTTTCAAAAAGGGCTTTTTGTTCTTCTTCAGAAATTTTTACGCCTTTTTTCTTTAGCGAGCTTGCTTCGATTTGCATTAAAACCTTTGCCGCTTGAGCACCCCCCATTACGGCCATTTCCGCCGAAGGCCAAGCAACTATCAATCGAGGGTCAAATGCTTTCCCACACATGGCATAGTTTCCTGCCCCATAAGAGTTCCCCATGATAACAGTGAATTTTGGTACGACAGAGTTGGCCATGGCATTGACCATTTTGGCACCATCTTTTATAATACCTCCATGTTCTGCTTGACTGCCCACCATAAAACCGGTAACGTCCTGTAAAAAGACTAGGGGGATTTTCTTTTGGTTGCAATTAGCGATAAAGCGAGTGGCTTTATCTGCAGCATCGCCATAGATCACTCCGCCCAATTGCATTTCCCCTTTTTTAGACTTAACTACTTTACGCTGGTTAGCGACAATACCAACAGCCCATCCATCAATACGGGCATAAGCGGTAATAATGGTTTTTCCATAGCCGGCTTTATACTCGTCATATTCTCCTTGATCTACTAATTGCTCGACTAAGGGATAACTGTCGTAAGGGATATTTCTTTCTTTAGGGAGTAAACCAAAAAGTTGATCGTTATCCTTTAAGGGAGAGCCAGGTTTGGTACGATTAAAACCTGCGGTTTCTGGGGCTCCTAATTTATCAATGAGGGATCTAATTTTTTCTAATGCTGCGGCATCGTTAGGGACTTTATAATCGGTTACTCCGCTTATTTCGGTATGGGTTGTGGCTCCGCCCAAAGTTTCATTGTCAATGTCTTCACCTATGGCGGCTTTGACTAGGTAACTTCCCGCTAAAAAGATGCTCCCCGTTTTATCGACGATCAAGGATTCATCTGACATAATGGGTAAATAAGCTCCTCCAGCAACACAGCTTCCCATTACAGCTGCGATCTGTATGATGCCTTTACTGCTCATTTTAGCGTTGTTTCTAAAGATACGACCAAAGTGTTCTTTATCGGGAAAAATCTCGTCCTGCATGGGTAAAAACACTCCAGCTGAATCGACTAGATAGATAATAGGCAGGTGGTTTTCAAGGGCAATTTCTTGTGCTCTAAGGTTCTTTTTTCCTGCCATGGGGAACCATGCGCCTGCTTTTACAGAGGCGTCGTTCGCAACGATAACACAAAGTCTTTTATGGATATACCCTAACACAACGACGACACCGGCGGCAGGAGCACCCCCGTATTCTTCATACATGTCATGGGCGGCAAAGGCGCCGATTTCTATCTGTTTTGATTTGGGATCCACAAGCGCTTCTATGCGTTCTCTTGCGGTCATTTTACCTTGGTCGCGTAGTTTTTGTAACTGTCTCTTTCCTCCCCCTAATTTAATTTGGGCGAGTTTTTTATCGATAGCTGACCAGAGCAATTTATTGTGATCTTCATTTTTGTTGAAGTTCAAGTCCATACAATTCTTTTGATAAAAATAAGAAAGTTTGATTGAGTAAGCAGGGATTTGAGCGAAAAGAAAAGCTTTAAAGCAACGAATAAAATAAAAGTGCGATATTTGTTTTTGGAAGAAATCAAATTTATGAGTTTAAACAAAAACAAGATCTTTAGGATAGCTGCTTTCATCATTTCTCTTTTTGGGACAGCCTTGATCCTAACAGGTTATTTTATGTACAGAGATTATGCCATTGGGTTTTACATTGGAGGTGCTGGATTTTATGTAGTAGCCTGGGCATTTAACGCTTTAAAAGGAAGAATATAAGTATGTCAGACGATAAGAAAGTCATTTTCTCAATGTCGGGAGTAAGTAAAACTTACCCTTCGGCACAACAACCGGTTTTAAAGAATATTTACCTCAGCTTTTTCTATGGCGCAAAGATTGGAATACTAGGACTCAATGGTTCTGGTAAATCGACCTTGTTAAAGATCATTGCAGGTTTAGATAAGAGCTTTCAAGGTGATGTTGTTTTTTCACAAGATTACAGCGTGGGGTACCTCGCACAAGAACCAGAAATGGATGATGAGAAAACCGTCATAGAGGTTGTCAAAGAAGGAGTCGCGGGAACCGTTGCTATTCTTGATGAATACAATCAAATCAATGATCAATTTGGCTTGCCTGAAGTATATGAGAACGCAGATAAAATGCAACAACTCATGGATCGTCAAGCCCAATTGCAAGATGAAATTGATGCAGTAAACGCTTGGGAATTAGACACCCAACTCGAGATTGCTATGGATGCCTTGCGCACTCCACCCAGTGATCAAAAAGTAGGGGTACTATCTGGAGGAGAACGTCGTCGTGTCGCGCTGTGTCGTTTGCTTTTACAAAAGCCCGATGTGTTATTGCTAGATGAGCCTACTAACCACTTAGACGCAGAGTCGGTTCACTGGTTAGAGCATCACTTAGCACAATACAAAGGCACCGTTATTGCCGTAACGCACGACCGATATTTTTTAGATAATGTGGCGGGATGGATATTAGAATTAGACCGCGGAGAAGGTATTCCATGGAAAGGGAATTATTCTTCTTGGTTAGATCAAAAATCAAAGCGATTGGCGCAAGAACAAAAGCAAGCTTCTAAACGTCAAAAGACCCTTGAACGCGAGCTGGAATGGGTGCGTATGGCACCCAAAGGAAGACAGAGCAAGCAGAAAGCGCGTTTGTCTAACTACGATAAATTGATGAGCCAAGATCAAGGGCAGGTGCAAGAAAAATTAGAGATATTTATCCCTAATGGACCACGCTTGGGAACCAATGTGATCGAAGCAAAAGGCGTGGCAAAAGCCTTTGGCGAAAAGTTACTTTATGATGATTTAAACTTTGTCTTGCCACAAGCAGGGATCGTAGGGATTATTGGTCCTAACGGAGCAGGGAAATCGACCATTTTCAAAATGATCATGGAACAAGAAACACCTGATGGCGGTACTTTTGCCGTAGGCGAAACCGTTAAACTGGCGTATGTCGATCAATCGCATGCTAATATTGATGCTGAAAAGAGTATCTGGCAAAATTTCTCTGACGAGCAAGAACTCATTATGCTAGGAGGGAAGCAAGTTAACTCTCGTGCCTTTTTAAGTCGCTTTAACTTTTCTGGAAATGAGCAGAACAAAAAGGTAAGTACCCTCTCTGGAGGACAACGCAACCGTCTTCATTTAGCCATGACATTAAAAGAAGAAGGGAATGTATTGTTATTAGATGAGCCCACTAATGATTTAGATGTCAATACCTTAAGAGCTTTAGAAGAAGGTTTAGAGAACTTTGCAGGCTGTGCCGTAGTGATATCTCACGACCGCTGGTTCCTGGATAGAATCTGTACACATATCCTTGCTTTTGAAGGAGATTCTCAGGTCTATTTCTTTGAAGGGTCTTATTCTGACTATGAAGAAAATAAAAAGAAACGTTTAGGCGGAGATGTAATCCCAAAACGTATTCAGTATAGAAAGCTTACCCGCGATTAATTAACCTCTAGCCCATGTCTTTTCAAGATCTAATTGAGACCGTTTATTTTGACAATACCCTAAAAGCTTATTTTGTTTTTGGCGGAATTATCCTTTTTGGCTTACTCTTCAAGCAGTTGATCAGTAAATACTTGGGAGGCATATTGTTTCGCCTGTTAGGAAAAAGCGCTCACGAAGTAGGGCGTTCTGCTTTTGACGATCGGCTTAAAAAACCCTTAAGTAATCTAATTGTCTTAGGGGCGATCTTTATAGCAAGTCAGCAATTGCAGTTTCCGGCTAATTGGAAGCTAGTTCCAGCAGAGGAGTTTGGTTTGAGATTTTCGATTCAAAAAGGCTTTTCGCTAGTTTATGCTTATTTCATCTTTTTGTTGTTGTTGCGTTTTGTTGATTTCATTGGTGAAATTATGGAGCGTAGAGCTGCTAAGACCTCGAATAAAATGGACGATCAAATTGTTCCTTTTGCGATAGAAATCGCTAAAGTATTGGTCATTATTTTAGGGTCACTCACGGTAATGAGCAGTGTCTTTGATGTCAATATCGCTGCGCTAGCCACTGGTTTAGGAATAGGGGGGATCGCTATTGCGATGGCTTCAAAAGAGAGTTTAGAAAATTTATTGGGATCCTTTACCATCTTTTTAGACAAGCCTTTTACCTATGGGGATATTGTGAGGGTTAATGGTTATACCGGTACGGTAGAAAAAGTAGGCTTTAGATCCACCAGAATTAGAACTTTTGACAAAAGTATCGTTACTGTACCCAATAAAAACATGGTCAATGCAGAATTAGACAATTTAGGAGTTCGTCCTATTAGAAGGGTCAAATTCATTGTAGGATTGACATATGGCACTCCTATAGAAAGCATCAAGAAGATTGTTACCGAAATGGAAATGATGATTAACAATCACCCTAATACCACCCAAGATGGAGCAAGGGTTCGTTTTCAAGAATTTGGTGCGAGTTCTTTAGACCTATTGGTGCTGTATTATGTGGACAGTCCAGATTGGGAATTGTTGATTGATACCCGTCAAGCCATTAACTTTAGTATTATCGAGATTGTTCAAGCGCAAGGAAGCGATTTTGCTTTCCCTACTACTTCAGTTTTCTTAGAGAAATAATTTTCCTATCTTCATGAAATAAGGAGAAAGGAAAAGATGGAGAAAAGCGTTTGCGTTATTGGTGCGGGGCCTTCTGGGATTACCGCCCTAAAAAATATTCAAGACAAAGGGATTAAAGTAATTGCATATGATTACAACCACGATGTGGGGGGAAACTGGATTTATTCTGAAAAAGAAAGTCATTCCAGTGTCTTTGAAACCACCCATATTATAAGTTCAAAAACCCTGTCTCAATATGAGGATTTTCCCTTTCCACAAGAAGTGGCTGATTATCCCTCCCACGAAGAATTGAGAAATTATTTTCAGGCTTACGCCAAAGCCTTTAGCTTATACCCACTAATTCGCTTTAATACGCTGGTTCAATCTTGTGTGCTTAATCTAGAGAATATATGGGAAGTAACGACAGTCTGTGAAGGGATAGAAAAAACAGAAAAATTCACCGATCTAGTAGTGTGCAATGGGCATCACTGGCAGCCAAAATACCCTAATTATTCTGGTAAATTTTCAGGAGAATTTTTACATTCCCACCAATTTAAAAAAGCCGCCCCATTTAAAGACAAGAGAGTACTTGTGATTGGCGGTGGTAATTCTGCCTGTGATGTAGCCGTAGAAACCAGCCGAGTTAGCAAAAAGACGAGCATTAGCTGGCGGAGAGGCTATCGAATTTTGCCCAAATTTATTATGGGAAAACCATCAGATGTATTTGCTTCTTCTATGACTTTTTTACCCATCTGGTTAAGAAACTTTTTTGCTGGAATAATGGTGAAAATAGCCACTGGTCCTAATAGCTGGTATGGCTTGCCAAAAGTGAACCATAAATTTGGGGCAACGCACCCTACAGTTAATAGTGAATTACTCTATATGATAAGGCACGGGAAGGTGAAGCCAAAACCTGATATTGAAAGATTTGATGGCGCTACTGTTTATTTTAAAGACGGAAGTAAAGAAGATTTTGATAGTGTGATTGCTTGTACAGGTTTTGTTTTATCCCATCCGTTTTTTAAAAAGGATTTCCTCAACTATAGTTCTGGACCAGTACCCTTGTATTTAAAAATGTTTCATCCAGAGATGGCTAATCTTTATTTTATTGGGATGTTTCAACCCTTAGGTTGTATTTGGCCAGGCGCAGAGCAACAAAGCAAACTAGCAGCATCTGCAATAAGTGGCGAGTGGCAACGCCCTCAAAACATAGCACAACTTTGCGAACGCGAAGTATCTCAGCCACATATGAAACAGTTAGCTACATCCCGCCATACGATCACGGTAGATTTCCATAAGTTTTTACGTCAAATCAAAGCTGAATTGCGCAAAGCAAAACCCATTAAAAAAGTTGCCTAATGTTTAAGCATAAACTCGTTAAAATCATACTCTACACTTTTGTAGGGGTATTACTCCTAGGGAAACTTCTTGTTTCTCCAGATAAAACGTTAGAAGAATTAGCCCCAAAATATGCCGCAGCACCCTCCCAATTTATGGAGATAAACGGGATGAAAGTGCATTATCGTGATGAAGGAGCAGGAATCCCTATTGTTTTAATCCATGGGACTGGAGCCTCGCTGCATACCTGGAATGACTGGACGACTGATTTAGTCAAAAATTACCGCGTAATACGGTTGGATTTACCCGCCTATGGATTGACAGGACAAGATCCTCAAAAGCGCTATAGTTCAAAAGATTATGTCGATTTACTCCATGCTTTTTTAGGGGAGTTAAAGGTGGACAAATTTCATTTAGCAGGAAATTCATTAGGAGGTTTAGTATCGTGGTTATACGCAAGCTATCATCCAGAAAAAGTGGAGCAATTGGTCTTGCTAGATCCCAGTGGTTTTCCTTTTAAACACACACCTATGGTAATCAAGATGGCGAAAACTCCAATTCTAAATAATTTTATCCGTTATATCACTCCGCGCAGCTTTATTGAAAAGAATATCAAAGAAGTTTATTTTGATGAAACTTTGATTAAAGAATCAACCATTGACCGCTATCACGATTTATCCCAATATAAAGGGAATCGTCAAGCGTTTATCGATCGTTCTTTTGTAGAACGTGAAGATTATACAGAGCGTTTGGGATTGATTCAAGCCCCCACTTTAATCCTTTGGGGAGAAAATGACGCATGGATTCCAGTTAGTGATGCCCCAAAATTTAAGGCAGCCATCAAGGATGCACAAATGGTGATTATGCCAAAAACTGGCCATGTCCCCATGGAAGAAAGACCTAAAGAAAGTTTAGCGATTGTATTGGATTTCTTAAGGCCTTAAAGAAGCATTTCCATTTTGATGTTCCCCCTAGAATAAAGTGCATCTTTTTCTATTGGCACCTCAATAAAACCGTATTTGCGGTAAAGGTGGATGGAGTTTTCTAAGATGGTATTAGAATACAATAAGATCTTTTTCCAGTGGTGTTGCTCTGCAAAACGAATGGCAAATTGCATCATTTGATTGCCAATTCCTTTTCCTCTTAGAGTAGGAGGGACTGCCATTTTACTAAACTCATAAATGCCCTCTCCCTTTTTAATAAAGGCAAAGGTTCCCACTGTTTTTTCTTCCATTATCGCCATAAAAACAAAACCTCCTTTATCGATGATTTCTGTTTGAGGCTTGCTCAGTACAAGTTCATCAATTGCTTCAACAACAAAGTACGTTTCTAGCCATTCAATATTCAGGGTTTTGAAAGTAGTTGCATCTGCTGGGGAGAATTTTCTAAAGCTAATTTCAGGCATTACCAGTCATATCTTCTGGGCGAACCCATTGATCAAATTCTTCAGCGGTTAAATAGCCTAGCGCTAAGCTAGCTTCTTTTAGTGTAGTGCCTTCTTCGTGGGCTTTATTGGCAATTTCAGCCGCTTTATAATACCCGATTTTTGTATTTAAAGCAGTGACGAGCATTAAAGAATTATTGACCAATTCGTCAATACGAGACTGATTAGGTTCAATTCCTACCACACAGTTTTCTGTAAAACTCACACAAGCATCCCCGATTAAGCGGGCAGATTGTAAAATGTTTGCCGCCATCATGGGTTTGAAGACATTGAGTTCATAATGTCCTTGTGTTCCACCCACCGTAATGGCCACATCGTTCCCCATCACTTGCGCACAAACCATGGTTAAGGCTTCGCACTGGGTAGGATTTACTTTTCCAGGCATGATAGAACTTCCAGGTTCATTAGCCGGAATGATGATTTCTCCGATTCCAGAACGTGGACCAGAGGCCATTAAACGAATGTCGTTTCCAATTTTATTTAAAGAGACCGCGAGTTGTTTTAATGCCCCATGGGTTTCAACAATGGCATCATGTGCAGCTAGCGCTTCAAATTTATTGTGGGCGGTGATAAAGGGTAAACCAGTGAATTCAGCAATGTATTCTGCCACCCTTTTGGCGTAGCCTTTAGGAGTATTAATACCCGTACCAACGGCAGTCCCGCCTAAGGCCACCTCTGATAAATGTTTTAATGTAAATTCTAGCGCAGCAATCCCGTGGTCTAGCTGAGAGACATAGCCAGAGAACTCTTGGCCTAAAGTTAGGGGAGTGGCATCCATCAAGTGCGTACGGCCAATTTTTACGACAGATTCAAAGGCTTTCGCCTTCTTATTAAGGGCATCTCTCAAGGTTTTAACCCCTGGCAAAGTAACTTCAACTACCTTTTTATACGCTGCAATATGCATCCCAGTAGGAAAGGTGTCATTTGAAGATTGTGATTTATTGACATCGTCGTTAGGGGCAAGGGTTTTGTCTCCTTCTCCTAAAGTATTTCCCGCAATTACATGAGCGCGGTTTGCAATGACTTCGTTTACATTCATATTGCTTTGCGTCCCAGAACCTGTTTGCCAAATCACCAATGGGAATTGGTCGTTTAGTTTTCCTGTAAGAATTTCATCACAGACCTGGGCGATCAAGTCTCGTTTAGTAATGTCTAAAACACCTAATTCGTGGTTGGTATAAGCGGCGGCTTTTTTTAAGTAAGCAAAACCCTCTACCACCTCCATGGGCATGGAGCCTACTGGACCGATTTTAAAATTTGCTCTTGAGCGTTCTGTTTGTGCGCCCCAATAAACGTTTTTAGGTACTTTAACCTCTCCCAGTGTGTCTTTTTCAATACGAAATTCCATGTCAATAAATTTGCTACAAAAATAAGGTAAAAATCATTGGCGAACTAGTGTGAATAGCATTGTGAATAAAAAAAGAATTCTCATTGCCAGAACGAGAGAAATGCATTAATTTTGTATCAAATTGAAGATCATGTTTGAATTTGACCAGTACCTAGGATTTTTAGCTTTTTTATCGATACTCACCATTGGCTTTTGGCTAATGATATTTTTGTTGACTTTTGTCATTCCTTATTGGTTGACTGGGTCTTTACTTGAATGGATTCAAGAAAAGAAAGATGGGCGTAAAGAGGTTCCCAAAAGAAAATAAGCTTACACCATATAAAAAAACACCGCTAATTGCGGTGTTTTTTTATGCGTTAAAGTTAAGTGTGGCTTAGAAATCAAATTCTCCACCATCCCCGCCATCACCATCTGATCGTTGCGATCTTCTGCGGTTATTTTTACTTTCTTTGATACGATAAGTAAAGGTGAAAATATAGGTGGGTTGTCTCCACTGAAACTCTGTATAATTTGTAAAATTCTCTGTCACTGTAGTACTTTTTCTTCGTCTAGAATTAAAGATATCTGAAGCGCGGAAAGACAAGGTCCCTTTCTTATTAAATAAATCTTTATTGATCGCCCCAGACATAGAGAGAATTCCTTGCGATTCTGTTTGAGCAGTCGCACTGGGTCCTCTATAGAATGTTCTTAGTTGGGTGGTGATTCCAAAAGGAAGCGGGAAGCTTGCGTTGACCCTTGCAAACCAACTTATAATTTCTGCATCTAAAACCTGATCTTCATACGTTCCGATTGTTTCAGAATTAAAAATATTGAAGTTACCGCTAATACGAACTTGACGTTTTGGGGAGTAGGTTAAGGTGAATTCTGTCCCGGTACGGTTATTTTCAGCTAGGTTAATGGAGGTAGAGCGTAAAGCAGGGACTTCAATGACTGGATCATCACTAACCCTTACAATAGTTCCAGTAGCTTCTGTAATACGAGTGATCACCTGTTTAGAAGTCGAATAATAGACCGAGCCATTAAAGGTAAATTTCTCCCATCTTTTGAGATAACCAAAGTCGAAAGAGTTCGCATAGGAAGGATCTAAATCAGGGTTTCCTTGTCTGAAAAAAGTTAAACTGGTCAATGATTGGAAAGGATTCAACGACCACGAGCGTGGTCGTCTAATCCTTCTACTGTACCCTAAAGTGATATTCTCTTTTTCATTGAACTCATAGGATAAATTTACTGTTGGAAACCAATCGGTATATTTCTTTTCCTTATAAATATTAGCGGTGCGTTGATCAATAACAATTTTAGTATGCTCCATACGAACCCCAAGGAGATAGGAGAATTTATTTACTTTTTTTCCAAATTGGGTATAAGCAGCATTAACATTTTGAGTAAAACCTAAATAATTGGTCAGATTTGTGTTTAGGTTTCTGTCATTTCCATTAATGTCAAATACTTGATAATCTGTGTCTTGAAGGCTATAATTCCCACGAAAACCTGCTTCAAACTGGGTGTTTTCATCAATAGGATAAACATAATCTAGCTGTAGTAATTGTCTTTTTTGTTTTTCTTCTGTTGAAGAAGCTTGATCAAATACATTGGTATTATCGGCAAAATCAGATTCGTCTTCACTACTTTCTTCTGATTGAAATTCAATTACTAACTCATGTCCTTTATCATTGAATTTTTTGGTGAAGTTTGCTGTGAATTGACCAGAGTTGTCCTCTTCGGTCTCATCTTGATAGCGTCCTAATCGATTTAAAACATTACCGCCAGCGTTTAAATCTTCAATGATAGTAGTATTATTGCTCTCATTATTTGAACGTCTTAGAAAACCACTCACCGTTAATGAGGTATTATCATCAAAAAAGTATTCTGCGCCTAGATTAATAAAGAAGCGCTCTCTACTGCGGTCGTAATCTCTGGTCTCGTTAGTGAAAGTACTGGCTTGATCACCATTAAAGTATTCACTGTTAAAAAGCCCGCCTCCCAAAGATTTTCCATTGTTATAGGATGTAGTGGTAAAGACGTTTAATTTTTTATTTCTCCAGTTTAAAGAAGCCGATCCACCATAGCTTGTCGGGGCTCCACCATTCAAGATAAAGGATCCATTAAAGCCAGCGAGTTGTTCTCTTTTTAATATAATATTTAAGATTCCTGCGGTTCCTGCGGCCTCATAGCGAGCAGACGGAGAGGTGATGACTTCCACACGTTCAATGGATTCTGCGGGAAGTTGACGTAAGGCATCAGGTCCAGATAAACCCACTAAACCTGAAGGTTTGCCATTGATTAAAATACGGACGTTGTCATTTCCGCGAAGCGAAATATTTCCTTCCACATCAACCGAGACTGATGGAATGTTATCCATGACATCTGAGACAGAACCACCGCGAACGGTGATGTCTTTTCCTACATTATAGACACGTTTGTCCAAACGAATTTCTACTTCGGTACGTTCTGCGACCAGTTCTACTTCATTTAAACTATTGACTTCCATGCCTAGTGCAATGGTGCCTAAATCTTTTGACTCCCGAAGAACGACATCTTCTTTGATGTCTTTTTCAAAAGAAATATATTCTGTGGTAATGATATATCGTCCAGGGAAAACTTCAAAGTTAAATACCCCTTCTTCATTGGTGATGCCTCCTTGCAACCGATCGGGGAAGCGAGGGTTTTTAAGGGTTATGGTGGCGTATTCTAAAGGTTGTTGGGTTTCTTGGTCAATGACCTTTCCCGATAAGGAAATTTTTGCGGGTTTTTGAAAGTTTTGAGGACGTTGCGCAAAAGCAAGTGTACCCATCAATAAAGAAAGGCATAGTACAATAGTGTTTTTCATTAGCAGTTATTAACTCTCATTAGACTCCATTTTCTCTAAAAAGTTTCACCAATTTGAAATTATTTTAAAAAATTAATCAATTTTTCAAGCGGGCGGGCAACTACCGCTTGTTTTCCATTAGAAATAATGGGGCGTTCGATCAATTTTGGGTGTTCACTTAAAGCAGTGATAAGTTGATCGGTAGACAACTCTTTCCCCTTGTATTCTGTTTTCCAGATGGCTTCGTTTTTCCGAATTAATTCCTCTGGTTGATAATCCAATTCTTTGAGTAGTTGCTCAATGTCTTTTTTAGTAAGGGTTTGTTCTATATAATTGACAATGTCAAAACTTTGCTTAGTTTCTTCTAAATGCTGTAGGGCTTCTCTTGATTTTCTACAGCGCGGGTTATGATAAATTTTTAAGCTCATATCAATTTTAATTTTTGCAATTCTTGTTTAAGTTGACCTGGTGATATAAAGTGAATACAGTTGATGTTCAGGGCCCTTGCTGCTTCAATATTTCTTAGGTTATCGTCTATAAAGAGGGATTCTTCTGCCTTTAAATTAAAGCGCTTCAAGGTGGTGTGATAAATCTCTGGAAATGGTTTTCTGGTCATTTCTTCTCCAGAAACAACAATGCCTTCAAACCATTGTAAAAAGTCAAACTTTTTGAGGGCAATGGGAAAGGTTTCTGCACTCCAATTGGTCAAGGCAACCACCTTAAGTTCTGGATCATCGACACATTGTTTTAAAAGCTGAACAGTACCTTCGATCGCTTCGCCTAGCATTTCTTCCCAGCGGCCGTAATACATACGAATCCAATTCTCATATTGCGGAAAGAGCGCAACCCTTTCTTCTGTTGCTTTGTCTAGGGGATAGCCAGCGTCTTGATTTTCATTCCAATCCATGGTGCAAATTTCGCGATAGAACCACGCCAGTTTTTCCTCGTCTTTAAATACGTCTTTAAATACATAATCTGGGTTCCAGTCAATCAAGACAGCCCCTAAATCAAAGATGATATGCTTGATCTTTGTCATAAGGTATCGGTTTCTCTGTCTTGTCCCATAAACATCAAATAGGCTTTTAAAAAGGCATCAATGTTTCCATTTAGCACTCCATCTACATCACTAGTTTCTGTCTGTGTTCTCACATCCTTGACTAGCTTATAAGGTTGCATAACGTAGTTACGAATTTGAGATCCCCATTCAATCTTCTTTTTCGAAGCTTCTATTTCGTCTCTGGCGGCCATCTTTTTCTGCAACTCAATCTCGTATAATTGGGATTTAAGCAATTGCATGGCTTTGGCTTTATTTTCTAATTGCGATCTAGTTTCAGAATTTTCAATCATGATCCCCGATGGGGCATGACGTAAACGTACAGCTGTTTCGATTTTATTAACGCCTTGTCCGCCAGCACCACTAGATCGCATGGTTTCCCATGATATCTCAGAAGGGTTAATGACGATTTCAATACTATCGTCTGCAAGTGGATAAACATAAACAGAAGCAAAAGAAGTATGCCGTTTAGCGTTACTGTCAAAAGGGGAGATCCGCACCAGTCGATGTACGCCGTTTTCACCTTTTAACCAGCCAAAGGCAAAATCCCCTTCAATTTCTAAGGTTACGGTTTTAATCCCTGCAACATCTCCGGCTTGATGGTTGAGCTCTTTGATTTTAAAGCCTTGCTTTTCTGCCCACATCAAATACATGCGCATTAACATTTCTGCCCAGTCACAACTTTCTGTCCCTCCGGCACCTGCAGTAATTTGTAAGACAGCACTTAAAGCATCTCCTTCATCAGAGAGCATATTTCTAAATTCGATATCCTCGAGTACACCCAAGAGTTTTTGATGGGTTGTATTGAGTTCGTCTTCTTCGGCTTCGCCTGCCTTATAAAATTCATAGAGGACTTCTAAGTCTTCGCCTAATTGCTTTGCGCCATTGTAGTCTGTGACCCATTTTTTGAGGGTCCGCAGTCCTTTCATGTGTGCTTCAGCTTTTTTAGGGTCGTTCCAAAAATTGGGATCTAGGGTAACTTCTTCTTGATTGCGAATTTGGATTTCTTTGGCATCAATGTCAAAGATACCTCCTTAACGCACCAAGGCGTTCAAACAGATCTTTCAGTTGATCAGATGTGAGCATGTTTAATTTTTTGTAAAAATAGAATTTAGTTCGCGATTCTTTATTTGTTTGAAATATTTTTTTAGCTTGTTGCAAGAAATTACAGACATGAAATTAAAGACACTAATCGGGTTGAGCCTTAGCTTAGTTTTTTTTATGGGTCAAGCCCAAAATAAAAGAAGAAAAACAAATAAGACAGCCGTTGAAACAAATGTGACAAAGAAGAGCTTTCCAGGCTTTTTTGACTTTAGCTATGATGAAGCAGATGGCCGAATTTTGCTTCAAGTCAATCGCAACACTCAGATGGAGCAGTCCTTTTTATATATCAATGGATTGAGTGCTGGGATAGGGAGTAACGATATTGGGTTAGATCGCGGTCAATTGGGCAATGAAAGGGTGGTTCATTTTACTAAAATGGGGAACAAGTTGATGTTGGTGCAGCCCAATTTAGATTACCGCAGTACTTCTAATAACGAACTTGAGCAAGCTTCTATTGCGCAGGCTTTTGCCAAATCTGTCCTTTTTGGATTTCCGATTAAAAATACAACGGCTACTCATTACACTATTGATTTAACCCCTTTCTTAATGCAAGATGCGCATGGGGTTTCTCAACGTTTGAAGCGCAATAAACAAGGGAGTTATACTGTAGATAAAAGCCGTTCTGCGGTCGCTTTAGCCCGGACGAAGAATTTCCCACAAAACAGTGAGTTTGACGTGTTGCTTACCTTTCAAGGAAATCCGCAAGGAGGCTTGATTCGATCCGTGACCCCTTCACCCAATAGCGTGAGTGTGCATCAGCATCACTCTTTTGTACAATTGCCAGAGGTGGCCTTTGAACAGCGAAAGTTTGATCCGCGATCTGGCGCAATTCCTTTTAGTTATAACGATTATTCAACTCCGGTTAACGAGGCAACCCGCAAAGTGTTTACCCTACGTCATCGTTTAGAAAAGAAAAACCCAACTGCAGCGGTAAGTGAAGCGGTTGAACCAATTGTTTATTACTTAGATAATGGAACCCCAGAGCCGGTTCGATCTGCCTTATTAGAGGGGGGGAAATGGTGGAACCAAGCTTTTGAAGCAGCGGGCTACAAAGATGCTTTTCAATTAAAAATATTACCAGATGATGCCGATCCCATGGATGTGCGCTACAATGTGATCCAGTGGGTTCATCGCTCTACCCGTGGGTGGAGTTATGGAGCGAGTGTAGTAGATCCCCGCAGCGGAGAAATTTTGAAAGGACATGTAAGTTTAGGAAGCCTGCGTATTCGGCAAGACTTTATGATCGCACAAGCCTTGACAGACAATCCATACGCTCAAGGCGATAAGAATGATGACCCCATGTTGCAAATGGCTTTGGCGAGAATACGGCAATTATCTGCCCATGAAATAGGACATACTTTAGGGTTCACCCATAATTTTGCTGCTAGCGTAAAAGAGCGCGCTTCTGTGATGGATTATCCCCATCCCACTTTGGCCATAGAAGATGGCCAAATAAGCTATCAAAACGCCTATGCGGTAGGAATTGGCGATTGGGATAAGGTCACGGTAAAATATGCCTACAGTGATTTCCCTGATGGAACTGACGAAACAGCTGCCTTAAATCAAATTTTAGAAGAGAGTTATGCTGCCGGACATCGTTTTATTGCCGATCGTGATGCTCGCCCAATCGGGGGTGCACATCCTTATGCGCACCTCTGGGATAATGGAAAGACGGCTGTAGAGGAATTTAATCACCTTTTAGCGGTACGTCAAATCGCGATGAATAACTTTTCTGCAGATCAATTAAAAATAGGCGAACCCTTGTCTGTGCTTCGTGATCGATTGGTTCCGCTTTACTTTTTACATCGTTACCAATTAGAAGGAGTGGTTAAATTGATTGGTGGGCAAGATTATGATTATGGAGTAAAAGGAGCTTCTTCTATTGGCGTTAAAACTGTTGCGCCTAGTGTTCAAAAGGAGGCCTTAGCAACTTTAATAAGCTCTTTAGATCAAGGGACCCTAGGGATTCCACCGCACATTAGAAAGATGATGCCCCCACACGCCTTTGGGTTTGGGGCAAGTAGAGAGAGTTTTGCGACTCAAACAGGATTGACCTTTGATGCTTTGGGCGCAGCCCATACCTTGAGTGATGCAGTATTGGGAATGATATTAAATGAACAAAGAGCTGCACGATTGGTTCAGCAAAAAGCTTTTGACGAACAACAGCTAGGTTTTAAAGAGACTTTGACGCTTTTGATCGAAGAAATATTTAAGCAAAAGCAATATGATACTGAGGCGAAAGCGATTCAAATGGTGGTTCAGGGAAATTTGCTGCAGCACATGATGCAGTTAGGTCAAGCGTCAAATATTCCTAATGCAGTTCGTGCCGAAGTGCATGAAAGTTTATTCGCTTTATCGTCTTGGTTAAAGGATCAACGCACCCATCCTTATGGACATTACTACCGCAATAGTATCGAAAATTATTTTGAACACCCGGCTGAGCTTCAAGCTTTAGCCTCGCCAAAAATACCAGATGGCTCTCCGATCGGGAGCGGCCTACGTTGTGAATAAAGATGCGAGTAAATTTAATTAGTGACACCGTCACGCGCCCCTCAAAAGAAATGTTGCAGCAGATGTTGCAAACCGAAGTTGGAGATGATGTTTTTAAAGAAGATCCCAGTGTGAATGCTTTGGAGGCTAAAGTGGCTCAGCTTTTTGACAAAGAGGCCGCTTTGTTTTTTCCTTCAGGGACCATGGCAAATCAAACCGCAATTAAGCTTCATACCCAGCCGGGAGAGCAATTGATTTGTGATCATTATGCCCATGTATTTAATTATGAAGGGGGAGGAGTAAGCTTTAACAGCGGCGTTTCTTGCGCTACCATTGTGGGTGAACGCGGGCGCATTACCGCAGATCAAATTCAACAGCGTATTAATCCTGCAGATTTTTATCATTCTCCTAAAACAGCTTTGGTGGTTTTAGAAAATACGACTAATAAAGGGGGAGGAGCCTGCTATGATCCAGAGGAAATTAAGCGTATCGCAGCCTTGTGCAAAAAAGAAAAACTTCCCTTACACCTTGACGGAGCGAGAATCTGGAATGCGATGATTGCGACAAAAACATCTCCGGCGTTTTTTGGAGCACACTTTGACACGATTTCGGTTTGCTTTAGTAAAGGATTAGGTGCTCCAGTAGGATCTGCTTTAGTGGGTTCAAAGGTATTGATGGATAAAGCCCTTAGGGTAAGGAAAATTTTAGGCGGCGGAATGCGACAAGCAGGTTATTTAGCGCAGGCCGCAAGCTATGCGATAGACCATCATTGGGATGCCATGGAAAAAGATCACGAAAAGGCAAAAGCCCTGGGCGAAGCAGTCCTAGCGATTGATAGTGTTAATTATCTTGCTCCTGTTGATACAAATATTGTTATTTTTGAATTAGCTACTCCACAGCTCGAAGAGCGTTTTATGACCTACATGAAGCAATGTGAGATCGATTTGATTAGCATGGGTTCAGGGAAATTGCGCTTTGTTACTCATCGGGATTATACCGATGCACAGCACGATTATGTGTTGAACTGTTTGAAATATTTTTAATTTTTAATATTATGATGAATAATGCTCCTTATCTAGTTTATGCTAAAGGGAAAGGCTTAATTTTGCTTTTTTCTTTATTAACGATTGCCTGTAAAAATACTCCACCAGAAATGAAACCAGATGCTTCGCTTACCCCACCTTTAGCCGATCAGAAACCCTATCAGCACAAATTGCACAATGATATAAGGATGGATGAATTTTACTGGCTAAAAGAGCGTGAAAATCCAGAGGTAATCGATTACCTTGAACGCGAAAATGATTATTACCAAAAGTCTACTCAGCACCTCGTGCCTCTCCAAGATGATTTATTTAAAGAGATGAAGGGACGTATTAAGGAAGAGGACAATTCTGTCCCTTACTTTTACAATGATTATTGGTATATCACCCGTTATGAAAAAGGACAGGACTATCCCATTTATACCCGCAAAAAAGATAGCTTAACCGCTCCAGAAGAAATCTTATTTGATTGTAATGAAATGGCTAAAGGGCAGGATTATTTTCGCCTTGTAGGCATTAATATAAGCCCAGATAACACTAAGGCTATCTTTGGAATTGATACTGTATCAAGACGTCAATATGTACTCAAAGTAAAAGATTTAGTTACAGGAGAAATTTTTGACACCTCTATTGTAAATAGTACCGGTGGCAGTGCCTGGGCAAAAGACAATAATCACTTTTTCTATACCCAGAAAAACCCTACAACCCTTAGATCTGAAGCGATATTTCGCCATACTTTTGCGGATCTAGATGCCCAGAGTGAATTGGTTTTTAAAGAAGAAGATGAGACCTTTTCTTGTTATGTGACTACCTCTAAATCAGAAGATTATATTTTCATTGGTTCTTACAGTACGCTGTCAACAGAATTTCAATTCATCAAAGCAGATGAACCGCTTACGGCTTTCACCACTATCCAAGATAGAAAGGAAGATTTAGAGTATAGTATTTCTCACTACGGAGAACATTTCTATATTTTCACCAATGCAGATGGAGCAAAGAACTACAAGGTAATGAAGACGCCAATTACCGCTCCTCAAATGGAAAATTGGGAAGAAGTTTTGGCACATAGAGAAGATGTCTTACTTGAAGATTTAGAACTTTTTAATGAGTACTGGACTGTTACAGAAAGAGCAGAAGGCTTAGCCAAAATCCGCATCAAAAGATGGGATGAACAAGAAGATTATTATTTACCATTAGAAGGGGAAACCTACACGGTCTATACTTCAACTAATATAGATTTTGACACCACAAAACTGCGTTATGTCTACAACTCAATGACGACACCGTCGAGTGTGATTGAGTTTGATATGAAAGATAAAGCCCAGACCATTCTTAAAGAGCAAGAGGTATTAGGCGGGAAGTTTGATAAAAATAACTATGTCTCTAAACGCCTATGGGCAACCGCTAAAGATGGGGTAAAAGTTCCTATTTCACTGGTCTACAGAAAAGATACTGCTCTAACCCCAGAAACCCCAATATTACAATATGCCTATGGGTCTTATGGGTCAACGATAGATCCTGGGTTTTCTACTACTCGTTTGAGTTTGTTAGACAGAGGTTTTGCCTTTGCCATTGCACACGTTCGCGGAGGAGAATACATGGGAAGAAAGTGGTATGACGACGGGAAAATGTTACAGAAGAAAAACACCTTTTCTGACTTTATCGCTTGTTCTCAGTTTTTAATTGATCAAGGTATGACGAGTGAAAAACATTTGTATGCTTATGGAGGTTCCGCAGGTGGATTATTAATGGGGGTTATCGTTAATGATGCACCACAATTGTATAAAGGGGTTATTGCTGCAGTCCCTTTTGTAGATGTCGTTTCAACCATGCTTGATGAAAGTATCCCACTGACAACGGGAGAGTATGACGAATGGGGAAATCCTAATAATGAAGCATATTATCATTATATCAAGTCTTATTCTCCTTATGATAATGTCAAAAAACAAGCTTATCCCAATATGTTAGTGACGACGGGACTTCACGATTCTCAAGTGCAATACTGGGAGCCAGCGAAGTGGGTAGCGCGTTTGCGACTGCATAAAGAGGATAATACTGTTTTGTTTTTAGACACAAATATGACTGCCGGTCATGGGGGAGCTTCTGGTAGATTTCAAGGATTAAAAGAAACGGCTAAAAAGTATGCTTTTCTTCTTGCGCTAGAGAATACAGAAAACTAATATTTTTTAATTAAATTTGCATTGGTTTGGCCAAACAAAACCAAAATATGTCATCAGGAATACAATCAGTTCCCAATTTATTGTCCCTAGTAGGTAATACCCCTTTAGTTGAACTTAAGAAGGTAGTTGAAGGCTTTAAAGGAAACTTTTATGCCAAGTGGGAGGCCTTTAATCCGGGACATTCTAACAAAGACCGTATTGCACTTCATATTATTGAAGAAGCAGAACGTAAGGGACTTATCAAAGAAAATACCACCATCATTGAAACTACTTCTGGGAACACCGGTTTTAGTTTAGCCATGGTTTCTATGATCAAAGGCTATGATTGTATTTTAGCCGTTAGCTCAAAGTCCTCTGAAGATAAAATCAATATGTTGCGCTCCATGGGAGCAAAAGTTTATGTATGCCCAGCCAATGTAAAAGCTGATGATCCTAGATCATACTATCAAGTTGCTAAGCGTATACATGAAGAGACCAAAGAATCGGTTTATATCAATCAATATTTTAACGACTTAAACGCGCAAGCCCATTACAATACTACTGGTCCAGAGATATGGAAACAAACAAATGGGGAAATAACTCACCTTGTTGCTTGTAGTGGAACCGGAGGTACAATCTCAGGAAGTGCGAAATATTTAAAAGAGCAAAACCCCAATATTCGAATCATCGGTGTAGATGCTTATGGTTCGGTTTTGAAGAAATATCACGAAACCCAGGAATTAGACCCTAAAGAAATCTATCCTTATCGCATAGAAGGTTTAGGGAAAAACTTAATTCCAACCGCTACAAACTTTGATGTAATCGATAAGTTTGTCAAAGTAAGCGACGAAGAAAGCGCCCACACCGCAAGAGAAACAACCAAAAAGGAAGGAATGTTTGTGGGGTATACTTGTGGAGCCGCTGTTCAAGCAATTAAGCAATTAAGTGAAGAAGGGGAGTTTGATGAAAACAGTAAAGTTGTTGCGATTTTCCCAGATCACGGTTCGCGATATATGAGTAAAATATACAGTGATAAATGGATGAAAGAGCAAGGTTTCTTTGATTCTGATCACGCAGAAGACCCTAAAAAAGTTGAATATATACAATAGTGTTATAGCACAAGAAAGAAGAGGCAGATGAAAGATTTATTTGAGCGTATACTAGAAAACAAAGGCCCTTTAGGAAAATGGGCTTCAGTAGCTGAAGGTTATTTTGTTTTTCCAAAGTTGGAAGGACCGATTTCAAACAGAATGAAATTTAACGGGAAAGAAGTCATTACATGGAGTGTCAATGACTATCTAGGATTAGCCAATCAACCCGAAGTTAGAGAAGTAGATGCTGCCGCTGCAGCAAAATATGGATCTGCTTACCCTATGGGGGCTCGCATGATGTCTGGACACACAGATTTACATGAACAATTAGAACGTGAGTTAGCAGAATTTGTAGAAAAAGAAGCCGCCTATGTACTCAACTTTGGGTACCAAGGTATCTTATCTACCATTGATACTTTAGTGTCTAAAAATGATGTGATCGTTTATGACGTCGATGCCCATGCATGCATTATTGATGGGGTTCGTTTACATCCTGGTAAGCGTTTTACCTATCAACACAATGATATCGAAAGCCTTGAAAAGAATCTTGTTCGCGCAACTAAGGTAGCAGAACAGACTGGAGGAGGGATATTGGTGATCTCTGAAGGAGTTTTTGGAATGAGGGGAGAACAAGGTCGTTTAAAAGAAATTGTTGCTTTAAAAGAGCAGTTCCAATTTAGACTATTGGTCGATGACGCACACGGTTTTGGAACATTAGGAGAAAGAGGTGCTGGTGCTGGAGAAGAGCAAGGCGTTCAAGCAGATATCGATGTTTACTTTGCCACATTTGCTAAGTCGATGGCTTCAACTGGTGCTTTTATTGCTGGGGATAAAGAAATCATTGATTTCTTAAAGTACAATATGCGCTCTCAAATGTTTGCAAAGTCTCTGCAATCTGTTTTAGTAGAAGGTGCGTTAAAACGTTTAGATATGTTGCGTTCACGTCCAGAGTTTAAAGCTAAACTATGGGAGAATGTCAATGCATTACAAGACGGACTAAAAGAACGCGGTTTTGATATAGGAACAACCCAAAGTTGTGTTACTCCGGTATACCTAAAAGGGAGTATCCCAGAAGCGATGGTATTGGTAAAAGATTTACGTGAAAACCATGGTATCTTTTGTTCTATCGTCGTTTATCCAGTGATTCCAAAAGGATTAATACTATTGCGTTTGATCCCTACTGCTTCACACAACTTAGAAGATGTAGCCATCACGCTTGATGCATTTTCAGCCATTAGAGAAAAGTTAGAAAAGGGGATTTATAAGCGTATGTCAGCTTCGATTAGCGTAGCTTAAGCTTATTAACTTTATCACATAAAAAAGGCTCACAATGTGAGCCTTTTTTTATTTTTGGACTTATCTAAATGATTAATCGTTTAACATTACTGGCATGACTAACATGGTAATGTGTTCTCCTTCTTCAACATCGTCCAGGGGAGTGATGATTCCGGCTCTATTTGGCATAGACATCGATAAAGAAACTTCTTCTGCGCCTAGATTATTGAGCATTTCAATTAAAAAACGTGAATTAAAGCCTATTTGCATATCATCTCCAATATAACTACAGCTTAAACGCTCTTCGGCTTTATTGCTAAAGTCATAATCTTCTGCAGAAATATTTAATTCTGCTCCAGCGATTTTTAATCGAATTTGATAGGTGGTTTTGTTAGAGAAAATACTCACACGACGCAGTGAATTCAATAGTGTTTCCCGGTGTATGGTGAGTACATTTGGGTTTTCTTTTGGAATAACCGCCTCATAATTGGGGTATTTCCCTTCAATTAAACGACAATTTAAGCTTGTGTTAGCAAAAGTAAATTGCGCGTTCGTATCGTTGTATTCAATATTGATATCCTCTTCGCTGCCTTGTAAAATTCCTTTTAGGATTTGTAGGGCTTTTTTCGGCATGATAAATTCTGCAGTCCCAGAAGCAGTAATATCAGATCTGGTGTATTTGACTAATTTGTGTGCATCTGTTGCGACAAAAGTCAGGCCTTCTGTAGAAAACTGGAAAAAGACGCCGCTCATCACAGGTCTTAAATCATCATTTCCAGAAGCAAAAAGAGTAGCGTTGATGGCATTTGCTAGGGTATCCCCCATAATGACAGTTTTGCTAGGGTCTTTAAGGTGAACAGCTTTTGGGAATTCCTCGCCAGACAAATAGGCTAGGCTGTATTTTCCATTATTAGCGCTTATTTCAATGGCATTGTTTTCTGCCGTGAAAGTAAGGGGCTGCTCTGGAAAGGTTTTTAAGGTGTCTAGCAATAAACGTGCTGGAACAGCAATATTACCTGTATCAGTTGATTCAACTGAAAGACTAGAAGACATACTGGTATCTAAATCAGAAGCAGTAATGGTCAATCGGTCTTGATTGAGTTCAAATAAAAAATTATCTAAAATAGGTAAGGTGTTTGAACTATTGATCACACCTCCTAATATTTGTAGTTGTTTAAGCAGTTGGTTGCTTGAGACGATAAACTTCATAAGTCTAAATTTTATACAATCAAATATATCTTAAAACAAAGCAATCCAAAAAGAAACTTATCAAAAGTTATCGACGATAAACACGTCTACGTAGGCTGCTAAATAAGAGGCCTATTAAGGCCAAAATGGCTAGCGGGAAAGCGAAAATCACCGTCTGAATTCTTTCTTTTTCTTCTGCTACAAGGGTTTGATCTAAAAAGGCCAAGCGAATTTCTTTTGAGCGTAAGATTAGACGGTTGTTTTCTCCCATAAGGTAATGAACTGTGTTTTGCAATAATTGCTTATTTGCATAAAGGTTATTGGTCCATTTATCATAGCCCAATTCAAGCGGATTCCCTTTGTCTAATTGATTTTCTCCCATATTCCCATCAGAGAAAATGGCCATCTTTGCAGGGCGAACATCAGCTGTTTTATTCCAAGGAAATGGAGCAATTCTGTTTTGAAATAAAGAAGGGAATTCCCCTTCTAATAAAACCCCAGTAATGCTGCTATCCTCTTCAAAACTTGTTGGCTTAATGGGTTTTGTCGCTTCTTCAAGAGCAATAATAAAGGGAGGCTTTCTCACTTTAGAGCGATTAGAGGTGCTCAATAAGACGGTCTTTTTTGTTTGATTTTTTAAGGTGTCAATAGAGCTGACAAATTGCTGCAATACATTACCTACAGCACTGCCTATGGGATGCTCTGTATTGGGTTCGACTAAAGGATGGTATACCCATGGATAAGGGCGATATTCTGACGAAGCGTTTTCTCCTTGTGCTAAAACGATAGGCGCACTGAATAAATCAGTTACAATGTCTTTGTTTAGTCTCACTCCATACTTAAAGAAAAGCTCATCTAAGCCGATGTCTGTTGGTATAGCAATCGCATTCCCCTTGATGGAAAAAAGACTGTCTTGAGCGATTTTAACTGGATCAATCATAAAAAGACTATTTCCGCCATTTTGTGTGAATTGATCAAGCATAAACTTCTCTTCGGTTGTGAATTCCTTTGTCGGATTAGCGACAAAGAGTAAATCAAATCGATTGAGGTTTTCTAGGGTTTTGAACGGCTGCGCTGGAAAAGCTTTTAGGTCAAAAGAGGCCAGTCTGTAATAGGGAACAAGGCTTTGCAATAAACTCGCCAGTTGTACGTCAGAACTGCCATTGTGAGAGCTAATCACCGCAATGCTTTTTTTATCTTTTAAAAACAAGCGATGGAGGCCATCGGTTAAATTGTATTCTAGTTGCTGGATAGATTGCTCGATGCGCTCTTCAGCAGTATCGCCTAGGTTTTTTTGCAAAAGCGAAACACGAATGGATTTACTTTCTAAAGTTGAATTATCCTGAATGTTTAAAATCATCCAAGGGACAACAATGGTTTGTTCTGTATATTGATTTTCTTGATCAATTTCAACTTCGGGCGCAAGCCCATAGCGATATAACTCTTCAATTAATCCTTCTTTGTTTTCTACTCCATCAAAAGGATCGACAAAGTTGTAGTGAATCAATTCATTTTGGGCACTAATTTGCTTTAAGAGTATGGTCAATTCAGTTCTTAAACGTTGATAGTTGGCAGGAAGATCTCCGCCTAACATCACATCAATTAGAATAGGTTGCTCGATGGATTGAGCAATTTCAACTGTATTATCAGCAAGGGTATAACGTTGATCTTGGGTCAAGTCCCATTGTGCATTAAAGAAAGATAAAACTTGCATTAGAAGGAGTATAATTCCCACTGCTGCAAGGAGACGATAAATATCCAAACGCTGTATCATTGACATCTGTTTTTAATATTTATCCCTGTCCAATAAAGGAAAAACAAACTTTGCAGTATTAAATAGCAAACGTTGGAAAGGCGAATGATCCCTTTGTTTAACTCCCCATAATGATATTGAAGTCCAATGCTTTTTAGGGTGATATAGGTGGAGTAGTCTGTAAATAAATCAGCTACTTGGTTCCAACCATAAAAATGAAAAATACTGACAAAAACAGCAATCATAAAGGCAGAGAAAGCGCTTTCTACCAGTGTTGATGCCCATAAACTAATGGCAGCAAGTGAGGCTGCCAAAAGGGATAATCCCAGTAATGAACCAAAATATACGCCCCAGTCAAGACTGTTGTTTTCTAACAGTAAATCGTCTAACTGAAAAAAGTAAAAAAGCGATACACTCAAGGCAATCAATAATATGGTAATGAGTGCTAAAAACTTTCCTGCAATAAGACTTGTGATGCTGATGGGTTTTGTCAAAAGCAATTCTAGGGTCCCCGCTTTTATCTCTTCAGAAAAGGATTTCATCCCTAGGGCAGGAAGCAAAAAAATAAAGAGCCACGGATTGAGTTCAAAGAACAGATTCACATCCCCAAAACCTGCGTCAAGTATATTCCAACTCGACGGGAATATCCACAGCAGTAAGCCGTTTAACAGTAAAAAAGTTGCAAGTAGTACATAGCCTAACGGAGTGTAAAAAAAGCTTTGTAGTTCCCGTTTATAAATGCTCCACATACTAATTAAAAACGATGGTTATAGGGGTTCTAAAATCTAATCCAAATAAACTATGCGCACTTCCTACTTTTAAAGGATTACTTTTGTACATGGCAAGTTCTAAATGCCCCGCGGCATTCCATAATGCGATTTTTTTACCATCTTCCTCTCTATTTTCTTTTGGGATAGAAAAGTTAATAGCTGCAGCAAAAGAATCATAAATGTGTTCAAACTTGACACTTTGCGCATAGATCGTAAAAGGACGTGTTTTTTGAATGTCCAAAAAGGTTGATTTTTTTATGTTGGTGACAACATTCCCAAAATTATCAATATAAATGACACTTCCAATTATTTGTGTGCTACTATCGTTAATTACCGGTTTAACGCCTACCATTTCTTTGAGTTGCAGTAGCGGCTTTCCAATCACATCCATGGATCCTTTTCTGGACAAGTGTCCAGCTACTTTGACAAATATATCAAGCACCGGGAAGGTGGATAGTATGGCATTGTGTATGTTAATCTCTACTAATTTCTCGTATTTCATTTCTTCAATGATCAATGAGAAGATACCATTGTTTGCCCCAATAAAATAATGCCCGTCAAAGAGCATTACGATATGATTGTTTTCTGGAGATAATTCTGAATCTACCCCAATAATATGGATGCTCCCCTTTGGAAAACTCTTATAAGCATTTTTAAGAATATAGGCTGTTTCAGTATGATTAAAAGGACTGATCTCGTGTGAGATATCTACAACAGTAGTGGTAGGTGCCTCTTGAAGCAAGGCCGCCTTTGTCACAGAGACAAAATAGTCTTTATGCCCAAAATCGGTCGTCAAAGTGATAATCGACATAAAGTTTTTTTTATTTATTTTGTTTGGAACGAAAAACGTAAATTTGAATACAAACTTACAAAACTGAGCGTATAATCGTTAATTAAAAAGCTATTGAACGAAATTGAAATCGAATTAAGTGAAGTTAACCCACAAGATTTTTTTGGGGAACAAAACAAAACTATTGAGCACTTGCGTGCCTATTTCCCTAAGCTTAAAATCATTGCACGTGGAAATAAGCTAAAAGCGTTAGGGGAAGAAGAAATTTTAGAAGAGTTTGAAAAACGGGTAGATATGCTCGTTGCTCACTTTGGAAAATTCAATAGTCTGGATCAAACAACCATAGAACTCATTCTCACTGCTGACGGGTCAAAAGACTATGAAGCAACAAACGAAAAAGAGGCTTTTATCTTACACGGTATAGGGGGAAGGATCATTAAAGCTAAAACCCTTAATCAGCAAAAGCTGGTCCAACTGAGTAAGAAAAACGACATGCTTTTCGCCATTGGACCTGCCGGAACTGGGAAAACTTACACCAGTGTAGCTTTGGCCGTTAAGGCCTTAAAAGAAAAGCAAGTCAAGCGTATTATTTTGACTAGACCTGCAGTAGAAGCTGGAGAGAACTTAGGTTTCCTTCCTGGAGATATGAAAGAAAAATTAGATCCTTATATGCAACCGCTTTACGACGCATTAAGGGATATGATTCCCGCAGAACGTTTAGCCTCACATTTAGAAAAAGGCACCATTCAAATTGCGCCACTAGCCTTTATGCGCGGGAGAACCTTAGACAATGCCTTTGTGATTCTAGATGAAGCGCAGAACACCACCCATGCACAGATGAAAATGTTTTTAACGCGTATGGGGCCCAATGCTAAATTTATCATCACCGGGGATCCAGGACAGATTGATTTACCACGCAGGGTGATTTCTGGCTTAAAAGAAGCCCTTTTAATTTTGAAAGAAACTTCAGGAATCGGAATTTTGCACCTCGATGACCGCGATGTGATTCGTCACAGATTGGTCAAAAAAGTAATTGATGCATACAAGCATATAGAACACCAGAATTAATGAATAGCCTTTTAGCAACTAATTTTACCCTTCCGGGACAAACCCATAAATATACCGGCAAAGTACGCGAAGTCATTAGCCTTGAAGATGATCTTTTAGTCATGATTGCTACAGATCGTTTATCTGCTTTTGATGTTGTGATGCCAAAGGGGATTCCCTACAAAGGACAAATCCTTAATCAAATTGCTACTCAAATGTTAGAGGCCACAAAAGACATTGTCCCTAACTGGTTAGAAGCGACCCCAGATCCTTGTGTATCTGTTGGGAAACGTTGTGAGCCTTTTAAAATCGAAATGGTGATTCGCGGTTATATGTCTGGTCATGCAGCCAGAGAATACAAGGCGGGTAAACGCTTATTATGCGGAGTTGAAATGCCAGAAGGGATGAAAGAAAATGATGCTTTTCCGACCCCTATTATCACCCCAGCCACCAAAGCAGAAGAGGGGCATGATGAAGATATTTCGCGAGAAGAGATTATCCGTCAAGGTATTGTTGCTGAAGCAGATTTTATTCAGCTTGAAAAATACACCCGCGCTTTATTTCAAAGAGGGACAGATTTAGCTGCGCAAAAAGGACTAATTTTAGTAGATACCAAATACGAATTTGGCAAAACAGCAGAGGGCAAGATCGTTTTAATTGACGAAATTCATACCCCAGATTCTTCCCGTTATTTTTACGCCGAAGGCTATAGCGAAAGGCAAGCCGCTAACGAACCGCAAAAACAATTGTCTAAAGAGTTTGTGCGTCAATGGCTTATTGCAAACGGTTTTCAAGGCCTAGAAGGCCAAAGTGTTCCAGATATGTCAGATGAATACATTGCTGAAGTCTCGAACAGGTACATCGAATTATATGAAAACATTACCGGGAAAAGTTTTGAAAAAGCGAATGTTGAGCAGATTGAAACGAGAATAGAGCAAAATATTGTTGCTTATCTCGCTCAACGTTAGTTTGGAAAAACTTTAGAACCAATCGATTAATAGTTTTCAACGACGATATGTTAATTTTTTTAGCGCTATTGATATAGCGCAAACTCTTTGAACCTTTTATATTAGCAATTCTGCACTATGTCTGAAAAATCACAATATACCGAAGATAATATACGCTCCCTCGATTGGAAAGAGCATATCCGTATGCGTCCCGGTATGTACATCGGGAAGTTAGGAGATGGTTCCTCTTCAGACGACGGGATTTATATTTTGATCAAAGAAGTACTCGACAACTGTATCGACGAGTTCGTAATGGGAGCAGGGAAAACCATCGAAATCAAAATCACAGAGAATCAAGTTTCGGTGCGTGATTATGGTCGTGGTATCCCGCTTGGAAAAGTGGTTGACGTAGTTTCTAAAATGAATACTGGAGGGAAATATGATTCCCGTGCGTTTAAAAAATCTGTTGGACTTAATGGGGTAGGGACAAAAGCTGTGAACGCTTTATCTTCCTCCTTTATCGTTGAATCCATAAGAGATGAGCAATCAAAAAGCGCCTCTTTTGAATTTGGGTCGCTTATTAACGAAAGTGACTTAACCCCTTCTAAGGCAAGAAGAGGAACTAAGGTGAGTTTTGTTCCAGATGGATCCATCTTTAAGCACTATAAATTTAGAGCAGAATACATCGTCAAGATGATTAAAAACTATGTTTATCTCAATCCGGGATTAACCATAGATTTTAACGGAGAAAAGTATTTTTCAGAAAATGGACTGAAAGATCTTTTAGAAGATCAAATCAATGAAAGCGATTTGCTTTATCCTATTATCCACTTAAAAGGAGAGGACATTGAAGTGGCCATGACCCACAGTAAATCTCAGTATAGCGAAGAATATCACTCCTTTGTTAACGGACAAAACACTACTCAAGGGGGAACGCACCAAGCTGCCTTTCGCGAAGCCTATGTGAAAACCATCAGAGAGTTTTTTGGGAAGACTTATGACGCTGCGGATATTCGAAAATCCATCATAGCAGCCGTAAGTATAAAGGTAATGGAGCCTGTTTTTGAATCTCAAACAAAAACTAAATTAGGTTCTACAGATATGGGGGGAGACATGCCCACTGTTCGTTCCTATATCAATGAGTTTATGGGGACACAGTTAGATAACTTCTTACACAAGAATCAAGAAGTTGCTGCCAGTATCCAAAGAAAAATATTACAAGCTGAAAAAGAGCGCAAAGAACTATCGGGGATTAGAAAGCTCGCCAGAGAGCGCGCTAAAAAAGCCAGCTTACACAATAAAAAACTAAGGGATTGTAGGGTACATTTAGGGGACCTTAAAAAGGATCGCCGCCTAGATTCAACCTTGTTTATTACAGAGGGAGATTCGGCAAGTGGATCGATTACAAAATCCCGTGATGTCAATACCCAAGCGGTATTTAGTCTTAGAGGGAAGCCATTGAATACCTATGGCATGACGAAAAAAATCGTCTATGAAAACGAGGAATTCAATCTCTTACAAGCTGCCTTAAACATTGAAGACGGTCTAGAAGACCTGCGTTATAACAATATTGTGATTGCAACAGATGCCGATGTCGATGGGATGCACATTCGCTTGCTACTCATTACCTTTTTCTTGCAATTCTTCCCAGAACTCATCAAAGAAGGGCACTTATACATCTTGCAAACGCCTCTCTTTAGGGTGCGTGATAAAAAGGAAACAATCTATTGTTATTCTGAGCAAGAACGCGTAAATGCCATCAATAAATTACGTGGAAAAGCAGAGATTACCCGATTTAAAGGACTAGGAGAAATTTCTCCAGATGAATTCCAATATTTTATCGGTGAAGACATTCGATTAGACCCAGTCATGTTAGATAAAGGGACGACCATAGAACAATTGTTAGAATTCTATATGGGAAAAAACACGCCGAATAGACAAGAGTTTATCATCAATAACCTTAAAGTTGAACTAGATTTAGCCGAATTGGACGCATAGTATGGAAGAAAAAGAATTCTATGAGGTAACGCCCGATAATCCTGATAACGAGTCTTTAGTTAAGATAACTGGCATGTACAAAGATTGGTTCTTAGACTATGCCTCTTATGTGATCCTTGAGCGTGCTGTTCCTGCTATTTCAGACGGGTTCAAACCCGTGCAAAGAAGGATTCTTCACTCGATGAAAGACCTAGACGATGGTCGCTATAACAAAGTGGCTAATATCGTGGGACATACCATGCAATATCACCCGCACGGGGATGCAAGTATTGCCGATGCCATGGTCCAAATAGGTCAAAAAGATCTTTTAATAGACATGCAAGGAAACTGGGGGAATATTCTTACCGGTGATCGTGCAGCAGCCTCGCGATATATTGAAGCGCGTTTGTCAAAATTCGCTTTGGAAGTTGTTTTTAGTCCTAAAGTAACCGACTGGCAGTTGTCTTATGACGGAAGAAAAAACGAACCCGTTCACCTGCCCGTTAAATTTCCTTTATTGTTGGCCCAAGGTGCCGAAGGGATTGCAGTAGGATTGTCAACAAAAATTTTACCGCATAATTTTAATGAGTTATTACAAGCGAGCATTGCTTACTTAAAAGGGAAGAAGTTCACCCTCTATCCAGATTTTCAAACTGGAGGAGTCATTGATGTTCAAAATTACAACGATGGGGTTCGCGGCGGAAAAGTACGGGTACGTGCAAAAATAAGTGTGCGAGATAAGAATACTTTGGTGATTCATGAAATACCGTTTAGCACAACAACCTCTTCTTTGATTGATTCGATTTTAAAAGCCAATGATAAAGGCAAAATTAAGATCAAAAAAATTGAAGATAATACTGCAGCAGAAGTTGAGATCCTAGTCCATTTACCCAATGGAATTTCACCAGATAAGACCATCGATGCATTGTATGCATTTACGGCTTGCGAGTCATCCATTTCGCCTTTAGGCTGTATTATTATTGATCATAAACCTAAATTTATCGGGGTGTCAGAGATGTTAAAAATCTCAACTGACACTACGGTTAGTACACTAAAGAAAGAGCTTGAACACAGGCTTCAAGAGCTTGAAAATCAATGGCATTATGCTTCTTTAGAGCGTATATTTATTGAAAATAAAATCTATCGTTTAATTGAAGAAGAGGAAACCTGGGAAGGCGTACTCAAAGCAATAGACGATGGGATTAAACCTCACATCGTTCACTTAAAGCGCCCAGTGATTGAAGAAGATCTGGTTCGATTGACAGAGATTAGAATTAAGCGTATTTCTAAGTTTGATATCGATAAAGCTCAGCAACGCATAGAAGCCCTGGAAGGAGATATTGCTGCAGTTAAAAATAACCTGGATAATCTTATTGACTATGCCATAGACTATTTTAGTCAGCTTAAGAAAGATTATGGAAAAGGGAAGGAGCGTAAATCAGAGATCCGCACCTTTGACGATGTAGATGCTAAAAAAGTTGTTGTTAGGAACACTAAACTCTATGTTAATAGGGAAGAAGGTTTTGTGGGAACTTCTTTAAAAAGAGACGAATATGTATGTGATTGTGCAGACATAGACGATTTAATTGTGTTTACCCGTTCTGGGAAAATGCAAGTGGTTAAAGTGGACAGTAAGGTCTTTGTTGAAAAAGATATTATCCATGTCGCCGTCTTTAAGAAGAAAGACAATCGCACCATTTATAATGCGATTTATAAAGACGGGAAACTAGGCACTTCTTATATCAAACGTTTTGCTGTTACTGGCGTCACCCGTGATAAAATGTACGATATTACGCAAGCTAAAGCAGGGTCTCATCTCTTGTACTTTAGTGCGAATCCTAATGGTGAAGCAGAGACTGTTACGGTTATATTGCGCAATACAGGGCAAGCCAAAAAACTCAAATGGGATTTAGACTTTGCCGACTTACAAATCAAAGGTCGTGGAGTAAAAGGAAATATTGTCACGAAATACAATGTTTTAAAAGTAGAGCTCAAAGAGAAAGGAGTATCTACCCTTAAGCCAAGAAAAATCTGGTTTGATAGCACTGTACTAAAACTCAATCTCGACGAAAGAGGGGATTTATTAGGAGCCTTTAGAGGCGAAGATAAACTGTTGATTATCAATGATAAAGGAGAATCTAAAACGGTTACTCCACAAATGGAACTACACTTTAGTCAAGTGCCATTGGTGTTAGAAAGATGGGTAAAAACCAAACCCATTACCGCAGTATATTTCGATCAAGAAAAGGAGCGTTACTTTATCAAGCGTTTCTTAATTGAAAACGAAAACAAAGAAGATTTATTTATTAAAGAAGACGGAACCCTTATTTTCGTCAGTACTGAATGGCGACCAGTTATTGAGATCGAATTCGCCAAGCCTAGAGGAGCAGACCCTCTTTCTAATAAAGTGATCAATGTTGAAGAATTTATAGGCGTAAAAGGCTATAAAGCTTTAGGAAATCAATTGACAGATAAAAAGGTGAAAAGCATTTCCTTAAAAGAAAGCCTTCCGTATGAATCCCCAGAACCTACTCCAGTAGAACAGGTAGAGGTTAATGATCCAGAAGCAATTGAAGAAAATGATGCTCCGCAAACAAAGCTAGAATTTTAAGGCGTAACTAACTCGTCACTTATTTTTTGAATAACGCCTCTTTGTTTGTTTTTTTGGTCTCCGACCAAAGCGTACTCAAAAACATACTCCTTTTCTGAAGTTGAGATGATTTTTATTGCAATAGGACGTTTATCTTGATTTGAGATTGGATTGAGTTTTGTCAAGATACATTCACAAGGATTAATCCATCGAATACTGGCAGAATCTATATTTGATTTAAAATACTCCACCTCTAAATTTTTTGTTCTTAAAAAAGTAGAGGTTTGTAATTCATCTCCGATAATTTGTTGAAACTGAAAGGTGCCGGTGTGAAAGTCTTGGCAATCTCTTTCAACAGTATAGCAACTTATCAATAAAGTACAAAGTAGTAGAAGGAATGTTTTTTTCATAGGGTGTAAAAATACTACCTTTTGAAAAAGCTATCAAAACTCCCATCGGCATAATAGTGAACAATTTTGATAATATCATCACTTGCAGGCGGAGAGAAGGGCTTCTCAATGCTTTTTTGAGTAGTTTCCCCCGTTTCATTTCCTGGCGATATTTGAGACAGAGTAGAGGTAGTGTTAGGAATAGCCGCTTTATTCGGCTTACCTTTTAAAAGCCATTCAAAACTTACTTCCTCAAAAGCGGCTTCGATTTTGGCAAGAAATTCTAAACTAGGTTTATTTCTTCCAGAGAGTATATGAGAAATACTGGAACGCTGCACCCCTATGGTTTCTGCAAAAGAGGAAGCATTTAATTCATGTTGCTCCATTACTTCTTTAATCCGATCAATCAGTTCCGATGTGTTTAACATTGTTAACATATATAAGATACACTGCAAGATATAAAGAATTTATAGCAATTAAATACTTAAAATAGCACTATTTTTATTAAAGTAAATTCTCTAAAATGATACTTTAAACACTGATTATATGTAAATTATGAAACATATATACTTTTTTTATCCTTTTTGTAGTCAGATGTATACATCAAACAAGGAAATTAGTATACACTTGTGAAATATCAATGTTTACAAATGAAAACAATCAATAGTATATTTTTGTAACATGAAAAACAAAGCAGTGTTAAGGTATTTTCCACCTTCAGAATTAATGGAGGAGCTCACTAAATTAAAGTGCAACAATGCGCTTGAGGTGATAGGGTATTCAGCGGAAAATCGCCCTATATATAGTCTTACCTTAGGCGACGGAGCCTATAAGATCCTTGCCTGGTCGCAAATGCATGGGAACGAAACAGCCACGACTAAAGCCTCTTTAGACCTTGTTAATCATCTAATCAACACCTCAGAAGGGGCAGAGCTATTAAAGCAGCTGCAATTGCAGATCATCTTTCAGCTTAGTCCAGACGGTGCATCTCGCTATACCCGTTTAAACGCAAATGAAATCGATTTAAATCGGGACGCTGTTGCGCAGTCTCAACCCGAAATGAAAGCCTTAATAAAGACTTATAAGACGTTTAATCCCGACTTGTGTTTAAACCTTCACGGACAGCGAACAATATTTTCTTCTGGGGCAACTAATAAGCCTGCCACAGTCTCTTTTTTAGCTCCAGCGGCTAATGATGCCAGAGCAATTACTCCGGCTCGTCTTGTTGCGATGCAATACATTGCTGCTATGGCGAAAAATCTCCCTGTTGAAGATCATTGGGGGATAGGGAGGTATGACGACGCCTTTAACATCAATTGCACTGGAGATTATTTTACAGCACAAAACACCCCCACCATTTTGTTTGAAGCAGGTCATTATCCAGAGGATTACAACCGAGATAAAACCCGTGACTTAATCCTCTCTTCCTTGTTGACTTGTTTGAATTTCGCTGTTAATCAATCTTATACGGATTTTTCTTTTGAGGATTATTCCGCTATTCCTGATAACGGAAACCATTTAAGGGATGTGGAAATTCAAAATGTTACAATTGTAAACAATGCTAATATCACAACTTCCTCCTTATTTGTTCAATACAAAGAGGTCTTAAAAGAGGGTGCTATTCATTTGATACCTGAATACGCTGGAAATGAAGACAAGCTTAAAGGCTTGAAAGTGATTAATGCGTTGAATAAAAATCAAACAGATCCAATAAATATTGTTGAATCTTCAGAAAAAATCATAAATCACTTACAATCTTTCATTGATATCTAGGTTTTATCCCTTATTTTTGCTTAGTATTTTTATACTACCATAAATATATTATAGTTATGACAAAGATTAAATTAGATGATATAGATCATCAAATACTCGACATCCTTATTGATAATACCAGAGTTCCTTTTACTGACATTTCAAAGCGTTTATTAATTTCTGCAGGAACTGTGCATGTACGTGTAAAGAAAATGGAAGATGCTGGGATCATCAAAGGATCTTCTTTGAATTTAGACTACGAAAAGCTAGGGTATTCCTTTATCGCTTATATCGGTATCTATTTAGAAAAGAATAGCATGACCATGCAAGTGTTAGAGTCACTCGAAGGGATTCCTTACATTACCGTTGCTCATATTACAACCGGTAAATTTAATATCTACTGCAAGCTAAGAGCAAGAGACACAAAACACGCAAAAGATTTAATCTTTATGATTGATGATATTGATGGTATTTCCAGAACTGAAACAATGATTTCTCTAGAAGAAAGCATCAATGACAAGAAAAGATTAATGCACAGTATTTTTAACGATTTATAACCCAAAATATCTATCCCCAACATGGCGCGCAAGACCAAATTAGAACGCTTCAATGAAAATGTTTTATCGAAGTATGAAATTTACAACAGCCTTTTTTTAACCCTTCCTTTTGATTCCCTTAAAAAGTCTTCTCTTTATCTCCCTTTATTTTCTAAATATTGTAAAGAAGGGTTTGAAGCAAAAAAGTCTCCGCTACAAATTGTACAAGAGTTTTTTGAAACCTATGGTTTAGAATTAAATGAGCAAGAAAAGCACAACCTACTTTTTGGTTTTATCCAATACATAGAACGTCAGGTCGTGTTATTTGATGCGATTGAAGACGCTGCTTTTGCAGAAGTAAACAATATGCACGGTCGCGGTACACTGCGTTATATTAAAGAAGAAACCTTTCAACGCGGTAAAAAAGAGGAGTTAAAAGCTTACTTAGACCGTTTTAATGTTCGTTTAGTATTAACAGCACATCCAACGCAATTTTATCCAGGTTCTGTATTAGGGATTATCAATGATTTGTCAAAGGCTATCAAGCAGGATGATTTAGCACAAATAAAGCAACTATTAACGCAGTTAGGAAAAACTCGTTTTTTCCAAAAAGAAAAGCCTTCACCATTTGATGAGGCTGTTAGCTTAATGTGGTTCTTAGAGAATGTATTCTACCATTCTGCAAGTCATATTTATGGCTATGTACAGCAAAATATTCTGGGGGATGAGCAGATGGATAACACCTTGTTTAATTTTGGCTTTTGGCCTGGCGGTGACCGCGACGGTAATCCATTTGTGACGCCAGAAACATCACTTAAAACGGCAGAACGACTTAAGTATACCATTCAGCGAAACTATTATAGAGACTTGCGTCGTCTAAAACGAAAAATTACGTTTGATAAAGTTGACGAAAAAATAGCTGCACTTGAAGATGGGATGTATGCAACTTTACTATACCCAGAAAAAGGGGAGATTATCAGTCTCGAAAAATTAATCTCAGAATTAGCAGAGATCGAAACAATCTTAAAGACTGATCACCAGGGGATATATGTTAATGAAATAAAGGATTTATCACATAAGGTAAAACTATTTGGTTACCATTTTGCTTCTCTAGATATTCGTCAAGATTCACGTGTACACCAGGGTGTTTTTGATACCATTATGGGGCATCCAGATATTCAACAATATATTGAGCATTTGCCTAATAATTACCTTGAATTACCGCTTGAAAAGCGCATCGCGGTTTTACCTAAATTAGTGGGTAAAATCCCAGTTGATATCTTTGAGGATGAAATGACTCGCTATACCTTAGGGTCTATTTATGCCATGCAGTCTATTCAAAAAACAAATGGAGAGCGCGCATGCCACCGTTACATCATTTCAAATTGCGGAAGCTTAGAAAGTATATTGCAATTATTTGCCATGCACAGAATTTGTGGTTGGGAAGAGCCTACTGTAGATATGATTCCACTCTTTGAAACAGTTGATGATTTACAAGCGGCAGAAGAAATCATGCGCAACCTTTACCAAAATGAAACCTATAAGGCACATTTAGCGAAGCGCAAAAACAAACAAACCATCATGTTAGGCTTCTCTGACGGAACTAAAGATGGGGGATATATCATGGCCAACTGGAGTATTTACCAAGCAAAAGAAATGCTTTCTAAAGTCTCTGGAGAATTTGATATTGATGTTGCCTTCTTTGACGGTAGAGGTGGACCACCAGCAAGAGGAGGGGGGAACACCCACCAATTCTATGCCTCTCTAGGAGATAAAATCAATGCAAATGATATTCAAGTAACCATTCAAGGCCAAACCATTAGTTCAAACTTTGGCACCCTTGATTCTTCTCAGTTTAACCTAGAACAATTACTGAGTTCTGGGATTCAAAACCAAGTCTTAGACGGTCATCGCACCATTTTAGCAGATGAGGATAGAGTTACCTTGCAATCCCTAGCCGATATTAGTTATAAAGCGTACCAAGACTTTAAGGATCACCCACAATTCGTTCCGTATTTAGAGCATATGAGTACGTTAAAGTTCTATGCCAAAACAAATATTGGAAGTCGTCCTTCTAAACGCGGAAATTCAAAAGGCTTGAATTTTTCTGACTTGAGAGCGATACCCTTTGTAGGATCATGGAGCCAGTCTAAGCAAAATGTCCCCGGTTTCTTTGGGGTGGGAACAGCCCTTAAAGTATATGAGGACAATGGAGAATTCGATAAAGTAGTTGCTTTATACAACAACTCTCCTTTCTTTAAAACGCTGGTTGCAAATAGTATGATGAGTTTATCGAAGTCCTTTTTAGCGCTTACAGCCTATATGGAGAAAGATCCAGTTTATGGTCCATTTTGGTCCATCATTTATAACGAATACTTGCTTAGCAAGCGTTTGTTATTAAAATTAACAGGCTTCACTTCTTTGATGGAAGATCAACAAGCGGGGAAAAAATCGATTGATATTAGAGAAGAAATTGTACTTCCGTTATTGACGATCCAGCAATATGGTTTGATTAAAATCCAAGAAATGAGCAAAGAGGACAATGTGGACAGCGAGTGGCAAAAAGTATTCGAGAAGCTCGTCACCAGATCCCTCTTTGGAAACATTAATGCGAGTAGAAACTCGGCTTAATTGCCTTGATAATAAGTAAAAGCATCTTTTAAGAGCGCGTTAGGAACTTCAATATCCCACTTTGGATTTCCTATCGCCTCTAAGAGTGCAAACTTCACCTTTCCATGGCTGTTTTTCTTGTCATAGATTAGCATCTCAACGATGGCGTCAAAATCTTTTTCGTCAAAGGCTACTTTAGGATATATAGCATCAAACACAGTTTTGATTTCATCACATTCTTTTTTAGGCATAGCCAAAAGTACCGAAGAGATATAAGCTTCCATAATCATTCCTATCGCTATCGCCTCACCGTGTAAAAGTGTGGTTTTATCTTCCCTAATCAAATGGTAGGATTCTACTGCATGCCCTAGGGTATGGCCAAAGTTGAGGATCTTTCGCAAAGAATCTTCTCTGGGATCTTCACGAACTACTTGATGCTTTATACTGACAGAGTGATGGATGTATTTCCCGATTTGATCTGTGCTAATCTTCCCAAAATCAGCTAATTTTTTCCAATAAGCAGCATCTTGAATTAAACCGTGTTTGAGCATTTCGGCATAGCCGCTTCGATATTCATTTGAAGGAAGTGTGGCTAAAAAATCGGTGTCAATAACAACTGCCTGTGGGTTGATGATCACCCCAACTTGGTTTTTTAAGGGCCCTAGATCAACCCCAGTTTTTCCTCCTACTGAAGCGTCAACCATCGCGAGTAGGGAAGTGGGAACATTGATAAAATCTATTCCCCTTTTAAAGGTCGAAGCAACAAAGCCACCCAGATCGGTGACTACACCACCACCTAAGTTGATTAAAAGGCTTTTACGGTCTGCCCCTAATTCTGACAAAGCTTCCCAAACTCCTGTGCAGGTTTGTATGTGTTTGTGTTCTTCGCCAACATCAATAGAGATTACCTCGTAATTTTCTGGGCAAGGGTAATGCGACAGAAAATGAGGTAAACAGTGAGTCTCTGTGTTAGAATCCACAAGGATAAAAACGGAAGAATAATTTTTACTACTTAGTAATTCTGCGAAAAAACCTTTCTCGCCTGTACTAAAAAATATCGTGTGGTCGTGTGATTGTATGTGCTCCATAAAACTTTAACAAAAGTACATTTTTTAAACTAAAAAATCCGTTTATATTTGTGGCGCCTCAAATAGATAAACACACTATATTTATTTATGAAGAGGCAGTTCTTTTTTTAAAGGGCTGCTTTTTTTTTACGCCTATTTTTTAGACTTTTACTTAAATAGGTTTTATGAAATTATTTGATAATACAGAAATTGCTTTTGCTTCTAAATCAGATGCTTCTTTAGAACGGGCCTATTTCCTCTTTCGTTTGATTGCAAATCAACCACTAGTAAAGATTGGAACGCAGGTAGCACAATTTGCCTTAAAGTCTCATTTACCTGTAGAGGGCTTAATTAGAGCCACTGTTTTTGATCATTTTTGTAGCGGTACTACCGCTAAAGAATCCATCAAGGTTGTGAAAGTTTTAGCTGCGCAAAAAGTATATTCTGTCCTGGATTATTCTGTAGAGGGGGCCAAAGAAGAAATTAGTTTAGACGATTGTTTAGAGAATATTTTATCGACCATAGCCTTATCTGCTGAATCAGAAAGCATACCCTTTACTGTATTCAAACCAACGGGTTTTGGTGCTTTTAAACTATATGAAAAAGTGAGCTTTAATGAAGCCCTAACAGAAGAGGAAGTAGCTGCCTGGCAAAGGGTGAGACTGCGTTTTATTGCTTGTTGCGAATTAGCTAAGAAATGCAAAATGAAACTTTTGATCGATGCAGAAGAAAGCTGGATTCAACCTGCTATAAATAGTATTGTGGAAGAAATGATGTCGATTTATAATCGTGAAACAGCCATCGTTCATACTACCGCACAAATGTATCTAAGTGAGAAATTGGACTACCTTGAGGATCTCCATAAGAAAGCTAAAGCAGAAGGTTTTATAGCTGGTATCAAATTAGTAAGAGGCGCTTATATGGAGAAGGAGCGTGAGACCGCACAAGAAAAAGGATGGAAAGATCCTATTTGTAAAACCAAAGCAGATACTGATATAAATTTTGATCGTGCTTGGCAATTTATTGTTTCAAACATCGAAAACTTTTCCATGTATTTTGGGAGTCACAACGAGCAAAGCACCTATGAAATTATTGAATATATAGCCAAACTGGGCATTCCTAAAGACCATCCCCATCTCTGGTTTGGGCAATTATACGGCATGAGTGATCATATCTCTTTTAATCTTGCTAATGAAGGCTTTAAGGTTTCAAAGTATCTCCCTTTTGGCCCAGTAAAAGATGTCCTTCCCTATTTGATTAGACGTGCCGAAGAAAATACCTCTGTCGAAGGACAAACCGTTCGAGAATTAGAACTACTTCAAAAAGAGCGCAGGAGAAGAAAAATCAGTTAAGGATTAACGTTCATTGTTTGAATATAAACCGTCTTTTCGCAGTTTTCAACTTCTAATGCAATGTTTTTATTATCGTAATAGGTGGATAAAGCATAGCGTTTACAACTATCTCTTTTCGTGTCACTTGCCCCAAAATTAACAGCAGCATTTTTCAATAACATTTGAACTGTTATACTGTCTAAAGTCATATTGGGGAGAAGTGCTGTTTTTGCTTCCCAGTGTTTTTCAGAAAGGTTATTGAGTACCCTGGCTTCTGGCCCATAATTACATTGAGTGCGCTTCCCGTTAAATAAAAAGAATAAAATCACTAGGCCGGCTGAGAAGCCGCCTAAGTAATACCCTAAACGATATAAAAATGACATAGGTTGTTAAGTTAGCGTTATTTTTCTGGTAGTTGAATCGACCTTTTCAAGGGTCACCGAAGAGCAATTTTCAGGTAAAAGCGACTGAATGTTTTCTGACCATTCGATCAAGCAAAGATGCCCAGAATATAGGTATTCTTCTGCCCCAAAATCATAGGCTTCTTCTTCATTTTCAATGCGATAGCAGTCAAAATGATACAATGGCTTGTGGTCTACAGTACGGTATTCATTGATCAATGAAAAGGTAGGGCTTGAGACAACATCTGGGCATTTTAAAGCTTTGCAAAGCGCTTTGATCAAGGTTGTTTTTCCTGCGCCCATTTCTCCGTTTAGTAATACAATATTGCTATTTATTTGCAGGAGGAGCTCTTTAGCCACTTCATCAATTTCAGAAAGTGAATACGTTTTTTTCAAAGCTTATTTTTTCGGCTTCAAAAATACAAAAGGAATTAACATTTCTTCCATAGAAATGCCTCCGTGTTGATAGGTGTTTTGAAATAAATTGGCAAAGTGATGGTAATTCTGTGGATAGACAAAATAATTTGCCTCTTTTGCAAAGATGAATTTGCTGTTTATACTTAAGTTAGGTAGATGAGCCTTTTCGGGGTTATCTACTTCTAGTACTTTTTTCGCAGGATACTTAAGGTTTCTTCCTGTTTTATAGCGCAAATTCATGCTGGTTTCTTTATCTCCAACGACCTCAAGTGGCGAGGTAACATTAATGGTTCCGTGATCTGTAGTTAAAATGATATTGTATCCCTCTTTTTGGGCTACTTGTAGCGCTTCTAATAGAGGAGAGTTTTTAAACCAACTTTCTGTCAATGAGCGATAGCCCTTATTGTCAGAGGCTAATTCTTTGATGATCTCCATTTCAGATTTTGCATGCGAAATCATATCGACAAAATTATAGACCACTGTTGATAGTACTTCATTCCTATTTTTTCTAAGGGTGTCACATAGGGATTTAGCCGCTTTAAGGTTGGTCACCTTGACATAATTTGGCTTAAAATCGGCATGTAATCGTTCCAGTTGTAATTGGAGCAAGGCTTCTTCATAAAGATTTTTCCCTCCTTCTTCATTGTCATCTTTCCAATACTGTGGGTAGTGTTTCTTTATTTCTGCTGGTGTCAAACCAGCAAAAAAAGCATTGCGAGCATATTGTGTTGCAGTGGGGAGAATACTGTAATGAACAGTCTCTTCTTCTTTTTGATAGTATTTATTGAGTAATGGTTCTATGGTTTTCCATTGGTCCCAGCGTAAATTATCAATGACTAATAATAGGGTAGGCGTGTCTTTTTGTAATCGCGGAAAAACTTTGTTTTTAAAAACCTTGTGCGAAAGAAGGGGGGCTGTTTCTTGATCCTCCATCCAGTCTAAATAGTTTTGATCAATGAATTTCCCAAAGAGGGCGTTTGCCTCTTTTAATTGATTTTCAAAGATCTCTGACATACTCGAGTCATCTAAGTTTTGCAACTCTAATTCCCAGAAAACAAGCTTTTTATAAAAAGTAGCCCATGCTTCAAATGTATTTATGTCCATCAATTCTAAACTGATTTTCTGAAACTCTTTTTGATAGTTAAAAGTGGTTTTCTCAGTAATTAAGCTTTGATGGTCTAATGTTTTTTTGAGGGAGAGGAGAATCTGATTTGGGTTTACTGGTTTGATTAGGTAATCAGAGATTTTAGAGCCAATGGCTTCTTCCATGATGTGTTCCTCTTCATTTTTAGTCACCATAATCACCGGTAGGTTAGGGTGTTCTGTCTTTAGAAGCGTTAATGTTTCTAACCCATTGAGTCCAGGCATGTTTTCATCAAGTAAAACCACGTCAAAATGCTGTTGTTTAACCATGGAAAGGGCTTCTTGACCGTTAGTACAAGGGTGGGTTTGATAGCCTCTAGATTGTAAAAATAAAAAGTGGGGTTTGAGTAAATCGACTTCGTCATCTACCCATAAGATTTGGATTGTTTGCATATTCGTATATTTGTAAAAACAGCTACACTTGAAAGCCAAAAAGCTTCCTGTCTTAAATGATCCAATTTACGGATTTATTGCAATCGAATCCGGAATAATTTTCGAATTATTAGAGCATCCCTTTTTTCAACGTTTGCGTCGCATATCGCAAATGGGCCTTTCCTATTTGGTATATCCAGGAGCTAGGCACAGCCGATTTGAACATGCCTTAGGTGCCATGCATTTAATGAATAAAGTCGTTGCAGTACTTAGAAATAAAGACATTAAAATTTCTAACAAAGAGAAAGAAGCCTTGAGTATTGCTATTCTTTTACATGACATTGGTCACGGTCCTTTTTCGCATGCACTTGAAGAAACACTTTTGTTAGATACCCATCACGAAGCTTTATCACTGGGCTACATGGAATTGCTCAATAAGCAATTTGAGGGTCAATTGTCTTTAGCAATTGATATTTATAGCGGAAAGTATCCAAGGAAGTTCATGGGGCAATTAGTTGCAAGTCAATTAGATATTGATCGTCTTGATTATCTTAATAGAGACAGTTTTTATACTGGCGCTACAGAAGGGAATATCAATACCCAGCGCATTGTTGAAATGTTTAATGTTGTTGATGATGAGTTAGTAATCGAAGAGAAGGGCTTGTTTTCTGTCGAAAAATTTATTCTCGCAAGAAGATTGATGTACTGGCAAGTGTATTTACATAAGACTGGAGTAGCAGCAGAGCTATTGTTATCGAATTTAATGGACTATGTTAGATCAATGGTTGTTGCTGGGAAACTTAAAGAGATCCCAGACGACTTGTTGTATTTCTTTTCAAAACAAGAAACAGCGCAGATTGATCAAGCCTTATTAGAGCGTTTTAGTCGCTTAGATGATATAGATATTTTGGCTTGCCTAAAAAAATGGCAAGATCATCCCGATCAAATTCTTTCTTCTTATGCTTCTCGTATTATCAATAGAAGGTTGATGAAAGTGAAGTTTCAAGATCAGCCATTTACAGAAAAACAAATTGAAAAGAAAAAGACTAAATTGATTCGAGAGGGGCATAGTAAAGCTTATGCAGACCGTTTTGTGTTTTCAGGAACGATCAGCACCAGGCCTTATTCCTTAGAAAAGCCACCCATTAAAATTCTTTTAAAGTCGGGTCAAGTCAAGCCTTTAGAGGTGTTTTCAGACTTATTTAAAGGAGGGGCATTTACGACTTTGGAATCAAAAAGTTATCTGTGCTATGCAAAGGCTGAATAGTCTTCTAATTTTTATATTTTTGCACTAATGAAATTTACGGCTGCACAAATCGCGTCCATATTAAATGGTACAATTGATGGAGATGCTTCAATTGAGGTTTCTCAACTGTCAAAAATTGAAGAGGGAACAATGGGTTCCTTAACTTTTTTAGCCAATCCAAAGTATACTCCTTATATCTACAATACAAATGCTTCTCTTGTTATTGTAAATAATGATTTTGTTGCAGAAGAAGAGATTACTCCCACACTAATCAGAGTGCCAGATGCTTACCAAGCTTTCTCAACTTTGTTAGAATTCTATAATAAACAAAAATCGGCTACTGCGGGTATCGAAAAAACAGCCATTATTGGAGAGGAAACTACGATTGATGACTCGGCGTATATTGGACATTATGTTGTCATTGGTAAAAATGTGACGATCGGTAAAAATGTATCCATTCATACTCATGTCGTTATTGAAGATGATGTGACGATAGGAGATGATACAGTTGTCTTTCATCATTCTACCATACATTCTTCTACAAGTTTAGGGAAGTTTTGTGTTGTGCATGGGGGATGTGTCATCGGTTCAGATGGATTTGGTTTTGCTCCTAAAGAAGATGGTACTTACAAAAAAGTACCGCAAACAGGTAGGGTAGTGATAGAAGACCATGTCGATATAGGAGCGAATTCTACCATCGATAGAGCGACCTTAGGCGAGACAAAAATTTGTCGAGGAGTAAAACTCGATAATCAAATACAAATTGCGCATAATGTAGAAATTGGCGCAAATACGGTCATTGCAGCACAAACTGGCATAGCTGGATCTACAAAAATAGGAAACAACTGTGTGATCGGTGGGCAAGTAGGTATTATAGGTCATTTAAAAGTAGGAGATAATGTTAGAATACAAGGTCAATCTGGTGTTACTAGTAATATTAAAAGTGACCAAGCCCTTTATGGTACCCCAGCAATGAATTATAAAGATTATATCAAATCATACATATTTTTTAAACGATTCCCTTCAATCGTAAAAAGATTAGAAGCCCTAGAAAAGCAACCTCATGAATAGTTTACAAACTACTATAAAAAAAGAAGTAACACTAACAGGTGTTGGTCTTCATACCGGAAAGAACGTAACACTTAAATTTGCTCCTGCAGAAGCAAGCAGCGGTTATAAGTTTATTAGATATGATCTAGAAGATTCTCCAGTTGTTGAAGCCGATGTTCAATGGGTTACAGACACGCAAAGAGGGACAAATTTAGATAAGAACGGGGTGAAGATTAACACTTCAGAACACGTGCTATCTGCTTTAGTTGGTTTGCAAATTGATAACTGTACTATTTATCTAGATGCTCCTGAGCCGCCTATTATGGATGGTTCTTCTATCCATTTTGTCAATGCTTTAAAAGAAGCAGGAATCACAACACTTGAAAAAGAGAGGGACGAATATATCGTTAAAGAAGTCATTAACTTCAAAGATGAAGAGACAGGAAGTGAAATGACGATCATTCCATCTGATGCCTATCAAATCACTACCATGGTAGATTTTGGGACTAAAGTCTTAGGCACACAGAATGCAAATCTAGATCGGTTAGAAGATTATGAAAAAGAAATAGCATCTTCTAGAACCTTTAGTTTCTTACATGAGTTAGAAATGCTGTTAGAAAATGGTTTAATTCAAGGAGGAGACCTTAACAATGCTATTGTTTATGTCGATAAACCATTGTCTGAAGAAACAATGGAAAGACTTAAAAAAGCATTTAATAAAAAAGAAATTGCTGTTCGACCTAATGGGGTTTTAGACAATCTTTCCTTGCATCATCCTAACGAGGCCGCTAGACACAAATTACTTGATGTCATCGGTGATTTAGCCTTAATAGGGCAACGCATTCGCGGAAAAGTAATTGCTCACAAGCCCGGACACCGTATCAATGCTGAGTTTGCTAAGAAGTTAGCAAAAATCATCAAACAAGAAAAACGCCTAAATGTTCCCACGGTAGACATGTCTGTCCCACCCTTGATGAACGTTACACAAATTATGAAGATGCTACCGCATCGCCCACCGTTTCTATTAGTGGATAAAATTCATGAATTATCAGAATCTCATGTGATTGGGTCAAAAGGCGTCACCATGAATGAACCTTTTTTCGCAGGTCACTTCCCAGGAGCTCCTGTAATGCCCGGTGTATTACAAGTAGAGGCTATGGCTCAAGTAGGGGGGGTGTTGGTATTAAATACTGTCCCAGATCCTGAAAATTACTTGACTTTCTTTATGAAAATCGACAATGTTAAGTTCAAGCAGCCTGTTCACCCTGGGGATCAATTGGTGTTTAAATTAGAGTTGATTACTCCTATAAGAAGAGGGATTTGTCATATGAAAGGATATACCTTTGTCAATGGAAAATTAGCCACCGAAGGTGAATTAATGGCTCAAATAATCCGAAAAGAAAAAGTATGAATCAACCCCTAGCTTATGTGCACCCAGGTGCTAAAATCGCTAAAAGTGTGGTCATCGACCCTTTTACTACTATCAATAATGATGTTGTAATTGGAGAAGGCACATGGATTGGATCGAATGTTACCATTATGGAAGGTGCCCGAATCGGTAAAAACTGTACTATTTTTCCTGGCGCAGTTATTTCTGCACCACCACAAGATCTTAAATACAACGGAGAAGAAACCCAAACCATTATTGGGGACAATACCACCATTAGAGAATGTGTCACCATCAACCGCGGAACGGTTGATCGTCAAAAAACAGTCATTGGGAAAAATTGTTTGATTATGGCCTATTGTCACGTTGCTCATGATTGTGTGGTAGGGGATCATTGTATATTTTCAAACAATAGTACCTTAGCTGGGCATGTACACGTCGGGAATTATGTTATTCTCGCAGGAATGACGGCTATTCACCAATTTTGCACCATCGGGGATTATGCCTTTATTACTGGTGGATCTTTGGTAAGAAAAGATGTACCACCTTATGTAAAAGCAGCGCGTGAGCCTTTATCTTATGTTGGCGTTAATTCTGTCGGATTAAGAAGAAGAGGTTTTAGCACAGAAAAAATTAGAGAGATTCAATCGATCTTTAGAATATTATATCAAAAAAATTACAACAATACACAAGCAGCAGAAATTCTCGAAGCTGAAATGGAGGTGAGTCCAGAAAGGGACGAAGTTCTCGATTTTATTAAGAATTCACATCGAGGAATCATGAAAGGCTACTTTAGGAAAAACTAACACCCAATTATGGCAAGTACATCAGATATTAGAAAAGGACTTTGTATTAAATACAACAATGATATTTATAAAATCATTGAGTTCCTTCACGTAAAACCAGGAAAAGGGCCAGCTTTCGTTCGAACAAAACTCAAAAGTGTTTCTAACGGAAAAGTGATTGACAACACTTTTTCTGCAGGGCATAAAATTGAGGATATTCGGGTTGAGACCAATAAATTCCAGTTCTTATACAATGAAGGGGACACTTTTCACTTTATGAATAATGAGGATTACAACCAAATCAGTATCGAAAAAAATATTCTTGATCGACCAGATTTAATGAAAGAAGGAGAAGTAGTCACTATTTCTATCAATACCGAAGACGGTATGCCTCTATCGGTCGATATGCCAGTTAGTGTTATTTTAGAAGTAACACACACAGAACCAGGTGTAAAAGGGAATACAGCAACAAATGCAACAAAACCCGCAACAGTAGAGACAGGCGCTAGAATTAACGTTCCTCTTTTTATTAATGAAGGGGATAAGATTAAGGTTGATTCCGAAAAAGGAAGCTATTTAGAAAGAATTAAAGAATAAACATAAATCAAACCAATAAAGAATTAAATAATGAGCGTATTAGTAAACAAAGACTCAAAAATTATTGTTCAAGGATTTACCGGAAGTGAAGGAACATTCCATGCCACTCAAATGATTGAATATGGGACAAATGTAGTAGGTGGTGTAACTCCTGGAAAAGGTGGGCAAACTCATTTAGACAAGCCTGTATTTAATACAGTAGCAGAAGCAGTAAATGAAGTAGGAGCCGATACCTCGATTATTTTTGTACCACCAGCCTTTGCAGCAGATGCTATTATGGAAGCTGCAGATGCAGGAATCAAAGTAATTATTACAATTACTGAAGGAATTCCTGTAGCTGATATGGTAAAGGCAGCAGATTATATCAAAGGAAGAGATTGTACCATGATTGGTCCTAACTGCCCAGGAGTAATTACTCCAGGAGAAGCAAAAGTGGGAATTATGCCAGGCTTTGTCTTCAAAAAGGGTAATGTTGGGATTATCTCTAAATCAGGTACCTTAACTTATGAAGCTGCTGACCAAGTAGTACGCGAAGGATATGGGATTACTACCGCTATTGGTATTGGGGGAGATCCAATCATTGGAACAACGACTAAAGACGCTGTAGAATTATTCATGAATGATGAAGAAACAGAATGTATCGTCATGATTGGTGAAATCGGTGGTCAACTAGAAGCAGATGCTGCAAAATATATCCAAGCGACTGGAAATAAAAAGCCTGTAGTAGGATTTATTGCTGGAGAAACAGCTCCTGCAGGACGTACAATGGGACATGCTGGAGCAATTGTAGGTGGATCTGATGATACCGCTCAAGCAAAAAAACGCATTATGGCAGAATGTGGAATTCACGTTGTTGATTCTCCTGCAGCCATAGGTAAAAAAGTAGCTGAAGTACTCGCTTAATTCAATCAATATGCATCTATTAAAAGGTAAAACAGCCATCATTACAGGAGCCAGCCGTGGAATCGGGAGAGGAATTGCCCAAGTCTTTGCTGAGCAGGGATGTAATGTTGCCTTCACGTTTAGCAGCTCTGTTGAAGCAGCAAATGCTTTAGAATTAGAGCTTAAAGCAACTGGTGTTAATGCGAAAGGCTATCAAAGCAATGCAGCTGACTTTGATCAAGCACAAGCTTTAGTTGAAGAGGTACTAAAAGATTTTGAAGGGATTGATATCTTAATCAATAATGCTGGAATTACAAAAGACAACTTACTCATGCGAATGGGAGAAGAAGACTTTGATAAAGTCATCGAAGTCAACTTAAAATCTGTCTTTAATATGACCAAAGCAGTACAGCGTACCTTTTTAAAACAACGCAAGGGCTCTATCATCCACATGAGTTCTGTCGTGGGGGTAAAAGGGAATGCCGGACAAGCAAATTATGCGGCTTCTAAAGCGGGAATCATTGGATTTTCAAAATCCATTGCCCTAGAACTAGGATCGCGTAACATCCGTTCGAATGTGATTGCACCAGGTTTTATAGAAACAGAAATGACGGGAAGTTTACCCGAAGACGTTGTGCAAGGATGGCGCAATGGTATACCACTAAAACGTGGAGGATCTCCAGAAGACATTGCAAATGCTTGTGTTTTCTTAGGATCAGATATGTCAGAATACATTACAGGACAAGTCTTTAATGTAGATGGCGGAATGCTAACTTAAAATAAAATTATTATGAACAGATTACCAAAAATTGGCCTACCGGCGCTAGCGCTAGGATTTATCTTGATTATTTTTATTTCGAAATCCTCCATCAATATTGGATATGGAGAAGCAGGAGTGTTGTTTAAAACCTTTGGAGGAGGGGTCGTGACAGATGAACCACCGTTAGGGGAAGGGTTCCATATCATTGCACCTTGGAACAAAGTATACATTTACAACGTCAAACAACAAGAGGTATTTGAAAGCAAAATGCAAGTACTTTCTTCTAATGGTTTAGAGATCAGCTTAGATATTTCTGTCTTGTATCAACCTAAAATTGAAGATTTAGGAAAGCTGCACAAAACAAAAGGGGAAAACTATCTGAATATCATCATTATCCCTCAGATTAGAGCTGTGGCTCGTTCTGTAGTGGGACGTTATACGCCAGAACAATTGTACTCTACTAAGCGTGATGCCATTCAAAATGAGATTTACGAAGAAACTAAAAAGGTAGTTGAAAATCAATATGTTCAACTCAATGCAGTTTTAGTTAGAGATGTGACTTTACCTATCGCAATTCGTCAAGCTATTGAACGTAAATTAAATCAAGAGCAAGAAGCGTTAGAATATGAATTCCGTATTGAAAAAGCAAGGCAAGAAGCAGAACGTCAACGTATTGATGCAGAAGGTAAAGCAACTGCTAACCGTATCTTAAGTGCCTCTTTAACCGATAAAATTCTTCAAGAAAAAGGGATTGAAGCGACCATTAAACTATCAGAATCTCCAAATTCTAAGGTAATTGTTATTGGAAGTGGAAAAGATGGTCTTCCGATTATCTTAGGGAACCAATAATTCTTTTGAAATTGTAAATAAAACGTATATTTGCACCATCAATGAAAAAAAACCATTTACATATCCATCATACTCAATATCGTTCAAACGAGCGTTAATGGATCTGTAGACCCTATAACTAACCCGTTTGATCTTCAAGCGGGTTTTTTTATTTAAACCCATTGAGGTTGAACAAAAAAAAGAAATATGATTAGAATTGCTATTCAAAAATCTGGCCGTCTAAACACCGAATCTCTTGCTTTATTAAAGAGCTGTGGCATCGCCATTGACAATGGAAAAGATCAACTAAAGGCAGCAGCGAGAAACTTCCCGGTAGAAGTGTTCTTCTTGCGCAATGGAGATATTCCGCAATACTTAAGAGATGGAGTAGTGGACCTGGCCATCTTAGGGAGCAATACTTTAGTGGAAAAAGGAACTGATCTTGAAGTGATCGAAGAGTTGGGCTTTTCAAAATGTCGCGTCTCTATTGCCTTGCCTAAAGGAAGTGCTTATAACGGCGTCAGTGATTTAGCCGGAAAGAAAATTGCGACTTCATACCCCAATACGGTAAAACAATTTTTAAAAAAGAACCAAATAGAAGCAGATTTGCACATTATTAATGGTTCTGTAGAAATCGCTCCTAACATCGGTTTGGCGGACGCCATTTGTGATATCGTTTCCAGTGGAAGCACTTTGTTTAAAAACAACCTAACCGAGGTGGTGAAGATCTTAGATTCTCAAGCAGTTTTAGTGCAAGGAGCTAAGCTTACGGAAGAACAAGAACGCCTAATAGAAACCATTCGTTTTCGCATACAGGCGGTATTAAGAGCGAAAAAATCCAAGTACATCTTACTCAACGCCCCCAACGATCGCATAGAAGAAATCGCGGGCATCCTCCCAGTATTAAAGAGTCCCACAGTTTTACCTCTTGCAGAAGAAGGCTGGAGTTCCATCCATTCTGTGATTAACGCAGGAGACTTTTGGGAAGTAATCGATCAATTAAAAGCTGCTGGCGCAGAAGATATTTTAGTGTGTCCAATCGAAAAAATGGTGCGCTAATGGAAGAGTTCATTTATCCTAAAAAGGAAGATTGGACAGCTTTATTGGCTCGTCCTACGGCATCTTATGAAGCCTTAGAACCTTTGGTGTCAGAGGTTTTTACACGTGTACAAAAAGAAGGAGATAAGGCCGTTGCTGCTTACACCCAACAATTTGATAAAACCTCGCTTGATAATATTGCTGTTAGCCAAGATGAGATCACTGCAGCTATTGCAAATGTGGGCGATGAGTTGAAGCAAAGTATTCAACTGGCGAAAGCAAACATTGAAGCTTTTCACAAAGCGCAGCAAACTCAAACCGTTGCGGTAGAAACGCAAAGCGGCGTTAATTGCTGGCAAGAAAAGCGTCCTATTCAAAAGGTAGGATTGTATATCCCCGGTGGATCAGCTCCATTATTCTCTACCATCTTGATGTTAGCCATCCCGGCACAAATTGCTGGTTGCGAAGAGATTGTCTTGTGTTCCCCACCCAACAAAGAAGGTAATCTTCCTGACGTGGTACTCTATACCGCACAACTTTGTGGAGTGACAAAAATCTTTAAAGTAGGGGGGATTCAAGCCATTGCCGCCATGACCTTTGGGACTGCAACGATACCCTCTGTTTACAAGCTTTTTGGCCCCGGAAACCAATATGTCACCGTGGCAAAACAATGGGCCACCCGTTATAATATGGCCATTGACATGCCGGCAGGCCCCAGTGAGTTACTCGTCGTTGCAGATGCTAGTGCTTCTCCTGCTTATGTCGCGGCAGATTTGTTGTCACAGGCAGAGCACGGGCCAGATAGCCAGGTGATCTTGGTCACAACAGCTGCTAAGATCCTAGACGCTGTACAGGCAGAAATAAAAGAACAGTTGGCCGTTTTACCCAGAAAAGAAATCGCCGAAAAAGCCATCGCAAACTCTAAAATGATCGCCTTTGAATCTGATGCACTTGCCTTAGATTTCATCAATCAATACGGACCAGAACACTATATCATTTGCATGGAAAAAGAAGACCTATATGTCAATGCCATCCAAAATGCCGGTTCTGTTTTTGTAGGAAATTACACTCCAGAAAGCGCGGGAGATTACGCTTCAGGGACAAATCATACCTTACCCACTAATGGCTACGCCAAACAGTATAGCGGGGTAAACCTAGACAGCTTTCTCAAGCAGATGACTTTCCAGAAGATTTCGGCCGAAGGCCTAAAAAACATTGGACCAGCCATTGAAACCATGGCGCAGGCCGAAGGCTTACAAGCCCATAAAAATGCCGTAACTTTACGGTTAAATGACCTCAAAGATGAAGCCTAATAATCGCCTGTTGCAATGGGCAAGACCAGAAATAGTCGCCCTTAAACCCTATCGATCTGCTCGAGAAGAGTTTATCGATGACGGCCGTAAAATGATTTTGCTCGATGCGAATGAAAACCCCTTTAACAATGGGGTGAATCGCTATCCAGATCCTATGCAAAAGAAGTTAAAGCAACGTTTAGCGGAGGCAAAAGGAGTCAACACAGAGCAGATTTATTTGGGTAACGGTAGTGATGAAGTACTAAATCAATTGATGATTGCTTTTGCTACTCCTGGAAAAGATGAGGCGATTATATTGCCGCCCACCTTTGGGATGTACCAAGTTTGCGCAGATATTAACGGAGTCAAAACTGTTGAAGTCCCACTAACAAAAGACTTTCAGTTAGATGTCCCCGCCATTTTAGCCGCGCATAATAAGCGTACTAAAATGATCTTTATTCCCAGTCCAAATAATCCCACCGGGAATTGTTTTGCTGTACAAGACATTAAGCAGCTTTTAGAGAGATTTAGCGGTTTGGTGGTGGTGGATGAGGCCTATGTAGAATTTGCCGAAGATCAATCCATCCTGCCACAATTATCTGATTATGATAACCTTATTGTGGTGCAGACCTTTTCAAAAGCACAGGGTTTAGCCGGAGTACGTTTGGGCATGTGCTTTGGGGATCCGCTCATAATTGACTTGATGAATAAGGTGAAAGCTCCCTATAACATCAATGTCTTGACCCAAGATACCGTCATCAAGCGCCTAGACGAACAAGGCTTAATCCAGCAGCAGGTGCATCAAATTAGAACAGAAAAAGAACGTGTGATCAATGAAATTTCTTCTTTGGGTTTTATAAAGAAGATATATCCTTCTAACGCTAACTTCTTTTTGGTCAAAGTAGATAGTAGCAGTAAACGCTACAAACAATTGATTGAGCGTGGAATTGTAGTACGCAATCCTTCAAAAAACATGAATTGCGCGAATACCTTGCGAATTACGGTAGGAACGCCAGAAGAGAATAATGCATTAATCAGTGCCTTACGCACAATGGACAGCGAATGAAAAAAGTACTTTTTATTGACCGAGATGGGACCTTAGCTTTAGAACCCGCCGATTATCAATTGGACGCTTTAGAGAAACTTGTTTTTTATCCAGAGGTCTTTACTTATTTAGGGAAGATTGCTCGCGAAATGGACTATGAATTGGTGATGGTGACCAATCAAGACGGTCTGGGAACAGCTAGTTTTCCAGAAGAGAGCTTTTGGCCCACCCACAATTTTGTCTTAAAGAGCTTTGAAAATGAAGGAGTAGTTTTTGACGACATCTTGATTGACAGAAGCTTTCCAGCCGATAATGCACCCACCCGAAAGCCACGTACTGGTTTATTGACACAGTATATGGATGCTGAAAAGTACGACCTAGCGAATTCTTATGTCATTGGCGATCGCCTAACCGATATGGAATTAGCGAAAAATCTAGGCGCTAAAGGCCTTTTTATCGCAAACGATGAAGCCTTAGGGGCAGAAGAGGCAACAAAAGATTTAGATGCAGCTATTGCCCTTAAAACAACCCATTGGCAAGAAATCTACAGCTTTTTAAAGCTCGATCAACGCATCGTTGCCCAAAAACGCACCACCCACGAGACAGATATCACCCTTAGCCTAAACTTAGATGGCAGCGGAAAAAGTGCTATCGATACAGGTATCGCCTTTTTTGATCATATGTTAGATCAAATTGCCCGTCACGGAAATATGGACCTTGACCTAGTGGTAAAAGGAGATTTAGAAGTGGACGAACACCATACCATTGAAGATACCGCTATTGTCTTAGGCGAAGCCTTTGCAACCGCCTTAGGCAATAAATTGGGGATTGAACGCTATGGATTCTGCTTACCCATGGATGACTGCTTAGCGCAAGTATCCATTGACTTTGGTGGAAGAAATTGGCTGGTTTGGGAAACCGAATTTAAGCGCGAGATGATCGGTCAGATGCCTACTGAAATGTTTATGCACTTCTTTAAATCCTTTACAGATGGTGCCAAAGCGAATCTCAATATCAAGGCAGAAGGAACCAACGAACACCACAAGATCGAAGCGATTTTTAAGGCATTCGCCAAAGCGATTAAAGTTGCCGTCAAGCGCGATCCAGATAAAATGATTCTTCCCTCCACTAAAGGCAGTTTATAGATGGTCGCAATTATAGATTATGACGCGGGGAATGTCCGCTCTTTACAATTTGCCTTAGAAAGACTAGGGGTCGAAAGTACTCTAACAGCTGATCCTGAAACTATTAAAGCAGCAGACAAGGTGATTTTTCCTGGCCAAGGCGCAGCAGCCAGTGCGATGGAAAAGCTTAAGCACAATGGATTAGACCAACAAATCCCCACCTTAAAACAACCTGTTTTAGGGATTTGTCTAGGGATGCAATTATTGTGTGATGCGACAGAAGAAGGAGATGTAAATGGCCTTGGGATTATCCCGGGGAAAGTTGTGCGTTTCTCCAATCAAGTCAAGGTTCCACAAATGGGATGGAATACTATTTCAAATTTGCAAAGCTCTCTATTTAAGAATATTAACGAAGGTGACTTCATGTACTTAGTGCACTCTTTTTATGTGCCTTTAACAAAGGAAACCATTGCCCAAAGTGACTATGATGGCGCCTATAGCGTTGCCTTGCAAAAAGATAATTTCTATGGGGTACAGTTTCATCCAGAGAAAAGCAGTAAAGCGGGGAGCCAACTCCTACAAAACTTTTTAGCCTTATGAGAATTACCCCTGCCATAGACATTATTGACGGGAAATGCGTGCGTTTGTCCAAAGGTGACTACAGCACCCAAAAGACCTATAACGAACACCCTTTAGAAGTCGCTAAAGCCTATGAAGCTCACGGGATTGAATACTTGCATCTTGTAGACCTAGATGGCGCAAAATCAAAGCATATCGTCAACCATAAAGTGCTTGAAACCATTGCGACTCAAACCAATTTAAAAATTGATTTTGGGGGTGGCTTAAAAACCGACGAAGACTTGAAGATCGCCTTTGAAAGTGGTGCACAGCAAGTCACTGGCGGGAGTATTGCCGTCAAACAGCCAGAAGTTTTTAGCCAATGGATTAGCACCTATGGGGCAGAAAAAATCATTCTAGGGGCAGATGTTAAAGGAGAATATATCGCAACAGATGGGTGGTTAGAAACCTCTGATCAATCGCTCTTTGATTTTCTAGCCCATTATCAAGCCAAAGGCATTCAATACACCATTTGTACAGACATTAGTAAAGACGGTATGTTGCAAGGCCCTTCCTTTGATTTATACCAAAAGATTTTGTCAGAAACCCAAGTTAAGCTCATCGCTTCTGGAGGGATTTCGCATTTCGACGAACTCCCACGCTTAGCAGAAATGGGCTGTGAAGGTACCATTATAGGGAAGGCGATTTATGAAAACCGTATCTCGTTAAAACAGTTGGAACAATTTATTCTTTCAAACAATTAATATGTTAACCAAACGCATTATCCCTTGTTTAGATATCAAAGACGGTCGCACGGTCAAAGGAGTGAACTTTATCAACTTACGTGACGCGGGAGACCCGGTAGAACTGGCCGCTCAATACGCCCGTGAAAATGCGGACGAGTTGGTCTTTCTCGATATCTCGGCCACAGAGCAGCAGCGCAAAACCTTAGCAGAACTCGTTTTAAAGGTTGCAGCAACCATTGATATTCCTTTTACTGTAGGGGGTGGAATTCGTTCGGTAGAGGATGTTTCCATCTTATTGAAAAATGGTGCAGACAAAGTTTCCATCAATTCAGCAGCGGTAAAACGCCCAGAATTGATTAACGAGGTCGCTACCCATTTTGGGAGTCAATGCCTAGTCGTCGCCATTGACGCAAAGCAGATTGACGGGCAATGGAAAGTGCATTTAGTAGGAGGGAAGGTCCCCACAGAAATCGATCTCTTTGACTGGGCAAAAGAGGTAGAAGAACGCGGTGCCGGAGAAATCCTCTTTACCTCCATGGACCACGATGGGACTAAGAATGGCTTTGCCAATGAAGCCCTCGCCAGACTCTCGACTGAAGTTAATATCCCCATCATTGCCTCTGGTGGGGCTGGAAACACCTCGCATTTTATCGATACCTTTACCGCCGGAAAAGCAGATGCTGCTTTAGCGGCCAGTGTCTTTCACTTTGGGGAAATTAGTGTCCCCGATTTAAAACAACAACTCAAACAACAGCAGATCGCTGTAAGATTATAAGCCTATGGAACTCAACTTTTCAAAATCTCCCGACGGACTTTTACCCGCTATTATCCAAGATGCCACGACAAAAACAGTTCTAATGCTGGGCTATATGAATGCAGCGGCCCTCGAAAAGACGCAAACAACGGGTCAGGTAACCTTTTACAGCCGTTCTAAACAACGTTTATGGACCAAAGGGGAAGAAAGCGGGAACTTTCTACAACTGGTCGATATCAAGGGGGATTGCGATCAAGACACCCTCTTAATTCAAGCAACCCCCAAAGGGCCTACTTGTCACAAAGGAACCGATACTTGCTGGGGAGAAGAGAACCAAAGTCACTTTGGCTTTTTCTCTGAATTGGAAAGCACCATCGCTCAGCGCAAAGCCGATGATGATGATAAGAGCTATGTCGCTTCTCTCTTCCGAGAAGGGATCAATAAAATCGCACAAAAAGTAGGCGAGGAGGCCGTAGAAACGGTTATCGAAGCCAAAGACGACAATGAGGAACTCTTCTTAAATGAAAGTGCCGACTTACTCTTTCACTACCTTATTTTATTACAGGCCAAAGGCTATAGCTTAAAGGATATTGAGACTACTTTAGCGGCGAGGAAGAAATAATTATCCGCCTACACGCTTTACTTGATGCCCCATCTCTTGCAAGAGGGTCATTAACTTATCACGGTAATTACCTTGGATAATAATTTCTCCGTTTTTGATGGTACCACCCACGCCCACAGCGTTTTTAAGGGTTTTGGCTAATGCCTTTAAATCCTCTGCTTCTCCTTCAAAACCTTTGATCAGGGTAACGGTTTTCCCGGCGCGCCCCTTATTGCTAAAATGCGCTTCTAATTGCTGGGGAACAAATTGATCTTCTGGCGCGATATAGCCCTCTGGATCAGGGGCTAGATTTTCAAATTGAATCTTAGCTAAATCTTCTAGGCTGCTTAATTTCTTTGACATATGTAGCAAATAAAAAGCTAAAATAGTAATTTAGTGTATTCAAAACCCATTAAAACAATGCGAAGCCTAATTTTACTCTTCCTACTTTCAACCTCTTGTATTATGGCCCAGAACAACCCTCCAATGAATGAAATCCCCACGGCTCCAGAGACCGCTATTTCTGGTAATATTATCGCTCGCATGGTGCAAGGCTTAGGGTATAGATATTTTTGGGCATCAAAAGATTTACGAATAAAAGATTTAGGCTATCGCCCCAGCGAAGAAGCTTCTTCTACCTTTGAAACCCTAGAGCATATTTATGGATTAGCGCAGGTTATTAGAAACTCTGCTACGTCAAGTCCTTCTATTCGCCCTGTTAAGAGTCCCCCAAAGGATTATATTGTTTTACGCGAAAAAACCTTGGAATACCTCGAACAAGCGAATGCCCTGTTTCTAGATAAAACCGAAGAAGAAGTCGCTCAGATGCAAGTGATTTTTCAACGTGGGAATGAATTGTACTCTTACCCCATTTGGAACCTGCTCAACGGTCCACTTGCCGATGCCATTTATCACACGGGCCAAGTGGTAAGTTTTAGGAGAACTTCTGGAAACCCTATACAAAAAGGAGTGAATGTCTTTATTGGAAAAACAAAAGAATAGTGGCCATATCTACTCCCCACCAAAAGCGCTATAACAAGACCTTAGCCTTTATGGCAAATCACCTAGAGCAGGGGAGTAGCCTCCTCGATTTAGGGATAGAAAACCCTTTTACCCCCCAGTTAAAAGCGGCGGGATACCAAGTTGAAAATACGCAAGGAGAGAATTTGGATGATGACTATTTAGGCTACGCCAAAAAAGACGTAGACTGTGTCACTGCCTTTGAGATCTTTGAGCATATGTTGGCGCCCTATAATATCCTTAAAAGCATCAAAAGCAAACGTTTAATCGCTTCTGTCCCATTAAAATTGTGGTTTGCAGATGCATACTGGAACGAAGCCGACGATTGGGACAAACACTATCACGAATTTGAAGTGAAGCAATTCCAGTTTCTCCTTGAAAAAGCTGGCTGGACCATTAAAGCGCAGGAATTGTGGACTTCTCCAGATCCTAAAAAAGTGGGAATACGACCATTGTTACGGTACTTCACAGCTCGTTATTGCATTGTTTATTGCGAGCGAAGCTAATTGTCCCTTTTTTCAAAGGTTTCCTTATCCTTGTCGTTCATTCGTTTAGCGATCAAGAAAATTAGAATAATAAGGGTGATACCGCCTATAATCAAACCGCTCATTTTATCGTAACTGCGGTCCCATAAGCGAGAATCTCAGAACAGCCTTGCATGACCATCGAAGTAGTAATACGCACATTCACAATGGCGTTAGCTCCCATACGCTGGGCATCTTCTTGCATGCGCTGCAGCGCTTGTTCGCGAGAATCGGCTTGTAGTTTAGTGTATTCAGAGATTTCTCCGCCTACAATATTCTTAAGGCCGGCGAAGATGTCACTTCCAAAATTTCGTGCGCGAACGGTGCTGCCACGGGCAATACCGTGAATTTCTGTGATCGCTTTATTGGGGACGGTAGGGGTATTGACAATGATCATAATCTATGGGAATAATGTTTTATCTATAGCTGGTAAAATACGCAAAGCATTTTTATAATACAATTTTTGCAAGACATCATCAGGCAAGCCTAAACCGTACATCTTCCAGAAGGCATGGCGTTTACGGTAGTAATCAAAATACTCGTCTTCGGTTTCTAAAACCCTAAAATAGGTGTAGTACTCTTTTACCTTATAGCTGTCTTTACCAAAGAGGACGCGGTCTTGATAGTCGATTAAGAATTGACGTGCTCTACGGGGTTGACGGCCTAATTCTGCCAAGACAGCGCCTATTTCTGTCACTACGTTAGGGTAGCGGTCTAAATGCGCTCCTAGGCGGTCTAAATCGTTCCCCATCCAACCTAAATGCGCATTTATAAAGGTGGTACCTGGATGCTTTTCAAAAATATGGTGTTGTTCTGCAATAATGGATTCAAAAGAGGGCACTTTTGCAGGATCGCGATAACGACTGGGCTTTTGCTTTAGCTCTAACCAACGTTCGTTGTTTTTATCTTTTGGTAACCAGAAGGAGGGAGGCTCTGCCGAATGAATCAAGACCGGGAAGCCTAAACGGCCACATTCTGCCCAAATGGGGTCTAAACGGGGATCGTTAACGGCAATTCGCTTGCCGTCTTTATCGGTATCGGTTAAGCCTAAGCCTTTATAGACTTTTAGTCCGATGGCGCCGTCTCGTTTTGCTTGGCGTAGAATTTCGAGATTGTTAGCCACAAAATCTGCTTCGTCAATTTTTTCCCAATCGAGATTCACAAACAACCCAAAGCGGTTAGGAGCGTTTTCTTTTACATTCTTCAAGCATTTCGCTAAATACATTCCTCTAAAGCCACTTAGATTGACCATAAAAGCCATATTTAGGCTGTCCATCTCTGCGGTTAGATCACTTAAATCCCTAATGGGCATATCAAATTGATGGCTGTGAATATCTACAAAGGGAAATTTCGCCCTAGTGACGAGATTTTCTGGCACGACAAGGGTAGAAGGGGGATCGTATTCTTCAAAACTCATAATGTTTTGACGGTACTGTATTTTCCCAACCACATAATAGGTAAAGCCTCCTATAACACTAATGAATAGGAAGGCTTTTAAGAAATTCTTCAGGGAAAAAAACTGCATTTAGTTTAACGGAATTGCCACAGAGGTTGTATCCCAACGCATGCGTAAGGTTAAACTTTCTCCATCTTCTACTAAATCAATGGTAAAAGGGTCTACCGGCGTTAATAATTGTGCTGCGGTAACGTTGACCCTCATAATGTCTTTGTCATAATCTGGTTCACTATAACCAAATTTTCCCGCTTCTTCGTTTAAGGCAACAACCCAGTGATCTGCTTCTGGAATTGCATAGAGTCGGTATTTACCCGCCGCTAATGATCTTCCTGCAAAGGCAATTTCTTGTGACGTTTCAAAAGTAGTGGCAGCATTGGCACCTAAACGCCAGTATTGTCCATAAGGAACTAGGGCTTGATCTTCGGCGGAGCCAAAAATTAAACGGTCCCGCTTATAAGGACGGTGATAAACGACTTCGATTTTTAAATCGTCTTTTTCAAAGGTGGCCTCACCTTTAGGACTTTTTGGATTGATAAAGGTTCCATAAATCATATAACCAATAACGAGGAGTAGGATAATACCTAGGGCAGCAAATACTTTTTTCATTTGTTCATGTTATTTATTGTTACCCAAATATAAAAATTATAAGGAAAAAGGGTGGGAATAGTGCAAATAGAATTATATATTTTACATAATATTAATTATAGAACGTATAATGTGTTTATATTATTGATGAAAAGAGTTTTTGAATTCTCAATACTGTGTATACCACACACAAAGAAAAGGATAAAAAGAAAAATGAAGAAAAGGATAAAAAGAAAAATGTATATTGAAACGCCCGAATACCAGTAAACAAAAAAACTTAACCGATATGAAATGAAAATATTATGGACGTTAAAAGCGCTTGAAAGGCGACAATAACGGCATTTTCATCATAGCGATTGTCAGGTTCTGGAATCAATTGTAGGCTTTGGCCTATTTCCAGTTTTTTCCAAACTTCCAGGACTTCATAGTATTGTAAACCGGCGATATAGCAATGCAGGTAATAGGTTGAAGATTGTTGCATGATTATAAGATTAGGGACAACTAATATAGTAAAATCTGTTAAAAACCCTGTGAACAATCTCTCCTCTCCTTGAGTAGTTTCAAGTAAAAAAGCCCCTAACTTGGGATAAAACACTAACCATGAACGATCGACCCAATGATTTACGTCGCATTCGACCAGAGATCAAGAAAACCCAACAGTTCGCCACTATGGGCCAAGAGGAACGTTTTCAAAACGAGACCCTCCGCCCTATTTTAAAATTGCAAAACCCTTTATTTATTGAAGTCTTTCATCAATACATTGAAAAGCGCAAGGGGGTGTTTTATGACTTAGGCTTAGAGAAAAAGCTAGCCTATATCGAAAGTAGTTTGATCAAGGATCAAAAGTTCCGTAATTCTGTCAAGGGGATGATCATCGGTCAATTTACGGTAGCAGAATACCGCCTCTACAGCTGTAACTCTTCCTCCTTAAACAAGCGCATGATGAATATGGTCATCGAGCGATTAAAAGACCAAGTCCAACTCTTCGATGCTCCGCCAGCGGCAGTGGCAAAAGTAAGCTAGCTTAGAGCAGGGATTCCCCGTTTAAATCGGTGGTTAAGACACTGCTCATATAATCGAAATAGGGTCTTACGGCTTTAAAGTCCTTGTTGACTTGCGCCATAAAATCGGGTGAAAGTACTTCTTGATCGCTGTATTTTTTAGTAAACAAATAAGCCTTTTTGCGAATCAGGTCAATGTTGGGATCTTCTTTCGAAAAACCTTTGGGAGCGGTTTTCACTTCCTCCCCTTCTAGCTTCCCCCATACTTTTTTAAAGGCGGGTTTTCCCATGATCTCTCTAAACTCCTCTCCGTCGATTTCCATCTCTTTACGTATGCGAAATAGGTCCTCTTTGGATGGATTCCAAAAGCCCGTAGCGACAAAGTTATCTCCGGGTTTAATGTGCAGATAATAGCCCCCGCGATAAGCCGGTTTTTCTCGGTGAAACGAAATCCCAAAGTGGGTTTTAAAAGGCGTCTTGTCTTTGGAAAAGCGCACATCGCGATAAAGGCGAAACAACTTGAATTTGTCCACGCTATCGTGTTCGTTCATCTGTGCGGTTAAATCTGTTGCAAAAGCTTTTACTTCGGCCTCTAAGGCCTTAAAACGCTTCTTCTGTGGCTCAAACCACTCACGACTATTGTTGTTGTCTAGTTCGCTAAAAAAGGTGAGTACGTCGGGGTTAATTGTTGTGGCCATAGGAATTAGATTAAGCTGTTGATCCAGCGGTTGACTTTTTCTTCTAACAGGGCAAGCGGAATACATCCCGACTCTAAAACCACCCGGTGAAATTCCCGGATGTCAAAGTTGTCACCTAAGGCAGTTTCGGCCTTACTGCGCAATTCTCTGATCTTTAATTGACCGATCTTATACGATAAAGCCTGCCCTGGATTGGCCATATAACGCTCTATTTCAGAGGTGATCTTTACCTCAGATTCCGATTCGTTTTCAAGGGAATACTGTATCGCTTGCTCACGGGTCCACCCTTTGGCATGCAGGCCTGTATCAACCACTAAACGAATGGCGCGGTGCATTTCTGCCGCCAGCATCCCGAAGTACTGATAAGGATCTTCATAGAGGCCTAGCTCCTTCCCTAGCGATTCTGTGTACAAGGCCCAGCCTTCGCCATAGGCGCTGTACCATAAATTCTTTCTAAAAGACGGTAAGGCCGTATTCTCTTGTTGTAAAGAAATCTGGAAGTGGTGCCCAGGAATGGCTTCGTGTAAGAATAAGTCTTCGTCTTGGTGCACATTATAGGTCGCCACATCGCGAATAGGGACATAGAAAATCCCGGGACGTGTCCCGTCAAGCGACCCAGAATTGTACTCTGCGCTTGCAGAAGCTTCTCTAAAGGCTTCGGTGCGTCTTACTTCAAAAGGGGTTTTGGGCTGTAGGGAAAACAATTCGTTCACCTTTGGGATCACCCGCTGATGAATGGTGTTAAAGTTTTCAATCACCTGCTCTGGCGCGTCAAAAGGCATCAATGCTTCTGCGGTGCGCACATGATCAAAGAACGCCATGAGGTCGCCTTCAAAGCCCACTTCGGCCTTTATGGCCTCCATTTCGGTACGAATTCGTGCGACTTCGCTCAAGCCCAACTGGTGAATCTCTTCTGGGGTCATATTCGTGGTGGTATATTGCTTGATGGCATGCTGATAATAGTCGGCACCCCCAGCTAAGGCATCAAAACCACTGCTTTCACGGCCTGCGGCCAAATATTCCCCTGCCATAAAATCGTGCAAACGACGATAAGCCGGGATCACTTGATTTTGGATCATAGCAGTATAGGCAGCGGTGAAATTTTCTTTATCGGCTTCGCCAAAGCTTTCTGGGATATTTTCAATGGGAGCGTAAAACAGATGCTCTTCTGGGGTGTCGGTCACCATTTGCGCTAATTGCGGAATCACTTTTTGGATTAAAGTCGTAGGCAAGACCCAGCCTTTCTCCATGCCTTCGCGCATATTCTCTTCAGCAGATTGCATCCAATCCAAATAGCCTTCAACGCGCACCAACCAATTGCGGTAGTCTTGTGGCGTAACAAAAGGCTGCGCTCCTTGTCCGCTGGCCAACTGACCAAAGCTCAAATGGAAGGACCACATTTGGTCCAAAGGCATCAAGTCTTTTAAGTATTTTTTTTTGGCTAAGGCGATGTCAATTTCCCACAACATCAGTTGCTTACTCAGCCGTTGATCTTCGCTTAAGATCTCGTCTGGGAATTGTGCTAAACCGGCTTTGTATTTCTCGTTTAGGGCGATTTCTTTGGCAGAAAATTCCTTGGAAAGATAATTGGGTAAGGTATCATTGTATCGGCTTTCTCCTAAATAAGTAGAAGGTAAACGATAAAGGGCTAAAGTTTCTTGATAGGCTTCTTCTAGGTAAGCGTCAAAGTCTTCGGCAGTTTTGGGGTTGCTACAAGCCGTGATCACAGCCAGTAGCAACAATAAATAGGTGTTTTTCATTTCTCAATAATTTGTACTAAAACTACAAAAGATAATGCATTCTCCCTATTGAAGTGTTTAAAGCACTTTTAGTAAAAGAAAAAACCTAGTGCTGATCAAACATCTACCCGCCAATCAATCCCCTCCATTCCGCTCTTTTTTAAATAGGCATTGCACCGACTAAAGTGTTTGTTCCCAAACCAATATCCTCTATTAGCACTTAAAGGCGATGGGTGTCCGCTATTTAGAATCAAGTGTTTAGAAGCATCGATTAATTTGGCTTTCTTTTTGGCGAAGCCTCCCCACAACATAAAGACCACTCCGCTTTTCTCTGCAGAGATGCTTTGAATCACCGCATCGGTAAAAGTTTCCCAGCCTTGCTTTTGATGGCTCCCTGCCTGCTGGGCTTGAACGGTCAAGGTAGCGTTAAGGAGAAAGACCCCTTGCTTTGCCCAGGGGGTTAGGTTCCCACTATGCGGGATAGGAATCCCTAGATCGCTTTCAATTTCTTTAAAAATATTCATGAGCGAAGGCGGGTGCTTTACCCCCGATGGCACAGAGAAACTTAAGCCATGGGCTTGCCCAGGACCGTGATAGGGGTCTTGGCCTAAGATCACCACTTTTAGTTGATCTAAGGGGCAGTGGTTAAAGGCTTCAAATATGTTTTCCGCTGGCGGATAACAGTCATTTGTCCTATATGCGGTCTCAACAAAAGCGGCCAAAGATGTAAAGGAAGGGCTGTCAAAGGCAGGCCGTAGTGCTTTTTCCCAACTAGGATGTATTTTGACACGCATGAATTGTGTATTTTTGTGCTGCTAATGTAAGAAAAATACACCTTGAAAATCCCAGAAAAGTCTTTACTAGACTTAGAGTTCGATACGGTTTTATCTCAGCTAAGTACCCATTGTATTACGGACTTAGGGAAGGAAGCCATTGGACAAATAAAACCCCTTGACGACGAAGAGCGAATTGTTAAAAACCTACAGCTGGTTTCAGAATACGTCGCTTCTTTTGACAATGACAACCGTATCCCCAATCACGGTTTTGACGATTTGAGTGCAGAAATCAGTATGCTGAAAATCGACAACAGCGTCTTAGAAATTGAAGGCTTTAGAAGAATCGCAACGGCCAATGAGACCTCGAATATTCTCTTAAAATTCTTTAAAAAATTTAAGGAGTACTACCCTAGCCTAAAGTCTTTAGGCGAAGAAATCGAGGTCACCAAAGAACCCAAAGAAAAGATCGATGCTGTCATCGACCGTTTTGGGGAAATACGCAACAATGCTTCAGAAGAGCTTTACCGCATTCGCAAGCAAATCAACAGTGTGCGCGGAAAGATCGGGCAAAGCTTTCAACGAGCTTTAAGCACTTATACCAGTGCTGATTACCTGGATGATATCCGGGAAACGGTGGTCGATAACAAAAGGGTTTTAGCCGTAAAAGCCATGCATAGACGCAAGGTAAAGGGCGCGATTATGGGCAGTTCAAAAACAGGCAGCATTGTTTATATCGAACCAGAAACTACCCTACAATACTCTAGGGAGCTCAACAACTTAACTTTTGAAGAGAGCGAGGAAATCCAAAAGATCCTCCGCGAATTAACGGCTTACTTTCAGCCTTTTCGCCCGCTCTTACAGCAGTACCAAGACTATCTCACGCAGATCGATGTGATTTATGCAAAGGCGATGTATGCGCAGTCCATCAACGGGATTATGCCCATCATTTCGAAAAACAGAGAAATGGAATTGATCGACGCCTATCATCCCCTACTCTATCTCAACCATAAAGAAGCAAATAAACCCACCTACCCACAAGACATTCACTTGTATGCAGAGCATCGCATTATTGTCATTTCTGGGCCTAATGCTGGGGGGAAAAGTATCACCTTAAAAACCGTTGGTTTACTGCAGTTGATGCTGCAAAGCGGGATGTTGATCCCCGTACACGAAAAGTCTAGGGTGTGCTTCTTTGGGCAGATTATCACCGATATAGGGGATAATCAATCCATCGAAAATCATTTGAGCACCTACTCCTATCGCTTAAAAAACATGAAGTATTTCTTGCGCAAATGCAATGAAAAAACCTTGTTTTTGATTGATGAATTTGGCACTGGATCTGATCCAGAATTAGGCGGTGCACTCGCCGAAGCCTTTTTAGAAGAGTTCTACAACCGCGAGGCGTACGGGATTATCACCACCCACTATTCTAATTTAAAGGTCCTGGCCAGCGAATTACCGCATATGACTAATGCGAACATGCAGTTTGACAATCGTACCCTTGAACCGGTCTTTAAATTGATCATGGGCGAAGCAGGAAGCTCTTTTACTTTTGAGGTGGCCCAAAAGAACGGCATCCCTTACAGCTTAATTAATCGGGCGAAGAAAAAAATTGAACGCGGAAAAGTGCGCTTTGACGCTACCATCGCTAAACTTCAAAAGGAGCGCAAGCAGATGATGGACACCGGAGCTTCTTTAAAAGCCAAAGAAACAAAGGCAGAAAAAGAAGGCGAAAAACTCGAAGAACTCAACCTAAAAGTCAAAGCGAAGCTCAATAGCTACCAAGAGTTATACGACCACAACCAGCGCATGATAGTGTTGGGAAATCGCCTTAACGATATTGCAGATCGCTATTTTGACAACGGGAAAAAACGTCCCCTCATCGCCGATATGCTGCGCCTAGTAGAAACCGAAAACGCTAAGCGCAAAAAGAAATCTGCTGCAGAAAAACGCAAAGAACGCGAAGCAAAAAAGAAGGCCGAAGAAGAGACCCAAAAGGCCATAGTCACCATTCGCAAAGAGAAGAAGCAAAAGAAGGCTGCGCCAAAACCAGAACCGGTGAAGCCTAAAATTAACTTTAAGGTGGGGGACCAAGTCCGTCTTTTTGACGGCAAGTCTGTGGGAACCATCGATTCTATTGAAAAGCGCAAGGCCGTAGTGAATTATGGGGTCTTTACCACCCAAGTTAATTTAGAAGCCCTAGATTTGGTACAGGCAGCTAAAAAGGCAAAATGAAACCCTTGATCATTTTTTATGACGAACCCTGTGTCCTTTGTAACTATTGGGTACAAAAGCTATGTCGCTGGGATAAAGAGGATCAACTGCGTTTTAGTTCCTTAGACAGCGCTTTATTTTTAGGCTTCGCCAAAGAGCGTGAACTGGATCTAAACCAGATCGATAGTATAGTCGTTTGGGATCAGCAATACAGTTTTGCCCTAGAAGCAGAAGGCGTTTTTATGGTGCTAAAGCAATTAGGTGGCGCATGGCGTTTGCTCTTGCTCTTTTCCTTTTTACCCAAAACGTTGACAAATGGTCTTTATCGCTTTATCGCTAAAAATCGCTATCGCTGGTTTGGAAAACACGAGCACTGTCTCCTACCCGATGCACGGTACCAACACAAGTTTATCCATTAATTGCTTAGATTGCAGCAATGAAACTCTTTAACATCCTCTTATTCTGTATGGCATTCCATCAAACCCAGGCACAAGATTGGGCGAACTTATCTCGCTATAGCCTTGAAAATAAAACCCTTTTAATCAGCGAACAAACGATTGAAGCGGTCTTCTTTGGCGATAGCATCACAGAAGGTTGGCCACAATTCAACCCTTCGTTTTTCCAAGAGCACAATTTTGTTGGAAGAGGGATCGGTGGACAAACAACACCACAGTTATTATTTCGGTTTCGTCAAGATGTTATCGGCCTTCGGCCAAAGAGGGTTATTCTACTCGCAGGGATCAATGATATTGCTCAAAATACAGGCCCCATTAGCTTGAATGCCATTATGGATAATATTATCTCTATGACAGAACTCGCGACTGCAAATGGTGTAGAAATGATTTTATGTTCAGTACTACCGGTGAACTCTTTTCCGTGGAGACCAGAGATCATTCCTACACAAAAGGTGATCGATCTCAATCAAATGATCAACGCCTATGCTCAGGAAAAGAGCCTGGTTTATGTCGATTATTACACTCCCATGGTGAATGCAGAAAAAGGGTTAAAGGATAGTTTAGGTTATGATAGCGTTCATCCTAACAAAGCAGGATATGAGGTGATGGAAAAAATTTTACACACTTATTTAAAATAAATGGATCAAAGAAAATCGCATTGGGAGAACATCTATACCCACAAAAGTCCAGAAGAGGTGAGCTGGACCCAAGGCAAACCCGTTTTAAGCCTTTCCTGGATTGAATCTTTGGCTTTGCCTAAAGATGCGCCTATCATTGATATAGGAGGCGGAGAAAGCCATCTAGTGGATTATTTATTAGCCTTAGGCTATACCGATCTTAGTGTTTTAGACATTTCAAAAGCTGCCCTGCAAAAGTCTCAAGCCCGTTTAGGCGACAATGCCGCCAAAGTAAAATGGATTGAAGCAGATATCACCACTTTTAAAGCAGAGCGCTCTTATGCCCTTTGGCACGACCGTGCCGTGTTTCATTTTTTAACCCAAAAAAAGGATATAGAGACCTATGTCCAATTAGTATCGACCGCAGTAAATCAATATATGTTGATGAGTACTTTCTCAAAAGAAGGGCCGCTAAAATGCAGCGGCTTGCCCATAACCCAATATGATGCCGATGATCTTGCGGCTAATTTCACCAAAGATTTTCAATTGCTACAACAAGAAACCGAAGTGCATACCACCCCTTTTAACACCACCCAAGCATTTATCTATGGCCTGTTCCAAAAAATGATTTCGTAATATTTTTGTACATTGAACTGAACTTTAACCTACACATTTATGAACAAGAATCTTCAATTCGTTTTGCGCCTCACCGTGGCTATCATTCTTTTACAAACCTTGTACTATAAATTTGGAGCACATGAAGACAGTGTTTACATCTTTATGACACTGGGTTTAGAACCTCATGGAAGAATCGGTATTGGGGTGATGGAACTCATTGCCAGTATTTTAATTTTAATCAAAAGAACAAGCTGGGCTGGAGCACTTTTAAGCGTTGGTTTAATGGCAGGTGCAATTTTCTCTCATTTAACCCAATTGGGTATTGAGGTCAAAGGCGACGGTGGTCAACTTTTTTATATGGCAATAGGCACTTGGGTCTTATCCCTTTTTGTTTTATGGTCAGAACGCAAACAAATCCCCTTTATCAATTAATCTTACCTAATTATGTCAAAAATCACACTCCCCAAATGGTTTTATGCGGTGGTGAGCATCGCTTTACTCTGGAATTTAATGGGCATTGCTAATTTCTTTATGCAAATCAATCTCTCTCCAGAGGATATTGCCGCTCTACCAGAAGCTGAGCAAGCCCTAATGAATAATACTCCTTTATGGAGCACCATTGCGTTTGCCCTTGGTGTTTTTGGTGGAAGTATAGGCTGTATAGGACTATTGATGCGAAAAGCATGGTCAATGATGGCGCTTTTAGTCTCACTTGTCGCGGTTATCGCACAAATGAGTTATTGGCTCTTTTTCACCACAGCGGTAGAAGTCTATGGCAATTCAACCTACTTTATGCCAATGTTAGTGATTGTAGTCGCTTACTTGCTATTTCGCTTATCGAATGAAGGAATTAAAAAAGGCCATTTAACCTAGTCTTTTAACTTTCCGATAGATTTCCCTACCAGCATAGAAACGGCAGCATCTCCTGTTACATTAACAACTGTACGGCACATGTCTAGTGGTCTATCGATGGCAAAAATCAAGGCTAATCCAGCTTCTGGAATCCCTGCTTGAGCGAGAACAATTACTAACATCACTATCCCTGCACTAGGGACAGCAGCTGTTCCTATAGAGGCTAAAGTTGCGGTAAAGATAATTCCCAATTGAGCCGATAAGCTTAGGTCTAAACCAAAGGCTTGCGCGATAAAGACTGCCGCAACCCCTTGATAAACACTAGTTCCATCCATATTGATGGTTGCTCCTATGGGTAAAACAAAACTGGTGACTTCTTTATCTACTCCCAGATTTTCTTCCACGCATTCCATGGTGACGGGCAAAGTTGCTGCACTTGAACTAGTAGAAAAGGCTAATAATTGTGCTGGAGCGATTCCTTTAAAGAAAGCATTAGGGCTTCTACCGGTAAAGACTTTGACGATAATCGAATAAACAAAGATCATTGCAGCTAAACCTAACAATAAGGTAATGGCATAGAGCGCTAAGGCTTGAAACAATTCTACGCTAGGTGCTTCTACCACAAGGGCAGCGAGTAAGGCAAACACCCCATAAGGTGCTACCATCATAATCATATCAATCAACTTTAAAATTATGGCATTAAAGGAATCAAAAAACGCTTTTACTGCTTGCGAACTTTCTTCAGGTAACAAGATCATCCCAATCCCAAAGAAAAGGGCAAAGAAGATGATTTGTAACATATTGCGATTGTTTGTCGCTGCTGCAAAAATATTTGAAGGAACGATATCCACTAAGGCCTGCAAAGGACCTGCTTCTTGCTGTTTTGCTGCTGCCTCCCGCTTTTGGTCTGCATCTGTTGCATAAGCATCGACAAGCTCTTGACGGGTTTCAACAGAAATCGATTTCCCAGGCTGGATGGTATTCACCAAAATCAAGCCTATGGTAACAGCGATCAAAGTCGTGGTCACATAAGTTAAAATGGTTCTCCCTCCCATTTGAGAAAGCTTTGAAATATCTTTTAAATCAGAAACTCCCTTAATCAAAGAAGCGAGAATCAATGGAATCGCAATAAGCTTTAAGAGATTAATAAAGATCGTCCCAAAGGGCTTGATATAATCCCCGATAAAGGTACCGCCACCGTCAACAAACGACAACACAAGACCAAACACGACCCCTAGGGCCATTCCAATTAATATTTTCCAGTGTAAAGCGATACTCTTCATGTTAAATTTTATTTGTTCTACGAATCAATTCATAGTCCGCTAAGACTAATGCTGCCATTGCCTCAACAATAGGTACAGCACGGGGTACAACACAAGGATCGTGCCTTCCTTTTCCTTCCATGGTCACTTTCTCTCCTTTATTGTTGATCGTTTCTTGGGCTTGCATTACTGTTGCTACGGGCTTAAAGGCTACATTAAAGTAGATATCCATCCCGTTTGAAATCCCGCCTTGAACTCCGCCAGAACGATTGGACTGTGTTGTTCCGTCAGCATTAAATGGATCGTTATGTTGACTTCCCTTAAGTTGTGCTCCAGCAAAACCACTGCCATATTCAAAGCCTTTTACCGCGTTGATCGATAACATCGCTTTTCCTAGCTCTGCATGTAACTTGTCAAAGGCTGGTTCGCCTAAACCAATAGGCACATTTTGAATCACACAAGTAATGATTCCACCCACAGTATCTCCTTCTTTGCGAATTTGACGAATGTAAGCTTCCATTTCTTTTGCCTTTTCTGGATCAGGACAACGCACGGGGTTTTCCTCAATATGCTTAAAATCCAAATCCTGGTAAGGCCTGTCTAATTTTATATCGCCTACGGCAGAAACATAAGCGTTAAAGCGAATATCGTTTAGGAATTGCTTTGCAATTGCTCCTGCTACTACTCTACTGGCCGTCTCTCTTGCAGAACTTCTCCCACCCCCGCGATAATCGCGAAAGCCATATTTTTGATCATACACATAATCGGCATGTGATGGACGATAACTGTCCTTGATATGACTGTAATCATGTGACTTTTGATTGGTGTTGTGAATGGCAAAGCCAATGGGAGTACCGGTAGTTTTTCCTTCAAAAATACCAGAATAAAAAGCAACTTCATCGGGTTCTTTACGCTGGGTGACAATCGCAGATTGCCCCGGCTTTCTTCTATCTAAATCGTGTTGTATTGCGTGTAAATCAAGTTCAATTCCTGCTGGGCAACCATCAATAACACCGCCTATAGCAGCACCATGTGATTCCCCAAAAGTCGTTACGCTAAAAAGTTTGCCAAATTGGTTTCCTGCCATGGGTATAGTTTAGGACAAATATAAGGCGAAAAAAAACCATCTACTAGTCCTTCACTTGATTCGTCCATTTAAAGCGTAATGTGTATTTTTGTCTTATGAAAAAAACAGCCTTATTCCTCTTTGGAGTACTTATCGCGCTAACTGCTTGCAATGAGATAGAAAAAAATACTTTTGTTCTCAATGGAACCACAAATCTTCCTGAAGGAAAAAAAATCTTTCGTATTCAAGCGAATGCTAATGGGCAACCCTCTACCATAGATACTGCAACCGTTGCGAATGGCCAGTTTAGCTTTAGTGGGAGTGTTGCGCAAATTGATGTTAACTTTTTATTTGTTGAAGGAGAACAGGTCAACACTCCTTTTATAATCGAAGAAGGGGAAATCGAAGTAAACCTCTTACAAGAGAATCTTGCTGGAATGGATTTAGCTGGAACTTCTTCTAACGAAGATCTTCATGCATACCGCAAAGAAACCCAAACTTTTGCCAATGACATGAATGCAATCGTCGCAGAAATAAAGTCAGCCAACGCTTTAGGAGATAATTTATTAGCCCAAGATCTTCAACAGCAGTATGCTGTTTTGCAAGAAAAGCTAATTGCCTATGAAAAGAATTTTATCACGACAAAAACAGACTCCTACATCTCTGCGTTAATCCTCGAGCGCTTTCTCAATCAGAAAACTTTAGCCCGTAATGAGGCCAAAGACATTTTTAACACTTTTACGGATCGTATACGTAGTAGTAAATCTGGGATTAATGTGTCAAATGTTGTCAATGCTCCGGTGAATCCAACAGCAATCGGAGAAATCGCTCCTTTATTTGATGGTCCCACCCCTAGTGGAGAGCGGGTTGCTTTAGAAAGCTTCCGCGGAAAAGTGGTCATTATTGATTTTTGGGCATCATGGTGTCGTCCTTGTCGCATAGAAAACCCTAACCTAGTGCGCCTGTACAAACGTATGCACGATAAAGGATTAGAAATCGTTGGGGTTTCTTTAGACCGCAATAAATCGAGCTGGGAACGCGCTATTGCAGACGATGGTTTAACTTGGAACCATGTCTCTAATTTGCAATATTGGGCAGATCCCATTGCTCAGTTATACAGTGTGCGCGCTATCCCCGCTGCTTTTGTCCTAGATCGTGAAGGGCGTATTGTCGCTAAAAACTTACGTGGAGCGCAACTTGACGCTAAGATTGAAGAGCTGCTAAAAAATTAACGATTCGACTGGCGAAAGAGAAAATATCCTGCGACTAGGGTTATTCCCACCATTAAAACTAAGGTGTAAAACGATTTTTCAAATACATAAGGATCGAACATCAGGGTGCAGATGATTCCCCCGATGGCTCCACCAAAATGAGCTGTGTGCCCTATGCCATCATTTTGAGATTTAATGCCAAATAAGGTGTAAATTAAATAGCCCACCCCAAAAACATAGGCAGGCATGGGAACCGGAAAGAAAATAAAGGCAAGCTCCATTTCTGGAAACACTAAGATACTACTGTAAACAATTCCCATTATCGCTCCACTTGCACCTACTGCGGTATAATAAGGGTTCTTTTTATGATAGTAATACGCCAATCCGTTCCCCAATAACAAACTAATCAAGTAAAGCAGTATAAAATTTACTGTCCCTAAACCATACAGTGTATTACCACCAAAAATAAAGAGCGTAAAGCCATTAAAAAATAAATGATTGTAATCAACATGAATAAAACCAGCCGTGAGTAAACGATAATACTCCCCGTTTTCTACCGCACTAACATTGAATTTTAAACGGTTAAACAACAGTGGATCTTTAATGGCGCGATAACTAATTAATGCAATTCCAGCTAGTAGCATCAAAATAAAGGGAGGTGTCCCGATCATAGCAATTCATTTAGGTCAAATATAGTTATATTTGCCTCAAAATATTCTCCCATTGAAGTTGATCACCTTTATCATCGCCTATCCCATTTTGATGGCGGTTTCTTTATTGCCTTACCCACTGCTCTACGCCCTATCCGACTTTTTGTCTTTCTTATTATACCGTGTATTTAAGTTTCGTTTAAAAGTAGTGCGCAAAAACCTAAAGTTAAGCTTTCCTAACAAATCTGAAGCCGAACGCCTTAAGATTGAAAAAGACTTTTACAAACACCTTTGCGATGTTTTTATGGAGATGGCTAAGAATCTAACGATATCTGAGAAGCAAATAAAGAAGCGCTTTGTTTTTGAGAATGTGGACTTGATCAATGCCCATGAACAAAAAGGCGAAAGTACCATTCTATTATTGGGACATTATTCGAATTGGGAAGGCATGTTGAGCATTGGATACCACTTGCTTGGAAAAGGATACGGTGTTTATACCCCCCTGACCAACAAGTATTTTAACAACTTAATCTCAAAATCTCGCGAAAAACACAAAGCTTACTTAATATCCCGCTATAAAACCATTGACTTTATTCGTTCTAACGAAAAGAAAGGAGATTTTGGATTGTATGGATTTATCAATGATCAATCCCCTTCGCCAAAACCAAAAAGTTATTGGCGCCCGTTTATGGGAACAGTTGTTCCGGTATTTACTGGTGCAGATCGACTGGCAAGAGAGTTTAATTTCCCGGTATATTACACAGAGATAAACAGAGTAAAACGTGGATATTACTCGGCTAAAGTGTCCCTACTGGTCAAAGATCCATCTCAGTGCAAGGAAAATGAAATCACAGATTTATTTACTGCTCAATTAGAAGCGCAAATCGCAAAGGACCCCAGCCAATACCTATGGTCGCATAATCGATTTAAGTACAGTCATTTAGCTCCTTCTACTGCTCGGCAATAGCCATTAACTCATTGGAAAAACGCTGGGTTAGAGCATCTGCTTTTTCCTGAGTTTCAGCCTCTGCATAAACGCGAATAATCGGTTCTGTATTGGATTTACGCATATGGACCCAGCCTTCTGGAAAATCTATCTTAACCCCATCAATGGTTAAAGGTTGATCTTTCTTATAGTTGTACTCCATTTGCGTCAATAAAGCATCTACATCTAAACTGGCTTCAAGAGCGATTTTCCCTTTACTCATATAGTATTGCGGATAAGAAGCTTTTAAAGCCGAAACACTGCATTTGCGTTGCGCTAATAGAGATAAAAATAAGGCAATCCCAACCAAGGCATCCCGGCCATAATGAAGATTAGGATCGATAATTCCGCCATTGCCTTCTCCCCCGATTACAGCCTGCTTTTCTTTCATTTTTGTCACCACATTCACTTCGCCTACGGCAGAAGCAAAATATTGTCCTCCAGCAGCTTCGGTCACATCACGTAAAGCCCGTGTTGAAGAAAGATTAGAAACCGTATTCCCAGGAGTTTTACTTAAAACATAGTCTGCACAAGCCACTAAAGTATATTCTTCCCCGAACATTTCTCCGGTTTCATCCATAAAGGCTAAACGGTCCACATCTGGATCTACAACAATTCCTAAATCTGCTTTTTTACGCACGACTTCTTTTGCTAAATCCCCTAAATGTTCTTTGAGCGGTTCAGGGTTGTGAGGAAAATGCCCCGTAGGGTCACAATACAATTGAAAACACTTTACGCCTAATGCCTCTAATAATGGGGGTAGCGCAATACCACCAGTCGAATTTACACCGTCAACCACAGCAGAAAAATTCGCTGCTTTAATCGCCGGTAAATCAATTAATGGATGGGCTAAAACCGCCTCTATGTGTACTGCGATAGCCGTATTGTCTTGTTCTACCTGACCTAAATCATCAACTTCAGCAAAAGTGAAATCTTCCGCTTCCGCTAAAGATAAGATTGTTTCTCCTGCCGCAGCATCTAGAAATTCCCCATTAGCATCGAGTAATTTAAGAGCATTCCATTGTTTAGGGTTATGGCTGGCGGTTAAAATAATCCCTCCATTGGCATTTTTTTCAACTACTGCCATTTCTACAGTAGGTGTAGTCGATAAACCTAAATCAATGATGTCAATCCCCATTCCTACTAGGGTTTGCATAACTAAACTCTGTATCATCTCTCCAGAAATACGGGCGTCACGACCGATTACTATCGTCATTTTATCTTCCCTAGATTGAGTTTGCATATAAGCCCCATAGGCAGCAGCAAACTTTACCGCATCAATAGGTGTTAAGTTATCTTCTGGGCGTCCACCAATAGTCCCGCGAATTCCAGAAATAGATTTGATTAAGGTCATGAATTAAATTTTACCAAATATAAAAATTGTAAAGAATTAAAAACTGCGTGGTTGAACAAAAGAGTTTATTTTTACCAAATGAATTTCCTCGCCCATCTTTATTTATCTGGAACTGACAACAATCTTAGATTTGGTAACTTTATTGCAGATGGCATTCGCGCTAATCAATACAGCCATTATTCGCAAAGGATTCAAGATGGGATTGTGCTACATCGGGAAATTGATCGTTTTACAGATTCACATCCTGTTTTTAGACAACACTGCAAGTTATTCTTTCCTGAGCACAGTCACTATGCAAGGGTAATTCTCGATGTTGTTTACGATCATTTTTTAGCGCAACTATGGGACAATTATCATTCTACAGCATTGAATACTTATGCGGCAAATTTTTATCGTATTACAGCAACACAAAAAGCTTTGTTGCCAGATAAAATGCAACGCCTTTTTCAGTTGATGAAAGAACAAAATTGGCTGGTAGAATACCGCTCAATAAAAGGCCTAGAACGCATCTTGTATCACATGAGCAAACGCACCGCTTTTCCCTCTAATTTCCCTGCTGCAATAAGTACCATTGAGGCGAATAAAACCCAACTAATTTCAGAATTTAAAGTCTTCTTTTCTGATCTTGAAGCCCATTGCAAGAATCAGCAGCAATTGAGAGAATAGTTGGGGAACTTTATTTAAATTTAAGCCTTAAAATAAATTATGAGAAAAATTGTCCTTCTTCTGATCCTTCCCTTTTTTACACAATGTAATGCTCCGCAAAAGCAAGACATCAAGGCAGCTGTTGTTTCTGCTCGTATTGAGGCTTCTGAAGCAGGAAAAACAGTGATGCAGCAAGGTGGTAATGCATATGATGCTATGGTTGCAACCAGTTTTGCACTTAGCGTAGTTTATCCTGTTGCTGGAAATATCACTGGCGGAGGGTTCTTTGTTTATCGCACCGCAGCAGGAGAAACAGGAACGCTAGATTACCGTGAAATGGCGCCGCTTAAAGCAACAAAAGACCTCTACCTTGATGAGGAAGGAAATGTGATTCCTAAACTGAGTACTGTAGGAGGACTAGCCGTGGGAATCCCCGGCGCAGTTGCAGGTATACTTGAAGTGCATCGCAAAATGGGTTCCTTACCCCTTGAGCAACTTTTGGCGCCAGCCATAAAATTAGCAGAAGAAGGTTATGTCATCACCGAAAAACAAGCCCGCAGTTTTAAGCGCTATCGCGACTTGTTTGTGGAAGTAAATGGAGAAGATACTTTCTTTGCGCAAAAACACAAGGCAGGAGACCGTATTGTCAACCTTCCTCTCGCAAAAACTTTAAAAGCAATCGCAGCAAAAGGAAATGCAGGATTTTATGAGGGTTGGGTCGCAGAAGCCATGGTCAACAAAACACGAGCAACAGGTGGGATTTTAAGCCTTGAAGACTTAAAGGTTTATGAACCTAAATGGCGTGATCCCATTCAATTTAGCTACAAGGATCTCAATGTAATTTCAATGGCGCCCCCTTCAAGTGGTGGTATTTGCTTAGGCCAAATGATGCAAATGGTGGCCCCTTATGACCTTAAAAGCATGGGACATAACACCACAGAAAGCATGCATTTAATGATTGAGGCAGAACGTCGCTCTTATGCCGATCGCAGTCATTTTTTAGGAGATCCAGACTTTGTCTCTGTTCCACAGGCACACTTAATCGATCCTTCTTATATAGCAGAAAGAATGCAAAATTATTCTGCAGACAATGCCACCTTATCAAAAGATGTTTCTCATGGTGACATCATTGTTGTCGAAAGTGATGAAACCACTCATTTCTCTATCGTAGACAAAGAAGGAAATGCTGTTTCTGTTACCACAACCTTAAATGGTGCGTATGGATCAAAGGTGTATGTGGATGAAATCGGAGTGTTTATGAACAATGAAATGGATGATTTTAGTAGCAAGCCGGGAACGCCTAATATGTTTGGCCTAACCGGGAGTGAAGCAAATAGCATTGCGCCAAAAAAACGCATGCTAAGCTCAATGACCCCCAGCATCGTTGAAAAAAATAACCAATTGTATATGGTAGTAGGAACTCCAGGAGGTTCAACTATAATCACCTCTGTTTTTCAAACCATACTCAATGTATATGAACATGGAATGGAGATGCAAGAAGCAGTGGCTGCCCCTCGTTTTCACCATCAATGGCTCCCAGATGTAGTCGTATTAGAACCCGATGCATTTGACGAAAACGTCATAAAAAGTTTAAAAGATAAAGGACACAATATAGAAGCAAAATACAGCCGTATCATAGGAAAAGTAGATGCTATTTTAATGGAAAATGGAAATATCAGTATCGGTGCTGACCCTAGAGGAGATGACGCTGCAGCTACTTTCTAAGCCCAAAAAGGAAAAAAATAAATGACAATAGAGGAAAATTGTATTGATGTACAAGGTGCAAGGGTTCACAATTTAAAAAACATTGATATCCAGATACCACGCGACCAATTAGTCGTGATTACGGGTTTATCAGGAAGCGGAAAATCTTCTCTAGCCTTTGACACTATTTATGCCGAAGGCCAGCGCCGTTATATGGAAACATTTTCGGCTTATGTAAGGCAATTTCTAGGAAATCTCGAGCGACCTGAAGTGGATAAGATCGATGGCCTGTCTCCCGTTATTGCTATAGAACAAAAAACCACTTCTAAAAGCCCTCGTTCTACGGTTGGTACCATTACAGAACTCTATGATTTCTTGCGTTTGATGTATGCAAGAATAGGGACAGCTTACAGTTATGTTTCTAAAGAAAAAATGGTGAGCTATACCGATGACCAAATCATTGAGTTAATCTTAGCTGACTACAGCCAAAAGAAAGTTATGTTGCTCGCCCCTATTATCAAATCAAGAAAAGGACATTATAGAGAATTGTTTGAAAACCTTGCCCGTCAAGGTTTTGTAAAAGTTCGTGTTGATGGTGTTGTTGTTGAACTTTCTAGAGGAATGAAGGTAGATCGCTATAAAACCCACGATATTGAGTTAGTAGTTGATCGCATGACCATTAATGATAGTGAAAATAGCATCAAGCGATTAAGGGAGTCCATGATTGCCGCTATGTATCAAGGGAATGACACTTTAATGGTTATTGATACTGAAACACGAGAAGCGCGCTATTTTAGTCGCAATTTAATGTGCCCTAGCTCTGGAATTTCCTACCCTAATCCAGAACCTAATTCGTTTTCCTTTAATTCCCCAAAAGGGATGTGCCCTAGTTGCAAAGGTTTAGGCGATCAACATGTGATCAATACCAATAAAATCATTCCAGATCGCTCTCTATCGATAGCTGCTGGGGGAATTAAACCGCTTGGAAACAAAAAGAGTTCTTGGGGCTACAAGCAAATCGAAACAATTGCAAAACGCTATAACTTCTCTCTCGCAGATCCCATTGAAGATATTCCTGCTGAAGCACTTAATATTATTTTAAGAGGAGGGAATGAAACCTTCTCTGTCGCTTCTAAAAGTTTAGGGGTGACCCGTAAATACAAAATTGACTATGAAGGGATAGAGAACTTTATCTTTAATCAGTACCAGCAAGCAGATTCGATGAATATCAAACGTTGGGCTGCTGAGTATATGGATCAAGAAAGCTGTAGAAGCTGCAAAGGAAATCGCTTAAACGAGGAAGCACTCAACTTTAAAATTGATGAGAAATCCATTGCAGATTTAGCGCAAATGGACTTGAAAGATTTATATGAGTGGGTATTGGTTCTCCCTGAAAAACTTTCTGTTAACGAGTTGAAAATAGGAGAAGAAATCATCAAAGAGATAAAAGCGAGAACAGAATTCTTATTAAATGTTGGCTTGAGTTATTTGGCCTTAAATCGATCTTCTAAATCGCTTTCTGGTGGCGAAGCACAACGCATTCGTTTAGCGACTCAAATCGGCTCTCAATTAGTCGGGGTCTTATATATTCTTGACGAGCCAAGTATTGGTCTGCATCAAAGAGATAACGAGCGTTTAATCAATTCACTTATTGCTTTAAGGGATATCGGTAACTCTGTTGTAGTTGTTGAACACGACAAGGACATGATAGAACGCGCAGATTATGTTATTGATCTTGGCCCACATGCTGGGAAAAATGGAGGGGAAATTATATCAAAAGGTAGCCCAAAAGAAATCCTCAGTGATCAATCCCTCACAGCAGATTATTTAACCGGGAAGAAAAGTATTATTATCCCGACCGAAAGGAGAAAAGGCAATGGTAAAAAACTATCGCTCAAGGGCTGCAAGGGGAATAATTTAAAAAACGTTGATTTAGAGATCCCTTTGGGACTAATGATCGGGGTTACTGGAGTTTCAGGGAGTGGAAAATCTACGCTCATCAATGAAACTCTCTACCCTATCCTCAATGCTCATTACTACAATGGCGTAAAAAAACCTTTAGAATACAGGGCGATAAAGGGTTTAGAAAACCTTGATAAGGTGGTTGATGTAAACCAAAGTCCTATAGGGCGAACACCGCGTTCTAATCCTGCTACATATACAGGTGTTTTTAGTGAAATACGCAACCTATTTACCCAAACTCCTGAAGCTCAAATAAGAGGGTATAAACCCGGTCGCTTTAGTTTTAATGTAACAGGAGGCCGATGTGAAACTTGTATGGGAGGTGGACTAAAAGTGATCGAAATGAACTTCCTACCAGATGTTTATGTCGAATGTGAATCCTGTAATGGGAAACGTTTTAACCGAGAAACCCTAGAAATTAGGTTCAAGGGGAAATCCATTTCAGATGTTTTACAAATGACGATTAATCAGGCCTGTGATTTTTTTGAACCAATCCCAAAGATCTATCGCAAATTAAAAACCCTTCAAGATGTGGGTCTGGGGTATATCGCTCTGGGGCAATCCTCTACTACCCTTTCTGGAGGAGAAGCACAACGCATAAAATTAGCGACAGAGTTGGCTAAAAGAGATACTGGAAACACTCTGTACATCTTAGACGAGCCCACTACAGGCTTGCATTTTGAAGATATTCGAGTGCTATTAGAAGTCTTGAATCACCTTACAGATAAGGGAAATACGGTATTAATTATTGAACATAATCTCGATGTAATTAAACAAGTCGATTATATTGTAGATATTGGCCCAGAGGGCGGAAAAGGCGGAGGTACCATAGTAGCACAGGGGATCCCAGAAGCTATTTTAGAAAACAAGAATAGTCATACAGCACATTACCTTAAAAAAGAATTTATCGCTTATGAAAACAACCTCAAATAATAATGATATCCCAAAGAGAAAAGACGCTTGGTCTGTTTTCAAGATTATGGGCGAATTAGTAAACGGCTATGAACAGCTAGATGCTATAGGACCCTGTGTGTCAATTTTTGGTTCTGCCAGAACAAAACCTGACTCCCCCTATTACACCTTAGGCGTAGAAATCGCACAGTCGATTGCAGATAAAGGCTTTGGTATCATCACAGGTGGAGGACCTGGAATTATGGAAGCTGGAAATAAAGGAGCACAATTAGCTCAAGGCGTTTCTGTAGGACTGAATATTGACTTGCCTTTTGAACAAAACTCGAATGCTTATATCGATAAAGAACACAATCTAAATTTTGAATACTTTTTTGTGCGAAAAGTAATGTTTGTAAAGTTTTCAAAAGCCTTTATCGTTTTACCTGGAGGGGTGGGAACTTTAGATGAGTTATTTGAAGCCATTACCCTGGTTCAAACTGAAAAAATCAATAAAATTCCTATTATTCTTGTTAAAACTGACTACTGGAAAGGGCTGGTAGACTGGTTGCAAGACACCCTCTTAGCGCAAGGAATGATTAACGAAGAAAACTTAAGTTTAATTCAACTGGTAGATACAAAAGAAGAGGTTCTTGAACTTTTAGAGGAGTTTTATCACAACGAAGATTGAAAGCATACACTAAACGATGATCAATATCAGGCTACTTTCGTTTATTACAATGATGCTGTGCTTCTCCATTCAAGCATGGGCACAAGACTCCCCTTATTACAATGTCAAAGCAAGCCTGGATCCGCTTGAGAATAAGATTAAGGTGATTCAAAAAATCAGCTATACGCATCAAAAAGATTTTGCTACAAATGCAATTTATCTAAACGACTGGAATAACGCCTATAGTTCTACAGAAAGCCCATTAGCAAAACGTCTAGTTGAAGAATACAATCGCAGCTTCTATCTCTCTGGAAAGTCAAAACGAGGCGCTACAATTATTGATCAAATATGGGTTGATGGTGAAATCACAGCCTGGGAAAGAGAGGAAGATCAAATCGATGCAGTAAAAATTAATTTGCCAAAAGAAATCGCCAAAGGGGAACAATTAAAGATCAAGATCAATTACACTTTAAAACTACCTGATGCAAAGTTCACTGGTTATGGTATCACGGACAAAGAGCATTATTTTTTGGAGAATATTTTCTTAACAATTGCATGGCAAAACGAGCAAGGATGGGCCCCCATCAGTCATTTAGATCTAGAAGATATGCCCAATAGTAAAGGGAATTACACTATAGCGTTTTCCTTGCCAAAACACCTAAAACTACAATCTAATCTCGTTAGGTTTAAAACAGCTACCACAGCCGAAACAACGACCTATTCATTTAAAAATATACATAAAAAACAGCTCTTATTTCAAATTGGAAAAGAAGAGGCATACACTGCCATCAGTTTTGATGGAAAAGAAGTGTACTCTAATTTAGATACAAATGGCTTAAGCGAAGCAGGTAGCCGATACAGCCTCAAGAAAATCGATAACTTTTTGAAGAATTCGTTAGGGGTTTACCCTCACAAACGCATTTTACTTTCGCAACAAAAATATGAAAAGCGCCCTTTTTATGGTTTGACACTAGTTCCTGGTTTTTTAAAGCCTTTCCCCCCGCAATTTGAGTTTGAAATTAAAGCTTTAAATACTTATCTACATCACCATTTGAATGAACTCCTCCCCTTGCATCCTCGAGAAGACTATTGGTTGATAGGAGGTTTGCATACCTACTTAATGATGCGTTATGTTCTCGAATATTATCCCGATAAAAAGCTACTAGGCTTAGTGTTGCGTCAGCCCATCGCACAGTTTTTACTTAGAAAATACAGCTTTAAGGATTTAAATTTTGAAGATACCTTTATCGAATACCACGAATTCGTTTTAAGAAGAAATCTACAGCAGGCATTAACTACACCTAAGGACGAATTAATCAAATTCAACGAACAAATAGGCGCTCCTAGTCAAATGGGTATACTAATCAATTACACCTTAGCGTTTAGTGATAAACCTATTGCTGACTTTATTGATGCACTAAAATCGAATCAGTATAGCGGAGAAAGTTTACAAGCGTTCTTCTTTGACTTTTTTGAACCAGAAGGGAGCGCTTTTTTAAGCACTTATGCCCAGGGCAGAAAGGCCATCGATTTACGTTTTAAAAGTATTGAGGAAGAAAAGGATACAATTCGCTTTAGCGTTGAAGAAAAAAGTAATCTACGCCCCCCCTTTTCAATTGGGTTGGTCAAGAATGACAGCCTGATTAAGCAATATCCATTTGCGGCAAGTCAAATCAATCAATCTTTAAGTATTTCAAAAGAGGACGCAGATTATCTTGTGCTAAATCCTCAAACAAAATTACCTGAGTTCAACCCTCGTAATAACTGGAAGAGACTAAATGCCTTAGGCATTAAACCTTTACGATTTACCTTTGTAAAAGACCTTGAAAACCCAAAATTCAATCAAGTGTTTTATAACCCAAGGGTAAACTTTAATGTTTATGACGGTTTATCCTTTGGCGTTAGACTCAATAATAAGACCATTAAGTCTAGACCTTTTGTTTTTACCCTAGAACCCTTTTATGCTTCTAAAGAGAAGACACTGGTGGGAAGCTTCGCGACTTCTTATTCTCATTTTAATAGCCAAAGTGATTTCTATTTGAGTAAAATAAATTTTGCCGGATCTAGTTTTCATTATGACAATAACCTTAGGTACAGCAGTTTATTTACATCCATTAATGTTTTTAAAAGAAACCGAAATCTAAGGGATAATAAAAAACAATTATTTAATATTTTCTGGCAATATGTCGATCGCGATGAAAACGAAAATGCTGTGGAAAACCCTAATTATAGTATCACAGGTTTAAATTATATTTTCTCCAATAAAGGCGCCTTAGATTATTTCACCCTTAATGCTGGTTTTGAAGCAAGTGAAAAATTTGGGAAATTTAATTTTACGACAGAATACCGTCACCTTATGCGCAGCGGTAGACAAATATCTCTTCGACTATTCGCCGGAAAGTTTTTATGGCGTAATAACTTAACAACAACTTACTTTGACTATGCCTTAGACCGTCCTACAGATTATTTATTTCAATACAACTTTATCGGAAGGTCTGAAACCACAGGAATTTACAGTCAACAGTTTATCCCGGCAGAAGGTGGGTTTAAATCTAGGTTTGATCGTCCCTACTCAGATGATTTTTTATTGACCCTTAACACCAGTATTGGTCTATGGAAATGGGTTGAAGCCTATGGAGATCTGGGCTATATCAATCAAAAAGAACAGCAGTCGCGACTTTTATTTGACACGGGGTTTCGGTTAAACTTAGTTCCCGATTTTCTAGAAATCTATTTCCCTATCTATAATTCAAAAGGACTACAAGCGCAAGGACCTGATTATCAACAAAAAGTTCGCTACGTGATTACTTTTGATCCCAGAACTTTGACCCAATTGTTTTCGCGTAAATGGTTTTAGCAAGGGATTGAGCAAACTCATTATCCTAATATTGGGTTAATTTTTGTAAATTTGCGCAACGCAAAAATCACTATGCCCAAGACAAACAATATTGCGCTTCCCTCTCTCTCTTTTGATTCTTTTAAAGAGCAATTGCTCACAGACTACAGGATAATTGTCCTGAGTAGAGAATGCAGTCTTCTAGGCAGAAAAGAAGTTTTAACAGGAAAGGCAAAGTTTGGAATTTTTGGAGATGGTAAAGAACTTCCTCAACTTGTATTAAGTCGCTTTTTCAAGAAAGGTGACTTTAGATCTGGGTATTATCGAGATCAAACCATTTTAATGGCCCATGATTTATTGAGCCCACAGCAACTTTTTGCTGCCCTTTATGCTCATCCAGATTTAAAAGAAGAACCCATGTCTGGAGGAAGACAAATGGGTGCCCACTTTGTCACGCCTAGTCACGATAAAGAAGGTAACTGGTTAGATTTAACCCAGCAGTACAACCACAGTTCTGATATCTCTCCTACTGCAGGACAGATTCCTCGTTCGATCGGTTTGGCGCAAGCCTCAAAAGTATACCGCGCTTTAGGCATTCCAGAAGGGCGTAATTTTTCTAATAATGGAAACGAGATAGCCTGGGGAACCATAGGAAACGCCTCTACCAGTGAAGGACTGTTTTTAGAAGCTATGAATGCCGCCGGAGTCCTTCAAATTCCATTGGTAATGAGCGTTTGGGACGATGGATATGGCATTTCTGTAGCAAATGAAGATCAAACCACTAAGGGCAGCATTTCTGAAGCCCTAGCAGGTTTGCAAAGAACAAAAACACAAAAAGGCGTTGAAATAATTCGCGTCAATGGTTGGGACTACCCTGCCCTTGTGAGTGCTTATCAAAAAGCTGAAGATCTCGCAAGAGAAGAGCATGTCCCCGTCCTAATTCACGTGGATGAACTCACACAACCCTTAGGACATTCAAGCTCTGGATCACATCAGCGTTATAAATCAAAAGAACGTCTCGAATGGGAAAATGATTTTGATTGTAATAAAAAAATGCGGGAATGGATTCTGGAAAAAAATATTGCGACAGTAGAAGAACTTGACAGCATTGAAAAAGCCTGTAAAGAAGAAGTCAAAATCGCAAAAAGAGAAGCTTGGAAAACCTACCAAGCCCCCATTTTAGAAAACAGAAAAAGCTTGCTTAGCATTCTCCCTCTTTTACAAAAAGAAGCTGCAAATGACCCTGCCCTGCAAGTGGTAAGCGCAAAATTAGCGCAAAAATCAGAGCCCACTTATAAAGACCTGCTTCACGCAGCCCGCAAGGCTTTACGCACTGCCGCAAAACACAATACCCCGCTTAAAGACAAACTTGCACAATGGATAGAAGACTTAACTACTCGCTTGAATCCAAAAATGCATTCTCATCTTTACAGCGAATCAAAATATCAGTTAAAAAACATCACCTCCATCCCCCCGCAATATGCCGATCAAGTGCAAATGGTGGACGGTAGAATTATCATTAGAGATAATTTTAAGGCGCTCTTTGAATCGCGCCAAAATGTTCTCCTCTTTGGAGAAGATGTAGGGAAAATTGGAGATGTCAATCAAGGCGCCGAAGGTTTACAAGCACAATTTGGGGAAACCCGTGTCTTTGATACTGGAATTAGAGAAGCTACTATCATTGGACAAGGAATTGGGATGGCCCTGAGAGGCTTACGCCCTATTGCAGAGATTCAATACTTGGATTACGTTCTGTACTGTTTACATACTTTGAGTGATGATCTAGCGTCTTATCTCTATAGAACGGTTGGACAACAATCAGTCCCTCTTATTATTCGTACCCGTGGACATCGTCTAGAAGGGATATGGCATAGTGGATCCCCCATGGGCGGATTAATTCATTTGCTTAGAGGAGTAAATCTTTTGGTTCCCAGAAATATGACGCAAGCTGCGGGATTCTACAACACCTTACTCGAAGGAGACGAACCAGCTATAGTCGTTGAATCCTTGAACGGATATCGCTTAAAAGAAAACCTCCCTACAAATTTAGGAAGTTATAGAATCCCGGTTGGAAAAATAGAACGGCTTAAAAAAGGAGACGATATTACACTTGTTTCTTATGGCTCAACCCTTAGGTTAGTAGAAGAAGCTGCAAAAGAACTCTTACAATACGATATTGACGCAGAAGTTATTGATGTACAATCATTACTTCCCTTTGACACTGCACATGAAATTAGAGAAAGTGTGGCAAAAACAAATCGTTTATTAATTATCGACGAAGATGTACCCGGGGGAGCTACTGGTTTTATTTTGCAGCAATTGCTAGACGAACAAAACATTTTCCCTCTATTAGATAGTGCGCCGCAGACCCTTAGTGCTCAAGCACACCGTCCTGCTTATGGAAGTGACGGAGACTATTTCTCTAAACCTTCTTTAGATGATATCGTCGAAAAAGTGTACCGTATTATGCAGGAATCAAATCCTAGTAATTTCCCCTAGACGGAAACTATTTTCAAAATCATTTCTTTCATCAACTCTTCCATGGGCATATTATGTGCCCCTAGTCCTTTACTTTTAAGATCATAGACTTTTAGTAATGACAACACTTGTCCTGCTTGTCTCATATTGTATTTCTGAGCCGCTGCTTGATAATCCTTCAAAAAAAATGGTGAAACCCCTAGTACTTTGGGGGCTTCTGCGGTCGAATTTAAACCGTGATACATAAACAACTTTTGAAAGAAATTAAACAGCACGCCTATGGTCAATGGCAAAGGATGTTGCGATGGATTTCCTGCCATGTATTTAACAATGCGGAAAGACAGTTCAAGCTTTCGCATCCCTAAAGCTTTTTGCAATTCAAAACTATTGAAATCCTTACTATAGCCTATAAAAGCTTCAATATGTTCTGGGGTAACGCTTGTCCCACTAGGAAGGTTATGGGTCAGTTTCTCTAACTCTTTGTCTACCTTCCCTAGGTTGCTCCCTAAAAAAGCGACTAACATCGCCAGTGCTTGCGGATGAAATTGAAAACCGTACGTTTGCCCCCTCTTCTCTATCCATGGACCAATTTGATTATCGTATAAGGGTTTTGTTTCAAGAACAACACCGTTTGCCGCGATGTTTTTAAGCACTTTTTTACGCTTATCCACCTTTTTGTGCTTGTAACACAATACCAAGACTGTTTGCGGCTGGGGTGCGGCACAATACGTGGCTAATTGATCAAAGGTTTTATCGAGGTATTGTGCTTCTTTGACTAAGATCAATTGTTGCTGCCCTAGCATAGGGAAACGCTTAGCCGACTCTACTATTTGTTCAACAGAGGTTTCTTTGCCATAGAAAACACTTAAATCAAAATCCTTTGCACTTTCATCAACTACACTTTTTTCTAATGCAGCTGAAATTTCATCTATAAAAAAGGGTTCTGTTCCCATTAATAAATAAATAGGAGCAAACTTTTTTTGTGCAATCGAAGAGAGTATCTGTTGTGTTTCTTTCAATGAGAAAATTTTGTCACATTTGCAGTATGGAACAACTCAATTTTAATCATTATCCCTTTACCCTCAAAAATAGAGAAAATAAGCGATACATATTTGATGTTGTTCGCAAAAAAGACATTTTGCTTACCCCAGAAGAATGGGTAAGACAGCATTGCATTCAATTCTTACTTCAAGAAAAAAAATACCCCATTAGTTTGCTCAATGTTGAAAAGAAAATCAAAGTATACAACCGCGAAAAGCGCTATGATATTATCGTCTTTACACCACAAGGAAAAGTCACTCTGCTTGTAGAATGTAAAGCGCCAAACATTCCTATAAATCAAGATGTTTTTGATCAAATCGCGCGCTATAACCTTAGCGTAGACAGTCAATATTTGATGGTAACAAACGGACAAACCCATGTTTTTTGTCAAATGGACTATCAAACACAAACCTATCATTTTTTACAAGACCTTCCCCCTTATACTCCACTTCAATGAAAATAGCTGTTGTCATTTTAAACTGGAACGGGCGTTCGTTAATGGAACAATTTCTTCCGTCTTTAATCGAGAACACCCCAGAGGCAGATCTTTATGTGATCGACAATGCCTCTACAGATGATTCTTGTGCGTTTTTAAGCCAGCATTACCCACAAATCAATCAAGTTGTTTTAGAAGCTAATTATGGCTTCGCCAAAGGGTATAATCTAGGCCTTAAATCAATAGATGCGGACCTTTATTGTTTGCTAAACAACGACGTTGCAGTTAGTGAAAACTGGCTTGCACCTTTTCAAGAAGCCTTTAAAGCGCAAGAATTGTCAATTGCACAACCTTTGATATTGCAACACAAACACCCGAACTATTTTGAGTATGCGGGTGCAGCAGGTGGATTTATCGACCGTTATGGCTTCCCTTATTGTCGCGGAAGAATCTTTGATACCCTTGAAGAAAACAAAGGGCAATACAAAACAGCTGATTGCTTTTGGGCGACTGGAGCGTGTATGTTTATTCGTCGCACTGTCTGGGAAGATCTAGAGGGCTTTGATGAAGACTTTTTCATGCATCAAGAAGAGATTGATCTGTGCTGGAGAGCATTTAACAAGGGGCACATAACAAAGTGCGTCACGACTACAAAAGTATATCATTTGGGCGCAGCCTCCTTAAAACCTTCTCCGCAAAAAACCTTTTACAACCATAGAAATTCCTTGTGGATGCTTTTAAAAAATGTCCCAAAGCCACAGCTTTTTAGGGTTATTTTTGGGCGATTGATCTTAGATGGTTTTGCTGCTGTTCGCTATTTAATAAGCGGTCAGGTTTTATCTTTTTTAATGGTCATTAAAGCACATTTTTCTGTTTATAGTAGTTTTTCAAAGACCCTATCAAAAAGGGGGCAAAACAAAAAAAACAAGTCTTATTACCGCCATAACAACCTCCCGTTGAAGTATTTTGTCTTAAGAAAAAACAATTTTTCAGATTTGTAGCGATTATCTTTTGAAAATCTTTTAATTTTATGGTTTAAACAACACCATATCATGAAAAAAACTGCATTTCTATTTGCCCTTTGTGGCACTTTCCTAGTTTCTTGTGTATCCTCAAAAAAATACAGCGAATTAGAAGCCCTTCAAAAAAGCACCAATGATTTATTAAATTCTGCGACTGTAAAGCTTAATACCTGCGATGAAGAAAAAGCTACTGCTTTAGCTAATGCTGCTGCACTGGAAGAACAAATTAGCTTTTTAAAGGCAAATAATCAAGACCTTATTAACAATTTAGGTAACTTAACTACCCTTTCTCAAAAAGGTGCAGAAAACCTTGAAAAGTCATTAGAAAGCTTAAAAGAAAAAGATACCAGAATCAAGAGCTTACGTGATGCTGTAACTAGAAAAGATTCTGTTACACTTGCCCTAGTTACAAGCCTAAAAGGTGTGTTAGGAAATATCGCTGACGAAGACATTGAAATCAATGTAGAAAAAGGAGTGGTTTATGTTTCTATCTCTGATAAATTATTATTTAGAAGCGGAAGCTTTGCTGTAAACAAAGCCGCTAAAGATGTTCTAGGAAAAGTGGCAAAAGTGATCAACGACAAGCCAGAACTTGAATTTATGGTAGAAGGTCACACAGACAATGTGCCAATTAAAGTAGAAGGTACCCAAGACAATTGGGATCTTTCTGTTAGAAGAGCAACTGCAATTGTTCGTATTCTTCAGAAAGATTTTGGGGTTGCACCAGAGCGTATGACTGCTGCAGGTCGCGGCGAGTATATCCCTGTTGCAGATAATGATTCTTCTGCTGGAAGAGCAAAAAACAGAAGAACACGCATCGTTGTATTACCTAAACTAGATCAATTCTATGATTTGATTAACAAAGGAATGGAGCAAGCTGCATCGAACTAAATAGAAAATCTTAATCTATTATTAAACGCTTCCCTTTAGGAGGCGTTTTTTTTTAGATAAAATCAATCTCGCCCTTTCCTTCCCTAATGATGGTAAACGGAGTTGTGGTCAAATCAACCACACTAGAAGGGATGTTCCCACATGCACCTGCGTCAATCAAGAGATCAACTTTCCCATCCCAGGCAGATAAGATCTCATCTGGATTTGAAGTGTATACCTTAATCGCATCTTTATCGTGAAGAGAAGAAGTTAGTAAAGGTGCATCTAAATGTGCCAAAAGCGCCTTTAAAACAGGATGATCAGAAATTCTAACCCCTATGGTTTTACGCTTTTGAAAAGGCTTTGGCAATTTATTAATTGCCTCCATAACAAAAGCAAAAGGACCTGGAAGTGTGCTTTTTAACAGCCTAAATACTGTTGCATCAAAAGGTTTTACATAGTTTGACAATTCACTGATATCCTTAAAAAGAAAACTCAGCGGGGCTTTTTCAAGTTTGATATCTTTAAGTCGCGCTAACTTTTCTAAAGCGATGGGATTATCACTCAAGCAACCTAAGGCATAGACCGTATCAGTAGGATAAATCATCAAAGCCCCCTTTTTTAAAGCTGCAGCAATTCGGGCTAAATCTCTTTCGTTAGGCGAAGAGGAAAAAAGGGTATAGAGCTGTGTTTTCATGAGAGTATTTTGAGTTTGGCAAAGCGCAGTAAAAGCTTCTTCTCTCCTACTCCAGAAAATTTAATGGTAGCTTTTTTATCATTTCCTTTTCCTTCGACTTGTATCACTACTCCTTTTCCAAAACGCTGATGCTCTACTTTAGTCCCAGAAGGCAATTCAATCAATTCTTCTTTTGGGCTTGTTTCGACCTTGGTGTCTTGTAGTTTTTTTAGTTTTTTAAGCTGTGTAGGATTGGGAGTTGTATTTGGTTTACCATCCCATGATTTAGGAACTTGTGACGCTACTTTTGTGGGTTTGTGATCCCCAAAAATAGAAGTATTAACAAGCGGTTTGTATTCATAATTAGACGTCGGAATTTGATAGTCGAGAAACTGCTCATCAATTTCCTCTATAAAGCGACTGGGTTCAGCATCATTCAATTTTCCCCAGCGATAACGCGATTGTGTATAGGACAAAAATGCGCGTTTTTCTGCCCGGGTCAATGCGACATAAAACAATCGGCGCTCTTCTTCTAATCCACTGCGGGAATCTAAATTCATCGCTGAAGGGAAAAGATCTTCTTCCATCCCCACAATATAGACATATGGAAATTCTAATCCTTTTGCCAAGTGAATGGTCATTAATGCCACTCGCGGAGTGTCATCATCGGCATTTTCGTTGTCAAAATCGGTAGCCAAAGCAACATCCTCGAGAAACTCTGTTAAGGCACCGGTGGCATCTGCAAGTTCTTCTTGCCCTTCGGTAAAATCTTTGATCCCGTTTAAGAGTTCTTCGATATTTTCAATCTTACTAATGCCTTCTGGAGTACCGTCTTTTTTAAGGTCAACAACGATTCGTGTTCTCTTCGTTACTTCATCTGCGACCTCAAAGGCATTGGCATTTTCGTTAAAGACCTGTAGACTTTTTATTAGGGTAACAAAATCAGAAAGTTTTTGTGCAGTTCCTGCATTGACCCCAATTTTTAATTCTAAGGCACGCTCTGCTACTTCAAAAATAGACAAGCCGTGTTGCTTTGCCCCCACGACTAATTTGTCTACGGTGGTTTGTCCTATTCCTCTAGCGGGATAATTAATTACCCTTTTTAAACTCTCTTCATCCTTTGGGTTAACTAGCACCCTTAAATAGGCCAATACATCTTTAATCTCTTTGCGCTGATAGAAAGATAAGCCCCCATAAATGCGATACGGGATATTGCGTTTACGCAAGGCGTCTTCCATAGCACGAGACTGTGCATTGGTACGATATAATATGGCAAATTCGCTGTAATTTAATTGTTCTCTAAGGTTGAAGTCATAAATACTTCCGGCCACATGTCTACCTTCATCTGCATCTGTAGGGCAGCGTTGCACTTTAATTTTTGCGCCAGCATCATTTGCCGTCCACACCTTCTTGTCTAATTTGGTTTGGTTGTGGTTAATGATCGAATTAGCGGCATTAACAATATTTTGAGTAGAGCGATAATTTTGCTCTAAACGATACATGGCGACATTCTCATAATCCTTTTGAAAGTTGAGGATATTATTAATATTCGCTCCGCGGAAGGCATAAATACTCTGTGCATCGTCTCCTACCACACAAATGTTTTGGAATTTGTCAGAAAGGGCACGAACAATTAAGTATTGTGAGTGGTTTGTATCTTGGTACTCATCCACAAGGATATAGCGAAAACGGTCTTGATATTTGGCCAACACATCTGGGAAACGATTGAGCAGTTCGTTTGTTCTTAACAATAAATCGTCAAAATCCATAGCTCCTGCCTTAAAACAGCGGTCGACATATTCGGCATATATTTCACCCATTTTAGGGCGATGTGCCATTGCATCTGCTTCCTGCAGGTCAGGATCATTATAGTAGGCTCTAACTGTAATCAAACTATTTTTAAATGAAGAGATCCGACTTCTAATTTGCTTGGTTTTGTATTGATCCTTATTCAGTCCCATTTCTTTGATAATTGAACTCAATAAGCGGTCACTATCTTGGGTGTCATAAATGGTAAAATTAGAAGGATACCCTAATTTGTCTGCTTCAGCCCGAAGAATACGAGCAAAAATGGAGTGAAAAGTACCCATCCACAGGTTTTTAGCTTCACTTTCTCCGACCAGTTCGGCAATTCTGCCCTTCATTTCCCGGGCGGCCTTATTGGTAAAAGTAAGGGCTAAAATCGAAAAGGAATCTACCCCTTGTGACATCAAGTAAGCAATGCGATAAGTTAATACACGGGTCTTTCCAGAACCCGCACCAGCAATAACGATTAGCGGTCCATCTTTGTGCAATGTTGGCCCGCGCTGGGCATCGTTTAATGCATTTAAATTGGCGGTTAATTGATCTTTCATAAGCAGTCTAAAAGTAGGGGAATTAATAAATTTTTTAAGCATTTTTACCGCTTAATTATAAACATTGTATCTTCACAACTTTAGTAAAATCCTAATATGAGAAATCAACTATTTATCCCCCTACTGTTGTGCTTTAGTTTTAGTACTATGGCACAAGACATCCCTGGAGAATTAACCCAAAAAGTGATTCAATGGCGACACGAAATCCATCAAAATCCAGAACTTTCTAACAGAGAATTTAAAACAGCCGAAAAGGTAGCCAATCACTTACGCTCCCTAGGCATAGAAGTACAAACTGGAGTAGCGCATACCGGTGTCATTGGTCTCTTAAAGGGAAAACGCCCAGGGAAAGTATTAGCCCTTAGAGCCGATATGGATGGTTTACCGGTCAAAGAAGACAATGATCTTCCGTATAAATCGAATGTTGTTGGAGAATTTGGTGGACAATCGACGGGTGTAATGCACGCTTGTGGTCACGACACACACGTCGCAATATTGATGGGTGTAGCAGAATACCTTTCCAAAAACAATGACTTTGCTGGAAGCGTAAAGTTTATCTTTCAACCTGCTGAAGAAGGCCCACCACCGGGTGAAAAAGGAGGTGCGCGTTTAATGGTAGAAGAAGGTGCATTAGAGAACCCAAAGGTTGATGCCATCTATGGATTGCATATCAACTCTGCTACTCCTGTGGGTGTTGTACGCTATAAATCCAAAGGAATTATGGCCGCTGCACAACGCTTTGTGATTGATGTCAAAGGAAAACAAGCCCATGGCTCTGCGCCGTGGATGAGTGTTGATCCTATTTTAATCAGTGCACAAATCATCAACGGGATTCAAACCATTATCAGCCGTAATTCAGAATTGACCAAAGAAGGCGCGGTGATCTCAGTTGGGTCTATACACTCAGGCATACGTTTTAACATTATTCCAGAAAGCGCACAAATGATCGGAACCATTCGCACCCTAGATGAAGGCATGAAACAAAACATCATCAAGCGAATGCATGAAATGGTACCGCAGATTGCAGCTGCTTATGGCGGAACTGCAGAAGTAAGTATTAAAGAATCTGCAGCGTTAACGTATAACGATCCAGCCTTGACGCAAGTCGCGGTGAAAAGTCTTGAAAAAGCTTTAGGGAAAGAAAATGTTCAACTAATGCAAGCCGTTACAGGAGCAGAAGACTTTTCTGCATTCCAAGAAAAAGTTCCTGGTTTTTACTTCTTCTTAGGCGGACTTAAAGCGGGGAACAAACCAGAAAACGCTCCTTCTCATCACACTCCAGAATTTGTAGTAGATGACAGCGGGCTTATTCATGGCGTAAAAGCCATGGTACAATTAAGCCTAGACTTTTTGCAATAAACTTTGTTGGGCGTGTTCCCAGCCTTCTTGCCACCACTTCTCCATTTCGTCTTGATTAAAGACCAGGGAATTGGTGGTAAGTACTTTTGGGGTGTAAAACACCCTAAGCTTTACGCCTTTCTCTTTGGCCATTAAATGGCCTACTTTAATATTGTCACTCACAATTTGATCCCCCATAAAATCAAGGGTTGAAAGCACAAGATCAAAGGCATTTCTAGAGCGCATTCGATTGAGTTGCTGCACTTCTGTATTGAGCATAATCGCATCAATTTCTGTCGCACCACGCTTGATCGCTTCTTCGATTGCAATGATACACCCAAAGCCACCATCAGCATATTCGTGGCGGTTTTTGATCACTAAACTCATAAATGGCAGGTAGTTACACGAGATCCAAATCCAGTCTAAAAAGTCTTCATAAGTACAATCAGACAAAGCTTTGTATTCAATTTCGTTCAAAGTGAAATTTGACACACAGACCACCACTTCTTTGTTGCTGGATTTAATCTGATCAAAGAGTTTAGGGGGAATACTATTCGCAAGCAGTTTCCTAAGGTTTTTGCTTTCTCCAAAGGTCTTTCTCCCACGAAAAAAGTTCTTGACCACATTAAAGTGATTGATTTTGATTTTGGCGATTTTCCCCTTGCGCTTCATGATAAACGGACTATTGGAGAAAATGCGCTCTTGGGTCACATGGGTAAAGGCATACTTGATGGCATCAATTTCGTTTGCCGCCAGGTGGGATACCAAAAGACTTCCGGTAGAGGTTCCCATAAAGAGATCATAGTTTTGTCTGGCTTCTTCAATCAAATACTGGGCTAAACCGCCAGCAAAGGCGCCTTTACTTCCCCCTCCAGAAATCACTAGGGCTTTTTTCATTCGTTCAACTTGGATTTAAAGGAAAGTTACTCGAATTTTATAGAAATAAAAAGTCGAATTTAGCGCAAAAGAGAATTTTTGTCCCTTTTATGGATCCATTACAAACTTCTATCGAATATTTAAAAGGCATTGGCCCTAATCGCGCTGCTTTATTGAGGGAAGAATTGGGGATTCGCACCTATCAAGATTTGTTGCACTTTTTCCCTAATCGCTATATTGATCGGTCGCGTTTTTATGCCATTAATCAGCTTCCCCAAAACAATGCGGAAGTTCAAATAAAAGGAGAAATCATTCAAATTAAAACAGTGCCACAAAAGCGAGGGAAACGTTTGGTCGCAGTATTTTCAGATGGGAGCTCACAGATGGAGTTAGTTTGGTTTCGCGGGCACAAATGGATACAAGAGCAGTTAAAACTCAATACGCCTTATGTGGCCTTTGGGCGACTTTCGTGGTACGGTAGTAAGGCGAATATGCCTCACCCAGAATTAACCTTGGAAACAGAATATGAAGCCAGTAATATAGGTGCCCTCCATCCGGTCTATCCTTCGACAGAAAAGTTAATTAATAAAGGGGTTACCCAGCGCATCATGAAGCAAATGATGATCAATCTCTTTGGATTAATTGGAAACCAATTCAACGAAAATCTCCCCGATTTTATGCTGTCAGAACTCAAGCTAATCTCCCGAAAAGAAGCCATCATCAATGCCCATTTTCCCAGCAGCACTGAAGCATTAACCCAAGCTCAACGCAGACTAAAGTTTGAGGAATTATTCTATATCCAACTGCAATTGATTCAAAAGAATCGCTTGCAAAAGCAAAAAATCAAGGGTTATATTTTCTCTCAAGTTGGCGAAGCTTTTAACACCTATTTTAAAACGCATCTCCCCTTTCAATTGACCGGCGCGCAACAACGGGTGGTAAAAGAAATACGTCAAGATATGGGAACTGGAAAGCAAATGAATCGCCTGCTACAAGGTGATGTAGGCTCTGGAAAAACCATCGTCGCTTTGTTGAGTATGCTAATCGCAAAAGACAACGCCTTTCAAAGTTGTTTAATGGCCCCAACCGAAATTCTCGCCATCCAGCACTATCAATCGATCAAAGAAGCCCTGGGGAAAATGTCTTTAAAAGTAGCCCTGCTCACTGGCTCAATTAAAGGGGCAGAACGCAAAAATATTTATGAGGCATTAGCCGAAGGGAGCATCGACTTCTTAATCGGAACCCATGCCCTCATTGAAGATAAGGTGCAATTTAAGAACTTAGGCTTAGCTATTATTGATGAACAGCATCGCTTTGGCGTAGCCCAAAGAGCAAAACTATGGCGCAAGAATGACCTCCCCCCACATGTTTTAGTCATGACCGCCACCCCTATTCCTAGAACCCTTGCCATGAGTGTTTATGGGGATTTAGACATTTCTGTGATTGACGAACTCCCTCCAGGGAGAAAAGAGATTAAAACCGTTTTAAGAACAGATGCCAACCGCCTCAATGTCTTTCGATTTATTCAAGATGAAATCGCAAAAGGGCGTCAAATTTATGTGGTTTATCCTTTAATTCAAGAGTCTGAAAAAATGGATTACAAAGACTTGATGGATGGCTATGAAAGTTTAGCCCGTTCCTTCCCTCTACCTGACTATCGCATTAGCATTGTCCACGGGCAAATGAAAGCGGCAGATAAAGACTACGAAATGCAGCGTTTTGTAGAAGGGAAAACCCAAATCATGGTCGCGACGACAGTGATTGAAGTGGGGGTCAATGTCCCCAATGCCTCGGTGATGATTATCGAAAGTGCAGAGCGCTTTGGGCTATCACAATTACATCAATTACGCGGCCGAGTGGGTCGTGGTGCAGATCAAAGTTACTGCATTTTAATGTCGGGTAAAAAGCGTTCACAAGAAGCCCAAACCCGCTTGCAAACTATGGTGCAAACCAATGATGGCTTTGAAATCGCAGAAGTTGACTTACGCCTTCGTGGTCCCGGAAACTTGATGGGGACGCAGCAAAGTGGAGTGTTACAACTCAAAATAGCCGACTTATTGAAGGATCAAGAGATCCTAAAAACCGCCCGCTTTTATGCCAGGGAAATGGTGGAAAGCGACCCAGAACTCATTGCAAATAAACACCAAAGAGTGCGACAAACTTATGCCAAGATCAGCGCGCATAAAAACATCTGGAATTACATTAGCTAGGGCTATCATTTTGCCTTTTGGTTACTTATATTTGTAGCTAAATTTTTATTTATGAAGATTTCCTACAACTGGATGCAACAATTCCTTCAAGCAGAACTCCCGCTAGAAGAACAACTAGACTTATTGACCGATCTAGGTCTTGAAGTAGAAGGCAATAGCTTGTTTGAATCCATCCCAGGAAGTTTAGCCGGTGTCGTTGTAGGAGAAGTATTGACCTGCGAACAACACCCTAACGCAGACCGTTTAAAGGTAACCACAGTCAATATAGGCGAAGAAGAACCCGTACAAATTGTTTGTGGCGCACCAAATGTTACAGCCGGACAAAAAGTCCCTGTAGCGACCATAGGAACAGAACTATATACGCCAGAGGGAGAAGCCTGGACCATCAAAAAAGGAAAAATAAGAGGAGAAGCTAGTCATGGAATGATTTGTGCCGAAGATGAATTAGGTCTTGGACAAAGTCACGACGGGATCATGGTCCTAGATGAAAAACTTGTACCAGGTACTCCTTGCGCCAGTATCTTCCCCATTGAAAAAGATCAAACCATAGAAATAGGTCTTACCCCAAACCGTTCAGACGCGATGAGTCATATGGGCGTTGCTAGGGATTTAAAAGCGGGCTGTATTCAAAGAAATATTCCCTACAGCTGGAATTTCCCCAACACCAATGCTTTTAAAGTAGATAACACCTCTCTCCCTATTGATGTTATTGTAGAGGCACCTAAAATGGCGCCTAATTATAGCGGTCTCACCCTTTCGGGATTGACGGTAAAAGAATCGCCTAGCTGGTTGCAAAATCGCCTTAAAGCCATTGGTTTAAGTCCCATTAACAATATAGTTGATGTGACGAATTATATCTTGCATGAATTAGGGCAACCTTTACACGCCTTTGACGCAGATAAAATCAAAGGGAAAGTTTTGGTCAAGACCTTAGCAAAAGATACGCCCTTTACGACTCTTGACGGAGTAGAACGCAAATTACACGAAGAAGATTTGATGATTTGCGATGAAGAGAAACCCATGTGTATCGCTGGCGTTTTTGGTGGCTTAGATTCGGGTGTGACCAAAGACACAAAACGCATCTTTTTAGAATGTGCTTATTTTGACGCGGTAAGCGTGCGTAAAACCGCAAAAAGACATGGTCTAAATACCGATGCTTCTTTCCGTTATGAAAGAGGAATCGATCCAGAAATTGGTGAATTTGCTCTCAAGCGTGCTGCCTTATTAATACAAGAACTAGCTGGAGGTGAAATCACCAGTGACATCGTTACGGTTAAACAACCGCTAGAAGAAAAGGTTTCGCTCTTTATTCAATATGAAAAAATCACCAAGGTTTTAGGGCAAGAAATCCCAAAGGATGAGTTGATCAATATCTTGAATGCACTCGAAATTGAAGTCATCAATGTTACCGAAGAAGGCTTTTCAATGAACATCCCGCGCTATCGTGTTGATGTTACAAGAACGGCAGATGTAATCGAAGAGATCTTGCGTATCTATGGGTACAACAATATTGAGAGTGTCAATAGTATGAAGACTTTCTACCCTGATTTCAATCTTAAAACCCCTTATGTTTTAGAGCAAAATGTTGCCAAAAAGTTAGTGGGCTTTGGTTTTCAAGAAGTGATGAACAATTCCATTACTTCGCCTAAATACGCTGCTTTTTCAAAGCAATTAGATGAAATCGCAAAAGTAAATCTCTTAAATCCCCTAGGGCAAGAGCTTTCTCAAATGCGTTCCTCCCTCCTCTTCTCTTCTTTAGAAGTGATTGCGTACAATCAGAATAGACAGCGTAGAGATTTAAAGATCTATGAATTTGGGAAGGTGTATCGCCAACTAGAAGAAGGGTATCAAGAAGACAAGAAAATCGCCCTCGCCATGTGTGGAAAAGCGCATAAAGAAGCTTGGAATACCGATACCGCTGCGAATGACATTTATCGCTTAAAAGGAAGTGTTTATGCTATTTTAGACAGCTTAGGCTTAGATGCATTGACAGAAGAAGTCAGTGATAGAGATATATTTCAATATGGACTGTGTATTTCTTCACGAAAGAAAGCCGTCGTTCAAATGGGTAGCGTTTCTCCTAGCCTCTTAAAAGAATTCTCTATTGATCAAGAAGTGGTTTATGCCGAGTTTGATTTTGACAACCTATATCAATTAGCCTTTAAAAAAGACCTTATCGTAGAAGCAATTCCAAAATTCCCGTCGTCAAGAAGAGACTTTGCCTTATTAGTCGATGAAAATGTAAGCTTTGACGCCATTAAAGCTACTGCTCAAAAAGTGGAGCGTAAAATATTGACCTCGATCAATTTGTTTGATGTTTATGAAGGGAAGAATCTCCCCGCTGGAAAGAAATCCTATGGAGTGAGTTTTATGTTCACAGATCCTCATAAAACCCTCACAGACAAATACATTGATAAGGTGATGCAAAAACTCAAAAGTAGCTTTGAAAAAGAATTTGGTGCAACATTGAGATAATGTTAAGCATTTAATAATAAGCTTAAAAGGATGAAATTTGGGAGATTTTCCTTAATTTTACTATGATTATGCGAAAGAATATGAAGATGAAGTTATTTACCCCAACCAACATAGCCGAGAAATTACAGTTGGCCAAGACAACTGACACTGCGATGATAGACGCAGTAAATGCTTTTATTGCTCGTCCCAACACTATTAATTCTTTTGATTTAGAGGCGTTTGAAACCAAAAACATCTATCACCTTGATACGATTAAATCGACTTGCATTGACTATCGTTTGCGCTTTTTAGATTTAAAGTATTTTAAGAATGATTTACCCCAGGAAGCTTTTGACAAAATTGCTGCATTGGAAGTACAGCACAACACTAAGCTTGCTGGTTTTAAAATCATGGCTCCATCAAAATTATTCCGTCTTAAAAACACAGATGATCCCTTGTTATTCGTTCCTATTGGGAATGATTATTTCTACTTGATTCATCAGTGGGGAGACGATTTGCACCCTTTTCGTAAAGCGCTTATGTGGCCTTTCAAAAACATTTGGAACCTGATAGTGCTTATTCTCGGTTTAAGTTGGATTGCTACCTCCCTCACCCCTATGGCGATTTTTAGCAAAACTACTTCATGGTCAACCTATTGGATGGTTTATTTCTTTATGTTTAAGGCAATTGCCTCCATCGTTCTATTCTATGGTTTTGCCTTAGGAAAGAATTTTAACCCCGCCATCTGGAACAGTAAATACAACAAATCTTAACTATGTCCTCGCCTTCTTACCTACACCTTTTTTCTGGATCTTCAATTGATGTGCTTGCCTTACGTAACGCGCTTGCTGAAGAAAACATTAACCCTGTGGTCAAAGACGAAGCAGAATCTGCTCGTTTAGCAGGCTTTGGCCAAACTGCTCCTTTAATGCAACGCGTTTTTGTGCATGAAGATGAATACGAGAAAGCCAAGGCCGTTTTAAAGCAACTCTCTGCATAATCAGTTTTTTATTTTTCTTTAATTTGTCCCTTTGGCGGAACGCCAGCCATACCTTATTTGCAGTTTTTATAAGATTAATTTTTAGTGAACTTTTCGCTTTAAATTTGAATTCTTACATTTAGAGGAAGAAATTGAACTAAACGAAATTATGCAATTCATTATTTTTATTGCCTTCACCCTATTGGTTGGGGTTGTGGCTTATCTCGCCACAAGAAAAACAGACGAAAACACAGAAGACGGTTATTTTTTAGGTGGGAGAAGCCTTACGGCTCCCGTAATCGCCGCCTCTTTACTACTAACCAATCTATCGACAGAACAATTGGTAGGACTCAATGGCTCTGCCTTTAACGAGGGAATACTGGTCATGGCATGGGAAACCCTTGCCGCCATCGCCATGGTGGTGACTGCGACCATCTTATTACCGCGCTACCTCAAGGGAGGCTTAACTACTGTCCCACAGTTTTTAGAGCGCCGTTATGACACCGCGACTAAATCGATTACCTCTGGGCTTTTCTTGAGTGGATATGTGGTGGTTTTATTGCCCATTGTTCTCTATTCTGGTGCTGTAGCATTAATTGGCATGTTTGATCTAACAACGGTCTTTGGGATGGACCAAAGCAGTACCTTGATTGTTACGGTATGGTCGATTGGCTTGATCGGATCTGTTTATGCCATCTTTGGCGGTTTAAAAGCCGTGGCTGTTTCTGATACCGTGAACGCAATTGGGCTATTGATTGGAGGCTTGATGATTCCCGTCTTTGGGTTGACCTATGTGGGAGACGGAAGTCTCTGGGCAGGAATAGAAACCATTTACAACCACGACCCCGCTAAGTTTAAAGCCATGGGAAACAATGATTCTGCCATACCTTTTAGTACCCTCTTTACAGGGATGATGCTGGTACAACTCTTTTATTGGGGAACGAACCAAGCCATTATTCAACGGGCGCTGGCCGCTAAAAACTTGGTCGAAGGACAAAAAGGTTTGATCTTAGCCGCCTTTGTTAAAATTCTAGGGCCACTGATCGTTGTGCTTCCCGGGATCATTGCCTTTTATATTTTTGGTGGTACGCTAGACGCCAGTCAAGCGGATCAGTCCTATGGATTATTGGTCAACAAGGTCTTGCCTCCTGTCTTGTTAGGCTTTTTTGCCGCAGTACTCTTTGGGGCGATTTTAAGCTCGTTTAACTCGGCTTTAAACAGTTCTGTAACCCTTTTTGGGCTAGACATCTACAAACAATACATCAAGAAAGACGCCGATGAGCGCCAAGTGGTGAAAGCGGGGAAAACCTTTGGGATTGTTCTAGCGCTCTTGTCCATGTTTATCGCGCCGACAATCGCTAACGCCCCTGAAGGGCTCTTTGGGTATCTGCAAGAAATTAACGGCTGTTATAGTATTCCTATTTTAACGATTATCCTGGTAGGCTATTTAACGAAATACGTACCTGCCCTAGCGGCAAAAGTCGCCATGGGATCTGGGGTGATTTTGTATTCGATTAGCCAGTTTTTCTTAAAGGATTATGTGATTGAAAACGGCGGGACTTATCCGCATTTCTTACACGTGATGGCAATTTTATTCCTCTTTAATGTGGGGATAATGTTGTTAATTGGAAAGCTTATGCCACGGGAAGTCGCTTATGAACAAGCCTATACAGAACAGGTCGATATCACCCCATGGAAACATGTGAAAACGATGGGCGCTATTGTGATTATAATCGTTGTAAGTACTTATTTTATCTTTACCTAAATATTATACAATACTAACATAGAAAAGGGAGTTCGCTCCCTTTTTTTGTTTCCATAAAGGAGGTTTTCATTCCTAGTTGCATTCTCCCTATCTTTAAGAAGCTCAAAAACGAGAACGCATGAAAATCATTGATTTATCTAAGACCATACAGTACAATGCCGGGGATCCATTCTTTATGAAGGTAAAGATCAAATACAAAGCCCACCGAGCTTCTCGTTGGATCATTCGTTTGTTTGGTTTACCTTTTCGATTATTTCCAAAGGCTTTTATGGGTTGGGCCGATGATGAGATTCGCAAGATGGGAGTACATTCTACCACTCACCTCGATGCACCCTGGCACTATGCTCCAACTTCTATGGGGAAACCTGCCAAAACCATCGATCAAGTCCCACTGGAATGGTGCTATGGCGATGGCATGGTGATCGATATGAAACACAAAGCCGACTTTGACCCCATTACAGTAGAGGATTTAAAAGGCTTTTTAAGCCAAAATAACCTCCGCCTTGTTCCTGATATGATCGTACTAATTAAAACCGGCCGAGACCAATATATGGGGAGCAAAGATTTTTTTAAAAAAGGAACTGGGATGAGTGCCGCCGCTACCGAATGGCTCATCGATCAAGGGATTAAAGTGATGGGGATTGACCAGTGGGGCTGGGATCTCCCCCTGCCCTATTTGATCAAAGAGGCCAAACGTTTAAATAATCCAGAACTATTTTGGGAGGGACACTTAGTAGGCGTCGAAAAAGAATACTGCCATATGGAGCAACTCACCAATCTCGATGCCCTGCCCTATAGCGGCTTTAAAGTTGCCGCCTTTCCTTTAAAAATTAAAGGAGCATCTGCGGGACCAGCACGAGTGGTCGCTTTGCTCGAATAGCGATTTAACTTTTTTTATTACATTTACTACGACAGCCCCAAACTGTTCTACTACCGATTAACCTAACCGACTGGATTTTCTAGACAAGACTTTTTGGGGGAATAATAAATGGCTTTAAGTACTTCAATTGCGTATTGAGGCTTTTTGTTTTGGCTAGAAACCAGCTACGATCCTATGATTTTTAATATCGTTATACACACAAACATTCATTAGATAAAAAAAATAAATATAAGGTGGATAAACGTATTCTTTTTGACAAACTCAAGAAGGCTGCATTTATTCATACGTTGGATTAAATTCAGCCTTTGGCTGACCAAAGTTACTTCACAACAAAGCTGTTCCCACAGCTTTGGAAATTTAATCTGAAGCCCTGCTTATAGAACAGACAGAATCTATGTTTTTTAACTCAATTGACTTTGCAATTTTCCTTCCAATAGTATTTATACTTTATTGGTTTGTAACAAACGAAAACTTAAAATTGCAAAACTTTCTAATAGTTGCAGCAAGTTATTTATTTTATGGTTGGTGGGACTGGAGATTTTTGTCGCTGATTTTATTCAGTACTATTGTTGACTATACTGTTGGTCGAAAACTAAAAACAGAAGAAAATAAGGCCAAAAGAAAAATTCTACTTTGGTCAAGTATTTTAGTCAATATTGGTTTTCTAGGGTTCTTCAAATATTATAATTTTTTCTTAGACAATTTCATTACAGCTTTTTTATTTTTTGGGACTGAGATAAAAGGAAATTCACTCAATATTATTCTGCCAGTAGGAATAAGCTTTTATTCTTTTCAAACATTGAGCTATACAATTGATGTTTACAAAAGAAAACTAGAACCAACCAAAGATTTTATTGCCTTTTCAGCATTTGTTAGTTTCTTTCCTCAATTAGTTGCTGGACCTATTGAACGAGCAACCCATTTACTGCCGCAGTTTTATAAAAAGCGGACTTTTGATTATTCAAAAGCCGTCGATGGAATGCGACAAATGCTATGGGGCTTATTTAAAAAAATCGTTATTGCCGACAATTGTGCGGAGTTTGCGAACCAAATATTCAACAATTCAGCAGATTTAAACGGAAGCACATTAGTTCTTGGTGCTTTATTTTTCACATTTCAAATTTATGGAGATTTTTCTGGCTATTCAGACATTGCAATTGGGACTTCTCGTCTTTTCGGTTTTGACTTAATGAGAAATTTCAACTTTCCGTACTTTTCAAGAGACATTGCGGAGTTTTGGAGACGCTGGCATATTTCATTGTCAACTTGGTTTCGAGATTATCTGTATATTCCTTTAGGTGGGAGTCGTGGTGGCACTTGGATAAAAGTCAGAAATACTTTTATCATATTTATAGTAAGCGGTTTTTGGCACGGAGCAAATTGGACATTTATTATTTGGGGAGCATTGAATGCTGTTTATTTCTTACCTATTTTATTGACGAATAACAACAGAAATAATTTAGAAATAGTAGCTCAAGGTAAATTATTTCCAAGTCTAAAGGAAATATCATTTATGTTGTTAACCTTTAGTTTGACTGTATTTGCTTGGATATTCTTTAGGGCAGAAAATATCGGACACGCAATTAGCTACGTTTCTAAAATTTTATCACCATCTTTTTTTTCAATACCAAAATTTTCTGGTATTGACGATACTTCAATAACCATAATCCTTATTGGAGTTTTTGTCTTGATTGAGTGGATAGGAAGAGAAGGACAATATGCGATTGCAAATATAGGGTTAAAATGGAAACGACCATTTAGGTGGGCGATGTATGTTGCAATTATTATTATAATATTTGAGCTTGGTGGACGAGAGCAAGCATTTATTTATTTTCAATTTTAGATATTTAATGAGAAAATTTTTAGTAAAAATCGTAGCTTTTTTAGTTTTCTTATGCAGTATTAGTGAAATAGTCATAAGGACTTTTCGATTAGTACCAGATACTCCAGAAAGATTTATAGATGAATACGGTATTCAAAGATATAAACCCGGTCAATCTGGTTTTTACACAAAAGCAAAAACCACATGGAATGTAAATGAATTTGGATGGTTAGGTACAAATGAGAACATAAAAGATAGTACTATTTCCATAATTGGGGATTCGTATATCGAAAACATCATGAATCCCTTAGAATGTAATCAGGGAAATATTCTTAAACAATATTTTCCTAACTATGGTTTTTTTGAGGCAGGAAGATCTGGTATTACATTCATTGAAGCGATGGAAATAAGTAAAATTTTAGAAATTGAAATAAAACCTATACACCAACTACTCTATTTAAGTGAACGTGATTTTTATGAATCTATTTCTGAAATTAATAGATACTCAGATAGGTTGCAGTTTTCTGTTAAGAATAATAAATTACTTCATACTCATTTAAAATCTCCTGGTTTAAAAAAAATATTATATAATGTTAAGCTATTATATTATTTATACTTGAGATTTCCCGTTTTTGTAGAAAAACAAAACAAAGGGGAGGTTTCTAAAAGCGTATTAGTAAGCAAAGAATTTGATCGTTCAACTTTAAATGAGTTATTAAGATATTGTTCGGAAAATTATGATTTAAAAAAAAATATTTATGTTTTTCATCCAAATACGGACAATAGAATTATTGAATTAATTAATGATTATGGCATAAAAACCATACTATTAAATTCAGATCTTGATAAGTCTTGGGCTCTAAGCAACCATGATGGACACTGGTCTTGTTATGGACACAATCAAGTAAGTAAACAAGTGGCACCCAAGTTGAAAGAATTTATGAAATAAAAAGGAAGAATACACTACACTTTGTATAAGTAATGGCAGATGAAGTGGTAAATATCAAAGTTTATTGACCGCTCAAACTGTGTAGCGGTTTGACAAGAAAGTACTACGTGACCTACCACTACTCATATAATTTACTATTGAAATCTGTCTATTTTAAAAAATAACATCCTTTAATCTCTATAAAATCTACTTATAAAACACAAAAGCAAAGCCTATCCTAATGATCACGAAGATGGGTCATACGTCACAGATGCTAGCCAGCTACTCCTCCCCCACAAACGCTAAAAAATGCTTTAACACTGCCTCTGGTGCTTCAATCAAGGGGAAATGTCCAATTCCGTGGAGTTCGACCACTTTAGGCTTGGGGATTAAAACTTTATAGCGGTCGGCCATATGCTGACCAGAGATGGGATCTGCGGTGCCGTTGATCAAGCATAAGGGAACGGTGGTGTTTTGCAATGCGCCTACCCAAGCAGTTCTATGCTGCACCCGTTCTGCCATATAGCGGATGAGCAGATGAAAAATATAGTGTCCGCCATTACCTTCTAAGAGGGTCCAGAAATCGTCTAGTTCTGCTTCGGTGGGTTGGGTTTTAGGGCCAAAGATGCGCTTAAAGTTTTTGCCTAATTTCTTTCGGTTAAATAAGCGGGAGACGATGGAGCCTAAAGGGCTCATCAAAATCTTTTGTACCAATAGCGGGCGGTGTGTTTCTGGAAACAAGCCCCCGTTTAACAGGCATAAATGAGAGATTTGCAGTCCCGCCTCTCCCCTTTCATGTCGGGTGTTGTAGCGGGTGAGTAACTCTTGGGCTACGGTATCGCCATAGTCGTGAGAGATTATTTTTACTTGGGAAATATTTTTGCTTTCGAGCAACTGCTCAATGAGATCTGCTTGATCAAGGATACTGTAGGGGTAGTTGCGGGGTTTATCAGAAAATCCAAAACCCAGCATGTCGAGGGTAATCACATGATAGCGTTTTGTCAATGCCGGCCATAGCTGTTGCCAGTCCCATGATGCGGTGGGAAAACCGTGAATCAATAAGAGGGGGGCTCCGCTGCCGCCTTCTCGTACAAAAATTTGATGTTCATTATAGTGGTGATAGTCTCCACCGGCCTTCCATTCGGCTAAGGTCATGGTCGTTTTTCTTTAAAAATAGGATTTATTTTTGAAAGCCTAGCCGAAACTTAATACCTATAAAAAGCGAAGACTCCTTTGAAATTATGCGTACATCTTTGCGCGCAGTTCCTTGATTTTAGGATCGGTCATATACTCGTCAAAGGTCAGGTAACGGTCGATAACTCCCTTTGGCGTAAGCTCAATAATACGGTTCCCCACCGTTTGTGCAAAAGCGTGGTCATGGGTGGTGAGTAATACATTTCCTTTAAAGTTCTTTAGCGCATTGTTAAAGGCGGTAATGGACTCTAAGTCCAAGTGGTTGGTGGGTTCATCTAACATCAAGACGTTCGAACGGCTCATCATCATTTTAGAGAGCATACAACGCACTTTCTCTCCTCCAGAGAGGACATTGGATTGCTTGAGGGCTTCTTCCCCGCTAAAGATCATTTTCCCTAAGAAGCCGCGGATATAGACTTCTTCGCGCTCTTCTTCGGTTTGGGCATATTGACGTAACCAGTCCACTAGACTCATGTCATTGTTAAAGAAATGCGCGTTGTCTAGCGGTAAATAAGCTTGGGTCGTAGTGACCCCCCACTGGAATGCTCCAGCGGCAGCTTGATCTTCCCCCGCAATGATTTGATAAAAGGCGGTAACGGCGCGGGAATCTTTTGAATAGATCACAGCTTTATCGCCTTTGGCTAAATTGATATTGACGTCTTGAAAAAGGACTTCGCTTTCTAGGGTCGCTTTAAGACCTTCAATATTTAAGATTTGATCACCCGCCTCGCGGTCTTGTTCAAAGATAATCGCAGGGTATCGACGACTTGACGGGCGAATCTCTTCGATGTTCAATTTGTCGATCATCTTTTTACGGGAAGTGGCTTGTTTTGATTTGGCTACATTCGCAGAGAAACGGGCGATAAACTCTTGTAATTCTTTCTTCTTCTCTTCAGCTTTTTTGTTTTGCTGGGCGCGTTGACGTGCCGCTAGCTGACTGGATTCATACCAGAAAGTATAGTTCCCAGAGAAATGACTGATTTTCCCAAAGTCAATATCAGAGATATGCGTACATACCGCATCGAGGAAGTGGCGGTCGTGAGAGACCACGATCACGGTATTGTCATAATTGGCTAAGAATTGCTCTAACCAAAGGATGGTTTCATAATCCAAGTCGTTCGTAGGCTCATCCATGATCAACACATCTGGATTCCCAAAAAGGGCCTGGGCTAATAAGACGCGTACTTTTTGGACTCCGTCCAAATCTGCCATGGGCATATAGTGTAAGTCTTCGCTAATCCCCAAGTTGGATAGCATAGCTGCCGCATCACTATCTGCATTCCAGCCATTCATCTCTTCAAAAACGATTTGCAGCTCTCCTACTCTTTCGCCATCGGCATCGCTAAAGTCTTCTTTGGCATAAATGGTATCCATTTCGGTCTTGACCTCATATAAAGGCTTATTCCCGCGTAATACCGTGTCTAAAACCAAATGCTCGTCAAAAGCGTTGTGGTTCTGTTCTAAGACTGACATGCGTTTTCCTGGTTCTAAATGTACACTTCCAGAGTTGGCATCTTGTTTTCCTGCAAGAATCTTGAGAAAGGTAGATTTACCGGCACCATTCGCGCCAATAATCCCATAACAGTTCCCCGTGGTAAAGGTCACGTTAACTTCATCAAATAAAACGCGTTTACCAAATTGTACAGAAAGATTAGAAACAGATAGCATAGCTTATTTTTTATTTCCGCAAAAATACATAAATCAAAACCGCTTTCCACACTTTTTTTTAACTTAGCGAGTGTACCAAAGTCGCGACCATGGCAAAACGTTTTCTATTCCTGGGATTATGCCTGTTACTTAGTTGTAACCAAAGTGACGAACCCTCTACTTCGGCCTTCTTTGGCGGACAAATTATTAACCCTTCTTCAGAATACATTACCCTCTATAAATACGACCAACGTATTGATTCTCTTGCCTTAGACGAGAATAATCGCTTTGCAAAACAGTACGACTCTATCAATTTTGGGCTCTTTAAAATGGAACATTTACCAGAGAATCAAATGGTTCTAATTGAAGCTGGGGACTCCATTTGGTCCCGTGCGAATATGTCAGATTTTAATGCCTCCCTGGTCTTTAGTGGTTTAGGCTCTGCCAAAAACAACTTTTTGATGGATATTTTTTTGGATCTAGAAGATGAAATCGGTTTTCTTTCGTCAAAATATGCATCGGATAGTCAGGAATTTGCTCATATCATCGATTCGCTTTTACTAGAAAAAAGAAGTAAATGGGATACTTTTGTTACCCAAAATAAATTATCGCCGCTCGCGCAAAAGGTAACCCAGGCTGCCTATGTTTATCCCTATGCAAACCGCTTAGAACGCTATGCGCTTATTCGCGGAAAAACTGCTGTAAAAAATGACAGTAACTATTTTGCCTTTAGAGAGTTTCTTGAATACGGAGAAAAAGACCTAATCTTCTTTGAACCCTATATCACTTATTTGATGAGTTATTTGAGTCAAGAGGCCCTAGAAGAAGGAAAGAATTTTCTGCAAGAAAAAGGCAATACAAAGTTCAATATCAAACGCTTAGAGTTAATCGATCAACGAATTAATCATAGCACTTTGCGCAATATTTTAGCTAGAACTGTGGCCTATGAAGAGTTGCTCAACTTTCGTAATCACGCGTATCACGAAAACTTCTTAAAATACTATATGCGCTTAAATAGTTCTCCCCTTTATTTGACGGAAATACTAGGGCTACACCGCGCATTAATCCAAATGGAACCCGGTCAAAGACTACCCGTCGCACAATTAGAGAATCACAAGGGAGAAATCACAAACAGTGATGATGCGTTTGCTGGACAACCCACCGTACTTTACTTTTGGTCACAGACCCAAATGAATCATTTTAAACGCACCCACGAGCGGGTCATGCGCTACAAAAAACAATTCCCTAACTATCGTTTTATTGGGATTTGTATACAACCTTACAATAATTTGGTTCGCAATTATCAAGAGATCATGAAGATAGATCCTGTGGATCAGTTGGCTTTGGTCAACTTTGAACAAGTGAGCAACGAATGGGTAATTACCCTTTTAAACAAGGGGATTATCTTAGATGAAAACGGAGTCATCCTCGAGGGTTTTGCGAATTTTTCTGCCACTAACTTCCCCGATCTTTTACAAGAGTTCCAAAATTAAATGGCACAATTTGACTCTTATTGCGCTGCCATTGCTGCAGGGAAATTCAACCCACGGCACAAAGACTATCACGATAACTTTTACGGCTTCGCCGAAACTGATGACAACGCCCTCTTTGGACGCCTTTTAATGGAAATTAATCAAGCGGGGCTGTCTTGGGACACTGTTTTAAATAAAAGTGAAAGCATCAAAGCCGCCTATGCCAACTTTGACATCGAGCAAGTCGCCAACTTCACTGAAGCTGACATCGAAAGGCTTCTCCAAAACCCTGGAATTATTCGGATGAGAAAGAAGATTGAAGCCGCAATTTACAATGCACAGCAAATTCAATTACTCCAAAAAGAATACGGCTCATTTAACAATTGGATAGCTGCGCAACACCCTCAAAAAGAAGAAGATTGGGTAAAATGCTTCAAAAAGAAATTCAAGTTTACTGGCAAAGAAATCACCAAAGAATTCTTGATGGGAATAGGCTACTTAAAAGGGGCACACGTTCCCGAATGCCCCTTGTATGATAAAGTCCTAAAATCACAGCCTAAATGGCTGGAAGCTTAGTTTCCTTTTTTGTAATCTTCTAAGAATTTTGCCAGACCGATATCCGTTAAAGGGTGTTTTAATAAACCTTTAATCGAGCTCAATGGTCCTGTCATCACATCTGCGCCGATTTTTGCACAGTCAATCACGTGCATGGTGTGACGTACAGAAGCTGCTAAGATTTGTGTAGAAAAATCATAGTTATCATAGATCTCACGGATCTCTTCGATCAGGTTTAAACCATCGGTAGAGATATCGTCCAATCGGCCGATAAAAGGAGAAACATAAGTCGCTCCAGCTTTTGCTGCTAATAAGGCTTGCCCAGCAGAAAAAACAAGGGTACAATTGGTTCTTATTCCTTGATCAGAGAAATATTTCAAGGCCTTGATTCCATCTTCAATCATAGGAATCTTAACAACAATTTGAGGGTGTAAGGCAGCTAAAGCCTCTCCTTCTTTGATCATTCCAGCTAAATCAGTAGAAACTACTTCAGCAGAAACATCTCCTTCTACCGCTTCGCAGATATCTACATAATGCTTTAGAATATTGTCCTGTCCTGTGATCCCTTCTTTTGCCATTAAAGAAGGATTAGTGGTTACTCCGTCGAGCACACCAAAGGCTTCGGCTTCTTTGATTTGGTCTAAGTTGGCAGTATCGATAAAAAATTTCATGATGGTATTTTTTTAAAATTACAAATTATAGTGGTTCTTGAGTAAACGTTCAAATACTTTTTGTGGGAGCAAGCGTTTTAAGATCAACGAAAACTTTTGCATAAAAGGCCCCACGGCATAATGCGGTTGCCAATTGTCCTTTTTGATCAATTGTGCGACTGTTTGGGCAATTTCGATTGGATTATTCCCATCGTCAACATGTTCGTCCATGGTCGCTAAACTTTCTTGGTACAGCTTTTCATAGGGAGACCCTTTTTTATTGGGCTCGTAATAGCGGCGAGAAGCAATATCTGTCGCATAATCTCCTGGCGCAAGCGTACAAACCTCAATCCCAAACTGTGCCACTTCCATCCGCAAGGCTTCAGAGATGATCTGTAAGGCGCCTTTTGAAGCAGAATAGCCACCGCGAAAGGGTAAGCCCATCGACGCGCCAATAGAAGTGATATTGATGATTTTACCCCCTTTGTTTTTTCGCATTAAGGGCAAGATTTGTTGTATGATGGCCAAAGGCCCAAAGAAGTTAGTGTCAAAATGGGCTCTTAGCGCCGTTAGATTAACTTCTTCTACTGCTCCGGTAATGCCGACCCCGGCGTTGTTAACCAATACATCTACTTGAGAGGTCTTGCTTTGCAATTCTGCAAAAAACAAATCGATACTTCCTTGATCATTGACATCTAAGGCTAGTAAAGGAAAAGGTAAATCAGAATAATTTTGTGGATTTCGGCTAGTGCCGTAAACAGTATGACCCAGGGTGTGCAAGTGGGTGGCAATGGATTTTCCCAAGCCTGAAGATGCGCCGGTAACCAAAACTGTCTGTTGCATAATAAAAAAAAGGGTAAGCGATCTATATCACACCGCTACGACCATCTACCCTTGCTGCGTTCCCGCCCTGGGGGAGTTCAATAGGAGCTGGTTGTATAGGACTTACCCCAGCGCAAATATACAACCCCTGCTTTTCCTAGGCAATCATTTTCAATTCGATTTTTTAGCCTATTTTTAAATAAAATTTACGCTCATGAAATGGATGTCCCTTCTTTTAAGCTTAGTCTTTCTCAAAGCCTGTGGTGATGAGGCTACGCCAAAAATTACCCTCAAGCCCAATGCCAATACCTATGTCGCTGGAGACACTTTAACCGTTGACCTTAGGCATAAAAAATCCTTGGCCTTAACCCAAGTACAATTCTTTTTAGATGCATCTCCCATCACCCTCCCCTATGTCTTTACGGAAGAGAAATTAGGCGATCATCTGTTGACCGCTAGCGCCCAACTCGATGGAAAAGAAGTTAAGGCAAAAGAGCGTTCTGTACGCTTGTTAAAAAGCAGTCCACCAGAACTGTGGACCTATACCATCATCAACGAATATCCCCACGATTCTAATGCCTATACCCAAGGCCTCGAATTCGACGGCGAAGATCTATATGAAAGTACCGGACTTAAAGGGAAATCCTCCCTGCGAAAAGTCGACTACAAAAGCGGAACGCCTAGTGTCAACAAGCCTTTGGACAAGAGTTACTTTGGCGAAGGCCTCACCCTCTTAAACAATAAGATCTACCAGCTCACCTGGCGCGAAAACACCGCCTTTGTTTATGATAAAGCTAGCATGGAATTAGAACGTTCCTTTAGCTATGACCAAAGCAAAGAAGGTTGGGGTTTGTGCAACGATGGGGAGTTTCTGTATAAGTCAGATGGCACTGCCAAAATCTGGCGCCTAGATCCCGCGACAGGAAAAGAGCTCGACTATGTCGAAGCTACCCATAACAAAACCATCGTCAAAAGCATCAACGAGCTAGAATGGGTCAACGGGAAGATTTATGCCAATACCTATCAATCTCAAAAAGAAGTTGGTTTAATCATCGATCCCAATACTGGAGCGATTGAGGGGGTGATTGACTTTTCTGGTCTTAAAGAAAAAGTAGATCAAATTCCAAGTTTAAATGTCTTAAACGGGATTGCTTATCACCCAGAACGAGAAAGCTTTTTTGTCACGGGTAAAAACTGGAGTAAAATCTTTGAAGTTACCCTCCAAAAGAAATAGATGAATACATTTGAACAATCCATTCTGGTGGAGGAAAATCACCTCGATGAACTGCAACATGTGAATAATGTCCAATACCTGCAATGGGTCCAGGACATCGCCGGGGCACACTGGCAGCATTTAATTCGTGATAACCCAACGGAATTTGGCCTCTGGGTTGTCCGCTCTCACCATATCGAATACAAACGCCAAGCGAAACAGGGCGATCACCTTAGGGTTGTTACCCACGTAGCACTCACCGAAGGTTTTCTAAGTGAACGCCGGGTACGTTTCTTTCTAGGCGATTCGAATACCCTTGTCGCACAATGCAGCACCCAGTGGTGCTACCTCGATCCTACAACCCAAAAGCTGCTGCGTATTCCGGAAGAGGTGCATGCAATTTTTGCGTAAATACTTTCTTTAAAATTGATAAAAGTAAGAATTAGACTGTGTTTTGGATTGCTCTGTAAGAACACTTCAACATCCTTCGACAGGCTCAGGATCCACTTAGTGTCCAACAGGCTCAGTGCCCGTATTCCTTAGACCATCTTAAAATCCAAAAGCAACTCTCCTTCAATCGCGGCTTGTAAGTGATCGCCTTTAAAGATTTGTCCAGTCCCACTGGCAGGGGTTCTGGTAAAGATTAAATCCCCGGGTTGTAGGGTCATAAACTTGGAAACATATGCGATGATTTCAGCAAAGTTATAAATCATCATATCGGTATTCCCTACTTGCTTTTCTTCTCCGTTGATCTTAAGGTCAAAATTGATATTGGCTAAATCAGGAAATTGGTCGATGCTTTTAAAGGCAGAAAATGGTGCGGCACCGTCAAAAGAACATCCTCTTTAATTAAAAGTAACTGTGATTTAGTAGTTGAACAAATCGCGACCGGCCATCAAGCTGTGAACTTCTTTAGCAACTTCAGCTAAAACAGCTTCGTCTTGATAGTTATTGATTACACGATCGATTAAAGCAACGATAGCTTCCATCTCGTTTTCTTTTAACCCGCGGGTGGTAATCGCTGCTGTCCCAACACGAATTCCAGAGGTTACAAAAGGCGACTTATCGTCAAAAGGAACCATGTTCTTGTTAGCGGTGATTTCAGCTTTTACAAGCGCTAGTTCAGCGTCTTTCCCGGTGATATTCTTGTTGCGCAAGTCGATCAACATCAAGTGGTTGTCTGTTCCGCCAGAAATCAAATGGTAGTCACGTGCAACAAAAGCTTTGGCCATGGCCTGTGCATTCTTTTGCACTTGTTGCATATAGGTTTTATACGATGGCGCTAAACATTCGCCAAAAGCGACTGCCTTCGCGGCAATAACGTGTTCTAAAGGTCCTCCTTGGTTTCCTGGGAAAACGGCCATGTCTAATAAGTGTGACATTTTACGAACCGTACCATTTTTTAAGGTGATCCCAAAAGGATTATCAAAGTCTTCGCCCATTAAAATAAGACCTCCACGGGGACCGCGTAAGGTTTTATGGGTTGTGGTGGTTACTACATGACAATGCGGGATAGGATTACTCAATAAGCCTGTCGCGATTAAACCAGAAGGGTGAGAAATATCGGCGAGTAAGAAAGCGCCTACTTCGTCAGCGATTTCACGGAATTTCGCAAAGTCAATGTCACGCGAGTAAGCCGAAGCTCCTGCGATGATCATTTTAGGCTGCACCTCTTTTGCGATAGCGCGAATATTATCATAGTCTAAACAACCAGTGTCTTCTTGCACGCCATAAAAATGGGCTTCGTATAAACGCCCAGAGAAGTTAACTGGCGAGCCATGTGTCAAGTGACCTCCATGCGATAAATCAAAGCCTAGGATCTTATCTCCGGGTTTGATAAATGCGTGAAAAACAGCAGTATTGGCTTGTGAACCTGAGTGAGGTTGCACGTTAGCATAGGCTGCGCCAAATAATTCTTTGGCACGATCAATGGCTAATTGCTCTACTTTATCTACTACTTCACAGCCGCCGTAATAACGCTTTCCAGGGTACCCCTCGGCGTATTTGTTGGTCAGGACAGAGCCGGTGGCTTCCATCACTGCGGGAGAAGTGAAATTTTCTGAGGCAATCAACTCAATCCCATTGAGTTGGCGGTTTTCTTCCTCTTGAATTAAATCAAAAATTGCGGTGTCTTTCTGCATGGTCATAATTTAAAGCACAAAAGTAGTTAAATCCCTAGGATTCACCATGCAAATAATCAAGAAGAAAAAGGATTTATTAAAAGGAAATTAACAACCTCAAAACTAATTGGGTGTTGAACGTTCATAGGTGTATCCTGCACCCTCATAACTGTTTTCCCATCTTGAAAATTTAAAATCGATAAAAATACCTTCGTCTGGAATATACATCACCAACTCTGTTCCAATAATCTCATCACCTATATCATGATACAAAGCTGCTCTAAAAGTTGTGAAATACAAATCTGAAAAATCATCCGTTGTACCTCGAGCCCAATATGTATTGGACGGGCTAGAATTTCGATCGAAGAATGTTTCATCCACCACATTGATAAGTCCTCCACTTTCAGCTCTTGTAAGCCAAACTGTACTTGCAATTCTATCCTGATTTTCTGCTAGTACAAAACTACTATTACTAGGCTTTGTAAATGTGATTTTTGGTCCAGACCAAATTGACTCAGGATTCAATTTTGGATCATTATCATTAAAATCATCAAAGTTTGTTACAAAATTTTCAGGTTGTTCACATGCAGTAACAGGGACTTCTTGATTTCCATACCCATCACCATCGGCGTCTAAAAACCATACGGTTTCGGTACAAGGCTCAATAACTTCTGTTTTTGTACAACTAAAAAAAATAAATAGGCATAATAAAGGTGCAATTTTCATGATTAAGTAGGTTTAGTTGTTTTGGGAAACAACGATTAGTAAGATTTTTTTAAATATACAAAAAATTAACAACAACCAGAATCCGGGGCACAGTTGCCTTGGGCTGCTACTGCTGGGCGCTCTTCTGGAATCCCACAATTGTCTTTCGCAAGACAGTCGGTTGCTTTAGAGAGCAAGACAAAATTCGTTCCGTCAAAATCCAAGCCGTATTTCCCTATGGTCTCCCCCTGGTACTCCACTTCGATTTCTTCGTCACTAATCCCAATTTTTTGTTGAGACAAACGAATGATGTCAATCACCTTTTGCGGTTGCAGGCGATGATACACATCGTCTGAACTCCACAATTGGAAATTCACTTTAGTTTCTTTGCGTTCTGTTCCACCGCAATCAATAAAGTGTTTCTGGACCATTCCCACCTCTGTGATATGAAAATGTGGGGGGACAAAATTCCCATCTGGGGTTTGAAAACGAAATTCCTCTACTTGGTTTAAGGCAAATAAAAATTGAGACAATAACATAAGCTTCTTTTTTGATAAAAATACAGCTTTTTAAAAAAAGAAAGATCTTTATATTCACTTTAACAGACTACTGCAAAAACATAAAATAAAGTACCTTTGTGCGCTGTGCAAAAAAACATCAACATACAAAACAAACGTGCGCGCTTCGAATATGAGCTCATCGAGCAATATACGGCGGGACTTGTCCTAACGGGAACAGAAATCAAATCCATCCGCTTGGGTAAAGCTACCATTACCGATAGTTTCTGTGAATTCAATGAGCGTGGAGAATTGTTTGTGATCAATATGAACATACAAGAATACGCCTGGGGCACCCACTACAACCACCGCCCTAAGGCAGAACGCAAACTCTTGATGAACAAGCGAGAACTGCGCAAATTAGAGAAAGAAGTCAAGAATGTAGGTTTAACCATTGTCCCCCTGCGCGTATTTATGACGGATAAAGGCTACGCCAAATTAGTCATCGCTTTAGCCAAAGGGAAAAAACTTTACGACAAACGCGAAACCATCAAAGACCGCGAAAACAAAAGAGACCTTGCTCGCGTTAAGAAGGATTTTAGAAAATAATTAAATCTTATCCTTTAACAACGGTACAAAACGAAACTCCCCAAAAGTCTCTTTGTCAAAATGCTTCTCCCCTGTACGGGTATAGCGGTGCATGATTTGTGGATCTTCTCCAATGGGAATGACAAGTCGCCCCCCTATCTTTAGCTGAGATAATAAAGCTTTGGGTAAATAAGGCGCTCCGGCAGTTACAATAATCGCATCAAAAGGTCCATCTTTAGGCAAGCCTAAATAACCATCACCTAGCAATACTTGCTTTGGGCGAAGCCCTATTTGATCAAACAAACGCTTGGTCTTTTTAAACAACTCTCGTTGTCGCTCAATGGTGTAAATCTCCAACTGCATCGCCTTTAAAATGGCCGTTTGATAACCAGATCCAGTCCCGATTTCAAGCACCTTATCTCCTGCTTTTACATCGATTAATTCTGACTGAAAAGCCACCGTATAAGGATGGGAAATGGTTTGTTCTGCTGCGATGGGATAGGCCTTGTTTTTGTAGGCATGTGACGCTAATCCCGGATCCATAAACCAGTGTCGAGGCACCATTTCTAAGGCAGCAATCACCTTTGGATGGGCGATGCCTTTTTCCTTGAGCAATGCAACAAGTTGCATGCGCTGACCTTGGTGTTTAGGGGAATCAATGGGTAATTGCATGGCATCAAAAATACACTTTAATCCTACGAGAAAAAGCATTCTTTTTAAAAAATTCTAGTGAAAAGTGTACCTTTATAGGATAAAATCTACTGCATTGAAAAAGACTTTAACCGCTGGCGTTTTAGGCGCTGGACACTTAGGAAAAATTCACTTACGCTTACTCAACGAATCAGAGAGCTATACCCTTGTGGGCTTTTATGATCCCGATGTGGAAGCGAGTAAAGCGCTAGCCGAAAGTGCTGGCTATACTTATTTTGAAAGTCAAGAGGCCTTGATAGCCGCCTGTGATGTGATCGATATTGTCACCCCTACCCTTTACCACCACGCCGTGGCAAAAGCATGTATTGAAGCAGGGAAACATATCTTTATTGAAAAGCCCATTACCCATACAGTCGCCGAAGCGGAAGAGCTTGTCGCTCTTGCTAAAGCCAAAGGCGTCAAAGGCCAAGTGGGACATGTCGAGCGATTTAATCCAGCCTTTAAGGCAGTAAAAGACAACCTGGGGGAACCCATGTTTGTCGAATCCCATCGCTTAGCAGAATTTAACCCTCGCGGGACTGATGTCTCGGTGATTTTAGATTTAATGATTCACGATATTGATATCATTCTAAGTGTGATCAACTCTCCTGTTAAAAGCATTTCCGCCTCTGGCGTTGCGGTGGTGAGTGAAACCCCAGATATCTCTAATGCGCGAATTGAATTTGAAAACGGCGCAGTGGCAAATCTTACTGCCAGTCGTATTTCCTTAAAGAACATGCGTAAACTCCGCTTTTTCCAGAAAGAAGCCTATATCTCGGTTGATTTCTTTACCAAACAAGTCGAAGTGGTCAAAATGAAAGAAGCCAATGAAGACACCGACGAATTTGCGTTGGTCTTGCAAAATGCCGAAGGGGTTAAAAAAGAGATCTATTTTGATCCGCCAGAGATCCAGCCTTCAAACGCTATTTTAGAAGAATTGGAAACCTTTGCCGATGCCATTGAAAATGACACCACCCCCATTGTTCCTTTGGCACATGCCACAGAAGCTTTAAGGGTCGCATATCAAATCATTGAATGCTTTTAATCATCTTTTAAATCATGGAGTATGCCCCAAATACATCCAATTTCTCTCTATTGTCCCTCGATTAGTCAAATAGAGCAATCTCAGGCAAAAAGCATTCAAGGGCCTAAAGCCTTTGTCGACATTATTGCGAAGTCAGAAAATCACCAAGCCATCCAAGCGGGGATCAAGGCCTTGATCAATAACGAACACTATCAAAGTCCTCCCAAAGGTCATTTTTGGTATCGCATTAAAAATATTCAGGCGTCTGTTGAAGGGGTGCTTACCGGAGTTTTAGTCGCGGCAGAAACTCAGAACATCACCACCCACGAAGCGCTACTAGACCAGCGGGTAGAAATGTTTTCAAACTATTTAAACGAGGTTGGCTTTCAAGCAGAGCCAGTCCTTTTAATGCATGAAGACAATAGTTCTGCAGCAACATTAGGAAAACAAATCAAAACCCGAAAAGCAGATTTTCAATACCATTTAGGGACAGAACAACATCAATTGTGGAGCCTAAATAGGCAAGAAGTCTCAAGCCTATCTCACTTTTGCGAGCAAGAACAACAGTTCCATTTGGCCGATGGCCATCATCGTTATGCCAGCACCTTAGATGCTGGGAAAGAAAATGGAAACACTCCGCTGCTATTTTCCTTTTTAGTGGCGAAAGATCAAGTGCAAAATCAGGCCTTTACTTGGGCCATTAAAGACCTGCAATTAGCAGAACAACTGCTTCAAAACCTTCCTCCAGAAAGCATTTGTGATAAAGCAGCAGCGACCATTGAAATCAAGACCAAAGGCAAACACATTTTCTGTCAGGCGACAACAGCATTGACGGAGTGCAACTTTATAGTAGAAAAACTTTTGGGCATTAGTGCCCAACAAAAGATCGATTTAAAGTCATTCATCGATTATTATCCTCCAGGAACATTAGGCCTTAAAAAGGCCAAAGCCTACCCTGCTATTGTCGATTATAAATCGCTATCGCTGGATAAAATCATTGCTTTGGCGAAAGCCCAAAAAATTCTTCCGCCTAAAAGCACCTATATCTTGCCTAAGCTCCCCACAGGTTTATGTTTTACCCCTTTGGCCGAAGGCCAAATAAAATAAAGCCCAGCGATGGAGAATTCTGATGGTCGCCTTATCTTTGCATAATGAGCATTAAGGAAAATTTGCACCAAGTCTTATCGACTATTCCCCAAGAGGTTAGCTTAGTCGCGGTTTCTAAAACAAAACCCGAAGAGGATTTACAAGCGGCTTATGATGCGGGACAACGCATTTTTGGCGAAAATAAAATCCAAGAAATGACCCGTAAATTCGAGGCTTTACCCAAAGATATCGAATGGCATATGATCGGGCATGTGCAAAGCAATAAGGTCAAGTATATGGCGCCTTATGTGAATTTGATTCACGGTGTAGATCGCGAAAAATTGCTCAAAGAAATCAACAAGCAGGCGGCTAAAAACGAGCGGGTGATTGACTGCCTTTTGCAAATGCATATCGCCCAAGAGGAAACTAAATTTGGCTTAGACGCCAGCGAATTAGCACAGATCGTCGAGAATACACAGGCAGGGGCTTACCCTAATGTTCGATTGGTCGGTTTAATGGGCATGGCGACCTTTACTTCTGATCAAGATCAAATTCGCGCAGAATTTGCTTCGCTAAAACAACACTTTGACCAAACCGCTCCCCTATTACAAGACTTTTCCATCCTTTCTATGGGGATGAGTGGGGATTACCCTCTCGCCATTGAAGAAGGCAGTAATATGATTCGTGTGGGCAGTAAAATCTTTGGGGAACGAAACTATTAGCATGTACGCAATTGTCGATGTAGAAACCACCGGAGGAAAATTCAATGAAGAAGGCATTACAGAAATTGCCATCTACCGTTTTGACGGAAACACCATTGTCGATCAGTTCTCTAGTCTAGTCAACCCTTTAAAAGAAATCCAACCCTTTGTTCAACGCCTTACGGGCATCAACAGTAAAATGCTGGTCAATGCCCCTAAATTTTATGAGGTCGCAAAGCGTATTGTTGAAATTACCGAAGACGCCGTTTTAGTCGCTCATAATGCCGAGTTTGACTACCGTATTATTCGAACAGAATTCAAACGACTGGGCTTTGACTTTGAACGTCAATCCTTGTGTACCGTGGATTTAGCCCAAAAACTTATCCCAGATGTTCCCTCGTATAAACTAGGAAAACTAGTTCGCTCGCTGGGGATACCCATCTCTGACGTACACCGCGCACATGGGGATGCGATGGCGACCGTAGAACTCTTTAAGGTCTTACTTGAAAAAGACAGTGAGAAGGAAATCATTTCGGCACATGTAAAGACGCTCAACCAAAAGAAAGTTCCCAATAAATACTTGAACATCATCGAGGATTTACCCACAGAAACGGGGGTCTATTACATCCATAATAAAGAGGGGAAAATCATTTATATCGGGAAGAGTAAGAACATTAAAAAACGTGTCTTAACCCACCTCACAGGCAAGGCTCGCAAGGCAGAAAAGATTCAAAAAGCTTTGCATTCTGTTACTTATGAATTGTGCGGGAACGAATGTTTGGCCTTGTTAAAAGAGCAGCACGAGATCAAGAAAAATCAGCCGCGTTTAAATCACGCGCTAAAGTTTCGCCATTTTGCCATGGGGATTCGTTTAGATCGCTCAACCCCCTATCATCAATTGGTCATTGAACAGGTGCGCCAAGAAGAGGACTATTTAGATGTCTTTAAAAACAAAAAGGAAGCCGAAGGGCGATTGCGCTTTTGGTTAGAAGAATTTGAACTCTGCGCCCAGCAAACCTCTTTTGCACGACGACAAACCGCCTGCTTTCGCCATGGAATTGGAAAATGCAAAGGCGCTTGTTTATCCGAAGAAAAATGTGAGGCTTACAACAAACGCGTACAAGCAGTCGCCGATAGCTTGCTCTATCCCCATGAAAATATGCTGATTATAGACAAGGGAAAGAAAGTGAGCGAAAAGAGTTTTATCTATATCAAAGAGGGGGTTTTTCAAGGCTATGGCTACTTTCAGCTTAACCACCAGATCAAAACAACCGAAAAAATTGAAGCTCGATTACTCCCCATCGAAAACAATCGCGATACCCAAGCGGTCATTCGCAGCTTCCTGCGAAAAGAGCGTTACCAAAAACTGATTAACTTAGCAGAAGCTAGTACAGCATGAAAAACAACACGCCTTCACTAAAACATCGTTTACACGAGATCATCTATGAAGCAGATACTCCCGCCGGGAAGCTGTTTGATATTGTCTTGTTGTTCTTGATTCTCTTTAGTGTGGTCTTGGTGATGTTAGAAAGTGTCTCTTGGATTGGAGAAGACTTTGCCGAGCTGCTTTACCAACTAGAATGGGGCATCACGGCCTTGTTTAGCTTAGAATACATCGCACGCCTTTTGGTCGTGAAAAAGCCTTGGCGTTATGTCAGCAGCTTCTTTGGAATCATTGACCTTTTATCGCTGTTGCCCATGTACATCTCCTTCTTCTTTGTAGGAACGACTTCATTGGTTGCGCTTCGTGCCCTGCGTTTATTGCGCGTATTTAGGATTTTAAAACTCTCCCGCTATATCGGGGAATCCAATTTCTTAATGGCGGCCCTATGGGCAAGCCGTGCGAAGATTGGGGTTTTCCTCTTTGCGGTCATCATCTTATGCATCATTTTTGGCACCATTATGTATTTAGTCGAAGGCGAAGCCAATGGCTTTACCTCCATCCCTAGAGCAATCTACTGGTGCGTCGTTACCCTAACCACCGTGGGCTATGGCGACATTGCCCCTATGACGCCGCTCGGGCGCTTTATCGCTTCTATCATCATGATTATGGGATACGGCATTATCGCTGTCCCCACCGGAATTGTCACCTCTGAAATGACACAACAACAACAAAACCCAGATACTAACACCCAGGCTTGCCCCAATTGTATAACCGAAACCCATTTGGACGATGCCATTTATTGCCACAACTGTGGCCACAAACTCAATGAAGACTTCTAAACTACTTTATGTCGCTGGTCCTACTGCCAGTGGCAAAACCGATCTCGCCATCGCTTTGGCAAAACACTTTAACACGGAAATCCTTTCTTGCGATTCTCGTCAATTCTATCAAGAAATGCGCATTGGTACAGCCGTACCTAGCGAAGCAGAGCTCGCAGAAGTGCCACATCACTTTATACAGCACCGTTCGATCACCACCGACTATTCTGTGGGCGACTTCCGCCGGGAGGCGCTTGAAAAGCTCAAAGAACTGTTTCAACAACACCCAACCGTTATTATGGTGGGCGGCTCTGGTTTGTATGCCGATGCAGTAATGCATGGCCTAGACGAATTTCCAGAAGTAGACCCAGCGATTCGCCCCCAACTCACCGCCATCTTTCAACAAGAAGGCATTGAAATCCTGCAGGACCTCTTGCGAGAACACGATTTAAAACACTACCAAGTGGTGGATAGAAACAATCCCCATCGCTTGATTCGCGCCCTGGAAATCTCTTTGAGTAGCGGGAAACCTTATTCCTCTTTTTTAGGGAAGAAAGCTGCGCCAGACTTTTTCGACGCCCAAACCATTGTAATCGATTGGGAACGCGACGCCTTATACGATCGCATCAACCGCCGGGTGGATCTTATGATAGAACAAGGTTTAAAGGCTGAAGCCAAAGGGCTCTACGCCCAAAAAACCTTAAACGCCCTGCAAACGGTGGGTTATCGCGAATGGTTTGCACACTTTGACGGGAAATGGGACGAGGCCACCGCCATCGAAGAAATTAAAAAGAACAGCCGCCGTTATGCCAAACGCCAAAGCACTTGGTTTAGACGTGCAGAAGCAGCCATAAGCGTGACTGGCGGAGAAGATCCTAGCGAAATTATCCGTACCTTATTCTAATGAATATCGATCTCTATCTTATGGCCGGTATCTATGGTTTTGCGGGCATTACCCACTTTACCCATACCCGCTTTTTTGAATATGCAGTGCCTAAAGTGTTGGTCTATCGTCGCTTTATCGCCCTCTTTTCTGGGGTGCTGGAAATCATGATTGCCGTTGGTTTGTTGTATCCCCCTACCCGCTCTATGACAGCTACTTTCTTGATGGTGTTTCTGGTGGCTATCTATCCCGCAAATATTGTACAGATCAATTATTACAGCAAGAAATACCAACAGCCCGCCCTGCTCTTTTGGGCGATACGTTTACCCATGCAGATCGCTTTAATCTACTGGGCCTATTTGTATGTCTAAGCATTTTTTTTAAGATATTTGAGAAACAACCATTTCTTATCGATATCCATAACTTAAAAGGGAAACTGAGTTTATAACAGATCCAATAAGTTTGCTTTGACATAGTCAATAGAGGTCTTTGCACTCTCCATAGAATTAACGGCAAAGTTGCCCCCTTGTTCAATATAGTAGTATTGCAAGCCAGCCTTTTTAGGATCAGGCAACATCCGGGTATAATCGATGGACCCCTGCCCCATCTCGGTATAGTCCCGACTTTCTTTATGCATGTCTTTGATATGCCACATCACATAGCGACCGGCTTGTGCCGCGACCAGTTCTTTAGGGGTTTTCCCAGAATGTACCGCCCAGTAGAGGTCCATTTGTAGCTTGACCCAGTTGGGGTTCGTCTTGGCCAGGAGAATGTCAAAACCTGTGGTCCCGTTCCAGTCCTCAAACTCATAGCCGTGGTTGTGGTAGGCAAAGCCCAGACCAGCATCAGAGACTTGTTGGCCTATTTGATTTAATAATTCTGCTAAACGCTCAAAGCCCGCCGGGTTACGGTATTCTTCTAAGACAAAGGGCCAGGTCAAATACTCTGATTCTAGGGTCTTGGCTGCTGCGATACATTTGGCTACATAAGCCTCGATCGTTTCTGGAGAGGCTTCCATCAAAGTCGCAAAGCCATAGTGCCCACTGCTGGTACTTAAACCCAACTCGTCTAAGATTGCTTTAAACTCCGTCACCGGATAACCATAAATCGTACCCGTCACTGCATCAAAGCCATAGGTTTCAAAATCCTCATAGCCCATCTCTTTTAAGTCTTTTAAGGTCCCCAAAGGGTCTTTTGCCATCGCGTCGCGCACACTAAATAGTTGTAAACCGATTTTGAATTTAGATTGGGGTTTTTGCCCTCCAGACCCGCAAGAGAATAGCAGCCCACAGCATAACAGCACGAGCACCGCTGAAAAAAACATTGATTTCATCTCCACAAAATACTATTTTTTATACATTTGAACAGCAATAGACCCCAATCTATTCTACGCCAAACGATTAACCTACAAGGATGTTATTGATAGCCAGCTTAGTGAAACCAGAACAATTGCCTCAAAGTGGGGGTGGGATTGGTGTATTTTTTTTTTGGGGCATTGGGCTGTAAAAAACTGAAGAGTAGTCCGCGTCAATTTTAAAAAGCATCACCCTAATCCAAAAAAAGATAGGTCACGCGTCACAGACGCGCGCCAGACAGGATATCCTTTTTAGGAAGGATATCCTTAACGTTCCCCTTTCTTGTTGGATGCTTAAAGTGGTGGTGGCTTCCTTTGGTGCGTACCAGCTGACACCCCTCTTTTTGTAATATCTTGATTAACCTTCCTGATTTAAAACTCAAACACATAACAAAATAGTTATAATAATTTATAGTTTCAAAAACCGTCATTTGAGAGGTTATCTAGTTACTAAAAACAGGTATGTTTGAATCTGCTATACCCGAAACAACAAGAACAACCCTATCATTTTCATTTGGAGCTGTAATATTTAATGTAAAATACACATAGCCATTTTGGGACTGAAATCTAGTTTCGTTAATATAAGACGGTAGACCATCTATAACAATAGCGTTAGTGCTTTCAAATCGATTTCCAGAATATGGATAGACCTTAAAACTTATGGATGAAACAGCACCTTCAAAAGATGAAATGCGATAATTTTCTTCTGAAACGAAGCCATTTACCAACTGTCCTTGCGTTATATGTAAGTCAAGTTCAATTAAGTTGATTTGATTGTCGTCTTTATCACAAGACGCAAAAATAATTACTAAAATTAAGAGTAGTTTTTTCATAAGTAGGTTTTATTGGGTCTTTAAATGTAAGAATATTTTAATACTAAATGGATTAACTTTTAGAGTTAACTAACCCTTTCAACACATCCCCATCCACTTTAAAAAAACCTGCGTCTTCAGCGGTTCCACATACAACAAACTGATCAGGGTGACATAAAAGAGGATTAACTCGACAAAATAGGTCAGGCCGTGGATACGGTTACGGGAAAAAAATGCAACCAAGATCATAGCAGCACCGGCACAGGCAAGGTAGATCCCGCCCACACTTAACCAAGCCAAAACGGCGGTGATAAAGGTAAGACCAAAGTGAAAGTATTTTGAGAGGGTGTTGGTATTGCGATAATCTGGGGCGGCAGTGCCTAAGATTAGGCTAATCCCTGTATAGTGGATCATCGTTTTTGGTTCCGCTAGGGTCATCAAGACCCCTATCCCAGAGATGACCATGGTATAGGTCCACTGGGTTTTAGTGCGATAAAATAAACTAGAGATAGATTCTGGGATACCCTCGTGTTTGTAGGCCCAGAGTAGGAACCAGGTTAGGGCCACTAGGGCAATAATGGTGTAGGTCATGATAAAATATTTGGTATCATGAAAATACAAAAAAAGGGAAAGTGGGCTTATGCTGTAAGCAAAAGCAATCCTATACTAAAAGCATCAAAGGGTTATACGTTAAAACGAAAATGCATCACATCGCCATCTTGCACGATATATTCTTTTCCTTCGATACGCATTTTCCCGGCTTCTTTGACTTTGGCCTCGGTTTTAAAGTTGATATAGTCGGCAAAAGAAATGACTTCTGCGCGAATAAACCCTTTTTCAAAATCGGTGTGGATGACTCCGGCAGCTTGTGGTCCAGTTGCTCCCACAGGAAAAGTCCAGGCACGCACCTCTTTCTCCCCAGCGGTAAAATAAGTTTGCTGTTTTAGTAAGGCATAGGCTTTACGGATCAACTTTGCGGCACCCGGTTCAGTGAGTCCCAGGTCTTCTAAAAAGACTTGGCGCTCTTCAAAGGTGTCCAATTCGTTGATGTCTGCTTCGATGGAAACAGCCAGGGTCAAAACCTCTGCATTTTCTGCAGTGGCAATGGCCTCTACCTTTTCTACCAGTGGATTTCCACCAGCGGCATCCCCTTCAGAAACATTACAGACATATAAGACTGGCTTGTCGGTGAGGAGTTGCAAACCGTAAATCACTTCTTCTCGGTCTTTTTCAGAAAAGTCGAGTTGGCGCACATTCTGGGCTTGCTCTAAACCTTCTTTAATACTATTGAGGATGGCTTGTAGCTTTTGGGCGTCTTTATCTCCGGTACGCGCAGCACGGTTGACTTTCTCCAAACGTTTTTCAACGGTTTCTAAGTCTTTTAACTGCAGCTCGATATCGATGATTTCTTTATCGCGAATAGGATCGACAGAACCTTCAACATGCACAATATTGTCGTTCTCAAAACAGCGTAATACATGGATGATGGCATCGGTCTCACGGATATTGGCCAAGAATTGATTCCCTAGCCCC
>CBFHRA010000002.1:0-18947 GCA_965658115.1 Candidatus Arcticimaribacter sp. | reverse complement strand
TGTCGTTCTCAAAACAGCGTAATACATGGATGATGGCATCGGTCTCACGGATATTGGCCAAGAATTGATTCCCTAGCCCCTCCCCTTTACTGGCACCTTTGACCAAACCGGCGATATCAACTATTTCTACCGTTGCGGGAATGGTTTTTTCTGGATTAACCAACTCGGCAAGCGTGGTAAGGCGTTCGTCTGGCACGTTGACCACCCCTACATTAGGTTCGATGGTACAAAACGGGAAATTAGCACTTTGGGCTTTGGCGTTAGACAAACAATTAAATAGGGTGGATTTACCCACATTAGGTAATCCTACAATTCCTGCTTTCATATAGTATTATTCTTCTGGATGCATAAAACGTTGTTTTCCTAGCAAGACCTCTTCTGTTTCGACATGGTCTTCGTCTGGAATACAACAGTCCACGGGACAAACGGCCGCACATTGAGGCTCATCGTGGAAGCCTTTACACTCGGTACATTTGTCTGGAACGATATAGTAAAATTCGTCAGAAATAGGCTCTTGGGTTTCATCAGCAGCGACCGCTTTCCCATTGGGTAAAACGAGCTCTCCTTTTAGAGAAGTCCCATCGCTGTAACGCCAATCGTCTGCGCCTTCATAAATCGCCGTGTTAGGGCATTCTGGTTCACACGCTCCGCAATTGATACATTCGTCTGTTATGATGATGGCCATAGCAATTTCTTTATTTACATTTGCGCAAAAATACTGTATAAATCACGCCTAGACAAATAAATGACGACCATAGAACAACATATTGAAGGATTTGAAAAATTAGGACAGTATTTGCGGGAAATTGACGTCAACGCAGAGCAATATTCCTCCCTCTTTGACTGTGTTAGAAAGGCCCAACACAACAACGGTTGGTTTACCGAAGAAAACTGCTTAAAAGCCCTGCGTGCTTGGGGTGAAGCCCTTCAAACTGAAAATTTACAAGCCTGGACTAGGCAATATACCTTTGGCGCGACCGTGCCAAAAAACATAGGTCTCATTCTAGCGGGAAACATCCCCTTAGTGGGCTTTCACGATGTCTTATGTGTTTTGCTTTGTGGGCATAATGCGACCATCAAACTCTCTTCGACTGATCCGCTTTTGATTCCTTTTATCTATGCGCAGTTGCAAGGGTTCTCTCCGGCTTTTAAGGATCGATTGCATTTCACAGAAGATCGACTAGAACATTTTGACGCAGTAATCGCCACCGGAAGCAATAATGCGGCCCGCTATTTTGAACATTACTTTGCGCAAGTTCCTCATATCATTCGCAAGAACCGCAATGGGATTGCGGTATTAAGCGGTGAAGAATCCAAAGAAGAACTAGCAGGATTAGCCCAAGATATCGTCCAATACTATGGCCTGGGCTGTCGCAGCATTGCAAAGGTGTATGTGCCAAAAGGCTATGATCTCAACAACATCTTTGGAGCCTTATACCCCCATGCCAATTTGATGGATTCGGCGAAATACGCCAACAATTACGACTACAACAAGGCGGTATACTTAATGAGTGAGTTTGAATTACTCGACAATGGCTTTATGTTGCTTCGCGAGCACGACTCTTTTGGTTCTCCCGTGGCCAGCTTGCATTATAGTTATTACAAGGATCAAACTGAACTCGAAAAAGAACTGCGCGAAAAAGCAGAAGAAATCCAGTGTATTAGCACGCATTTGCCCCTTGAGCAAGCTGTTCCCCTAGGGAAAGCCCAGCAACCTGGACTATGGGATTATGCCGATGGCGTGGACCCAATTTCCTTTTTGTTAGGATTGTAAGTAATTTGTTAAAAAACTAGGGTAAAAAAACCTTATTCGCTTATGATGTTTCTGGGGATATGATGATATTTGCAACTTAAAATTAAGCTATGAAGAAACACAATTTTAGCGCAGGCCCCTCTATCCTCCCTGCTCCCGTAATGGAAAAGGCTGCAGCCGCAGTACAAGAGCTAGACGGAATCGGTTTATCTTTAATAGAAATCTCCCACAGAAGCAAAGAATTTGTGGCCATCATGGACAAGGCACAAGCCCTTGCACTAGAATTAACTGGCCTGACCGATAAAGGTTACCAAGCCTTGTTTTTACAAGGTGGTGCCAGCATGCAATTCTTAATGGCAGCAGCGAACTTGATGCAGTCAAAAGCCGGTTACATCAACACCGGAGCTTGGTCTGACAAAGCCATCAAAGAAGCTAAACGATATGGTGAGGTTGTAGAAATCGCTTCTTCAAAAGAAGCCAACTTTAACTATATCCCAAAAGGTCAAGACATCCCTGCAGATTTAGACTATTTACATATCACCACAAACAATACCATTTTTGGAACACAGTTTCACGACTTGCCAAAAACCAATGTGCCGTTGATCGCAGATATGAGCTCTGATATTTTTTCACGTGAGTTCGATTACTCTGCCTTTGATCTATTTTATGCAGGTGCCCAAAAGAACATGGGACCAGCTGGTACAACTTTAGTTATCGTAAAAGACAGCGTCTTAGCAAAAATGAACAAAGATGTTCCTTCTATGTTATCTTATGCAACCCATGCAGATAAAGGAAGTATGTTTAATACTCCGCCAGTATTTGCGGTTTACACTTCTATGTTAACCCTAGAATGGTTAAAAGAAAAAGGGGGCGTAAGCGCTATCCAAGCCCACAACGAGACCAAGGCAAAATTGATTTATGATGAAATCGATCGCAACAGCGCCTTTGAAGGTTTTGCCGCTAAAGAAGACCGCAGTTTTATGAATGCGACCTTTAACCTGGCAGAAGGAGTGGACGGAGCAGCCTTTGACGAACTATGGAATGCTGCCAACATCAGCGGACTAAAAGGTCACCGCTCTGTAGGTGGTTACCGCGCCTCAATCTACAATGCCCTACCCCTAGAAAGCGCCCAGCAATTAGTGGACGTAATGCAACAATTTGAAAAAACGCTATAATGAACATACTCGCTAACGACGGCATCTCTCAAAGTGGAGTTGACGCTTTAACTGCTAACGGATTTAATGTAATCACCACTAATGTTGCCCAGGAGCAATTAGTCGCTTACATCAATGATAACGATATTGTGGCCTTATTGGTCCGCAGTGCAACAACAGCTCGTAAAGATTTAATCGACGCCTGCCCTAACCTAAAAATCATCGGTCGTGGTGGTGTTGGAATGGACAATATCGATGTGGACTATGCCCGTGAAAAAGGCTTACACGTGATCAATACGCCTGCTGCTTCTTCGGCTTCAGTAGCTGAATTAGTTTTCGCTCACTTATATGGCGGAGTTCGTTTCTTACACGACAGCAATCGCAATATGCCCTTAGAAGGAGAAAGTAACTTTAAAGGTTTAAAGAAGGCTTATGCCAAAGGCGTTGAATTACGCGGAAAAACATTAGGTGTCATTGGTTTTGGTCGCATCGGACAAGAAGCGGCAAAAATCGGTTTAGGGATCGGAATGAATGTTATCGCTGCAGATAAGTTTATGGACAGCGCAACAGTAAAAGTTGCTCTATTCAACGGTCAAAGTATTGATGTGGACATCAAAACACAATCCATGGAAAGCGTTTTAGCTGAAGCAGATTTTGTCACTCTTCACGTACCTGCACAAAAGGAATACGTGATCGGAGAAGCACAATTTGACCAAATGAAAGACGGTTCTGTGATCGTAAATGCTGCACGTGGTGGAGTCATTGACGAGGTGGCCCTTTTAAAAGCCTTAGACAGCGGAAAATTAGCTTTCGCTGGACTAGACACTTTTGAAGACGAGCCTAAACCAGCCATCCAAGTATTGATGCACCCTAAAGTTTCTTTAACGCCGCATATCGGTGCAGCAACAGGAGAAGCTCAAGACCGCATAGGCGTTGAATTAGCAGAGCAAATTAGCGCCATCCTCGCTTAATGGCTTATATCGATCGCTTAAAAAATAAGTGGAACATCCAGTCCAATAGACAGTTGTGGATTGTCTTTATTGTCTTTGGGATTACTGGATCTAGTTCTGTTAAAGTAGGGAGACCTTTCCTTGAGTTGATCGGCTTACAGCCGGAAGTATTTACAGATATACCTTTAGGAATGGTTCTTTATTGGGTCTTAAGGATATTAGTGATCTTCCCTATTTACCAAGTATTATTAGTCCTCTTCGGCGCACTATTTTTTCAATTTTCCTTTTTCTGGGAATTTGAAAAGAAAATCTTGCGCCGAATGGGATTTAAAAGATTCTTTCCAGAACCTTAAGATAATTTTGACGTAATGAGTTTTAAGAATTCATTGCGGGTATCTGTTTCTTTAAACGTACCGCGGAAGCCAGATGTAGTGGTGGTAGAGTTTTGCTTTTGCACTCCGCGCATCATCATACACATGTGAGAAGCTTCGATCACTACCGCTACCCCTTCTGGTTGCAGGGTGTCGTTGATACAGTCTAAAATTTGCTCTGTCAAACGCTCTTGAACTTGTAAACGTCGAGCAAACACATCAACTACTCTTGGAATCTTACTCAAACCTACAATATGCCCATTAGGAATATAAGCGATATGGGCTTTCCCAAAGAAAGGCAACATATGGTGCTCACAAAGAGAATACAATTCAATGTCTTTAACGATCACCATCTCGTTGTAGTTTTCTTTAAACATGGCGCTTTGTAGGATCTGCTGTGGATCCATTTCATAGCCTTCTGTTAAAAATTTCATGGCTTTAGAAGCGCGTTCTGGGGTTTTAACCAAACCTTCCCGGCTGGTATCTTCTCCCAATAAGTTGATCACTTCAGAAAAGTGTCCTTTGATTTCTTCAGTAATGGGCAAAGTGTCGATATTAAAATTGTCGTTCATCATAATTTAGTGGAGTAAATGGTTAAATTTTTCTTTTAGTTTAGCCACTTTAGGGCTAATCACATAGCTGCAATACATTTGTTCAGTATGTTGGTTATAATAGTTTTGATGCTCTTCTTCAGCGGTATAAAAAGGATGCTCGGGCAATAATTGGGTTACGATAGGGGCTTCAAAAGTAGTTTGCTGCAATTCAGCGATAACTTCTTTGGCGATAGCCTCTTGATGTTCGTCCACATAAAAAATGGCAGAGCGATATTGTGTTCCAACATCATTGCCTTGGCGATTTAAAGTAGTGGGGTCATGGGTGGCAAAAAAGACGTACAATAGGTCTTTATAGGAGACCACATTTTCGTCATAAGTCAATTGGATTCCTTCGGCATGGCCAGTTCGCCCAGTGCAGATTTCTCTGTATGCAGGGTTCTTGATAGATCCCCCCATATAGCCAGAAACAATCCCGGCTACACCCCGCAGGTTTTGAAAGACTGCCTCGGTACACCAAAAACATCCTCCAGCAAAATAAGCTAACTTTTCTTTTTTCATTTATGTTTAACGAATATACGCATATAATTAAACAAAATGAAGTCTTGTTGAATAAAAACTTCACTTATAGGGTAATAATCTAATAAAAGATAAACGAAAAAAGCCTTGGGTCGAAAAAGACATTCTTTTAAAAATCTGTAATTTGCAGCTCTATGAAAGACATTATTACTGCTAAGCAGCTTCGCAAAAGTTATGGAGATTTGACCGTCTTAAAGGGCGTAGACTTAAACATACAAAAGGGAGAAGTTGTCGCGATAACAGGACCTTCTGGGGCGGGCAAAACGACCTTATTACAGATTTTAGGTACTCTTTCTAGCCCAGACAAGACACCTACAACAACTTTAACAATTGATCAATCAGAGATACTGGGATTAAAGGATAAAGATTTAGCGCGTTTCCGCAACGAATCTCTGGGTTTTGTTTTTCAATTTCACGAGCTACTCGATGAGTTTACAGCCCTAGAAAATGTGATGATGCCGGCCTTAATACAGGGCAAGAAAAAAGCTGCAGTAAAGGATAAAGCCATGGGCTTGTTACAACGATTAGGGGTGGATCATCGTATAGATCACAAACCCAACAGCCTTTCTGGCGGAGAACAACAGCGCATTGCCGTTGCGAGAGCCTTGATGAATGATCCCGCCATTATCTTTGCAGATGAACCCAGTGGAAACCTCGATTCTCAAAATGCTGATGCTTTGCATCAATTGTTCTTTGATTTAAGGGATGAATTAAAGCAAACTTTTGTGATCGTTACCCACAACAAAACCTTAGCCAATATGGCGGATCGAACCATTCACCTTGTCGACGGAGCAATTGTAGCATGAAGCTAACAGACATCAAGACCTTTCTTGAAGAAAAAGCCCAGCAATACGAATCTTTTGATTTTATTGAGGTTGACCCCATTCAAATCCCGCATCAATTTTCGCTAAAAGAAGATATAGAGATCAGTGGTTTTTTAGCCGCCACCATCGCCTGGGGAAATCGAAAAAGCATCATCAACAATGCCCAAAAAATGATGCAATTGATGGATCAAGCGCCTTATGACTTTGTCATGAACCACAAAGAAGCCGATCTCGCCCGTTTTGAAGGTTTTGTCCACCGCACCTTTAATGCCGAAGACCTGCGCTATTTTATCAAAGCGTTGCGCCACGTTTATCAAGAACATCAAGGCTTAGAACAGCTTTTTAGTCAACAGGCTACGCCAAAGAGTTTACAGGAGGCAATTCACCATTTCAAAAAAGTGTTTTTCTCCCTCCCCCATCAACAACGCACCCAAAAGCACGTTTCGGATCCTTTAAAGGGTTCTGCGGCAAAGCGACTCAACATGTACTTGCGCTGGATGGTACGTTCGAATAAAAACGGAGTAGACTTTGGTCTTTGGCCATCCTTACACCCACGACAATTGTCTTGCCCCTTAGATGTACATTCTGGGAATGTGGCTAGGAAATTAAAATTATTAAAGCGCAAGCAAAACGACGGAAAAGCCTTGTTAGAACTAGATACCGCCTTGCGTAAGATGGATCCAGAAGATCCGGTAAAGTTCGATTATGCCCTCTTTGGGTTAGGGGTTTTTGAAAAATTTTAAGCCATTCAAAGATTCCCCGTTCAAGAAAGGAGAAGTTTTTGTATTTTTGTACTAACAAAGGAAAGCGAAAGCGTTACATGAAAATTCTTCTCAAAAATGCCACCATTATAGACCCTAAAGGTGCTTTCCATTTACAAGAAGTTGATGTTTTTATTTCAGATGGTACGATTACAAAAATAGGTGCCGCCTTAGAAGAAGCAGCTGATGTTACCGTAAAAAAAGACAATCTTCACCTCTCTACAGGGTGGTTTGATTCAAGTGTTTGCTTTGGTGAACCAGGCTATGAAGAACGCGAAACCCTTGAAAATGGTCTGCGAACAGCAGCCTTGAGTGGCTTTACTGACATTGCCTTAGAACCTGAAACACAACCCACTATCGACAGTCAATCGGCGGTGATACAATTAAAAAACTATCGTTCTGAGCATCCCACAGAGATGCATCCCATAGCCGCTTTTACAAAAGGACAAGCAGGGAAGTTAATGACAGAATTGTATGATTTGCAAAATAATGGCGCTATTGCTTATGGCGACTTTTTACGCCCGATAGAAAATCCAGAATTGCTCAAAACCGCTTTGCTTTATGCGCAGCGATTTAATGCGCTGATCATTTCTAGCCCTCAGGATAACCGCATTGGTGGAAATGGCGTTGCACACGAAGGAAATAGCAGCACCCAACTAGGTTTAGCTGGAGTCCCCAGCCTTAATGAAACCCTGCAAATCAACCGAGATTTACATATTCTAGCCTATGCTGGAGGTAGACTCCACATTCCTTTTATCTCAACTGCAGAAGGCGTGGAACTGATTCGCGAAGCAAAGAAAAAAGGACTGAAGGTAAGCTGTAGTGTTGCGCTAGCCAATCTTTGTTATACCGACAAGGTTCTCTTTGGTTTTGATACCCGATTTAAACTCTCTCCTCCACTTCGCACAGAAACAGACAGAGAGGCGCTTAAAGAAGGTTTACTCGATGGGACAATCGATATGATTAGTTCTCACCATCAACCTTTAAATAAAGAATTAAAGCATGTAGAGTTTGAACATGCAACCAGCGGAACAATTGGCTTAGAAGCAGCCTTTGGTGTGCTTAATACCTTCTTCCCTACCCAAAAAGTGATTCAGTTCTTGACAAAAGGAAGAACCACTTTTGGTTTATCAACCACTAAAATCGAAGAAGGTCAACCCGCAAACCTTAGCCTCTTTACCCCTAATGGTGCAGGGAAATTCACCAAAGAGGATCTCCTTTCTTCAACCCAAAACTGTGCCTTTGTAGGACACAGCACTCAGGGAAAAGTTTACGGTAGCATTAGCGGAAATAAAATCGCATTAAAATAAGCATGGAGATCAATCAAGTGCTAGATTATCGCATTAGGCGACCATTAAAAGAAGGGGAAACGACCCCTGTACTTTTCCTTTTACACGGCTATGGAAGTCATGAAGAAGATCTTTTTTCTTTTGCGAATTACCTTCCAGAAGAATACTTAATCATCTCGCTTCGCGCCCCTTTAACGCTTGGTTTTGGAGGCTATGCATGGTATTCCATTCACTTTAATGAGCAACAGGACAAATGGAGCGATGATAACGAGGCTAAGACAGCACAAGAAATCATCCTTCACAACATTGATTATCACCTCGAGCAATTTAAACTCGAAGGTCAAAAAGTTTCCTTATTAGGCTTTAGTCAGGGCGCCATCTTAAGTTGGGGCGTGGGCTTAAGCCACCCAGAACGCATCGATAAAATCATTGCCTTAAGCGGTTATGTGAACGAAGATATTTTTGGCTACGCCAAAGAAGGATTAGAACAACTGCGCATCTTTAGCAGTCACGGAACAGAAGATTCCACTCTCCCGGTTGACTGGGCGAGAAAAGGGATTGCATTAGTTGAGAAAAAAGAGATTAACGTTGACTATAAAGAATACCCCGCTGGACACGGCATTAATCCAGAGAATTTTGCCGATTTACTCGCCTGGTTAAAAGCAAACGCTTAATCGTTGTAATACAGCAGTTGATCTAAGACATTCAATTTGATCTCCCCTCCTCTTATTTGGTATTCGATTAAAACTTCTCCCCAATCGGTTCCATCAGAAAAATCTGCGATCACCCATTTGTGATTTAAGATCTTTATTTTATTGATCAAGAACTTTTTTCCTTGACCACTGTATACCACCAAAGGGTTATCTCCTTTAACGCTATTACTTTCATAAATTTTATCTTTTACCCGCTCGATGATTACCGCTGGGTCATCATCTGGATAAACAGCTTGTGCTTCTAGATTTTGATCCAAAGAAAAATACACATCATCTTCATACTTAGATTCTACTTTATCTAGAGCTACTTTTAAGGTATCAATACGCGCAATCTTTTCTGCAATTGTCTCTGCTTGATACTTGACCACTTTTGAGCTATTGACCAATTGAAAAACAAGGATTAATGCAGTAAAAGCAAAAAGGTAAATAAATATTTTAGTTTTCATAGTGAGCTGGTAATTTCAAGGTTATCATAGGCGAGAAAAACATTTTCAGGAAGCTCTTTTTCAACTTCTTCATGAAAACCTAATAGGTGACTAATATGGGTTAAATAAGCCCGCTTAGGCTTTAATTCTTCGATTAAGGCCAGGGCTTCTTCTAAATTTAAATGAGAAGGATGGGGTTCTATTCTCAATGCGTTAATGACTAAAACATCTAGGTCTTTAAGTTTGTCTTTTTCTTCTTCAGCGATGGTTTTAACATCTGTTAAATAAGCAAAATCATCAATGCGGTAGCCCAACACTGGCATCTTATAGTGCAATACTTCGATAGGGATTACCTGTTTATCCCCTAGCTTAAAAGGAGTTGATTTGTCGATGCTATGTACATTGACAGAAGGTGCCCCTGGATATTTGTTTTTATCGTTAAAGATATAATCAAAACGCTGCTTCAAAGACACTTGCACTCTCGTAGACATATGCATATTAATGTTTCCTTGACGGAAGAAAAAAGGGCGAATATCGTCTAAGCCTGCAGTGTGATCAGCATGTTCATGAGTGAAAACAATCCCGTCTAATTGGCGCGCATTCATCGCCAGCATTTGTTGGCGAAAGTCTGGGCCACAATCGATCACAAAGAAATAATCATCCCAGGCTAAGGCAATAGAAACACGTAATCGCTTATCTCTTGGGTCACTACTCAAGCAAACAGGATGTTTACTTCCAATAATGGGAATTCCCTGAGAAGTTCCTGTACCTAAAAAAGTGATTTTAATCATGTTTTTCAAAGGTAAACCTTGTCATTTAATTCTACAATCTTTGTAGATTTGAAAAACAAATTATTTGTCTATGTCTGACCAACTTCCTGGCGAAACTGAATTAGAAAGTCGCCCATCTGTTGAAGCCAAAGCTTTACGTATCAACCTTAATCGCTTTATCTATGGTACTTTTGCAGAAATTGGTGCTGGTCAAGAGGTTGCCCGTCACTTTTTCCGCTCTGGGGGGGCTTCAGGTACGATAGCGAAAACCATTAGTGCTTATGACAAAAATTTTAGTGATAATATCTATGGGGAAGAAGACGATAAACGCTATGTAACAGAGGCGCGTTTGAACAAAATGCTTGATCATGAGATGCAGTTGTTAGAAGACCGTATTCCCCGTGATGAAAACCCCAATAAGATGTTCTTTACCTATGCAAATACGGTGACGACCATTGACTTTGCTAAAAAATTTAAAGGCCATGGTTGGATGGGAATTCGTTTTCAAGCCAGTCCAGACCAAGATTATAGCGAGATTACCTTACACGTTCGTTTCCATCAAACAGAAGCTAGATTACAGCAAGAGGTACTAGGAAATGTAGGGGTCAATTTAGTTTATGGCGCATTTTATAAAAATAAGGAACCCAAAAAATTGTTGCGCTATCTCTATGACAACATCGATAAAGATGCCATTGAAATCGACACCATCAATTTTAAAGGTCCTTTATTTGAAAATGTTGACAACCGTTTAATGAGTTTACAACTCGTTAAAAATGGGATGACAGATGCAGTCATGTTCAACCCTAAAGGACAAAACATACTTCCCGCTCGCGAACTTTACAAGAAAAATATTTTAACGCTTCGCGGAAGTTTTCGTCCTGTAACTAAAGTCAATATTGACATGTTTGAAAAGGCACTCGATGCCTTTATACAAGAGCCAGGTGTTGATGAAAGCAAAACTGTTGTCATCTTTGAAATCACGCTTTCTAACCTTTTAGCTGACGGAGAAATAGATGAAAAAGACTTTATGGACAGAGCTAAACTCTTGTGCTCTTTAGGCCATATTGTAATGATCTCTAACTTTAAAGAATACTACAAACTTGTAGATTACCTCTCGCAATACACTAAAAAGCAATTGGGCTTAAGTATGGGAGTCAATAACTTTGTCGAAATATTTGATGAGCACTATTACGAAGACCTTGGGGGTGGTATCCTAGAGGCCTTTGGGAAAATGTTCTACAACAACCTCAAGGTTTACCTCTATCCTATGAAAGATGAGAAAGGGAATATTACCAATAGCACCAACCTCAAACTTCATCCTCGTATGAAGGATTTTTATAAGTTCTTTAAATACAACGGAAAAGTGATTGATATTTTTGATTTTGATGAATCCTATTTAAACATCTTTTCTCGTAAAATTCTTCAGCAGATTAAAGACGGAGAGTCTAATTGGGAAGAGCATCTACCAGAAGGAATCGCAGAATTAATTCGCCAAAACAAGATGTTTGGCATCAAAGAATAAGGCTATTATTATCCTTTTTTCATTCCTGCAAATTACAGTAAATCATATCTTAGTGTCATGAGATATTACAGCTTATTGTTAACTGTGCTTTTATGGGGAAACTCCTTTCTAGTACTGGCACAGACCGTCCAAATCAATCACACCTACAATCGCGAGGCGAAAAGCCTTGATGGGGGATGGCAGTACATTGTTGATCCTTATGAAAATGGCTTTTACAATTACCGTTATGAGCCGTTTGAAAATCAATCAAATCCAGGGAATGGCGCCTTTTTCACAAATGCAAAACGAAAGGGAAAGGCAGACTTAGTTGAATATAACTTTGACCTCATGGATAGCCTAAATGTCCCTGGGGATTGGAATACACAAAAAGAGCGTCTCTACTATTACGAAGGAAGTGTGTGGCTAAAGAAGTCTTTTGACTATCAAAAGAGCAAAGAAGACAATCGTGTTTTTGTTCATTTTGGCGCAGCCAATTATCAAGCCGATGTATACTTGAATGGCCAAAAACTAGGGAGGCACATTGGCGGTTTTACGCCCTTTAATTTTGAGATAACACACTTGCTCAAAGAAAAAGACAACTTCCTTATTGTTAAGGTGGATAACAAAAGAAAAAAAGAGGCTGTTCCCACCTTAAACACAGATTGGTGGAATTATGGTGGTATTACGCGTAGTGTAAAAATAATTGAAACTCCGCCCCTGTTCATCGCAGATTATTTTATACAGTTAGATCCAAATGATCCTAAAAAAATCAAAGGCGAAGTCCAGTTGAATGGCCATCAAAATAAAGCGGAAAAAATCAACGTAAATTTGCCCGCTTTGGGGATTGAACAACATTTTACAACAAATACTAATGGGAAAGTTTCCTTTGAGATCAAGAGCGAAAAGATTCGCTATTGGAGCACAGAAGACCCCTATCTGTACAATGTTTACCTTAGTTCGACTGAGGATCAACTCATTGATCAAATAGGTTTTAGAACGATTAAAACTAAGGGAGCCGACATTTTACTCAATGGGAAGTCCATCTTTCTTAAAGGGATTTCAATTCATGAAGAAAGCCCCTTACGGGGCGGAAGAGGGCACTCCCTCGAAGACGCAAAGCAGCTATTGCAGTGGGCCAAAGAGCTGGGGTGTAATTATGTGCGTTTAGCGCATTATCCGCACAATGAACACATGATCCGTTTAGCCGATCAAATGGGCATTTTAGTCTGGGAAGAAAACCCCGTTTACTGGACCATCGACTGGGAAAACGAGGCCACTTTTGGGAATGCAAAACAACAGCTTGCTTCCTTAATTCATCGCGATAAAAATCGCGCTAGCGTCATCATTTGGTCGATGGCGAATGAGACCCCTACTAGCCCAGCAAGAAACCGCTTTTTAGAAGGTCTCGCTAGGTATACTAAAACGACAGACCCTACGCGACTAATTAGCGCTGCGCTTGAACAAAGCAACTATAATGGGAATCCACTTGTTCGAACCATTAGTGACTCTTTTGCTGACCAAGTAGATATATTGAGTTTTAACCAGTACATCGGCTGGTACGACGGTACGATAGAAAAGTGCCAAAGGATTCAATGGAATATCCCACAAAACAAACCGGTGATGATTTCTGAGTTTGGTGCTGGGGCGAAATTTGGCCTTCGCGGAGAAAAAGATGATCGCTGGACAGAAGACTATCAAGCTTATCTGTATCAAGAAACCTTAAAAATGATTGATAAAATCGATCAATTAAGGGGTATTTCTCCTTGGATACTTATCGATTTTAAGTCACCAAGAAGGGTACTCCCTCAAGTTCAAGAAGGCTGGAACAGAAAAGGTTTACTTTCTGAAAAGGGAGAAAAAAAGCAGGCCTTTTATGTATTACAAGAGTATTATCACGCCAAAAATTAATTTTTAGGCACCAACTCTTGCCTTTCCTAAACCGCTAAATAAAAGCCATTTAAGCCTCTAGTATTTGCGCAGCATGCACTTTGGTCTTGACCTTATCAATCACGCGCTCCACTACCCCATTTTCGTCTATGATAAAGGTCATACGGTGAATCCCATCGTATTCACGACCCATAAACTTTTTAGGTCCCCAAACACCAAAGGCCTCAATCACATGTTTATCTTCGTCTGCTAAAAGGGGAAAAGGAAAATCATATTTTTCTGAGAAATTGCGTTGGCGTTTTTCGCTATCAGCGCTAACCCCTAAAAGAGCATAGCCAGCGTCTTGCAGTTCTTTATAGTGATCTCTAAGGTCACAAGCCTCTGCTGTACAACCGGGTGTACTGGCTTTTGGGTAAAAGAAAACAACTAATTTTTGTCCTTTATAATCACTTAATTGTTGGGTGTTTCCGCGGTCATCAGAAACAGAAAAAGCGGGAACTTTATCCCCTACTTGTAATGGCTTCATAACTTATTTTTTTTCTAAATTACAAAACAAACAGAAGAACAAATGACCAAACAGGAAAAAGTTGATTATGTCATCGAAACACTCGCAGATCTTTATCCAGAAATCCCCATTCCCCTTGACCATACCGACCCCTACACCCTTTTAATTGCCGTGTTATTGTCAGCACAAAGTACTGATGTAAGGGTGAACCAAATCACTCCCCTGCTCTTTGCAAAAGCCCGTACACCGCAAGAAATGATCAAGTTAACGGTAGAAGAAATTCGCGATATTATTCGTCCCGTGGGTTTATCCCCCATGAAGTCCAAAGGCATTTACGGTTTGTCAAAAATCCTCTTGGAAAAACACAATGGCGAGGTTCCGCGCACCTATGAAGAACTAGAAGAGCTACCTGCCGTGGGACACAAAACCGCAGCAGTTGTAATGGCGCAGGCTTTTAACATTCCCACTTTCCCTGTTGACACTCATATTCATCGATTGATGTATCGCTGGGGGTTTACCAATGGTAAAAATGTGGTACAAACAGAAAGAGATGCAAAACGATTGTTCCCAGAAGAGACTTGGAACGACTTACACTTACAAATCATTTGGTACGGAAGAGAATACAGTCCTGCAAGAGGATGGGATCTTGAAAAGGATATTATCACAAAAAAAATAGGGCGCAAAAGCGTCCTAAATGAATATTATAAAAAGAAAAAATAAAGGGTTATTCTTTCTCTATCTCTTTGTTTTCCTCCTCTATATTAACTTTTGAAGAGTCTAATGCTTTTGAGAAAGCAAGAATGCGTTTGATGGTTAAGTCACTAGGACCAGAGGTGCTTTTAATTTTTTTTGAGTAGAGTTCTTCCATTAATATACTTTATATCAATAGAACGACAACATTTTAAAAAAAGTATACTAGGCCGATAAAATTATCTGATTTTCTTCGATCAACTTTCGCAAATTAATGATCGCATAACGCATTCTTCCTAGCGCTGTGTTGATACTTACCCCAGTAGATTCTGCAATCTCTTTAAAGCTCATGTCTTTGTATAAACGCATGGTTAAAACATCCTTTTGATCGTCTGGTAATTCTACAATCAATTTCTGTAAATCTTCTACCACTTGCTCTTCAATCATGACTCTTTCTGCAGTTGGATTACCATCGCCAATTAATTGAAAAATATCAAACTCATCATTATTATCGAAAGTAGGAATACGATTGTTTTTTCTGAAAAAATCTATGACAAGGTTATGTGCAATACGCATAACCCAAGGTAGAAACTTACCTTCTTCATTATAGACCCCACGTTTGAGCGTTCTAATTACTTTAATAAAGGTTTCTTGAAAGATATCTTCGGCCGTATCACGGTCAAAGACCTTAGAATAGACGAAATTGTAAATTTTCAATTTATGACGTATGATTAACACTTCTAGTGCTTTTTCATTCCCGTTAACGTAGTCTTGAACTAAAGCAGCGTCGTCTTGATGTTGAAGTCTATTTTCCATATACATATTACTTTAAACCCTGTGGGATGAGTTAAAATCGATAAAACGTTTAAAGTAAAATTATGTATAGGCGTTCCTCTTTTATAATTACAAATATAGAAAAAATATTAATAACTCTACAATTGATAAATTATTGTTCAAAAAAGGAAATTTTAATTTCCTTGGCAAGGATATATCGTATATTTATAGCTTCTATTTTTTTTATGAAAGAGATCAATAAATTATCGCCAAAAGAGAACATCATCATTATAGGAGCAAAACTCCACAACCTCAAGAATATTGATGTAGTCATTAAGCGAAATACCTTAACGGTCATTACCGGACTCTCTGGATCAGGAAAATCATCACTAGCATTTGACACCTTGTATGCAGAGGGGCAGCGTCGCTATGTCGAAAGTCTATCCTCCTATGCACGTCAATTTATGGGGCGATTAAACAAACCAAAAGTTGATCAGATTAAAGGGATTGCTCCAGCCATTGCTGTTGAACAAAAAGTCAATTCAAGCAATCCACGCTCAACTGTAGGCACTAAAACAGAGATCTATGATTACCTCAAACTGCTTTATGCCAGAATCGGTGAAACCTACTCTCCTAGTTCGAATACAAAAGTTAAAAAAGATACGGTTAGCGATGTAGTTGATTTTTTAATTCGGCAAGACGAAGGCAGTAAGTTCCTACTCTTAACCACGCCGCAAAACAAACAAAAGAGGAGTCCAAAGGAACAAATTGACATTCTTATTCAGCAAGGTTATGCCCGTATCTACACAGATAAAGGGATGCAACGCCTTGATGATTTGGATGGGAAAATTCCCAAAAAGTTTGAATTAATTGTCGACAGAGTAATTGTACGTCAAGAGGATGAAGACTTTAAGAACAGACTCTCTGACGCAGTTGATGTTGCCTTTTTTGAGGGAGACGGACAATGCGAAGTCTTGAATCTCTCAACCGAAGAACGCAACGCTTTTTCCAATAAATTTGAAGCTGATGGGATCGTATTTATTGAACCTAATGTTCACCTTTTTAGCTTTAACAACCCCTTCGGAGCATGTCAAAAATGCGAAGGATATGGAGACATTATCGGGATCGATCCAGAACTAGTTATCCCAAATAATGGATTGTCGGTTTATGAAGAAGCTATCGCGCCTTGGCGCGGAAGTGGTTTCAAAAAGTACTACTCAGACCTGGTTAATAATGCCTACCACTTTGACTTCCCCCTTCACAAACCCTATTTTGAGCTCACCCAAGAACAAAAAGAGTTATTGTGGAAAGGCAATTCCTATTTTGCTGGGCTCAATAAATTCTTTAAAAAGCTAGAAGCAAAAAATTACAAAATTCAAAATCGAGTTTTGTTATCGCGCTACCGCGGAAAAACAAAATGCGATAGTTGTCATGGCACCCGCTTGCGTCCAGAGACCGCCTATGTAAAAATCAATGGTAAAAGTCTTCCTGATCTTATGCATCTTTCTTTAGATGACTTAGCCGACTTTTTTGCGAAAGCTAGTTTCACTCCGCAACAAGAAACCATTGCAAGTCGTTTGTTGATAGAGATCAATTCTAGATTGTCCTTTATGCAAAATGTAGGCTTGGGATATCTAACCCTCAACAGGAAGTCAAATACCCTTTCTGGTGGGGAATCACAACGCATTAATTTGGCAACCTCTTTGGGAAGTAGCTTAGTGGGATCAATGTATATTTTGGACGAACCTAGTATTGGTTTACATTCCCGCGATAATGAGCGTTTGATCAATATTTTAAAGCAACTTAAAGCCTTAGGCAACACAGTGATTGTTGTTGAACACGACGAAGAAATAATGCGTGCTGCAGACGCCATCATTGACATCGGCCCAGAAGCAGGAAGCTTAGGAGGAAATGTTGTGGGGCAAGGTACCTTTGAAGAAATCCTTAAAAAGGATACCTTAACCGCCGATTATCTCAATGGTACAAAAGCCATCAAGGTTCCAACAAAGCGCCGCAAAAGCAAAGAATCAATTCGTATCATCGGGGCAAGAGAAAACAATTTAAAAAACATTGATGTCAATATCCCCCTTAACACCTTTACTGTGGTAACAGGGGTGTCTGGAAGTGGAAAAAGTACGCTTGTCAAAAAGATTCTTTACCCAGCGCTGCAAAGACACTTAGATATATTTGTCGAAAAACCTGGGCAATTTAATGGCTTAGAGGGTGACTTTTCTTCCATAAAACACATAGAATACATTGATCAAAACCCTATCGGTAGATCCTCAAGATCTAATCCGGTTACTTATATCAAGGCCTATGACGATATTAGAGCTTTGTTCTCAAAACAAGCCTTAAGCAAGGTCAGAAACTTTTTGCCAAAGCACTTCTCTTTTAATGTAGATGGTGGACGCTGCGATGCTTGTAAAGGTGAAGGAACCGTGACCATCGAAATGCAATTTATGGCAGATGTAGTCCTTGAATGCGAACACTGTAAAGGCAAACGCTTTAAAAAAGAAGTCAGAGAAATTCTTTTTGAGGACAAGTCTATTGACCAGGTCTTAGACATGACTGTTGACGACGCCATTGCGTTTTTCTCAGAACACAAACAGGATAAACTAGCTAAAAAACTCAATGCCCTTCAACAGGTGGGATTAGGCTATGTAACCTTAGGGCAATCTTCTGCTACTTTATCTGGAGGCGAAGCCCAAAGGATCAAACTTGCCTCCTTTATTGGCAAGGGAGAGCAAAAGGATAAAATCCTATTCATCTTTGATGAGCCCACCACCGGACTTCATTTTCACGATATCAACAAACTCCTCACCTCTTTTAATGCCTTGCTAGATAAGGGGCATTCACTCTTAGTGGTTGAACACAATATGGATTTGATCAAATGTGCAGATCACGTGATTGATTTAGGACCAGAAGGGGGAGACAAAGGAGGGATTTTGATAGGAGAAGGAACCCCAGAAGAAATCGCAAAAATCAAGACATCTTTTACAGGTCAATACTTAAAGGAAAAGCTAAATAGCTAATAATTAGCTGTTTGATTTTTTGGCATAATACTTGGTGTTATCAAAATGATTTGATTTCATAATTGAATTATTTTGGTTTCTATGATTTTGTTTGGTTAAGGTCTATCTACCCAAGGATAGACCTTAATTTTTTATAAGCAGTCGCTAATAGATTATTTATAGTGGGAGAAATCTTTAATCCCACACAAAATGCGAGATAACTCCCACAAATGAAACTTGATTTAAGAATTAGGTTGACAAAAGCACTAAAGGGTAGATCAAGAGAAGAGAACACATAATAATGCCCTAAAATCAATAATACGAGGTAAAGGGTTTGCTTACTAAATGGGGTGATTTTAAAGGTCATCCCCACAATTAGTACTTTGATAATATTAAAGGCAGTTATTACAATTAAGGTAGCAAAGGCCGCCCCGATAAA
>CBFHRA010000001.1:0-191681 GCA_965658115.1 Candidatus Arcticimaribacter sp. | reverse complement strand
CAACACAGAATAAATAACCACAAAAAAATACTTTTATGCTTCAACGAATTTGTTTTTTATATTGCTCACTTTTGAGGTATAAAAACTCGATTAACTGGAACTCTTTGTCTTTTTTCAACAAGCGATCTGAGGGAAGTTTTAGATCCATTTCTTCTAAAAAACCGACCACTTCATCTTGTTCTAGTCCTAGATCTGAGATAAAAAAACTTTCTTCAAAAATCAATGGTAAAACCTTAGAAGGAATAAGGGTCCTAGACGCTTCGTTCTTATTCCTCTGAATTACTTTTGCGAGTAATTTTGCCACATTAACAACATTAAGACCATTGACTAGTTGCCCTTGGCGCATGATGGTATTCTCAATTTTAGTGGATTTGTCTTGGGTATAATCCACCTTAGAAAATTCTTCTTTTTTAAGATCGAGAAACTTTTGGGTATTTTCTGGCCCTACTACAATCTCATCTAAAACATTGACACGCTCGTTAACTTCTACCACTAAACGATTTTTTCTAATAATGTCTTGAGTAATGGTCAAGGCTTTAATGCGAAACTGAACCGAAGAAAAAATAACTTCGTCTCCTGCTTTTGCTAAAATCTCGAATTCACCTTCTCCGTCTGTGATGGTATTTGTTTGAGCGGTATTGTTGACTACGTTTGCAGCGACAACGTTTGCATTTCTATATAAGAGTCTCCCCTTGAGTAATTGTCGCTTTTCTTGAGCGCTAACTAAAATAAAACTTAATGCAAAAAGAGAGGTTAACCAGTATTTCATAGGTTAAAAATAACAATAATCGCCACAAATATAGGCGCTCAAGGCGTTAATTGTTTGATAAAAAGGAGAGGAAATTAGAGCGGGAGACCGGGTTCGAACCGGCGACATTCAGCTTGGAAGGCTGACGCTCTACCAACTGAGCTACTCCCGCATTAGAACAAATATAATATTTCTTTTAAAAAGAATATATTAAATGAACCTTATTGCACAATAACACAAAAAAATAGCTTGAATTGCAGGGGTAATTTGTAGATTGAGCCTAGTTATACTTGTTGAAATGCCATCTATTATCAAAGTAATTTTAGCACGCGATACACATGCTGTTCGTCACCCCATCCTAAGACAAGGTCGCCCTATTGAGGATTGCATCTTTGCGGGGGATCATGACCCTGACACACTTCATCTAGGGGCTTTTATGGAGGATAAACTAGTCGGGGTCCTTTCTGCTTATCAAAGAAGTCATCCTGATTTTAAAACAGAAAAAAGCTATCAGATTAGAGGAGTTGCCGTAATGACAAATCATCATCGCAAAGGCATCGGGAAAGAGCTAATGTCTCATATTGAAACCCTGTTGATTGAAAGAGAAATTGATGTAATTTGGCTTAACGCCAGAATTGGCGCACTTGCCTTTTACACATCCATTGCTTACACTCAAATAGGTACTGCTTTTGAAATTGAAAAAATAGGCACGCATTATTGTTTTTATAAAAAATTAAAATGAAAAAATACATTGTCCTCCTACTCACCCTTTTGGTAAATTTCCATCTAGCAGGTCAAAGTTCTAGCACTTTTGAAACAAGCGTGTTGTTAGGGAAAAAAAATATTCCCCCTTTGGCCGATGGCTATACCCTTTTAAAAGAAGTTGCCCTAGCCTTTCAAAAAATGCAAACTGCCGCAAAAAAAGACGGGATTGAAATTAAAGTAGTTTCTAGTTTTAGAAGTTATGCTTCGCAAAAGAGAATTTGGAATAAAAAGTATCAACGTTTTACAGATGAGGGTTTAAGTGGCCCAGAAGCCATCGCAAAAATCATTGAATATTCTACTTTACCCGGCACCTCGCGACACCACTGGGGGACAGATATTGATATCATTGAAGGAAGTAAAAAAGTGGAAGGAGATGTTTTACTTGAAAAACATTTTCATGAGGGACAATATCATGAATTGCGTCAATGGCTAGAAGCTAACGCCATGTCCTTTGGCTTTGATTTAGTCTACACCAAAGACAGCCTGAGGAGTGGTTTTTTCTATGAACCATGGCATTATAGTTATGCCTCCCTTTCTAAAAGGTTTTTATCGATTTATCAATCCCAAAAGTTGATATATCGCATCAAAAAAGACAGTACTTTATTGGGAAATGAATTCATTACTGCTGAATTTCTCAATGATTATTATCAAAATAACGTACTGGGAATCAATCCTAATTTATTAAAATAAATTATTTTAATCGCATCAACTTAATTAGCCCTTCAAATCGCCTTCTTGAAATAGGCAAAGAAACTCCGTTTGTTAGTTCACAATAATTTCCTGCCCTTTTATTAATGTTTATCAAGGCATTAAGGTTAATAATAAAAGAGTTATGTATGCGGTAAAATCGATCTTCTGGAAGTATTGTTTCATATTCGCCGATGGGCCTTGATGAGATGATTTTTCGCTTTACATCCTCTAAATAAAATTCGGTATATCGGCCTGCAGATTTTAAATAAACAATGTCATCTGGTTGAATAAAATCTACTCTATCCATCCCCGAAACGGTTAAGTAATTTAATGGCTGCTTTTTTAAAATTGATTCTGACAATTGTTTGATCTGTTCCCGGTGAATAAATTCTTTTTTATGAATTTGTTCTTCTACCCGATCCACAGCCTCAATCAAGTCTTCAATAACAATAGGTTTTAATAAATAATCTGTCGCATTATAACGGAACGCTTTAATGGCATATTCATCATAAGCAGTAGTGAAAATAATATGAAAAGAAGTTTTATCTATCCTTTCTAATAGGTGAAAAGAATTATCACGATCTAAAAGAATGTCTAAAAAAACAAGATCGAAATCTGTGTTTTCAATGGTTTCTTTTGCAATGTCATAAGTTGAACATTTGGCAATTATTTCTAAAGAAGGGCAATTTTTTTTGATGAAGTATTCTAGTAGGTCTAAATTGTTTTTTTCATCGTCTACTAATATCGTCCTTAATCTTTTCATACTTGATCTTTTTTATAGTTTTAGGTAATATGAGTGTAGCCTTTGTCCCAACAACATTATTCTCTTTGATTACATCTTCTAAAAAGAATTCTGATTTTGCTTTGTAGAGATAATTCAAGACATCGATGCGTTCTTTAAGAATTTTTGTCGCAATGGATTTAGGTTGATATTCGCCGTCTTCCTCATTCAACTTTTTATTAATCATTGCCTCTTTTCTACCTACTCCATTATCTTCAAGGGTTATTTTCATTCTTTTCTTTTGCAACCCTATGGTGATAAGAATGAAACCTTGTCTCTTCATGGGAGATAAGCCGTGAAATATCGCATTTTCTATAATTGGCTGGATTAACATGGGAGGAATCATATGTTGCTCTTGATCTTCTAATGAAGGAACTTGCTCTAAAAAACGGACCGGGAAATTTAGTCTTAAATTTTGCAAAGTGACATAGCCCCTTAAATAGTTTAATTCTTCCGCTAAGGATAAATTTTCTGTGATAGACATTTCTAATGTTTTTCTTAAAATACGTGCAAAGACACCAATGTATTCATTGGCAACCTTTTCTCCTTTTAGCAGCATTACACTCTGAATTCCATTCAAGGTATTATAGATAAAGTGAGGGTTCATTTGCGCCTTAAGTGATTTTGACTCAAGTCGCGCAATTTGATTTTTATAAGCCATTCTCTGTCTTGAACGGTCACGGCCAAAAAATACAATAAGCATGATGGTTACCACATTGCTAATAAACAACGGGAGTGCTACATTACCTTCAAATAGCTCCATAACTCGCCATAGTTAAGAATAGTGTCCACATATAGACAGGAAGCTTAAAGGTACGAAAGTTTATTATAGTATACATCTAAGATTTGGGTTTTAAGTAGATACTGTTTGTAAATATAAAAAAACTCCTATACTTGTAACCAATTGAGTTGTTAATCTTAAAACAAAATGAAAAAGACATATTATAATCCAGAAGATTTAAAAAAATTTAGCTCTATCACAGAATGGAATGAAGCATTAGGCGAAAAGTTTTTTGAATACTATAGCAGTGTATTCAAAGAAGGTCATTTATCGGCAAGAGAAAAATCCTTAATTGCACTAGCAGTATCCCATGTGGTTCACTGCCCTTATTGTATTGATGCTTACACAAAAGATGGATTAGAAAAAGGCATTGAAAAAGAAGAAATGATGGAAGCTGTACATGTGGGCGCAGCCATTAAAAGTGGTGCGGTTCTTGTTCATGGTGTTCAAATGATGAATCGACACGATCAATTGAGCATGTAATTTATGGCAACAAAATCCCTTAAAGCACGTCAAAACGAATTATCTGATACACAAAGACAACTTGATATTCTATCGAACGGTATTTTTCAAAATGGTACCCTACCTACCTTTAAAGAAAAATTAAACGCCTATCAACTGGAGGACATACGTCCAAAAGAACTACAGATTTTACAAATCAATCTAGGCTATATGTGCAACCAAGTTTGCGCACATTGCCACGTTGATGCTGGCCCAGATCGAAAAGAAATGATGCTTGAAAGCACCATGGAAGACTGTCTAAATGTAATGCGACATAATTCTATTGAAACAGTTGACCTTACCGGTGGGGCTCCAGAAATGCACCCAAAATTTAGATGGTTTATCGAGCAGATTCGCGCTCGAACTACGGTAAAAGAAATCATTGTACGATCGAATCTCACCATTATCATGGCCAATAAAAAATACCATGATCTACCACAATTTTTTGCACAGCACAAAGTCCATGTTATTTCATCTTTACCCTTTTATAAACGCAACAAAACAGATCGTCAACGTGGTTCAGGCGTATTTGATCAATCCATCAAAGCCTTGCAAAAGTTGAATGAAGCCGGATATGGAAAAGAGGATTCAAAGCTCGAGTTAGACTTAGTATACAACCCATCTGGTGCCTTTTTACCTGGAGATCAGCAAGCCCTTGAAAACGATTTTAAAACAGCGCTAAAAGAAGATTTTAACATCGACTTCAATCATTTATTTACCATCACAAATTTACCGATTAGCCGATTCTTAGATTACCTCATCGCTTCAGAAAATTATGAGGAATACATGCACACACTAGTAGATGCATTTAATCCTATTGCCGCAGATAATGTAATGTGTACCAATACCATTTCTGTTAGTTGGGAAGGCTATTTATACGATTGTGATTTCAACCAAATGCTTGAATTAAGGGTAGACAGTGAGCATCATCATATTCGCGACTTTAATCTCGAAGCCCTCACTAAAAGAAAAATCCTACTCTCGCAACACTGCTATGGCTGTACTGCTGGCGCAGGAAGCAGCTGTCAAGGAAGTATCGCTTAATCCGCTTAACTGTGAAGAAACCTCTTTTACTCGTTTTTTGCAAAAACCCAAGATTAGGAAAAGTAAAAACGCGTTTAGCTAAAACCATCGGAGAAGAAAAAGCCCTATTGATCTACAAAGAACTTCTTAAAAAAACCGCTTCAGTTTTAAAAGAATTAGAAGTAGACATTCATTTATATTATTCTGATAAAATCGAGGAAAATGACCTCTTTTCGACTATTGCTAACCAGAAGAAAAAACAAGCAGGAGAACACCTAGGAGAACGTATGGCAAATGCTTTTCAAGAAAGTTTTATTTCTCATAACAAGATTATTATCATTGGTACAGATTTATGGACCCTCGAGGTCCAAGATATTCAAGACGCATTTAATGCCTTAGAGAATCAAGCTGCAGTGATTGGCCCTTCAAAAGATGGGGGCTACTATTTATTAGGACTCAATCAATTTTTACCTGACCTTTTTAAGCAAAAAGAATGGGGAACAGACAAAGTTCTATCCAGCACTTTAGCCGATTTAAATCACATTAATTATCATTTACTCAAAGAGAAAAACGATGTCGATACTTTTTCGGATCTTGAAGAAAACCCGACACTTAAAGCACACATACAATGATCGAACAAATCAATGAAAGTTTGGTTTTTTTAAAAGCCAAAGGATTCAATGACAACGCCATAGGGATTATCTTAGGCACCGGATTAGGCGACCTGATAAATCACCTAAGCATTGAAGTAGAAGTTCCTTATAATGACATCCCGCATTTTCCGCAATCCACCATGGAATTCCATAAAGCACGTTTGTTGTATGGAAGTATTCAAGGAAAAAAAGTCTTGGTTTTTGAAGGGCGTTTTCACGCCTATGAAGGCTTGAGCTATTTTGAAATCACCTATCCCATTCGATTGATGCATGCCCTAGCGGTAAAACAACTTATAATCAGTAATGCAGCAGGAGCAATCAACCTCAACTTTAAAAAGGGAGAAGTGATGTTAATCGAAGACCACATCAATTTACAAGGTGGCTCTCCTTTAGCAGAAAAAGGCATCGATCAATTAGGCGAACGCTTTGTTGATATGAGCGCCCCCTATTCTCTAGCCCTAATTGAACGCACTAAAACAATTGCACTAGAAAATCAAATTTCACTTCATGCAGGCGTCTATGCTTCTGTCGTGGGACCTCAGCTAGAAACAAAAGCAGAATACCGCTATCTAAAAATAATCGGAGCAGATGCAGTGGGCATGTCGACTGTTCCAGAAGTCATTGTCGCAAATCAACTGCAAATAGAGTGTATCGCTTTTTCTGTTTTAACAGACGAATGTGACCCCGATAATCTCAAACCCATCGATATCCCAGATATCATGGCCGCCGCTAAAAAAGCGGAACAATCTTTGATTGTATTGGTCAAACAACTAATTTCAACGCTCTAATCAAATTTCAATGAGTTATCTCGACGTAACAAAAGACGTTTATAAAGAAGCTGCCTTAACTCCAGACATAGGCTTGTGCTGTACCACTACCCCCATCTGGCAATTCCCTGGACTATCCATCCCTAGCATTATGCAAGAAATGAATTATGGTTGTGGATCAACAGTTCACCCCAGGGATCTTGTCAATAACCCAAAAATCCTTTATGTAGGCGTAGGTGGAGGAATGGAATTACTTCAATTCTCCTACTTTTCAAGACAAAAAGAAGGCGTTATTGGAATCGATGTTGTAGAGGAAATGTTAGCCGCTTCGCGGAAAAATTTTATCCTAGCCGAAGAACAAAACGACTGGTTTGAATCTGATTTTATTTCCCTCAAAAAAGGAGACGCACTTAACCTCCCAGTAGAAGACAATTCTATTGATGTTGCCGCGCAAAATTGTCTTTTCAACATCTTTAAAGTAGAAGAACTTAAAAAAGCCCTAGAAGAAATGTACCGGGTTTTAAAACCTCATGGAAGATTGGTCATGAGTGACCCCATCTGTGAACAACCCATGAATCAAACCCTGCGCGATGACGAGCGCCTTCGTGCATTATGTCTATCTGGTTCTATCCCATTAAAAGAATATGTCAAAATGCTCACCGATGTAGGCTTTGGCACCATTGAAATAAGAGCTAAAAGACCCTATCGCATCTTAGATAAAAAACACTACCCCACAGAAGAAACCATCTTTATCGAAAGCGTAGAAGTCTGTGCCATTAAAGACCCCATGCCAGAAGACGGCCCTTGTGTCTTTACCGGGAAAGCCGCTATCTATTTTGGGGAAGAAGACTTTTTTGACGACAAAAAAGGCCATGTGCTTTTACAAAACCAACCCCTTGCAGTTTGTGATAAAACTGCTGGAGCTTTAGCAAAAATCAACCGAGATGACCTTTACATCAGTGAGTCCACTTATCACTATGATGGAGGCGGTTGTTGTTAAATTCAAACCTTATGCGCCAGATCTTAACTTCCGTTTTTTTTCTACTTTCTTTTGCCCTGATGGGGCAAAAAAATATTCACGAACAGTGGACCAATGCCCTTAAAACTTTTGTCGATAAAGATGGCAATGTAAACTATGCCAAATGGAAAAACGATACCATCGCATTAGATAATTACATTAGCAATCTTGAAGAAAACCCCCCAGCCGAATATTGGTCTAAAAACGACTCTCTCGCTTATTTTATCAATGCCTACAATGCGGTTACCGTAAAACTTATTTTAGATAATTATCCCTTAAAAAGCATCCGTAAGCTTATTACTCCGTGGCGCTTTAAACGCTTTAATCTCGATGGGAAAAAAGTTTCCCTCAATCACATTGAGCATGAAATTTTAAGAAAGATGGAGGAACCTAGGATTCATTTTGCGATCAATTGCGCCTCTGCCTCTTGTCCTAAATTATTGAATAAAGCCTTCTACTCGCATAGCATGGAAAAGCAACTTGAAGCAGTAACAGCAGATTTTATCAATGACGAGAAAAGAAATATCATTGGAGAAAAAGAAATGAGTGTCTCGCGAATTTTTCAATGGTTTGCTGGTGATTTTGGCTCAAAGAAAGAGCGACATGCTTTTATTAGAAAATATGCAAAACAGCCTGTTGCAAAAAATGCAAAAGTTCGCTTTTTAAATTATGACTGGAGCCTCAACGAATAAATCGGGGATCTCTATTATTGTTCCCATTTATAATGAGGCAGAAAGTTTGCCTGGATTTATTAAAGTTCTTTTTGCTGCCCTAAAAAGCAAATGCTTTGAAATTATTTTTGTCGATGGCGGTAGTCAAGATGATAGCTGTAAAATAATTCAGGCTTCGCCAAATTGCAGTTTGCTTAAATCAAAAAAAGGAAGAGCCCTACAGATGAACGCTGGGGCAAAAAATGCCCTCCATACTCTCCTGTATTTTATTCATGTCGATTGCACCCCACCTCAAGGATTCGATCAAATTTTATTAAACAAATGCAATGCAGAAAACAAAGCAGGCTGCTTTCAAATGCAATTCGACCACGATCACTTCGCCTTAAAATTGGCAGCTTATGCCACAAAATACAATTCCCGCTTTTGTCGCAGTGGAGATCAATCCCTTTTTGTTGAGAAACAACTCTTTATGCGGCTTAAAGGTTTTAACGAACACTATACTGTTTGTGAGGATGTAGAATTGATTGACCGCTTATACCAAGCGACAAACTTTATCGTCTTACCTCAGAAAATAATAACATCTGCAAGAAGATTTAAAGAAAATGGCGTTTGGCGATTGCACTTTCACCATGGTTTAATTCATCTAATGCGGTATGCAGGAATCGGTCCAAAGCAACTTTATCGCTATTATTTACGATTTGTAAAATAAGAGCGAAGGACTTCTTCCGCTAATTTGTTCTGTGGTGTAAAGCCTGTGTGATTTTCGCCTCCTGCATTGATATGATCTGGAAACCATTTCCAAACAAAACCCCCTTTCCACCACGCTTGTGTTGTAAAATAATCTAACAAAGCTGTTAATGCCATCGCTTGCATTTGTGGGTTATAGGCTTGCCCTTCACTATAATCCCATGGACGAGATAATGGATTTGTTATACTCCTATACCCCATTTCTGTAAAGAGAATCGGACGATCAAAAGTGGCACTCATTCTTGACATGGGTGAACCTATTTTTTCCCAACGATGTTTTATTCCCTCAACCGTTAAGCCCGTGTCTCCTTTTAAAGGGAAATAAGCGTTAATGCCTATGTAATCTAGTTCCTCCCAAAAAGTAACGGCTTGATATTGATCCCAATTTTCTGCATAGACTAATTGTCCGTGATAAACCCCTCTCACTTCACGAATCAATGTTCGCCAAAATTGTGGATCTTCTTTTACCATAGAAGATAATTCTGTCCCGATACAATACAACGAAAGCTTGTGCTTTTCTGCCAGTTGCGCAAAATGCAAAATAAAGGCACGATAAGAGGATTTTAATTCCTGCCATGCTCGCTGGTTTGGGGGGTTAATATTCCCTGTATATACTCCTTTACTGATCCAGATTTGCGGTTTTAGCATAAGCTTAATTTTCGCTGCTTTAAACAAAGGAATTGTAGCCTCTAAACCTAGGGTAGTTTCCCCCTCCCATTGCCATGAGGTGTCAAAACGCACTAAACTATCTGCTGCAGAACTCATGTAACCAAAGGGCATCAAAGTCACCCAATTTGCACCAATTTCTTGTACTGGGGTAATATGTTCTGATAAAACTTTTTCTTTTGTTCCCACAAAACTCAAACCCATGATTTTTTGCCCAAAGGAAAAAGTGGATAAGGCCAACAAAAAACAGTAAAATAAAAACTTGGTTTTCATCTTTTTAAGATATAAAACCTAGTTCTGTTAAGCAATTATGTCATTAATAAATAATAAGGCGTAAATACAATTATGGCAATTAAAGCTGTTGTAACTGCATAAATAATAACAAAACCTGCAATAGAAAATAAATCATTTGCATCTTTAAAATAGGGGTAATAATGTCTTAAAAACAAGAGCGAAAATAGGGCTGTAATCCCAGCAAAAAGAGTAAACATAAGGTTAGATTTGGGTTAAAAAATTATTTTATAGAAAGACAGGTAGCACTAAGTTTCTCTTGAACATAGTTCCACCCGCTAACACACTCGGCATAAATTTCTTCGGCTTGTGGAAAAGTCGAAAAGTCGCCTTGCTCTACAGTTAGTAGTACTCCTTTTTGAAAAGGAGATAATATAAATCGCAATTCAGAGGTTTGGCCCTTTAAACCATCCCGCTGGTGATTGATTTTAAATCGCAATAAAGAATACGGTTGATATTCTAATAAAGTTCCGCTTACATGTGTAATAAAAGAACCATCTTCTTGAAGTTCTCGCCACAAAGCATCACTCCCTAGTTCCCACGAACAGTGCAATTGACAATTGTACATATATTGTTTTGTCAATTCTGGCAAAGTTAAAGCCAGCCAAATATTCTCTTTGGTCGTTGCTAAAGGGAGTTCCAGTCGTGCCCAAAGTGATTTTTTCATTTTGCGTTTTTTTAAAGCTTGCATCGCTCTAAATAAGCCTTTGGCCATTTTAAGTCGAATTCAAGTAAGATTAGGTTTTTCTAAGATACAAATTTTTCAAAAAGTAGAAAATAGCTTACCTTGGGATAAAGACATAGTTATGACGTCCCAGTCTCCTATCATCATTATTGGCAACGGTATAGCAGGAACGACTCTTGCCAGAAATATTCGCAAAAAAAGTCGACAACCCATTCTTATTATCTCAAAAGAAAGCGACTATTTTTTTTCAAGAACCGCCTTGATGTACGTTTATATGGGACATTTAAAATGGGAACATCTTGAACCTTATGAGAAAGGGTTTTGGCAACAAAACAATATTGATCTTCTCAATGCAGAAGTCACTACGATCAACGCAAAAGAAAAAGTTGTTGTCTTAGCTGATGGCCAGCACCTTTCATATGATGCTTTAGTTTTAGCTACGGGTTCAACCCCAAATAAATTTGGCTGGAAAGGGCAAGACCTTGAAGGAGTTCAAGGACTTTACACTAAACAAGACCTTGAGCAACTTACCGCAAATACCCCAAATATTCAACAAGCAGTTGTAGTAGGAGGTGGCCTAATTGGTATTGAATTAGCAGAAATGCTCCACAGTCGCGGGATCCAAGTAAGTTTTTTGGTTAGAGAAAATCACTTTTGGAATAAAGTGATTTCTGCCTATGAAGGGGATATGATTGAACGACATATTAGGGCACATGGTATCGATCTTAGAATGAACACTAATCTTTTAGAAATAGTTCCAAACGAAAATGGAAAGGCGACTAGTGTGCTAACAGATCATGGAGATAGTATTCCTTGTCAAATGGTAGGACTTACCGCCGGAGTAAGGCCTAATATTGATTTTTTAAAAAACAGCGATATCGATATAAATCGAGGAATTTTAGTCGATCAATATCTCGCGACAAATTTACCTGATGTTTATGCCATAGGTGACTGTGCAGAATTGCGTTCCCCCCTTGCTCACCGCCATGCGATTGAAGCCGTTTGGTATGTGGGTCGAATGATGGGAGAAACCCTAGCACAAAGTTTAACGGGTGAACCCACCGCTTATACCCCTGGACACTGGTTTAATAGTGCAAAATTCTTTGATATTGAATATCAAACCTATGGGCAGATTTCTCCACGCGCAACGCAAGAAGAAAATCACTTTTGCTGGAAGCATCCAACAGAAAATTGCATGGTACGTATAGCCTATCATGCAAAAAATCGTTTGTTTTTAGGTGTCAATACCTTTGGCATACGAATGCGACACGAAGTTTTTGATCAATGGCTAAATGAAAAAGTAAAGATCGACACTGTTATTGAAAATCTCTCAAAAGCCAACTTTGATCCAGAATTTTATGCCCAATACGAACCTCAAATACAAGCACAATGGCACAGTCAACTCGTCTAAACAGCAGTCATGGAAAAAACATAGGTTTAATCCTAGGGCTGGCTGGACTAGCAGTATTGTTTTATCCTTTTTTTAACGCGTCTTTTTCTACTTCTACGACAGGATTTATAAGCAGTTTAGTATTAATTAGTCTAGGAACTATTCTTTACAGCGAAAGACTCTATCATGGGACAATTCCAGGGATCAAAAATAACGGTGTATGGTTCGATGGCCTGTCTGCAAGAGGATTGTTAGGCTGGTTTGTGGGCATCGCATTAACTGGATTCTACATCGCGCTTTATTTTTACCCAGAAACATTGGGTTATAACAGTAAAGGTAGCACAGGATTAGTGGCTTTTTTTGATCCGCTAAGTTTGACTTTGAATGGAAAACCTGCAACGCAATGGTTTGTTTATGGAACCCTTTATACCCTGGCCATTTTAATTTTTGGCGTAAAATTCATTTTAAAATACCGCCACAATCGCTATCAAATTATACGCACCTTATCGGTGATGTTTTTTCAATTAGGCTTTGCCTTTTTGATTCCTGAGCTCCTAGCATTGTTTCATCCAGACACCCCTTATTTCGCAAAAGATTTAAAGAATATGTGGCCACTTAATTACTACTTTTTTGAGTCGTGGCACATAAAGAACATGCTCACTGGCGGAAACTTAGGGTTGTTTATGCTCTTTTCTGGGGTTGCAATGATCTTTATTGTTTCGCCCATTTTGACCTATTTATATGGAAAACGCTGGTACTGTTCGTGGGTATGTGGATGTGGTGCATTAGCAGAAACTGCTGGAGACCCTTTTAGACAATTATCGAGTAAAAAAATAAGTGTTTGGAAATTAGAACGCTGGTTGATTCACGTGGTATTGGTTTTGGTTTTTTTAACCACCATCGCCGTCATTTGGTCTTTTTTAGGCAGCAATCCTTCCTTAAGCAGTTTCTCTAGAGAGACCTTTGTGATAGGCGTCGTCATTTTCTTAGCCATTTTAATGGGTACCATCTATTTTTTCAAAAGAAAAGAAATGGATAAGGACGCCTTATACAGCATGATAACCATTGGTTGTATTATCGCGGGTACGATTGCTATACAAGCCTTTTCTGGTGAGAAAAATATTTTATTCATCAAGAGCTATACCTTGACAAAATGGTACGGCTTTGGAATAGGCGCAGCCTTTTCTGGGGTTTTAGGAGTAGGGTTTTACCCTATTCTAGGAAGCCGTGTTTGGTGTCGCTTTGGCTGCCCCATGGCAGCCATCCTGGGATTACAACAACGTTTACTTTCGCGTTTTCGCATAACAACTAACGGGGGTCAATGCATCTCTTGTGGAAATTGTTCTGCCTATTGCGAGATGGGAATTGATGTGAGGGCTTACGCCCAAAAGGGCCAAAACATTGTTCGCTCTTCTTGTGTAGGCTGCGGGATTTGCTCTGCTGTTTGTCCGCGAGGAGTACTCAAATTAGAAAATGGTCCGGTAGCGAATCGCACGAATCTTCCTGAATTTCCACTAGGGAATAAGTTGTAATGAATTAACTTGGGCCAATCATATTTAACCACTCCCATGCCCATAATAAAAGTCATTATTCCAGCTTTTAACGAAGAAAAGTCGATTGCAAAAGTGATCGAAGAGATTCCTGATCTAGTGGAAGAAGTCGTGGTAGTGAACAACAATTCTACCGATCAAACTGCGCAGGTTGCCGCTAATGCTGGAGCAACTGTATTGACCGAAAAAAGCAAAGGCTATGGTTATGCCTGTCTAAAGGGCATCGATTATTTATCACAAGGACAGAAAAAACCCGATATTCTTGTCTTCCTTGACGGAGATTTTTCTGATTATCCGCAAGAACTCTCAAAAGTCATACAGCCTATACTAGAGGATAAAGCAGATTTTGTTGTGGGTGCCCGTGTAAAAGCGTTAAGAGAAAGAGGGTCGCTTACTCCGCAACAAGTATTTGGCAATTGGCTCGCCTGTTTTTTGATGAAACTTCTTTACAAATCCAGCTTTACAGATCTTGGCCCCTTTAGAGCAATTCGATGGGAAACCCTTGAGAAGCTCAAAATGAGGGATAAAACTTATGGCTGGACAGTAGAGATGCAACTAAAAGTTTTACGTCAAAAAATTGCCTATCAAGAAGTTCATGTTTCTTACAAAAGAAGAATAGGGGTTTCAAAAGTTTCAGGAACCGTAAAAGGAACTATATTTGCAGGAATGAAAATTATAGGGTGGATTTTCAAACACTACTTTTCGAAAAAAAATTGACATGGAATACTTTTGGTTAAACATCTCCTTCATTGTGATGGGATTGTATTCCATTTCTCTACTTCTTGTTTTCTTTTATAGTTTAGCGCAGCTTAATCTATTGTTTAACTACAAAAAAGCTCAAAAAAACAAACCAACTTTAACTCCTTTAGATACTAGCAATCCAAAGAAAGTTCCTTTTGTAACCATTCAACTTCCCGTTTTTAATGAGTTGTATGTGATGGAACGGTTACTTAAATGTATCAACGAGATTGAATATCCTAGAGAGCGATTAGAAATCCAAGTTCTTGACGATTCTACAGACGAATCTGTTGAACTAACTAGAGGAATTGTTGCTGACTTACAAAAAGGGGGGCTTGATATTGTACAAATTCGCCGTAAAGACCGAGTTGGTTTTAAAGCGGGGGCCTTAAAAGAAGGTTTGAAAAGTGCAAAAGGAGAATTAATTGCCATTTTTGACGCTGATTTTCTACCTAGAAAAGACTGGTTGTTAAAAACAGTACCACAGTTTGATCAAACCGATATTGGGGTAGTTCAAACAAAATGGGAACATATCAATCACGATTATTCTATTTTAACAGAAGTACAAGCTTTTGCCCTTGACGCACACTTCACCCTTGAACAGGTAGGAAGAAATTCTGAAGGCTACTTTATCAACTTTAATGGAACCGCAGGAATCTGGCGCAAAGAGACCATTATTGATGCTGGAAATTGGGAAGGTGATACCCTAACTGAAGATTTAGATCTTAGCTATCGCGCACAGTTAAAAAACTGGAAATTCAAATACCTTGAAGAGGTTGAAACCCCTTCTGAACTTCCTGTGGTCATGAGCGCTATCCGTTCTCAACAATTTAGATGGAATAAAGGTGGAGCAGAAAATTACCAAAAAATGATCAAAAGGGTCATGAATAAAAAGGAACTTCCCTTTGGGACTAAAGTGCATTCCATTTTACACCTTTTAAACAGCACCATGTTTTTAAATGTTTTGATCGTAGGGATTTTAAGTATTCCCATGCTCTACATTAAAAACGAGTGGGGACACTTAGCCTGGTTCTTCAAAATCTCTTCCCTATTCATAGTAAGTACTGTTATATTTTTCTACTGCTACTGGGAATTATATCGGAAAAAGAACGGAAGCGGCTTGTTACAGTTTCTCGAATACACTAAAACCTTTTTTACTTTTTACACTGTTGCCATGGGCTTTTCATTCCACAATGCTTTGGCCGTTTTAGAAGGACATAGAGGGAAAAGAAGTGATTTTATTCGCACCCCTAAATTCAATATCCAAGAGTTAAAAGACTCCTGGAAAAACAATAAATACATTCCTAAAAAAGTACACAAAAACACCATCATAGAAGGCCTATTAGCCCTCTACTTTTTGTTTGGGATGTACAGCGCATTTGTCGTGGGGAATCAAGGGGATTTTGGACTATTCCCTTTTCATTTATTGTTGTTTGTTGGCTTCGGCTTTATCTTTGTAAATTCATTTAGAACACAAGGATAATGTTTGGGGGAAACCCTTCTCGTGTTGCGATTCTCGCTTTCCTTATAATTGTTATTTATGTTCTTTTGGGATATTATATCCCTAGAGAAGAAAGCTTCTATTTTTTATCGCTCTATGCTAGTAGCTGGGCCTTGACATTTGCATTATTAAAGCGTATTTCTACCCAAACGATCTTCTGGCTGGGTATCGCTTTTCGCTTTGTTTTTCTAATCGCCTTGCCCTCGCTTTCACAGGATTTTTATCGCTTTATTTGGGATGGTTTATTACTGCAAAATGAACTTAATCCCTATACCTTTAGCCCAAATGAATTAATGGCAGATAACACCCTTTTTAACCCGACCCTAAAACACGAATTGTTTACCGGAATGGGGGAATTAAGCGCACAACATTATTCAAATTACCCTCCTGTCAATCAATTGGGATTTTTGTTTTCAGTCAAGTGGTTACCTCATCATCTTTTGGGGACCGTTGTTATCATGCGACTCTTACTTATTCTTGCTGAAGTAGGGCTCTTTTTAATCGCCCAAAGAATTCTCCGCCAGCTTGATTTACCCACAAAAAAATTAGGATGGTATTTTCTCAATCCACTAATCCTCCTTGAATTGACCGGGAATTTACATTGGGAAGGGGTTATGCTTTTCTTCTTTGCTTTAGGTTTTTGGTTTCTCCTAAAAAAACGCCACAGCCTCGCCACCCTAGCCTTTGCATTTTCTATAGCAACAAAACTTATCCCCCTATTATTACTTCCTCTCTTTGCACGTTTTCAGTCGTGGAAAAAGACAATCGGTATGAGCTTGTTAGGCAGTGTTAGTTTGTTCGTTGTTTTTGTGCCTTTCTTTAAAGATATCGGGATGGAAAACTATTTTGCCACCATCCAACTGTGGTTTAAAAACTTTGAGTTTAATGGCAGCTTTTATTACATCATTCGATGGATAGGCTATCAGGTTAAAGGCTATAATATCATTAGACAATGGGGCGAAATTTCCCCCTGGATCATCAGCGGAATTGTATTCCTTTTTGCCTTTTTAAAACCAAAGAAAAAAGCCCAGGAGGTGTTTACCGCTATGCTGTTCTTGATAACCATCTATTATCTCTTAGCATCAATTGTACACCCCTGGTATGTAATCCCTCTTGTGTTTTTGGGGATCTTTACACGCTATAGTTTCCCCTTAATATGGAGCATGCTTATCGCGATAAGCTATGTTACTTATGCAGATCCCAACTTTCAAGAAAACTATGTTTTGATCGCTTTAGAATACGCGATAGTGTTAGGAGTAATGTGCTATGAAATAGTGCGAAAGAAACCTCTACTTCAACATTTTTAACAAGTTGATCTCTTGTTCTCCTAAGTGTCTAAATCTACCGCGGGATAAATCTTTTTTAGTCAAATGAGCATAGGTCACCAAGTCTAATTGCTCAATGGTATACCCTACAGCATCAAAAATTTGATGAATCGCCTTATAGGTTTGATCGTGAATTTCTATTCCCACTACTCGCTTTGGTTGCCCATGAATAAAACTGATATCTTCAACGCTTAACACCTTATTGCGGTCTACAACAATACCCTTTTTGATTTTATCAACCGCTTCACCGGTCAAGTTTTTATCTAATACAACTTGGTATATTTTCTTCACCCTAGTATTAAGATTACGCAACTTTGCGATCATTTGTTGATCATTTGTAAACAACAATAAACCTGTAGTAGAGCGGTCCATTGCATGTAAAGGATCTATTCTAAAAGGTGCTGCTCTTGCAATCAATTCAAGGACATCTTTCTTATAGTTTCCTTTTTTAACGGAGGCTAAAAAGCCTTTTGGCTTGTTCAACAAAACATAGGTAGGTTTATCAGCATTAATGCGTTGACCATCAAATTTAACTTCGTCTCCAGGTTGGACTTGATAGCCCATTTCAGTAACGATTTTTCCATTGACCTTAACGGTCCCTAAACCAATGTGCATATCGGCTTCTCTTCGTGAACACAGGCCAGAATTAGCAATGAATTTATTGAGTCGAATCGTATTTTTTGTTGCCATCTTATTTCTCCTTATCTTTTATTTTAAGCGTAGATTGTCTTTCTCTGTTAATTGTTAATTGAATTATATCGGGAGGCTAATAACACCCTATAGGGTTGATTTATAGAACTATAATTGATCATGCTGTGCCATTGCAACAATGATATTTTGGCTCATTGTATTGATTTAAATTGTGTATCGCACTAAAACGATACTACCTACACCCGCTAAAATTAAAAATTTTAACAAATTATGAAGCCAAAGATACGCCTTTTGCTCATCGGCTTTCCATAAGAGGATCAATAATCCCGCAAGAAAGGGCAAGGTGCTTAAAAAATAGTAATACATCATCCCTAATTGCTCTTTTTCTGACAGTAAGAAAGAAACTGCAATGGCTGCAAAAAGCATTAGAAGCGTTAATATATATTTGGTTGTTTTAACCCCAAAAACAACTGCAACGGTAGAATAATTTCGTACCCAGTCTCCCTTAAAGTTTTGCAAATCTTTGACTAAATCGCGAATAAGGATAATCAAAAAGAGAAAACTCGCATGGTACATTACCCAAGTAGAAAGGTTATTAAAATACAAACTGATCGCAAAAAAAGGAGTAATGGCAAGCACAGCTGCAAAGACATTACTGGCCCAGAACGTCTTTTTTAATAGATGGCTATACAGCCAAATTGCCAGCATGTAAACAAAGAAAAATAACACCGCCTTGTAACTAACAAAAAATGACAAGCCTAAACACAATAAGTTAAAACAGCCATAAAAAAACAATTGTAGATCTGGTGAAATAAGTTGATGCAACAAGTACTGTTTTGGGCGGTTAATCTGGTCTTTTTCTGCGTCATAAAAATTATTGATCAAATAACCCGCTGCGATGGCTAAAGAAGAAGCCAACACCAATAAAAATAAACGATGATCTGTTAAATGCGCTATCCATGTTTTTTGTGGAGCAAGAATATAACGCGCACTTAGATATTGTGCCGCCACTAAAACTAAAATAGTATATCCTCTTGTTGAGGCGAATACGCCAAAGAAAGGCAGTAAATAAGAATTGAAGGAAGTGTTAGAGAAAAGCCGCATGCTTTTCAGAAATTATAGACCACTTCTAATTGGTAGTCTTTTAAGGCTAATTTTGCTTTCTCTATATTCTCTGTAAAACCAAGGATATAGCCACCACCACCAGAACCACACAGTTTGAGATAATAATCATTTGTCTCTAATCCGTTTTTCCACAAAGCGTGGAATTTTTCTGGGATCATGGGTTTAAAGTTGTTCAACACTAAATGAGACAACTTTTTTGTGTGAGTAAAAAGAGATCTTAAATTTCCCTGAAGGAAATCCTCGATACACTGGTCTGTGTATTTGATAAACTGGTCTTTCATCATTAAACGAAAAGACTCTTGCTCCATACTTTGCATAAAAATAGACACCATAGGGGCTGTCTCTCCTACAATCCCACTGTCTAATAAAAATACCGCGCCTTTCCCTTCTGGATTTTGAGAAGGAAGACCAGTGGGTTCAATACTGTTCTTAGAGTGGATCAATAATGGAAGGCTTAAATAGCTGTTCAAGGGATCTAAACCAGAAGATTTTCCGTGGAAAAAAGATTCCATGGCAGCAAAAACTGCTTTGAGCTTTACCAGCTTATCCTTTGTTAGATTTTCTAAAACAGTAATTTTATCTAGTGCATATTGATCATAGATTGCTGCAACAAGTGCACCACTACTCCCCACGCCATATCCCTGTGGAATACTGCTGTCGAAATACATCTTTTGTTCAAGATCTGATGCTAGACGTTCCCAATCAAAGGTGACTACCTCTTTCGAAATAGTCTCTAAATGCGCACAAAAACGCTTTAATTTCTCGTGCGAATCTTCAAACTCTGAGGTAGCATTTAACTTTAACGCACCGCGATAAAAATTATAGGGTATTGATAATCCTTTGGAATCTTTGATGATTCCATACTCTCCAAAGAGTAAGATTTTAGCGTAAAACAATGGGCCTTTCATAGCAAGACAAACTTACAACTTTTTAGCGCCAGTACCAACTTGATCTTCAATGTATTGTCCAGCTTCGCAAAAAGAAGCAAGATCACTTGCAATAAAAGCACTAATGGCATTTTTATGTTCTTCTGGATAAAGCAGATGCACATTTGCTCCTGCATCTAGGGTAAAACACAAGGGTAGTTTTGTGTCTTCTCTAAACGCCCAAATTTTATTGAGCACAGCTAAAGTATTAGGCTGCATCAACACAAAATATGGGTTTGAAGCCATCATCAAAGCGTGTAAAGTAAGGGCTTCTAATTCGACTAATTGCATAAAGTCGTCTAGTTCTCCTTTGGCTAGAATAGCCATCAAACGCGCCATATGCTGGTGCGCTTGTTCAAATCTTGCAGTGGCATAGGGGTGGTTTTCCATCAATTGATGTCCCAAAGTGCTACTCACCTTTTTCTGCCCTTTATCAATAATCAGAATGGTGTCTTGATAAGTGCGGAAAACAGGATGGATCTCCTGGTCGATACAAGTAGCAAATTCTTGTGAACTCCCTTGAATGGCCTTAGTCTCTCCCCACGACATCATAGGCCCTTGAATGCTTCTTGCTGCACTTCCTGAACCCAATCTAGCTAAAAATGAAGCCTTTTGATGAAAAACTTCTTGAGATGCAAAGCCAACTCCCTGCTCTTCTATACTAAGCAGTGCAAGTGCAAGTGCACTCATGCTTGAAGCAGAAGAGGCAATTCCACTACTGTGCGGAAAAGAGTTTGACGAAGAAATTGTTAAATCATGCTCGAATAAATAGGGGCAAAAGGATTTAATTCGATCAAAAAAAGCTTCCATTTTAGGGTGAAAAGAAAGTTGCTCTTTCCCTTCAAATAAGAAAGAAAAAGAGAACTGATTGTCCCTTTCTTTTGGTTTAAATTGCAAGTGCGTAGTGGTAGCACAATTGGTCAGGGTAAAGCTTAATGAAGGGTTTTGAGGCAATTGCTTTCCATATTTACCCCAGTACTTTACTAAGGCGATATTAGATGGGGAAGACCAACTCACTTTTCCTTCTTGTGCAGGAAAAGCAGCGGCCATAAATTCTTTTTCAATAGTCATGGGTTAAAGATAAGACATTCAATGGCATGATGCTTCAAATAATATTTTCTACCTTTCTTTTGTAAAAGAAATAAAATGACCCGAAGGGTAAAAACAGTTATTGGAATAAGTATATCAGTCTTTATTTGTCTAAGTATTGGCGGACTTTCTGGGTACATTACGCAGGCGGCTATTCCTACTTGGTACGCGGGCCTCAACAAGCCCTTTTTCACTCCACCAAACTGGCTTTTTGCACCTGTATGGACCACGCTTTACTGCATGATGGGAGTCGCAGCGGGTTGGGTTTGGTCAAAAGGAAGTCATCATAGATGGGTGAAAACGGCCTTGTACCATTTTGGCGCTCAACTTGTGGTAAATGGCTTGTGGAGTATTGTCTTTTTTGGGTTAAAAAGTCCAGGGATTGCTTTACTTGTTATTGCTTTATTGCTTTACTTGATTATCAAAACCATCTATTGGTTTAAAATTGTCCATAAACCCACGGCTTACTTACTTTACCCCTATCTAGTATGGGTGAGTTTTGCTAGTTTCCTCAATCTGGGAATTTACTATTTAAACAACTAAACCCGTTGGTATAGATTTTTTTGTATCTTTCGATTAAGTCCTCGATAAAATTACCATGATATTCCATTTTCTTTTTGAATATCACACCATCTTGAGGCAATCACTATTAAAAATATTATTGCTGGATTCAAGGTTGCTTGTTAACAAGCAAAAGTGGGGTATTCGAATCCAGTAAGAAACCCTCCTTGTTTCTTGGAGGGTTTCATTTTTTTATTGTGGATAGACTCTTTCAGGAAAATCGGTGATAATTGCATCTACCCCTAAGTCTTTCATTTGAGCGATGTCTTCTGGCTCATTAATGGTCCAAGGATAAATTTTTAATCCTGCTGCATGAATTTTTTTAACGTTACTTTTTGTCAAGCTTTTGTGGTTTGGATTAATAGCAAAAGCTTTTAATCCCAGAGCAACAGGGATGGCGTCAAGGGGATCGTCTTCTGTCAAGACAGCAATAGGTACCTCTTTTGTTTCTTGGTAAAACAGCTCTAATTCATTCCAGTCAAAGCTCGAAATAAACACATCAGAAGGCTTTAATTTCCCTTCGTCAAAATACTTTTTCAATAATGCATAGGTGGGTTTTGCTGTTCTGGCACCTTTTAATTCGATATTCAGTACTACTTCGGCATTAATTGCATCTAACACCTCAGCTAAAGTTGGGATAGGCTCACGACCTAAAACGGTGATTTTTCGAATAGAATCTAAATCTAAGGTTTCGATATAGCCGGTGGCATCGGTCAACTTTTCAAGAGTTTTATCGTGAAAAACAACTAATTCTCCTGAAGCACAAACAAAGACATCTATCTCAATTCCATCTACCCCTAAGGCCAGTGCTTTTTTTACAGAAGCAACCGTATTTTCAGCCACATGTCCTCTCGCTCCTCTATGCCCCACTACTAGCGGTTGCGTAACTGAAGTACAAGAAATAAGAGAGAGCAATAGCATACCGAATAAAAGTTGATTTTTCATAAAGATCACTATTTTTTAAGTATCCAGAACTCCCATGGTTTCATGCGGTATTCATAAGAGAATGACAAGCGTTTTGCTTTATCATCTTGATAGCGCTTAAACATACCATTATACGGGGAAGTAAAGCCAATGTGGTCTTTCGACATATTCGCGATAAAGACAATGGTATCCCCCTCTTTTGAACGTTCAAAAGCCAATACTTTATCGCTTAATGAAGTTTCTATTGAACGATATTTACCCGCATTTTTTCCAGCGTGTAACGCTGGGTGTAAAACTTTTAATTCACCTAACTGCTTTAGCAATTGATAGGTTTCTCCTGCAACTCGAGGGAAACTGTCTTTTTCAAAAAACAGCAAGCGTTTTTCTAAGTCATATTCTACTCCGCTATACAAGAAAGGTAATCCTGGTGCGGTATAATTTAAAGCCATCATCGCGTGAGCAGCATCACCATATAATTCGTCTACTGTTCCTGCCCAGGCATTTTCGTCATGAGAACTAACAAAATTGAGGAGCAAGTGCGCAGGGTCGTGCTTTAAAATAAACTCCTCGCGATGGGAAGCATAATCCCTGACTGTTTTATGCCCATGTACAATATCTTTTGTCAAATGGTGACCGGGAAAATCATAAGAAGCATTGAAGTTTTTTAAGTGTTCCATTCCACCAGGGTGATTGGCATCTGTTTCCCCCAAGAGAAAAACAGGCTTGATTTCATTCATCGCTGGAAATACATCTTCATAAAAATCCATGGGTACCGCATAGGCTTGATCAACACGATAACCGTCAATATCAACTTCTTTTACCCAATATAACATTGCTTCTTTCATGGCATCGCGCATGGCTTGATTATCATAATCAAGATCGGCGACATCTGTCCATCCAAAAGATTGACCTGTGCGTGGATCTATAGGGTCGATAATTTCACCCGCTTCGTTTTTTAGGTAAAACTCTGGATTACTTTTAATCCACACATGGTCCCACCCAGTATGACCAGGCACCCAATCAAATATAACAAACATCCCTAAATCATGTGCTTGATTGACAAGTGCTTTTAGGTCCTCAAGGGTTCCGTATTCTGGATTTACCCCTTTGTAATCTGACACAGCATAGTAGCTCCCTAAAGGCCCTTTGCTTTTTGTGGTCGAAATAGGATAAGTGGGCATCAACCATAAAATATTTACGCCTAACGCTTTAATTTGTGGCAATTCTTTTGCAAATGCATTAAAAGTACCTTCGTTTGTAAATTGTCGAATATTAGCTTCGTATAAAATTCCTTTGGCCATATCTACTTCTGAGATTGGCATAAGTGGTTCTGACTGAACTGCAGGAGTGTTTTTAGGCTGTTGACAATTTAACGCAACTAAGCCACACAAAAAGAGGAGTGTTTTTTTCATTTCAATAATTCAATTGGATTCAATATACGAAGAAGTTAGTCTTCTTCGGGTGCAAGTTCGACTTGCAAACCTTCTAATTCTTTTGTTATTGGTATCTGACAACCCAAACGGCTGTTATCAAGAACGTTAAAGGCCTCAGCCAGCATTGCTTCTTCATCATCTGAACGCTCTCCTAAATCATGATCGGATAAAATATAGCATTGGCATGAGGCACAAAGTGCCAATCCGCCACAAGTTCCTTCTACTGGTAATTCATAGGCTTTACAAACCTCCATCAAGTTCATCGCCATATCTGTAGGCGCTTCTATTTGATGTGTATCTCCTTCCCTATCAAGGATTGAAATGGTAATATCTGACATGTTTTTTTATGCTTCTAGATTAATCACTTGCTCAATTTGCGGAGCGTGTTTTTTAATTGTCAATTCTACGCCAGATTTTAACGTCATTTGATTGACTGAACAACCTGCACATGCGCCTTGCAATTGCACGGTAACAATTTTGTCTTCAGCGATGTCGATCAAAGAAATATCGCCACCATCAGCCGCTAAAAAGGGTCTGATTTCGTCAAGAGCAAGCATTACTTTATCTTTTAATTCCATTCTAAATAGTTTTACTTTTTTACTGCCGAACAACCGGCCATTGTAGTTATTTTCACCGCCTGCGTGGGTGGTAAGTGATCGTTTCTTTTGATTAATTCTGAAACGGTATTTCGCGTTACTTCTTCAAAAGCATCACTAACCGCAGTTTTGCTTTGAAGTGCTGCTGGTCGACCTACATCTCCAGCTTCGCGAATACTTTGTACAATGGGTACTTCTCCCAAGAAAGGAACTTCTTTATCTGCTGCAAGGTTTTTTGCTCCTTCTCTTCCGAATAAGTAATATTTATTTTCTGGAAGTTCCTCTGGTGTAAAGTAAGCCATGTTTTCGACTATCCCTAGAACAGGAACATTGATATTGTCTTGCTGGAACATCGCGATTCCCTTTTTAGCATCTGCTAAAGCTATATTTTGAGGTGTTGACACAACCACAGCCCCGTTGATTGGTAAAGACTGTACAATACTTAAATGTATGTCTCCAGTACCCGGAGGTAGATCCAATAATAAGAAATCTAATGCTCCCCAAGCGGCATCAAAAATCATCTGATTCAAGGCTTTTGCGGCCATAGGACCACGCCATATAACAGCTTGATCTGGTTGAGTAAAAAACCCAATGGACAACACTTTTACGCCATAGTTTTCAATGGGCTCCATTTTTGAAGCGCCATCAACATTGATCGACAAGGGTCTTGCTCCTTCCATATCGAGCATAGTAGGGATTGAAGGCCCATAAATATCAGCATCTAAGACCCCTACTTTAAAACCCATCTTAGCTAAAGTCACTGCAATATTTGCCGTTATAGTCGATTTTCCTACACCGCCTTTTCCAGAAGAAATGGCAATAATATTGTCTATCCCAGGAATGGGCTTACCTTTGATCGATTCTGCTTTAGGGGGAGCTTCAACCGTAACATTGATTTTAATTTTTGCCTTTGGGTGAACCTCTTTATGGATGCATTTTAAAATCTCAACTTCGAGCTTTTTTCTGGCTTGTAAACTGGGATTTTGAACGGTAAGATCAATCACGACTTCGTCTCCAAAAACAAGAATATTTTTCACGGCTCCACTTTCCATCAAATGTTTTCCGTCACCTGGGAGTGTAATTGTTGTTAACGCCTGTTCAATCGCCTTTTTCGATAATTCCATTCTAGTTTTTTAAACTGATTCTAAATTACAAATATACAGGGAAGAAGTGGACAAAAAAAGTTTCTCTGCAAGCTTTAAACCCCTTCTTGATTAGGGTCCCAAAAGATTTTGTCAAAACCTTGAATTTGATTGTCAATTACCTCAACCCCTTCGTTTTCGAGTAGCTGTTGCATCAAATTAGTTCCATCAAAATGGTGCTTTCCAGTTAACAAGCCTAATCTGTTGACCACTCGATGCGCAGGTACATCTTCGATATTGTGCGAGGCATTCATTGCCCAACCTACCATACGAGAACTTTGAGGGGATCCTATACAACGAGCAATTGCCCCATAAGAAGTTACCCTTCCTTCTGGAATTTGTCTTACGACTTGATACACTTTTTCAAAAAAGTTTTGATCTGCTTTAAGCATTTGGGAAACGAAAAGTCAAGTAGGTAATCAATCTTCCTTTCTCCATAAACAAACGCTCATAGTGGGTTTGAATGGCAGTAACGTGTTTTGGCGAATGGGGGTTACCATATACATCGTGGTGTGCATAATCTACCTCCCAGCCTTTCCCCTCGAGTAAACCTAAGGTGTAGCCATGCAAGAATTCGCTATCTGTTTTTAAATGTATTCGCCCTTCGGGTTGAAGTATATGGCGATAACGATCTAAAAAGCTAGGATTGGTTAAACGGTGTTTGGTTCGTTTAAATTTGATTTGTGGATCGGGGAATGTAATCCAGATTTCGTCGACCTCATTTTCGGCAAAAACATCTTCAATCAACTCTATCTGAGTGCGTAAAAACCCTACATTAGGCAGGCCTAATTCGAGTGATTCTTTGGCGCCAGCCCAAAAACGCGCCCCTTTTATATCGACCCCAATAAAGTTTTTTTCTGGGTACTGTTGGGCTAAATAAACAGAGTATTCTCCTTTACCACACCCCAACTCAACAACGATGGGACGGTCATTTTTAAAGAATTCTTGTCTCCACTTGCCTTTGTATCGAAATTCACCTGAAGTGAGTTCTTCTCTCTCTGGCTGTATAACATTAGAAAAGGTCCGATTTTGATTGAACCGTTTAAGCTTGTTTTTACTTCCCACTGTCGTGTTTTGTGGCAAAATTAACTAAAAATATGGAGCAATTTAGACTTTAGCACGGCTAAGGGTGAAAGAAAATTCTGAGCCTACTAAAGGGGTACTTTCAACAAAGATTTTTTCGTTGTGGGCTTCAATAATGTGTTTTACAATTGATAGCCCTAGTCCAGAACCCCCTTCGTTGCGGTTTCTTGTTTTGTCTACCCTGTAAAAGCGCTCGAATAAACGTGGTAAGTGTTCTTCTTCAATTCCTTTCCCGTTATCGATAACACGTACAAGAATTTTAGCTTCGCTTAACTCGCTAATTTCAATTTCTGTGGTTCCGTTTTCAACCCCATACTTGAATGAGTTAACTACTAAGTTTGTCAAAACCTGCGTGATTCGTTCTATGTCACCCGACACCATAATAGGATTTTCTGATGCCAGATTACACTGAAGATTGATCCCACTTTTCTTAGCTTGAATTTCGAGCATTTCTACAATATCTTTTATCAAAATAGCTATATCAAATTGCTCTACGTTTAAGGTGGTAACCCCAGTTTCAAATTGAGTGATTAGATCTAAATCCTTGATAATAAAGCCTAAGCGATCCACCCCATTAGCTGCTTTTTTAAGGTATTTTTTAACGGTCTTTTCATCGGTAACATCATTGTCTAGCAGGGTCAGTATAAAGCCTTGTACGGTAAATAAAGGTGTCTTTAATTCGTGGGCTAAATTCCCGATGAATTCTCTTCGATAATTTTCTTTGTCTTTGAGCAATTCAATTTCAAGTTTACTTTCTTTTGCAAACTTCTGTAAACTCTGGGTAATGGAAATAACATCTTTTTGCAGGGAATCTTCGTTTAAAGGAATTCCTGTGGGTAAAAGGTCTTGATAGAGGGATTTGACCTTCGTGAGAATAAAGTTTTCAATTCTCTTTTGAATAAGAACAAAGGAGAAAAAAAACAAACACAATTGGCAGATAATGACATAGACTATTCCCTCAAATAAGGGAGCTAAATTACCTTTGTAAAGGTAAAATATCACACTTACTATAAGACTAAAAACAACGACGATTAGAAGCGACAACTGTAGTGCAGCGCTGTAACGTTGATTCATACATTTTTATTCTTCGTTATGGACGAATTTGTAGCCTACGCCTTTGACTGTTTTAAAGAAACCTTCTCCTATCTTTTCGCGCAGCTTTCTAATATGCACATCAATGGTTCGATCCCCAACGACGACATCACTTCCCCAAACAGACTCCATTATTTTAAGTCGTTTAAAGACTTTACCTGGCTTAGAGGCCAATAGATACAACAATTCAAACTCTTTTCTGGGTAGGGTTATTTCTTTCCCTTTAAGGCTCACTTTATATTCTTCTACATTTATTTCCATGTCTCCCAGCACAATATTCCCGCCGATATCATCTTTTAAAAAGCGACGTAACATAGCCTTAACTTTCGAATTAAAAATCCTTGGTTTAACAGGCTTAGTCACATAATCGTCTGCTCCAGATTCAAAGGCGGCAACATGAGAATAATCTTCGCCTCTGGCAGACAAAAACATGATGACAGTGTTTTCAAATCTTTTATCCATTCGCAAGCGCTCACAGGTCTCTATTCCATCCATAATAGGCATCATCACGTCGAGAATAATCAAGTGTGGCAAATGCTGATCGGCTAATTTAATGGCCTCTTTCCCATTTTCAGCAGTAAATATTTGATAACCCTCATTGGATAAATTAAATGATAGTATTTCTAAAATATCTGGTTCATCATCTACTAAAAGAATCTTGATTTTACTTTTTTTCATAAGGGATTTGTAGTCATATATTATTAAAGGTAATAAAAATACAATTAATGATTTGGACCCACTAAACCCATTTTAAATGATAAGATTTTCATAACCTTGAAATAGGTACAAGAATATGCTATTTACCCCATAGATGGCGTAAATTTTAATAGTTTTGGAACATGAATGAGAACCAACTTCATTTTTTAAAAATTGCTACTTCAAACGATTTTGAAAAGGCCGCAATAGCGACCTTTAATCGGCAGTATGAAGAAAACAATGTGTACCGCTCCTATTGCGACTTACTCAACGTTTCTCCTTCAGAAATAAAAACGACAAAAGACATTCCTTTTCTGCCCATTCAATTCTTTAAATCCCATGAGGTAAAATGTTTTAAGGCTTCGCCAAAAATTACTTTTACTTCAAGCGGAACAACAAGTACCGTCAATGCACAACACCCCATTTTGCATAAAGAAATCTATGAAAACAGCTTCCAAAAAGGATTTAAAAATCACTATGGCGACCCAAAGGATTGGGCGATTTTAGCCCTGCTTCCTTCCTATCTAGAAAGACAAGGCTCTTCTTTAATTTACATGATGGATGCCTTGATTCAACAAAGTAATCATCCAGCAAGTGGCTTTTACTTAGATGAATTTGATCAACTCAAAGCACAACTAGAAACCCTTGAAAATCAAAAACACCCCACCCTTTTATTAGGCGTGAGTTTTGCCTTACTCGACTTTGCAGAACAATACCCATTGCCGCTTAATCACACTGTTATCATGGAAACCGGCGGAATGAAAGGAAGACGAAAAGAAATGATACGTGAAGATTTACACGCAACCCTAAAAAAAGCCTTTGGTGTAAAGGAAATTCACAGTGAATACGGCATGACAGAACTCTTATCCCAAGCGTATTCTATGGGCAACGGTCGTTTTGAATGTCCTGGGTGGATGCAGGTTATTCCCCATGAAATTAACGATCCTTTTTCCCCCGTTAAAGGAACAAAAATAGGCCGCTTAAACATCATTGATTTAGCAAACCAAGAATCTTGTGCCTTTATCGCTACAGAAGATTTAGGTAGGGTATTTCCAGACGGATCATTTGAGGTGATGGGGCGTTTAGACCAAAGTGATATTCGCGGGTGTAACCTTTTGGTTTACTAAATAAACTCCAGGATAAAATAACTTTTCTTTCCGCGTTGCAATAAAATATAGCGGTCGTTGATTAAATCTGCGGAAGTGACTTTTTTCTGATCGTTTACTTTGGTCTTATTCACAGAAATAGAATTCTCTTTTAGGGCACGTCTTGCTTCGCCATTTGATTTTAACAACCTTCCTTCCCCTGCTAATGCAGCGACAATGTCAACCCCCTCTGCCAAAGCAGATTTTTCCATTTGGGCTTGTGGCACCCCTTCAAAAACATCTAAGAAGGTAGCGTTGTCTAATTGCAACAGATCTTCAGAGGTTGATTTACCAAATAGTATTTGTGAAGCTCGTTGCGCATTGGCTAGGTCTTCTTTTGAATGAACTAAGACGGTGACCTCTTCTGCAATGCGTTTTTGCAATAAACGCAGGTGCGGTGTTTCTTTGTGTTCTTTAATTAAGGTATCAATTTCTTCTTTGGTTAAAAAAGTAAAGATTTTGATGTAATTCTCTGCATCAGCATCAGAGGCATTGAGCCAGTATTGGTAGAATTTATAAGGAGACGTTCTGCTTTTATCTAACCAGATGTTTCCGCCTTCAGTTTTTCCAAACTTGGTCCCATCTGCCTTTGTAATCAAAGGGCAAGTAATGGCATAAGCTTTCCCGCCTGCTTTTCTTCTTACTAATTCTGTCCCAGTCGTGATATTTCCCCACTGATCACTGCCTCCCATTTGAAGGGTACAGTTATAATTTTTATACAGGTGTAAAAAATCATAGCCCTGCAGTAATTGATAGGTGAACTCTGTAAAAGACATTCCCACTTGAGACTCAGATCCTAAACGTTTTTTGACAGAATCTTTCGCCATCATATAGTTTACGGTAACGTGTTTCCCAATATCTCTTGAAAAATCAATCAAAGAATAATCTTTCATCCAGTCAAAGTTGTTGACTAAAATTGCCGGGTTTTTGTTTGACTCAGAAAAATCTAAAAAACGCTCTAGCTGGGCTTTAATTCCAGTCACATTCTTTTGAAGCGTTTCGTTGTTTAACAGATTACGTTCATCTGACTTACCAGATGGATCTCCGATCATACCCGTTGCGCCCCCTACTAATGCGATAGGTTGATGTCCTGCGCGTTGAAAATGCATTAAAATCAAAATTTGGACTAAACTCCCTATATGCAAGGAATCTGCCGTAGGATCAAAACCAATATAGGCAGAGGTAGGTCCTTGATTTAAATGATTTTCTGTCTCGGGCATGATGTCGTGTAACATGCCTCTCCATTCAAGTTCTTCGACGAACGTATTTCTCATAGTGCTGTGCTAAAGCGCAAAGATAGATTTCTCCTTTAAATGGAAAAAGACAAACAGAAAAAACAGTACTTTTAGACCATGATTTTAGTCACTGGAGCAACAGGATTAGTGGGCGCACATCTTTGTCTTACTTTACTCAAACAGAACCAAAAGGTTGTAGCGCTTTACAGGAGAGAGAAAAAAAGAGCAGCGCTAAAAGATTTTTTTATCTCCCGTAACGAGATCACACTTTTTGAAAAAATCCAATGGCGAGAAGCAGATCTTTGTGATCTACCCGCTTTAACGAAAGCCTTTGAAGATATTACCCAAGTTTATCATTGCGCGGCTTACATTTCAATGGCCTATCACAAAAGAGAGCAATTGCAAGAAGTCAACCAGCAAGGGACGGCTTATATTGCGAATCTGTGCATTGAAAATAAAATCAAAAAATTAGTCTATGTAAGTTCAATTGCTGCACTAGGAAGCCAAACAACTAGCGGTATCATCACAGAAGACACCCCATGGAATCCAACGATAGAAAAAACACCTTATGCCTATTCAAAATATGGCGCTGAATTAGAAATTTGGCGTGCCTCGCAAGAAGGTGTAGCTGTCGCCATTGTCAATCCAGGTGTTATTTTGGGAGATAGCATGCCTAGAAATCCTATCGATCAATTGATCCATCAAATAGAAAAAGGGTTGTCGTTTTATCCCACTGGAAAAACAGGCTATGTCGCGGTAGAAGATGTCGTAGCAGTAATGGTACAACTAATGTCTTCTTCCATTGTAAACGAACGTTTTATCCTGGTGGCAGAAAACTGGTCTTACCAAAAGCTTACACAATATGTGGCCAAAAAGATGAACAAAAAAATCCCTTCTAGGGTACTGCACCCCATTTACCTAAAAACAGCCTGGGTTTTTGAAAGCCTAGCAAGTGCTCTGGGCTTAAGAAAGAAGTTCTTGTCTAAAGCACTGATTAAAAGTCTATCAGATCAAAATGAAATTGACGGGAGTAGGATTGAAAAAAACATTGATTTTTCTTATCGAAAAATTGAACCTTATCTCGACTCAATTTTCGAAGCTCGTCTCTAGTTTCCCCAGTTGATTCTCTTTCTTAGGGCCGAGTGTATCTTTCCTTTTTAAAAGAGTTAGACTGTCAATTTCTTTTAAAATTTTAAGGCTGTCTTTTTGTTTGACTAAAGCAAGACTATCTTTTTGTTTCCTTGCCGCAATACTGTCTTTTTCTCTTTGCATACGTTCTTCTAGTTTCTTTTGCTCTTTTTGAACTAAAACACCAATGCTATCTTCTGCTTTTTCAAGACGCTTGAATATGCGGTCATAGATTGCCACCATTTTTTTTGGGGATTGAGCATAATACGTTTGATTCTGTTTTAAAACAGAATCTTCAATATTGTATTTGCGTAGTATATACTTATTGTTCAATATTTTTTTTGGGATTTCCCCTCCAAAACGATTGTTTTTGATCATTTTTAATACTGTAATATCATAAAGGATTTTCTCCATAGTATCCTCTGGAATCAATATCTCAGGAGGTGGATTTGCCGTATTAGCTTCACATGCAATTAGTAAAACAAAAAGAATCCAAACTTTTTTCATCGATTAAACGTTAGTTGCTGTGCTGCAGCTGTTTCAATAATTTCGCCTTGATCGTAGACTAATTGACCATTGACCCAGGTTTTTTCAACACTAGCATCAAAAGTTGTACCCTCAAAAGGAGACCAAGCACATTGATACAATAAGTTATCTTTGGTTACCGTCGTCTTTTTCTCTAAGTCAACCAATACTAAATCTGCTTGAAAGCCCTCTTTTATATAACCGCGATTCGCCACTTGAAATAAAATAGCAGGGTTGTGACAAGCTTTTTGGACCAACTTTTCGATGCTTATTTTACCTTGACCAACTGCAGTAAGCAAGGCCAATAAAGCGTGTTGTACTAACGGCCCACCAGAAGGAGCGCTAGTATAAGGATTGCTTTTTTCAGCTAGGGTATGCGGCGCGTGGTCTGTTGCTAAAACATCAATGCGATCGTCGTTAAGCGCTTCCCATAAAGCAGAGCGATCTTCGGTGTTTTTTACGGCAGGATTCCATTTGATATGAGTGCCTTTTTCTGCGTAATCATCTGCTGAAAACCACAAGTGATGCACACAGACTTCGGCGGTAATTTTCTTTTCGGCTAGGGGGGTTGAATTGTCGAACAATTCGGTTTCTTTTGCCGTGGATAAATGAAAAACGTGTAAACGGGCTCCGGTTTCTTTTGCTAATGCAATCGCTTTTGAAGAAGAAAGATAGCAAGCCTCATGACTTCTAATAATAGGATGCTTTTCAATGGGAATATCCTCGCCATAGATTTCGATATGCTTTGCTAAGTTTGCTTTAATGGTCGGTTCGTCCTCACAGTGAACAGAAATTACTAAATCTGTAGAAGAAAATATTTTGCGCAGCACTGCTTCATCATCTACTAACATATTTCCAGTGGAGGAACCCAAAAATAACTTTAAACCCGCCACCTTTGTTTTATCTAAACGAGCCACTTCTTCAAAGTTGTCGTTTGTTCCCCCAAACATAAACGAGTAGTTCGCAAGAGAATCTTTCCCGGCAACTGCAAACTTATCTTCTAATGCTTCGATGGTAGTGGTTTGTGGATTGGTATTCGGCATTTCAATAAAAGAAGTAATCCCGCCGGCTACTGCCGCCCTGGATTCTGTTCTAATACAGGCTTTATGCGTTAGTCCTGGCTCGCGAAAGTGGACTTGATCATCAATTAATCCCGGAAGTAAATGCTTCCCTGGAGCCATCACAACTTCTTCTCCATCTACTTGAATTAAATTAGGGCTAATGGCCGTTATTTTTCCGTTTTCTACACGTACATCTAATGCTTCGGTTTTTCCTTCGTTTACGACAAGTGCTCCTTTGATTAACATCTTTTTCATCTGCGTTTATAAATGGATTCAAATTTAAGATAAATTACTCCGTATATCGCTTCCCATATAATGGAACTATTCATTTTAGATACTCCTTTTTCTCGATTGACAAAAACAATGGGGATTTCTTTAAGAGAGCAGCCTTTTTTCCAGAGTTTAAACTTCATTTCTATTTGAAAAGCATACCCAACAAAAGAAAGGGTATTGAGTTCTAATTTAGACAAAGCGCTTGCCCTATAACCCACAAAACCCGCCGTGGCATCTTTCACCGGCAAACCAGTAATAAGCCTAACGTAAATAGAAGCTCCCATGGATAGTAAAATCCGCATAATGGGCCAATTGACTACGTTTACCCCAGAGAGATAACGCGATCCCACAATGACATCTGTTCCTTTTTCTAAGGCTTCAATCATTTGTGGTAAAGAATTAGCAGGGTGGGATAAATCTGCATCCATCTCAAAAATGTACTGATAATCACGCGCTAGAGCCCATTGAAAACCGTGGACATAGGCTTTGCCTAAACCCTCTTTTTCTTTGCGAACTTCTAGAAAAATTTGACTGGGATAGCTTGCTTGAAAAGCAGCGATTTTATCGGCGGTACCATCTGGAGAAGAATCATCTACAAACAATACATGAACGTCTGGAAGAACGCTAAAAATCTCCTTTAGTAAAGGTGAGATATTATCGACTTCGTTATAAGTCGGTATAATGATTAGTGTTTGCGACATAAGAGTGCTGTAAAAGTAAGAAAATTAACTGCATGCCGATGTACGAAAGCCTTTTGGTTTAAGGAGGGAGTAAATTAATTTTGGTATTTTTACCCCATGGAAGAATGGGTATTAATTCCTTCGGGAAAGTCTGATTGGATGACCTATGTTTTGATGGTTAACTTTTTGCTATTGGTGTTTTGCAAATGGCGCTATCAACAACAGTTTTTTTCTTTTATCCGCATCATTGACACCCCACTCTACTTTAGCAGTTATGGCGATAAACCTTTATATCAGCAGGGTTTTATTATACTATCGACTCTTTTCTCTTTGATTAATGTCAGTCTTTTTACCTGCTTTTATCTTTCAGAAAATGCGATTGTAGCTTTAAATTTCAAGCTCTTTGTATTGGTTTTCCTGGGGATTAGTACAATTGTTGTTTTGCGGCAGTTTGCACTGTTACTCTTGAGTTATTTTTTTGAACTACAACATTTCATTAACCAATATCAATTTAGGACAACCACCTACCTTTTTCGCTTGACTATTCTAATGTTTATAGGGGTTGTCCTTTACTACTATACATTTGACCTTTCTCCGCTATTTTTCAATGCATTCGTAATAATATGCAGTGTCTTATATGTTTTATACCATTTGATGGTCGTTAAACAATTGTTCGCTACTATTAATCAAGGTGGATTGTATTTTATTTTATATCTTTGCACTCTCAAATTGAGTCCCTGGATTCTATTAATCAATGGATTAAAACTGACCCTATGAGCACTAAGAAAGTAAAGACAATACTAGTTTCGCAGCCAGAACCTAGCAGCGAAAACTCTCCCTACACTAGACTTAAAGAAAAACACAATTTAACCATTGATTTTCGCCCTTTTATTCACGTTGAAGGAGTTGATTCAAAAGAGGTTAGACAACAAAAAATCGATTTCAAGGATTTTGATTCTGTTATTCTTACCAGTAGAAATTCTGTTGACCACTATTTTCGTTTAGCAGAAGAAATGCGATTCAAAGTGCCCGATAGCACAAAATATTTTTGTCAATCTGAAGCAGTAGCCTATTACCTTCAAAAATATGTTGTTTATCGCAAGCGTAAAATTTATGTAGGGGAAAGAAGCCTAATGGATCTTGAAGCCATGTTTAAAAAGTTTAAAGATGACCGTTTTCTTTTGCCCTCTTCAGATATTTTAAAACCGGTTATTCCTAACTTTTTAGACGGTTTAGAAATCAACTGGAAACGCGCACAAATGTATAAGACTGTGGTAAGTGACCTTTCTGATTTAAGGGATGTTTATTATGACGTTTTAGTTTTCTTTAGCCCTTCTGGAATTGAATCATTATTCAAAAACTTTCCAGACTTTGAACAAAATGCCACGCGTATTGCAGTTTACGGAAACACTACCGTAAAAGCAGCCGACGAGGCAAATCTTCGCGTCGACATTAAAGCGCCTACAGAAGAAACTCCCTCAATGACCATGGCCATTGAGAAATACATCAAAGAGTTAGCTTAAGCTAGCATCATTTTCCCGAGTAACACGCTTAAATAAGCCCACGCTCCTAAAAGGAGTAATCCACCTATGGGGGTAATTGGTCCTAAAAAGCTGACACTTAACCCATGAATGGCTCTAGTTGAAAGTAATAAAATACTTCCTGAAAATAAAAACACTCCTAAGACAAGTAAGAATGCGATGCGTTCTTTCTTTGCTTCTTCAACAAAGGGCAACGCACTGAGAAACAATAAAGCTATTCCGTGAAAAAGCATATAACGGATCGAAATCATATAGCTCTGTAAAGAATCTTGCGTGATTTTACCTTCAAGGGCATGACTGCCCAAAGCCCCTAGAGCCACCCCTAAAAACATAAACACACTACCAAATAAGGCTGCAGTAAGTAATTTCATTGAATCTATTTTATACAAATATAAGGGAATAGATTACAGTATGAAAAATTAATAAAATCAACTAATTTTATATTTTTGCTAAATATTATCAAGAATAAAATGAAAAATAATGAGATAATTCAAATAGACGGGATTGACAAAATCTTACTCAACGAATTGATGAAAGACGCCAGAGTATCGATCAACTTATTGTCAAAACAGGTGGGAATTTCTGGTGCTGCAGTACATCAACGTTTAAAGAAACTAGAGAAATCTGGATTAATCCAAGGTTCTCAAATCACCATTAACCCAAAAAGATTAGGCTACACTACCCTCGCTTTTGTTGGGATTTATCTCGACAAAGCCATGAGTAATCCTTCCGCGGTAGCGCAATTAAAAAAAATCAACGAAGTGTTAGAATGTCATTACACTACGGGTGATTGGAGTGTTTTAGTCAAAATTTTATGCAAAGACAACGAGCATTTAATGAACCTCTTGAACAATCAAATTCAAAAGATAGAGGGCATTTCTAGAACCGAAACATTTATCTCTTTAGACCAACAAATCGCCCGACAAATCAAAGTCTAATCGCGGCTGTTCCCCATCACACGCAATACAAAATACAATAGGGTTGCTAAAGAACCCAAAGCAGCGACGACATAAGTTCTTGCCGCCCATTTTAAGGCATCTTCTGCGCCGGCTAGTTCTTGCTGACTAACCATATTTTTACGCTTTAGCCATGCAATTGCACGATTACTAGCATCGTATTCTACTGGTAGGGTAATAAAGCTAAACAAGGTTCCCATCCCAAATAGGACAACTCCTACCATGGCAATCGTTTGGCCAAAGGCGGTACCCTGTGCCATAAAAAGTCCCCCAAAAATCATCCACATAGAAAAGTTTGAGGCAACACTCACCATAGGAACTAAAGTAGAGCGCATTTGCAACCACTCATAGCCAATATTGTGTTGAACAGCGTGACCACATTCATGTGCGGCGACTGCAGCAGCAGATGCATTGCGCTGGGAATATACCCCCTCACTCAAATTAACCGTCTTCGTTTTTGGGTTGTAATGATCGGTTAACATCCCAGGCGTTGAAACAACTTTTACATCGCGTATCCCGTGGTCAGACAGCATTTGCTCTGCAATCTCTTTCCCAGAAAGACCATTGCGCAATGCTACCTTTGAATATTTTTTAAATTTTCGTTTCAGCGTACTGCTCACAATAGAGCTAACAATACCAAAAACAACTAAAACTAGATAATATCCCATCATAATTTAAAATTTTATTTGTGCTTTATTTTAAAGTATATAATCATGATCAAAAGTGATGCCGTGATACAATTAGCTAAAATCATTGGCCTACTTTCAATAAAAAAGCCATAAATCCCCCATAAGGAAACCCCGGTAAACATAATTAAATACATGGTTAGAGAGACCCCGTCAGCCGATTTTGTCTTCCATATTTTATAGGCCTGCGGAACAAATGCCGCAGTTGTCAAAATGGCAGCCAGATAGCCTATCAACTCTACATACATTATCCTACAATATTGATGATTTTTCCTGGTACAACGATTACTTTTTTAGGTGTTCTCCCTTGTAATTGTTTTTGAGTTTGCTCATCTTCAAGGATGATTTGCTCAATCTCTTTTGGACTTAAGTCCAAAGATAGCTCACGTGTAAAGCGCATTTTTCCATTAAAAGAAACCGGATAGTTCTTCGTGCTTTCTACTAAATACTTTTCTTCAAAAACAGGGTAGGCTACTTGCGAAATAGACTCTTTATGTCCTAGAAGCGCCCATAACTCTTCGGTGATATGTGATGCAAATGGCGATAATAAAATCGCCAAAGGTTCTAAGACTGCCCTTTGGTTACATTTTTGTGCGGTGAGTTCATTGACACAGATCATAAATGTACTAATACAAGTATTGAAAGAAAAATGCTCGATGTCTTCGGTAACCTTTTTAATCGTTTGGTGTAAACTCTTTAATGAATCTGCAGAAGGGGCATCATCACTCACATAAAAAGTTTCCTCATTGTGAAACAAACGCCAAGTCTTTTTCAAAAACGAATGCACCCCAGAGATTCCCGCAGTATTCCATGGTTTAGCCTGTTCTATAGGACCTAAAAACATTTCGTACATACGTAAAGTATCTGCGCCATAATCCTCACAAATTTGATCTGGATTGACCACGTTGTATTTTGATTTTGACATCTTTTCTACCTCGCGACCTACTTTATACACACCCTCTTCTAGCACAAAAGTAGCCTCTGCAAACTGTGGCTGCCATTGCTTTACCGCTTCGCAATCCAACTCGTCTGATAGATTAACCAAAGCAATATCCACACGAATCGGTTCTACTTCCTGCCCTTCAATTAAACCTTTAGAAAGATACTCTTGTGTTCCTTTCTTTCTGTAAATAAAAGCAGAAGAGCCTAGAATCATTCCTTGATTGATCAACTTTTTTGCGTATTCCTCTACTGGGAGATGACCCAGATCAAACAAGAATTTTTGCCAAAAACGAGAATACAATAAATGACCCGTTGCATGTTCACTTCCTCCTAAGTAAAGGTCCACATCTTGCCAATAATTTGCCGCTTCTTTTGACACAAAAGCTGTGTCATTTTGCGCGTCCATATAGCGATAAAAATACCATGAACTACCTGCCCAACCCGGCATGGTGTTCATTTCTAAAGCAAAGATGGTTTTGTTATCAATAAGATCGTTTGCCACCACCTTTTCACTTTTTGTATCCCATGCCCAATGAGTCGCATTCCCTAATGGCGAAGCGCCATCTGCAGTGGGTAAGTAATTTTCTACCTTGGGAAGAACTAGGGGTAAATGATCTTGAGACAAAGGGACCGGTAAGCCATTTTTATAATACACCGGAATAGGCTCTCCCCAATAACGTTGACGACTAAATATCGCATCGCGCAAACGGTAGTTTATGGTTCCTTCTCCAGCTCCTGTTGCTTCTAGATGAGCGATAATCGCCTTCATTGCGGCTTTGTATTCCAGACCGTTTAAAAAGTCAGAGTCTTGCAATTTCACGCCTCCACTTTTATCGGCATAGGCGGTTTCAGAAATATCAGTATCGGCAAAAATATTCTTAATGGGAATCTCAAAATGCTTCGCAAAATCATAATCCCTTTGGTCCCCACAAGGGACCGCCATAACCGCTCCTGTTCCATAGCCGGCTAAAACATAATCTCCTATCCAGATTGGAACTCGTTCTTGGGTAAGTGGATGCAAAGCATAGGCCCCAGTAAACACCCCACTAATGGTTTTAACATCTGCCATGCGATCGCGTTCAGAACGCTGTGCAGATTTTTCGATATAAGCCTCAACCGCTTCTTTTTGCTCAGCAGTGGTGATGGTTTTAACTAATTCTAATTCTGGAGCAAGGGTCATAAAAGTCACTCCGTATAAAGTATCAGGTCTAGTGGTAAAAACCTCTAGTTGTGTGTCGTGGTTTTCTACTTGGAAACGCACCTTTGCCCCTACAGACTTCCCGATCCAGTTGCGCTGCATCTCTTTTAGAGAATCTGGCCAGTCAATTGTATCTAAACCTTGAAGTAAACGCTCTGCATAAGCCCCGATACGCATACTCCACTGTTTCATTTTCTTTTTTGTTACTGCAAAACCACCCCTTTCTGAAACTCCGTTGATGATTTCATCATTGGCTAAAACAGTGCCTAATTCTGCACACCAGTTTACCTCTGTTTCAGAAATATAAGTCAAGCGATAATCCAAGAGAATGACCTGCTTTTCTTCTTCAGAAAAAGCGTTCCATTGTTCTGCTGTAAACTTTGGCGAAGCTTCATCACATTCAACCTGCACTGAAGTATTTCCCTCTTTTTCAAAAACTGCAATTAAGCCTGAAATGGGCTTTGCCTTATCTTCTTTTTTGTCGTAATAGGAATCAAATAATTGCAAGAAAATCCACTGTGTCCACCGATAAAAATCGGGGTTAGACGTTCTCACTTCTCTACTCCAATCAAACGAAAACCCGATGCGATCTAATTGCTCTCTGTAGCGATTAATATTGGTTTTAGTGGTTAATTCTGGGTGCTGCCCTGTTTGAATCGCATACTGTTCTGCAGGCAAGCCAAAGGAATCATAGCCCTGTGGATGCAGTACATTAAATCCTTTATGGCGCTTGTATCGCGCATAGATATCACTCGCGATATACCCTAATGGATGTCCAACGTGCAATCCCGCCCCAGAGGGATAAGGAAACATGTCTAACACATAATACTTAGGCTTATCAGAATTATTTTGAGCTTGAAAAGTCTTTTTTTCGGCCCAATAAGCTTGCCACTTTTTTTCGATTTCTAGGAAGTTGTACCCCACAATAATTTAATTTATTAACCCCACAAAAGTAGCGTTAATGCAGGAAAGGAAAAAGTTTATCCTAGGCTAGAATAAAATTTGATCCTTGTTTTGTAATTTTACCTTCAAACCCATCCATAGATTTGATGAATTCTAAAGACAATTACCAAAAAAGACGTTTGATTTCCTCCTACTTTTCGGTGGTTGTAAGCATTAGTTTAGTCTTGTTTCTTGTCGGGGTTTTAGGGCTGTTATTACTCAATTCAAAAAAGGTAGCAGACCACTTTAAAGAGCAAATTGCTTTTACCATCTATATTAACGATAGTGCAAAACCCATTGAAGTCAAGCAATTGCAAAAAAGTTTAAGTCTTCGAAAGGAAACCAAAACCGCTCATTTTGTCTCCAAAGAAGATGCAGCGCAAAGTCATGCAGATGCGATCGGAGAAGATTTTATGGAATTCCTAGGGTACAATCCCTTATTGAGTTCTATTGATGTTTACTTTAGATCTGATTATGTCTCCCCAGCATTTTTAGCCACTTTAAAACAAGACTTTGAGGCAAAACCATATGTTAACGAGGTTTTTTATGATCAACCATTGTTAGAAATTCTCGATGAAAACATCAAGAAAATCAGCCAAGGGATTATCGCGCTAAGCGGACTTTTTATTGTCATCGCCATTTTATTGATCAATAGCTCTATTCGCCTATCGGTTTACTCAAAAAGATTGATCATCAAAACCATGCAACTGGTCGGTGCGACAAAACGCTTTATTCGCCGTCCATTTATATGGCAACATCTAAGACTGGGACTATTAGGAGCGATAATCGCTTCTGCTGGCTTAGGTTACTTATTGTATGAACTCAACCTTCGTTTTCCAGAGTTAGCGCTTTTAAACAACCCTAAAGAACCCGCTCTGATTTTTGGGGCTATTTTTAGCATGAGTATTTTAATTACTGGGGCAAGCACCTTTTTTGCTACTCAGCGTTTTCTCAATCTAACCACAGATGCCGTAAATTAATCCCTATGAAAAAAGTTCCATCGACTAAAAAAGAGTTTCTTTTTAAAGAAAAAAATTACCGCGTTTTATTGATCGCTATTGGGGTGATTGCACTAGGCTTTTTTCTAATGACGGGAGGAGGCAGTGATGATCCTAATGTTTTTAATCCTGCCATTTTCAGCTTTCAACGCATTCGCCTAGCCCCTACCCTTGTCTTGATTGGGTTTGGCATCGCCATGTATTCCATTCTTTTAAATGGGAACAAAAAATGAGTGAGCTTATCGCATTGCTCCTTGGGATTGTTCAAGGCTTAACAGAGTTTTTACCCGTTTCTTCTAGTGGTCATTTAGAGCTTGCCAAAGCCTTAACTCGAGCAGATTTTATCGCAAAAGAAAGCCTCCTTTTTACCATTGTACTTCACGCTGCAACTGCATTAAGTACAGTAGTGTTTTTTAGAAAAGACATAGGGTTTATCTTAAAAGAGCTGTTGACTTTTAAAGTAAGTCCTTCTTTTTATTTTGCCCTCTATATTCTTCTTTCAATGATCCCAGCCGTTTTTGTTGGTCTGTTTTTAGAAGATTTTATAACTCAATTGTTTGATCAAAACATTATTTTGGTCGGGGCGATGCTATTATTCACCGGCGTATTATTGTTATTCGCCGATAGAGCAAAATCCACCACAAAAGACATCAACGCTAGCAATGCAATCGTGATAGGAGTATTACAAGCAATCGCTATTTTACCGGGAATTTCAAGAAGCGGAGCGACGATTGCCACCGCAGTCTTATTAGGAATCGACAAAGAAAAAGCCGCTCGCTTTTCTTTTTTAATGGTGGTTCCCCTCATCCTGGGAAGCATGGCAAAAAGTCTTTTAGATGCCGAAACCATAGTGACAGACACTTCTTTACTTCCATTAATTATTGGCTTTATTGCTGCTTTCTTTACTGGACTTGCGGCCTGTAAATGGATGATTGCTATCGTTAAAAAAGCACAGCTTAAATATTTTAGCTGGTATTGTTTCACTGTAGGACTCCTCGCTTTAATTCTTGCTTAAAAATGATTTTTACCAAAGAAGCTTTTTTATCTGGTCAGGTTATTCTTATCGATAAACCCTTAAACTGGACTTCGTTTCAAGTGGTCAATAAGGTACGCTGGTTGATTAAACAAAACATTGGGGTCAAAAAAATAAAAGTAGGTCATGCAGGGACTTTAGATCCCTTAGCTACTGGCTTACTCATTCTTTGCTGCGGAAAAATGACCAAAGAAATAGAACGTTTTCAAGGGCAAGGAAAAGAGTATAGCGGAACATTCTTATTGGGATCAACCACTCCTTCTTATGATTTAGAGACAGAGATTGATCAAACTTTCTCCATTGATCATATAGATGCAGCGTTAATCGAAAAGACAAAAGAAAAATTTATAGGCGACATTGATCAATTTCCCCCTGTTTTTTCGGCTTTAAAAAAAGATGGGAAACGACTGTATGAATACGCCCGTCAAGGAGAAACAGTCGATATCCCTAGCCGCAAAGTGAACATCAGTGACTTTTCTATAGACACTAGCGCATTCCCAGCATTAACATTTAATGTAAGTTGCAGCAAAGGGACTTATATCCGTTCACTGGCACATGATTTTGGGAAAGCGCTCAACAGCGGTGCACACTTAACTTCTTTGTGCAGAGAGCGCATAGGAGACTTTCACCTAAACCAAGCCATGAGTATCGAAACATTTGAAACTCAAATCGCCAAAGCCTTCCCAGACAAAAATCCATCAAGCGATTCACTTTAAGGCTAGAACCTTCTGTCTTTATTGTTTATATTTGTGGGAACTAACTAAGCTATGAAATACCAGCGAATACTACTCAAACTTAGCGGAGAAGCGCTTATGGGCGAAAATTCTTATGGAATTGACCCAAAAAGAATTAAAGAATACGCTCAAGAAATTAAACAACTGCACCAAAAAGGGGTAGAAATCGCTATCGTTATTGGGGGAGGAAATATCTTTCGTGGAATGGCGGGCTCAAACGACGGTGTAGACCGCGTTCAAGCAGATTATATGGGCATGCTTGCTACGGTAATGAACGGACTTGCTTTGCAAAGTGCCTTAGAAAACGAAGAAGTGCCCACTAGACTTCAAACCGCCCTAAAGATTGAAGCGGTTGCAGAACCTTATATCAAAAGAAAAGCCGTTCGACATTTAGAAAAAAATAGAGTAGTCATTTTTAGCGCAGGAACTGGAAACCCATTTTTCACCACAGATTCTGCTGCGGTATTACGTGCGATTGAAATTAACGCCGATGTTATTCTTAAAGGAACCCGTGTAGATGGTATTTACACAGAAGATCCAGAGAAAAACAAAGAAGCCATCAAATTTGACACCCTCTCTTTTGAAGAAGTGTTAAAACGCGGATTAAAGGTTATGGACACCACTGCCTTTACCCTAAGTCAAGAAAATAAATTACCCATTATTGTATTTGATATGAACACCCAGGGCAACCTAAGCAAGGTAGTGAATGGAGAAAATATCGGTACACGCGTGGACCTCTAATTGCAATACAATGAACGAAGAATTACAATTTATCTTAGATAGCGCTAAAGAAAGTATGCAAGGCGCTATAAGTCATTTAGAAAGCGAACTCCTCAACATTCGTGCAGGAAAAGCAAACCCTGTTATGCTTAAAAGTGTTATGGTAGATTATTATGGAGCACCTACCCCTTTATCGCAAGTAGCCAATGTCAATACCCCAGACGGAAGAACCCTTTCAATTCAGCCGTGGGAAAAAAGTCTATTGACAGAAATTGAAAAAGGGATCATGATTGCGAATCTGGGTTTTAACCCAATGAATAACGGAGAAAGCATTATTATCAACGTTCCACCGCTGACAGAAGAGCGCAGAAAAGAACTTGCAAAAATGGCGAAAGCTGAAGCAGAAAACGCTAAAGTAAGCATTCGTAATGCGCGTAAAGATGCCAATCAAGAGATCAAAAAGTCTGAGGCATCAGAAGACATGCAAAAAAATACTGAAATCGACGTTCAAACTGCTACAGATGGATTTATCCAAAAGATCGATGCTATCCTAGCTGCAAAGGAAAAAGAAATCATGACGGTATAAGCTAAACCGTATCACGAGCAGCTTCGCTATGAAAAGAAAAAATAAATGGAGTTTTTGGGAAGCGATTGCTCGCCTAATTTTACGCAATAGAATTGCACTAATTATCGCGCTTTTTGCAGTGACCGCCTTCTGGGCCTCACAGTGGAAAAATATGCGCTTCACCTTTACCGAAGCGAATTTACTTCCAGATGATCACCCAGAAAATGTTAGTTACAACGAATTCCTTTCCCTCTTTGGCGAAGAAGGAAGTGTCATTCTAATTGCCGTACAAGACGCCAACCTCTTTACCCCAGAAAAACTTTCGGCCTGGAAAGGACTGAGCGAAAAGCTTCAATCTTTTGATGAGATTGATTTTGTCCTCTCTATCGACAATGTTAAAGAACTGGTCAAAAACAAGCAGAAAAAGAAGTTTGAATTACAGCCTTTGCTAGAGGATATCCCACAAGACAGCCTTGCCTTTTCCCTCTTTAAACAAAAGTTGTTCTATGAACTCCCCTTTTATGAAAACCTGTTGTTGAACAAAAATTCTGGCACGGTTCGCATGGCCGTTTACATGAAACAAGAGGTGGTCAATAGCGCTGCACGGAAAGATTTTATTTTCAAAACCTTTATTCCTTTAATGGATGCGTTCGAGAAAGAACATGGGCTAAAAGTTCGTCGCTCTGGCATGCCGTATATCCGCACCTTGAATGCGCAAAACATAGTCGATGAAATTGGGATGTTTGTTTTTGCAGCAATGGGGGTTACTTCGCTTATTTTCTTTTTATTCTTTCGCTCGATTCGCGCTACGATCATCTCTATGATCGTCGTTCTTTTTGGCGTAGCCTGGGCATTAGGAACATTGGGATTACTAGGCTATGAAATCACTGTGCTTACTGCATTGATCCCTCCCCTAATCATTGTGATAGGGATCCCAAATTGCATCTTCTTGATCAATAAATATCAACACGAGGTAGCGAAACACGGGAATCAAGTCAAATCCCTGCAGCAGGTGATTGTCAAAATAGGGAATGCCACTCTAATGACAAACTTGACAACCGCCTCTGGTTTCGCCACTTTTATCCTTACCAATAGTAAGCTGCTTAAAGAATTTGGGATTGTAGCTTCGATTAATGTAGCGGGTATTTTTGTGCTTTCATTACTGATTATCCCTATTGCGTATAGCTTTATGCCACTACCCAGTAAAAAGCATTTAAGTCACTTAAACAATAAGTCGATTGATCGTTTTGTCAAATGGATGGAAAATAAAGTGCGCCATAAACGCTTGAACACTTATATCGTTGCTCTAATTGCACTAGTGACCAGTATTATTGGGATTTATACCATTAATATTTCTGGAAGTATTTTAGAGGATATGCCAAAAAAACAATCCTTTTTTAAAGACATATTGTTTTTTGATAAAGAGTTTGACGGCATAGTCCCATTAGAGGTCTTGATCGATACCAAAAGAAAAGATGGTGTCTTAAAACTCTCTACGCTTAAACGCATGGAACGCTTAAACAAGGTGATTGACGACATTCCAGAACTGTCGTCTCCTACCTCTGTGGTAAACGCCATTAAGTATGCTAAACAAGCCTATTACAACGGAAATCCCAACTATTACACCCTTCCTTCTGCGCAGGAGAATCGTTTTATTCTCTCTTATTTTGATCGCTCTGGAAATGGAGACAATGTCTTGAATAATTATGTAGATGATACTGGGCAATATGCACGACTCACCACCTTTATGACAGACATCGACACCGAAAGGATGGAGGAAATAGAGATTGAACTCAATCGCGAGATCGCAAAAATATTTCCCGAAGAACGCTACAATGTCTCCTTAACGGGAAAAGCCTTGCTGTTTTTAAAAGGAACCAAATACTTGATAAAAAACCTTGTTTTGTCTTTGGTCTTGGCCATCTTTCTAATTGCGCTCTTTATGGCTTACTTGTTCCGATCTTTTAAAATGATCATCATTTCGCTTATTCCAAACTTACTGCCTTTATTGATCACAGCAGGGATGATGGGCTTTTTAGGGATTCCTTTAAAACCATCGACCATTTTGGTCTTTAGTATAGCCTTTGGGATTTCTGTAGATGATACCATTCATTTTTTAGCAAAATATCGCCAGGAGTTGATTGATTCAAAATGGAAAATACAACGCTCTGTCTATGCTGCCTTAAAAGAAACAGCCTTGAGTATGTTCTATACTTCGATTGTTTTATTTTTTGGTTTTTCAGTCTTTATGAGTTCAGAATTTGGCGGGACAGTCGCTTTAGGAGGGCTTATCTCGATGACCCTTCTTTTTGCCATGCTGGCAAATTTAATCTTGCTCCCCTCTCTATTGATATCTTTAAAAGATACAGTAGCAAATAAGGAGGTTCTAAAAGAACCAAAGATTCAAATCGTCGAGCCTTCTGAAAATGAAAAGGGAAAAGGAAAGAAAAATAAATAAACGTTAAACATTATCTTTGCACAAAATTTTCAATATGTCAACTAAAATAAAAGCACTATTAGCCACAACACCACAAGGACAAACAGTAAGCGTTCAAGGGTGGGTAAGAACGTTTAGAGCGAATCGATTTATCGCATTAAATGACGGTTCTACCTTAGGCAATCTTCAATGTGTAGTCGATTTTGAAAATTTTGACGAAAGTCTATTGAAAAACATTTCTACTGGTGCTGCTTTAAAAATTACTGGAAGCTATGTAGAAAGTCAAGGAAAAGGACAAACTGCAGAAATCCAAGTAAACGATATTCACGTCTATGGAACGGCAGACCCAGAAGCATATCCCATTCAGCCTAAAAAACACAGCTTTGAGTTTTTACGCGAAAAGGCACATTTACGTGTACGAACTGCCACCTTTAGTGCTGTGATGCGGGTTAGAGCAGCCTTGTCTTTTGGGGTACATAAATTCTTCCAAGAAGAAGGCTTTCATTATGTCAATACGCCTATCATCACAGGGAGTGATGCAGAGGGAGCAGGAGAAATGTTCCGCGTAAGTGGATTAGATCCTAAAACCCCACCTTTAAACGAAGAGGGAGAAGTAGATTTTCAAAAAGACTTTTTTGGGAAAGAAACACACCTTACCGTTTCTGGTCAATTAGAAGCAGAGACCTATGCCATGGGATTAGGAGAGGTTTACACCTTTGGTCCTACCTTTAGAGCAGAAAATTCCAACACCACGAGACACCTGGCAGAATTCTGGATGATCGAACCAGAGATGGCCTTTTTTGACCTAGACGACAATATGGATCTAGCCGAAAAATTTATCAAAAGTGTCTTGCGCTATGTGCTTGACAATTGCCAAGAAGATTTAGCTTTTCTAGACGAACGCTTTGCTAAAGAAGAAAGTAGCAAACCCAAATTAGAACGCTCTGAAATGGGCTTACTAGAAAAAATCAACTTTGTCGTTGAAAACGATTTTAAACGTGTGAGCTATACAGAAGCCATTGATATTCTAAGAAATAGTAAACCCAATAAGAAGAAAAAATTCACCTATCCTATTGATGAATGGGGAGCTGACTTGCAAAGTGAACACGAACGCTTCTTAGTAGAAAAACACTTTAAAACTCCGGTGATATTATTTGATTATCCTGCAAAAATCAAAGCCTTTTACATGCGCTTAAACGAAGACGGTAAGACTGTTAGGGCAATGGATATTCTTTTCCCAGGGATTGGTGAGATAGTCGGTGGTTCTCAAAGAGAAGAGCGTTTAGATGTTCTAAAAGAACGCATTCAAGCGATGGGAATCGAAGAAGAAGAACTGTGGTGGTACCTTGACTTACGCAAGTTTGGTACAGCACCGCATAGTGGCTTTGGACTAGGCTTTGAACGCCTTGTTTTATTCGCTACGGGTATGGGGAATATTAGAGATGTAATACCTTTTCCACGAACCCCTCAAAACGCTGCTTTTTAGCAAGTATTTAAGTTTTCTTATCTTTAGATAAGACCCAACTTATTATGTTAAAACAACAACTTCAATTAAAGCTCGCTCAAAAACTGTCTCCACAACAGATTCAGTTAATGAAGTTGATTCAACTTCCTACCTTAGATTTTGAACAGCGACTTCAAAATGAACTGGAAGAAAACCCTGCGCTAGAGAGTGGTAAAGAAGAAAATGCAGAGGATACTTATGACCAAGAGTATGAGGATAACAACGATGTTATTGATACCCAAGACATCGATATAGATGCCTATTTAAGTGACGATGAGATTCCTTCTTACCGGCTCAATACAAATAATTATAGCGCAGATGATGAAGATAAAAGCACCCCTATTTCTGGTGGCATTAGTTTCCATGAAACACTTCAACTGCAGATAGGATCCCTTATTCTCACCGAAGAAGAAAGAACCATCGCAGAGTTTATTGTGGGGAGTATTGACGAAAGTGGTTATTTGCGTCGTGCTCTTGAGGATTTAATCGACGATCTGGCTTTTACACAAGGAATCATCGTTGAAATAGAAACTGTTGAAGCTGTCCTTAAAAAGGTACAATCGATTGATCCAGCCGGAGTGGGGGCAAGAGATTTACAAGAATGCCTCGCTTTACAATTAGAGCGAAAAGAAACAAGCTTAGGGGTCATCGTCGCAAAGAAAATCATTGGCGAAGCCTTTGAACTCTTCTCGAAAAAGCATTTTAAGAAGATGCAAGATAAGTTTGATGTAGATGAAGACTTACTCAAAGAGGGTCTTGCAGAAATTGAAAAACTGAACCCTAAACCAGGGGGAGCAATGTCTGGTATTTTTCAAAACACCCATATCGTTCCTGATTTTATTTTAACCATAGAAAATGGAATCGTACAAGTAAGTATCAACAGGAGGAATGCACCAGAATTACATGTTTCTTCTGGCTATCAAGACATGCTGCGCGGCTATAAAGAAGCTTCTAAAAAATCAAAAGCCCAAAAAGAAGCCGTACAGTTTATCAAGCAAAAACTCGATGCTGCGCAATGGTTTATCGATGCGATACAGCAGCGAAGACAAACGCTTCAACTTACCATAGAGGCTATTGTAAATCATCAATATGATTACTTCTTAACAGGAGATGAACGTTCTCTAAAACCCATGATATTAAAAGACATTGCGGATGAAATCCACATGGACATCTCCACTATATCTAGGGTAGCGAACAGCAAATATATCGATACTCCTTATGGGACAAAATTGCTAAAAACCTTTTTCTCAGAGTCGCTTACAAATGCAGAGGGAGAAGAAGTTTCAACCCTAGAAATAAAGAAAATCTTACGCACCCTTATAGAAGAAGAGGACAAGAAAAAACCCCTTGCAGATAACGCCTTGTCTAAGGGTTTACTTGAAAAAGGTTATAAGGTTGCAAGGCGAACAGTCGCCAAATACAGAGAGCAAATGAACTTTCCTGTAGCGCGATTGAGAAAAGAACTATAAGAGGTAGAAAATTAAGCCTACTTGCACAGGAAATACCTTTAATTGATTTTGAGCACCCGTAGCCTCTTCTTTGAGTAAAGGAGTTAAACTATAATCAAATCTTAAATTCCAAGTATTAAATCCCATAGCAATGCCGATGCTGTGCTGCAATTCATTCAATTGATTTTCTAAAGTAAACTTTCTGCCAAAAAAAGGATTATACTTGGCGCCAAATTGATAACTCAAACGATAGCCCAGATAGACTCGCCAAAAGGCATAGTCTTGCAGCGTAGACGTTCTCCAGCGCAACTCGACTGGTAATTGTAATTGATGATAAGTAAAGACATTCCGCAGGGCTCTTTGGACTTCAGGGATGCTGTAGCGGTAGCCATTTTGAACTTGTTCAACATTGATATTATTCACTAAGCGAACAAAACCATAGCCCAATCCTATTGCAACAGCTTTGTCTCCCTTATCAGTAATAGGGAAATCACGTAATGTACCAATGTGGATGCTTCGCGAAAAGCCATTCTGTTTAAAGCCATTAATGTCATTGAACTGTATTCCTAGATTGAGATCGACATACAGCTGATCTTCTCTATAACTAAGGTTGTCTTTTACTTGAGCTGAAACAAAGTAGACACTTAATAAAAAAAAGAGAAAGAAAAACTTTTGCATAAAGCGAAGGTACAATTTTACTGAAATTAGGGTAAAAAAAAAGCACCCGCCTAAAGACGGATGCTTTTAACTTTTCATCAAATGAACTAATTCATATTCTGCGTATAATCTCCCACACGAGTAGTATAGTTGATTTTTAAGGCATTTACTTTACGTAATTCCTGCTTGATATCTGTAATTAATCCCATGTTTGTTTCTCCGTCCACTTTGAGCGCGGTAGTTAAAACATTTTGTAATTCTTGACGTTTAGATGCTCTTTCTGCTAAAACGAAAGCAGCAACATCTCCTACATCAGCAAACTTATCATTCAACTGGATACGAGCTTGCGTTCCGTATTTGTCTGCATAACGACTAGAAGGTTTCCCCGCATAGATATACATCACACGATCTTTCTTATCCAATTTTTGAATTTGATCTGCTGCAGGAAGCGAGTTTTGAATCATTAAGGTACTGTCCCGCATAACGGTTGCTACCATAAAGAAAAACAAAAGCATGAAAACGATATCTGGGAGAGATGCGGTTGAAATCGCAGGTAATTCTCCACCCTTTTTCTTTTTAAACTTTGACATACGTTGTGTTTTTAGTTGGTTTTACTCGGTTCAGCTTCAGATAGCTTTTGTGGATACATCGCCTTCACTTCATCTAACTTAGGCTTTAATTTCGCCTTATCGCCAGAAGATGTTCTAGGATCATTGTATCGCTTTTGTGCTTCTGTATAAGACAATCCCGCCATAGGGTTTAGCCTTGCAAACTCACGATCACGAAGATCGTTGTAAGCAGCAACTAACTCATTTTGAACAGCGATATAAACTTTATAAGAAGTTTCTCTATCGTTTTTCAATGATATAATCGCTTTTTCAGGATTGTCCGAAGAACTTGGATCACTTTTTCCCTGGCAATAGTTACAAGCTTCTTCACCTGTACCACCACCGTTGTCTAGAAAGGCCATCGCCGCTTGACGCAGTTCGCTTAGTTCCATTATATCTTCTTCAACTAAGAGACGGTTGTCTTTGTTCACTACTACAGTAAAGATATTACGTTCTTTAATGATCGGTGGATCAACAACTTCGTCTGTAGGAGGTAATTTACGATTGATCCCAGAATCGGTTTCAATGGTCGTGGTTACCAAGAAAAAGATTAATAGCAAGAAAGCGATGTCTGCCATCGAACCAGCATTGACCTCAGGTGCAGCTCTTTTTGCCATAATTTATCTATTTGTTAAACTTTTAACACCAGAATAGCCCATTGCACCAATTGCAATTACAGCAAGGTAATAAAAGACGCGGATACCTGTTTCAACCCATCTAGCTCCAGAGGCAGAAAGAACTTCTCCATCCTTAAGTGGGGTTTCAACACCAGAAGATAGTGCAAAAGCTAAGCCTACTACTACCACTAGGAATCCAACAGAAATTAATGCCTTTTTTAATTTTTGACTATCTCCAAATAAATTAAGGAGCGAAAAAATTACTGTGGCTGCAATAGAAATCACAAGGATAATCTGTGCAATAGAAATTAATGGAGATACCGTACCGAAATCACCCATGGCAGCTGCCATTTTAATTTCCTCGTCACCAGTTCCAATGATTCTCAAGAGGAATACTACCCCAAGAACCCCTAAGAGACCGGCTACTATTTTTACTATTTTTTGAAAATTCATAATCTACAGTGTTTAATGAGGGTTCTTACTTCTTGTGAGCCACAAGGATGTCAACTAGTGTGATGGAAGCATCTTCCATATCGTTAACAATACCGTCGATTTTAGCAACAATGTAGTTATAGAAAATTTGAAGAATGATCGCTACAACAAGACCAAATACTGTAGTTAAAAGGGCTACTTTAATCCCCCCTGCTACTAATGAAGGTTGCATGTCTCCTGCTGCTTCAATTTTATCAAAGGCTTGAATCATCCCGATTACAGTTCCCATGAAACCAAGCATCGGTGCAAGTGCGATAAATAATGAGATCCAAGAAACGTTTTTCTCTAATTGACCCATTTGTACACCACCGTAAGCAACAACTGCTTTTTCAGCGCTTTCTACTCCTTCGTCAACACGGTCTAAACCTTGATAGAAGATAGAAGCAACTGGGCCTTTAGTGTTACGACATAATTCTTTTGCCGCTTCAACACCACCACTTGATAATGCTTCCTCTACACCATCGGTTAATTTCTTAGTGTTTGTTGATGCTAAGTTTAAGAAGATGATTCTTTCGATAGCAATCGCTAAGCCTAAAATCAAACAAATTAATACGATTCCCATGAATCCTGGTCCACCTTCGATGAAACGCTTTTTTAATTCTTGGGTAAAAGAAGCAGGCTCTGCAGATGCATCAGCTTGCTCTTCTTCTTGTACAATCGTAGAAATAGTTAGATTGTCTAGGTTGATTGTATTGGCATTAGCGGTAAAACTTACCATGAACATGCTCATTACAAGGGTAACAAATAATTTTCTCATTTTGATGAATTTTGTGTTCTAATTATTTAAGGGTTTAAAGATAAAAAAAAATATGGTTCAACATAATTTTTAACGCATAGGTGATGCGCGATGTTAAAAGTTATTTACTATTATTATCCATATCCTTCTCATCCTAAGACAAACAAGAAAGATAAAAGACTATTTTATTTCTTCAAGGAAGAATTGATTTAAGGCAAGTACCACACCATTTGTCCATCCAAAACCGTCTTGATTAGGGTATTCTCCTCCTCCAGCTGCGAGACTTAGATCCATCACATTATACTTTTCCATCATTTTTCCTGTGTTTTGATACACCTTCTCACTAATGGCTAGCCAGTTATCACTCGCTTGTCTTGCTAATGTTGAATAACCATAATTGTCTAATCCAATAATGGTAGTCCATTGTAAGGGTGCCCAGCCGTTAGGAGCATCCCATTGTTGTCCAGTATTTTGTAAACTGGTAACAAAGCCTCCTGGTTTTAAAAAGTCTCGTTCAAGGTTTTCTTTAACGCCTTCTGCTTGTTCTACTGTGGCAATGGATAAGAATAATGGAAAACCACCCGCTAAGCTTTTTCTATTTGTATGGGACTGCTTTTTATAATGGTAATCTTCAAAAAATTGACTTTCAGAATTCCAGAAGATTGCCTGAATGGCTTTTCTACGGGCTTGTGCCTTTTGTTTGTACTGTTCCCCTTTGGCGGTATCGCCATTCAAATAATGAGTGGCAGAAAGGGTTTTTTCTAAGCTGTAAAGTAGGGAGTTTAAATCAACCGGTAAAATATCAACCACTTCGATACTTGAAAGGTTTTGATTATCGGCAAACCAGCGGCTGCTATAATCCCACCCACTCATGGCGCCTGTTCTAAGGTTGCTGTATAAGGCTTCTTTTTCTTCTTGTGTTGAAAGGTCTTGCGCTAGTTCATAATCTTCTCTGTGGCTTTCTGGACGTGGGGTCGAGCCTGTGTCAAAATATCGATTGAGGGTCATTCCATCAATTTGGACTGTCTTATTGTCTTGCATCCAGTAGCTATATTCTTTTTCTAATGCTGGAAGATATTTCAAAGCTTTTTTAGGGTTTTTAGCACTGATCTCATTGACCATTAAGGCAAAAAAAGGTGGCTGAGAACGACTCATATAATATTGCCTATTTCCGTTAGGAATAAAACCTATGGTATCGATTAAGTAGGCAAAGTTATCCACCATCTTTTCTGCCAGGGCTGGGTGACTTAATTGTAAACCTTTAATGGTAAAAAAGCTATCCCAATAATAAATTTCTCTAAATCTTCCTCCAGGAACGATATAGTCATCTGGTAAAGCAATAAGCGAACTATTCGCTTTTATATGATCTGGAGAACGGGTTAGTTTATCCCATAAAGCAAGGATATGTTCTTGTACTGTTTTTGATCTGTCACTCACAAAGTCTGCTTGAAAGGGCTGCGGAATCTCAAAGTTTGCTTCGATAAAGGCTTTTAAATCAAAATCAGGCGTGGCTTTTTCATTCTCATACTTTGCCAATAATTCTTTTAGGGGTAAGTGCGGAGTAGCGTCTGCAAAGGTTTTACTATCTGGATAGAAGTGAGCCATCTGTGCTGCATGGTAGAATTCACTTTTATAATAGTCTTGATAATTTACTGCGGTTGCATTTGTTTCCTTTTTAGTACTACAAGATTGTGTTGACAATATTAAGGTGGATAGGGTAAATAAAGTCAAAGTTGATTTTTTTAAGACCGTATTGATTTTCATTTTGCTGAATTTAATGCCCTAAGATAATTTCTTCTTTTCAACTTAACCCTTAAAGCAGTTTGATTTTTATGTCTAGTGGGCCTTTAAGTTTGAGATTTCAAGGTCTAAAAACAACACTTTGTGTAATCTAGGTAAAAAGACCCCATTAGCGGTTTGCTGCCATTTTTCCCATGTGGCCTCTATTCCTCCAATAGGAATTAGACTCACCCACATTTGAAAAGCTTTTGGCTTGTAATCTTCCTCTAAGAACCAGAGATAAGAATCCCCAGGGGTGTTTCCTCCGCTGGTATAGGTCACTAATAAAGCCTCTGAACCATTTTGTTGTTTAACAAGTCTGCGTTCCACTCCTTTGTCGAATAATTTAAAGGGCGCAACTAACCAGAAGGTGTCATTATTAAATTTAGCTTCGGCAGCGCGAATAAAATCATCTTTCATTTTACCGTTATAAGCTAAGTCATTGACTTCGACCGAAGACTTCTTTACAGCCTTTATATTTAAATCAACAGAGATACTATCCCATACCACTGTGCAACGACCCTGTGTTTTTTGCCACTTATAACTGCGCTTTCTTCCACGGCTTGAAAAAGTCCATTCGATATAATTGAGTTCTTTGTAAGCATCATAATTAATAGCATTTAACATTTTTTGGGCTAAATGGTCTGCTGCAGCGCCTTGTTCTCCCTGCGGGAGGTCGTGATCATAATAATGATATAGACATACAAGGGATAAACCCAAAAAAAGGAGTAAAACAAGGAGACTTTTAAGGGCAATTTTTAGATACTTCATAAAGGGATGAATTATTATTCGGTTATAATTCAAGGGTTGAAAGTATAAAAAAGGTTGAATACTGAACAGAATTATTCTGTAAAAAAACCCCTTTAACAAAGGGGCTAACTAAATTTTTGCAGAGAGGAAGGGATTCGAACCCTCGATACGCTTTTGGCGTATACACACTTTCCAGGCGTGCGCCTTCGACCACTCGGCCACCTCTCTAATTTGCTTCGAAATAACGAAAAAAATAGGTCTCCTTGAAATAATTCAAGAGAAAATAAAAAGATTTAGGCCTTTGGCCTAAAGACTTCTTTTGCCGCTTTTGTGGTTGCCGCTATAATCTGCTCTTCTGGCAAGGTATAAATATCACTTAATCTGCTTATCACCAAAGATAAATAAGCACTTTCATTTCTTTTTCCTCTATAAGGAACCGGCGCTAAATAGGGCGCATCTGTCTCCACAACTAAAGAAGTAAGGGGCAACTGTGCTAAAAACCGGTCTATCTTCCCATTTTTAAAAGTAGCCACACCGCCTATTCCTAACTTTAAATTATAAGAAATGGCGCGTTGAGCATCTTCTATGGTTCCAGTAAAACAGTGAAAAATCCCAAATAGATCGTCTCCTTTATTCTCTTCTAATACTGCAAAAACTTCTTCAAATGCGTCGCGACAATGAATGACTATGGGGAGCTTTCTTTCTTTAGCCCATTTAATTTGTTGATCAAATGCCTTTTGCTGAGCAGCTAAAGTACTTTTATCCCAGTAGAGATCAATCCCAATTTCGCCCACAGCGACATAGGCGTGCTGATTGAGCATTTCTTTTACATGCTGAAGTTCTTCGGTTACATTTTCTTTTACATGGGTAGGATGTAACCCCATCATCAAACGAATATGATCTGGATAAGCCTTCTCAAGATCCAGCATGCGCTGAGTGTATGCACTGTCTATTGCCGGTAAGTAAAATTCACCAACGCCTTCTGCTATAGCGCGTTGAATTACCTCGTCGCGATCCTCGTCAAAAGCTTCTACATATAAATGGGTGTGGGTATCGATCATTTTCATGGGGCAAAAATACAGCTTTCGTTTTTTCCTAACTTAATTAAGTATCTTTATTCCCGATGAAAAATCCTTTCAAACCCCCTGCTTCTCTCATAAAAATTCCATTAAGGTTTTCTAAAAGCCAACATTTAATCGGGGAATTTACAGTAAATGGGAAAGCAGCTATATTTTTAATTGACACTGGAGCGTCGAATAGCTGCGTAGATAAAACACGTGCAGATTATTTTAATTTGGAAGCCAAAGGCGACAATCTACCCCTACAAGGTGCAGGTCAAGAAAAACTATTTGCCCAGTCGAGTCATAAAAGTAGTTTGTATTATTTAGACAAAGAGATTCATCACCTCAGCTTTATGCTAATTGATATGGACACCATTAATACTGCTCTAGCAGAACAAGAAGAAGAAGAAAAGATTGATGGGATTATAGGGGCGGATATTTTACATAAAAAAAAGGCAATCATCGATTATCATCAATGTTGCCTTTATGTGAATGAGAGCAGTTGGTTTTAAAGCTCTAAAGCCTTTTTAGGATCGTTGTCCATCAATAACTCAACTGGGTTTTCTAAAGCCTCTTTTACTGCGACTAAGAACCCTACTGACTCACGACCATCAACAATTCTGTGGTCATAAGAAAGGGCGAGGTACATCATAGGATGAATCTCGACTTTCCCTTCAACAGCAATGGGACGCTCAATAATATTGTGCATTCCTAAAATTCCTGATTGAGGAGGATTGATAATAGGGGTAGATAACATGGAACCAAATACACCACCGTTTGAAATGGTAAAGGTTCCGCCAGTCATTTCGTCAACAGTAATTTGACCATCACGAGCACGAATGGCTAAACGCTTGATTTCTGCTTCTACTCCTCTAAAAGAAAGTCCTTCTGCGTTTCTAACAACCGGTACCATAAGACCTTTTGGTCCAGATACTGCTACACTAATATCACAGTAATCAAACTTGATTTGATGATCTCCATCAATCATAGAGTTAACATCTGGGAATTCTTGTAGGGCGCGAACAACTGCTTTTGTAAAGAAGCTCATAAAGCCAAGACCTACACCGTGTTTCTCTTTGAACTCTTCTTTGTATTGATTGCGCAAGTTGAAAATAGGGGTCATGTTCGCCTCGTTAAAAGTCGTTAACATGGCTGTTTCGTTTTTAGCGTTTACTAAACGTTCTGCCACCTTGCGACGCAATAAAGACATTTTCTTTGTTCCAGTTTCTCTTGAACCGTGAGCAGGAGGTGTTCCCATAGATGGAACTGCATCAATTGCATCTTGTTTTGTTACACGGCCATCTCTTCCTGTACCTTTAATAGCAGCAGCTTCGATTCCTTTTTCATTGAGGATTTTTTTAGCAGCGGGTGAGGCTGTTCCAGAAGCATAAGTTGCTGCTGGTGCCGGTGCTGGCTCTGCCTTTGGTGCTGCTTCAACAGGTGCTGCTTCAGCAGCGGGAGCTGTTGCGCCTTCGGTGGGTTGTCCTTCTGTATCAATTAAACACACCACTTGCCCTACTTCAACAGCGTCTCCTTCTTCTGCTTTAAGGGTAATGGTTCCGCTAACTTCTGCTGGGAGTTCAAGGGTTGCTTTGTCAGAATCGACCTCTGCAATTGCTTGATCTTTTTCGACATAATCCCCGTCGGCAACAAGCCATTGTGCAATTTCTACTTCAGTAATTGATTCTCCTGGAGATGGGACTTTCATTTCTAAAATCATCGGGAGTGTGTTTAAGTGAATTATTTTGTTTTACGAATAAAATTATCTTTTGTTTCGTCAAAGACATAGTCAATGACTTCTTTGTGTCGTTTTGCTGATCTAGTAGCACTACCTGCAGCAGGTGCTCCATAGAAACGACGTGTGGCTGGTCTAAAGCTTGCAGCTTCAGGCATATGTAATAATATATGAGACCATGCCCCCATATTACGGGGTTCTTCTTGTGCCCAGACCACATCGGTCACGGCGGTATATTTTTCTATCTGTGCATTGATTTCTTCAACCGGCAAAGGGAATAGTTGCTCAAGGCGAACAAGAGCAACATCTTTGATTCCGCGTTCTTCGCGTTCTTTTAATAGATCGTAGTAGAATTTCCCAGCACAGAAAACAAGTTTCTTCGCTTTTTTAGCATCAACTGTTGCATCCTCAATTAAGGTTTGGAAATGCCCAGTAGTGAAGTCTTTTAAAGGCGAGACTACTTGTGGGTGACGCAAAAGACTTTTTGGCGTGAATACGACTAAAGGCTTGCGATAATTTGATTTTACTTGACGACGTAAAAGGTGGAATAAATTTGCTGGCGTAGTACAATTTGCAATAAACATATTGTCTTTTGCACATAGTTGTAAATAGCGCTCCATGCGTGCAGAGGAGTGCTCTGCCCCTTGACCTTCATAGCCATGCGGCAAAAGAAGGACAATTCCGTTTTGAAGTTTCCATTTATCTTCGGCAGCAGAGATATATTGATCGATCATAATCTGCGCCCCGTTAGAAAAGTCTCCAAACTGTGCTTCCCAAATGGTTAATGCATTTGGGCTAGCCATGGCATAACCATAATCAAATCCTAAAACACCATATTCAGATAAAAGGGAGTTGTAAATTCTTAAACGTCCCTGGTCTTCTTGAACATGGTTGAGTAAAATGTTTTCTTCTTCAGACTCTTCTGCCTTTACGATGGCGTGTCTATGAGAGAAGGTTCCGCGTTCAACATCTTGTCCAGATATACGTACATCATGGCCTTCTACAAGCAAACTTCCGTAAGCCAATAACTCTCCCATGGCCCAGTCCATCGCATCGTTTTCAAAGAACATGCGTTTGCGGTCTCCAATGAGTTTTTCAATCTTTCGCAAGAATTTTTTATCGGCAGGCAGCTCTGTGATTGCCTTAGCTACATTGGTTAAGGTTTTTTTATCTACAGCTGTTTTTACAGGCTGCATCATTTGAGACTCATCTACTCGAACATAACCTTTCCACTCGTCTTGCATAAAGGGAGTAATTTCAGTTTTTTCAATTTTGCGAGAGTCGGCTAAATCAATTTCTAAAGAGTCTTTGTACTCTTTTTCCATTTGCTTGATGTCAGCTTGAGTGATAATCCCTTGATCGATAAGTTGAGCTGCATAAATGTCTCTGGGATTTTTATGCTTAGAAATTGCTTTGTACAATTTGGGTTGCGTAAAACGAGGTTCATCCCCTTCGTTGTGCCCATATTTACGATAGCCTAATAAATCGATGAAGACATCACGGCCAAATTTCATGCGATAATCTAAGGCAAATAACGTCGCGTGTACGACTGCTTCGGCATCATCTGCATTGACGTGTAATACGGGTGAAAGGGTAACTTTGGCAACATCTGTACAATAGGTAGAAGATCTTGCGTCAAGGTAATTTGTTGTAAATCCAATTTGATTGTTTACTACAATATGGACTGTTCCTCCAGTTCCATATCCTTTCAAACGGGCCATTTGAACAATTTCATAGGGTAAGCCCTGTCCTGCTATTGCTGCATCACCATGCACAATAATCGGCAGTACTTTATTGGTGTTAAAGTCGTATTTATTTTCAAGCTTAGCACGTGTAATTCCTTCAACAACCGCTCCTACTGTCTCAAGGTGAGAAGGATTAGGAGCAATATTCATGTTGATTTTTTTACCGCTATCTGTGCTGCGCTTAGAGGTCCATCCAAGGTGATACTTAACATCTCCATCAAAGACGACTTCTTCATAGTCTTTCCCGTCAAACTCTGAAAAAATATCACGACTTGACTTGCCAAAGATATTGGTCAGTGTATTTAAACGACCCCTGTGTGCCATTCCCATCACAAACTCTTCTACGCCTTGATCTGCTGCTGCTTCTACAACTGCGTCTAGGGCTGGGATCAATGATTCTCCCCCTTCTAAAGAAAAGCGCTTTTGCCCTACATATTTAGTATGCAAGAAATTTTCAAAAGAAACGGCTTGATTGAGTTTTTTAAGGATATGTTTTTTCTGCTCTGTAGAAAAAATAGGGTGATTGTTATTAATATTTAAGCGTTGCTGAATCCAGTTAACTTTTTCAGGGTCGCGAATATACATATACTCTACCCCTATAGAGTCACAATAAATTTGCTCGAGGTGATCAATGATTTTAGCCAAAGTAGATGGCCCTATTCCCATGGTCTCCCCTGCATTAAAAGTCTCGTTGAGATCTGCCTGAGTTAAGCCAAAGTTTTCAAGGGCTAAATTGGGTTGATAAGTACGTCGATCCCGCACCGGATTGGTTTTAGTAAACAAATGCCCCCTTTTACGGTAAGCATCAATCAACTGAACCACTTTGAATTCTCGTTGCAAATGTTCTGGCACTTCTGGAGCAACTTCTCCAGTAGTTCCGTGATCACTGTTTTCAATTCCAAAATCAAAGCCTTGAAAAAATGCCCGCCAACTAGGCTCTACACTATCGGGATGTTGTAAGTACTGATCGTACAATTGCGCAAAATGTGCTGTATGCGCCGCGTTCAAAAAAGAATATTTATCCATTATTGTTGGATCTGTCAAAAACTAATAATCAAAATTACAACATTTAATTCATGCAAATACCTCCCCTGCTTTACTTTTTACAAGCATTTTTTTATTGTTATAATTATAACAAAGCTAAATTTTTACTCACTAAGAGAAACAAGGGGAAGAAATCGAAAAATTAAGCCCTTATATCAGGCCTTTTTAGCACGATAAATATGTATTTTTGATACATGTTCGCACTGGTAGATTGTAATAATTTTTATGCTTCTTGTGAGCGGGTTTTTCAACCACAATGGGAGGGAAAACCCGTGGTAATCCTGTCGAATAATGATGGCTGTGTTATCGCGCGAAGCAATGAAGCAAAAGCATTAGGCATTCCTATGGATGCTCCTGCCTTTCAATACAAAGACATCTTTAGCCGCCAGAACATCAAGGTATTCTCTTCGAATTATCCGCTCTATGGCGACATGAGTAGTCGCGTGATGAAAATCCTAGAAACCTATACACCAGACATTGAAATTTACAGCATAGACGAAGCCTTTCTACAATTTAAAGGCTTTGAACATTTTGATCTTGATGCGCAGGGTCGTGCTATGAAAAAACAAGTACAACAATGGACGGGTATTCCTGTTTCAGTAGGGATTGCGCCTACCAAAGGACTTGCTAAAATTGCGAATAAAATCGCTAAAAAATACAACGATAAGACAGGTGGAGTTTATCTAATGGCAACCGATGAACAACGAATCAAAGCCTTAAAGTGGACTGCCGTAAAAGATATTTGGGGGATTGGGCGACAACACGCTAAACGCTTAGAACAACAAGGTGTCAAAACAGCCTATGATTTTTCTAACCTCCCAGATAGCTGGATTCGCAAACACATGAGCGTACTCGAGCTAAGACTAAAAAAAGACCTCTTGGGGCTCTCCTACATTCAATTAGAAGATACCCAGCCCGCTAAAAAGTCCATCGCCACTACCCGCAGTTTTCGATCTACTTTATCGCATTTTTGGGAAGTCGAAGAGCGCATTGCCACTTATGCCACTAGCTGTGCCGAAAAATTACGCCAACAAAAAAGCAGCTGCTCTGCTTTAATGGTTTTTGTGCGAAGCAATCCTCATAAAGAGGGCAGTGAACAATACCGCAACAGCTGTGTAGTTACCCTACCCTATGCTACAGATTCTAGTATTATCCTATCGCAGTATGCTACTTTTGGACTAAAAAATATTTTTAAAACAGGAATTGATTACAAAAAAGCAGGCGTTATTTTAATGGGCTTAAGTCCTTCTAATGAACGACAGCTCAACCTTTTTCACGCCGACCAAAACAAGCACGACCCCCTTATGCAAACCATCGATCGTTTGCATCGACGTTTTGGTCCTCATCGCATTAAACTAGGCAATCAAGATCTCAATAAAACATGGAAGATGAGGCAAGAATACCTCTCGCCGCGTTTCACCACCGAACTAAGCGATGTAATTCGCGTTTATTCCCATAAGAAATAATGAAAAAAGCCCAAAGCAACCTTGTTTTTTTTAAACCAAATGACCAGAGCTATAAAGACATGCCATTAGCCCATACAGGGGTTTCAGCGGGGTTTCCATCGCCAGCAGACGATTTTAAGGAATTGCGCATTAGTATCGATCAAGAAGTGGTTAAAAACGAAGAAGCCACTTTTTACGCAAGGGTAGATGGACAATCCATGCAGGGGGCAGGATTAGATGACGGAGATTTACTGGTCATTGATCGCAGTAAAGAACCTGAAGACAACGCCATTGCTGTTTGCTTTATCGACGGTGAGTTTACTGTAAAACGTCTTAAAGTTGAAGCAGAATGCATTTATCTAATGCCTGAAAATCCCAACTATAAACCCATTAGAGTTACCGAAGACAATCAACTTATCATTTGGGGAGTCGTCACTTATGTGGTGAAAAAAGTATAACTTAGAAAGGTGCAAAGCAAAACCCTTTTTCTTTTGATTTTTCTTGTCGCTGGGGTGTCAAACCTTAGTGGTCAAGTCTTACAAATCGACCTACTTGCCCACACAAGTAAAGCGCTAATCATTTCGGCCTTGATGGGGTATGTATGGAGCTGTTATTCTCCCTCTCGCCTGTATCTAATTGCGCTCTTTTTCTCTTGGCTAGGGGATCTTTTTTTAATCCCAGAAGGAAACCTATTCTTTGTAACAGGCATAGCCGCATTCTGGCTAACTCAAATTATCTACTGCCGTTTAATGTTAAAGCATTTAGGCGGGAATTTATTAAGGCAACTCAAAAAGAAAAAAGCCTTGCTTCCACTGCTATTGTTGGGAGGCTATTTATGCTTTATGCTTCTTCTAATGTCACCTCAATTAGGCCCACTTGAAGTCCCAGTAAGTTTATATGCAGCTACCTTAACTGTAACTGGATTTCTAGGCGTTTTACTCGCCCTAGAAAGGGAAACAAAAACAGCCCTTTACCTCGCGTTAGGCTGTTTGTTATTCGTTATTTCAGATAGTATGATTGCGTTTGATGCGTTTTATTTTAAGCAAAAAGTCTTTGGACCATGGGTGATGGCAACCTATATTCCCGCACAATTTTTGATCGCTACTTTTTTAGCAAAAGAATAGAGATAAAAAATATTAGTATATTTATATATGTATTTTTTATTATTGTAATTATAATGTCATTATTTTGAGAAAGTTAGGTGTGAATTTAGCCTGTCTCTATTTTATGTTAATTAATCAAAAGACAGCCTAACCCATGTTGAAATCCCATCTTTCTCCTTACGCTAGAGCGACATTTGTCTTAGCGACAATCATCATCATTGCAATGAGGGTTCAAGGGCTAGCACACATTGCCTTATTCTTTACTCCTTTGCTTACCTTATCTCTTCTCTATGACTACCACATTAAGGTAGGAAAAGATCAAGCAATTTACTTTATTTTGACCTTTTGTTTGTTAGGTGATGTAATTGTGATGAGTGACGACTTTTACTATTTCATCTCGGCATTAATGGCGTATTGGGGGGCTTCGATTCTTTTCTGTTTTACTTTGAACAGAGAATTAGAGAAACCCTTAGGAGAATCATTAAGACAATGGAAATACGCCCTACCAATACTGGTATATGGAGTTTACTTTGTTATACTTATGGCTTTTATTAAACCTTACTTAAAAGAGTTGTTTATTCCCATCACAATTTACTCAGCGACATTAAGTTTTGCTGCTGCATTGAGTATTGTTGTCTACCTTCAACGCAGATCGAGATCTGTGGGTTATTTTACTACTGGACTTATCATGTTAAGCATTACTGCATCTCTTATTGGGGTAAATCGATTTTATTTAAAAAGTGACCTCTTACACGGTCTTGAAACCTTGCTTTATGCCCCAACTTTGTTCTTTATTTTTTTGTACTTTAAGACAAAATCAAATAATGAACTTTAAATTTTTGTTCGCACTATTATTATTGTTTGGAGAAATAATTATTGCACAATCAACGGATTTAAATCAAACTGAAGATGATCCTTATCAAGGCCCTATTAATGACAATACTACGCTTGGTCAAAAATATTTCGTCAATGACCTTATGTCTCTTGCTGGCTATACAGTAGACGAAATTGAAGTCTACCAAACACTTCCAAATAATGCCAAAATTTTTAGGGTAATCTATGACGAGGAATCACAAAGTGGATTCATTTTTATTCGCTGGGATAAAAAGAAAAAAGAGAACTATGTCGCCAATAAAATGATCGATCCTCAGGTGTATTACAACCTTAAGACAGCAAAAGAAATTATGCGGCAACAAACCGATAAAAAGGAATTCAATATCGAAGATGCTGCGCTTCAAGCCCCTGACCAAGAAACCATTTCTTCTGAGGACTTAGAGGGGCTAAGACTAGAATATGAATTACAGCAGGAAGAAAAGAAACTTAGAGAACTAGAAAAAGCAAGTAAAAAGAGGAAGCGAAAAAAGGATCAATAGTTTTGTTTAACTAATTTATAAATATTGTTAAACATTTTTTTGGGACTTCAGCTTATCAAGCTTACTTTTACCAAAAAAAAAGATGCTCAATCGTTTCCTTACATTACTCTTGCTCCTTAGCTTATTTTCCCTTAAGGCACAAAACAACGGAAGTTTAACAGGTCAAGTAATTGATGATAAAAGTCTTCTTCCGCTAGAAGGTGCTACTGTAATTATCGAAGGAACTGCGATTGGAGTTATCACAGATGCAGAAGGATATTTTACGCTCAATGATATTCCTCCTCAAACCTATAATATCACCGCTAGTTTCTTAGGCTTTGCCTCCCAAACAAAATTTAATGTGATCGTAAAATCGGTCGGTACAGCAGACTTGCTTTTTAAACTCGAAGAACTTTCTGAAACATTAGACGAAGTCGTGGTTGCAAAAAGCCCTTTCCGCACCAGCACAGAAACTCCACTTTCAACCCAATCTTTGTCTGCAGTAGAAATTGAAACCTATCCTGGTGGAAACAATGATATTGCAAAGGTTGCCCAAAGTTTGCCAGGGATTTCGCCTTCCATAGGAGGGTTTAGAAACGACTTTATTATTCGAGGTGGAGCACCAAATGAAAGTGTTTATTACCTTGACGGAGTTGAAATTCCTAACATCAATCACTTTAGTACACAAGGAAGTGCAGGAGGTCCTGTAGGGATGCTCAATGTTGATTTTGTAAGAGAAGTAACCTTGTCGAGTTCGGCTTTTGGTGCAGAATATGACAATCCACTTTCTGGGGTATTAGCCTTTGAACAGCGAGATGGAAATGCAACAAAGATGGCGACTAAAGTTCGCATAGGAGCAAGTGAAGCGGGTTTTACCCTCAACACTCCCTTATTTAAAGGAGATAAGGAACGTTCAAATACCACTTTAATGCTCTCTGCAAGACGCAGTTATTTACAGTTTATCTTTGAATTGGTAGGGCTTCCTATTCGCCCAGACTACTGGGATTATCAATGGAAAATCAATCACACCATTGATGCATTTAACAGTATTAGCTTTATCGGACTTGGGTCTATTGACGACTTTTCTGTTGTAGCCCCAGATGAATTTGATGCAGAACAACAATCGACCATAGAACAGGTTCCTATCATCAAACAAAAAACCCTCACAGTGGGGCTTTCGTGGAAACGAAAATTTAAAAGTGGGAATGGACGCATGCAAACAACCTTAAGTACAAATCGCCTTCAAAATGTATTTAGTCGTTTTTCTGACAACGAAAACCAAACAGGACTGTTATTCGAAAATGACGCTGTTGAACAAGAAACAAAGCTTAGAACGCAGGTGACCCAGTTCTCCTCTGATTGGAAATTTAGCTACGGGGCAAATGTGCAATTATCGAACTATTCTAACGCGACCCTGGGGCTACTAGAAAACTTCAATTATGCCACCTCGATTGATTTTATGAAATATGGCTTTTTTGGAAAAGCGAGTCGTTCATATTATGACGACAAACTCTCGCTTTCTTTTGGGTTAAGGTTTGATGCAGATAGTTTTACCACGGGATCTTCTTTAATCGATAATCTTTCTCCCAGAATAGCGGCCAGCTATCAACTTTCTTCAGATCAACGATGGAAGCTCAACGCTTCTGTGGGGCGTTACTATAAAATGCCTACCTATACCATGTTAGGCTTTCAAGACTTACAAGGGAACTTTATCAATAAAAACAACCGTTATACCCAGAGTGACCATTATGTCTTTGGGGTAGAATACAACTGGACCCCTACTTCGCGTATCACAGTAGAAGGTTTTATCAAAGACTACAGTCAATATCCTGTTTCTGTCCTTGACCAAGTTTCACTCGCCAATAAAGGAGGAGGATTTGAAGTCCTAGGAAACGAACCCATCGTCGATACCGGAGATGGAAAAAGTACGGGGGTCGAAGTTTTATTCCAACAAAAGCTAACCAAAAACTTTTATGGTGTACTCGCCTACACTTACTTCTTTAGTGAGTTTAGCCGTGCAAACGGGCCCTTACTCCCTACCGTGTGGGACAGCAGAAATTTACTCTCCTTTACAGGAGGCTATAAATTAAAACGCAATTGGGAAGTATCTTTGCGTTATCGCTATGCTGGTTCAACCCCTTATGTCCCTACAAATGTAGCTGCCAGTCTTGCCGCTTATCCACGCATTGTATTGGATTATAATCGTTTAGGCGAGGTAACGCTTGATACATTTAGTCAAGGAGATATCCGTATTGACAAGAAATGGAATTTCAAACGACTTTCTTTTAACTTCTATCTAGAGGTGCAAAACTTCTTAGCAAAAGCAGTCCCGCGCCCACAAGAATACGGTCTAGCCCGCAATGAAGATGGAACTGAAGTAACCCCTAGGAGTTTAGTGCTTATTGACACAGATAGAACAGAGACTCCTCTCCCATCTTTTGGGTTTGTCTTTGACTTTTAAGGTTTAGGCAAATAAAAATCAGCTACTAATTCTTGATGTGCTTTAGTGCGTTGATGACGGGCTATTTCAAGTGTTAGCGCGCTGGATTCACAGCGGGTAGCTAAACGAGAAAAGGATAATAATGCACGCTTAACTGGCGCTGCCTCATTTCCTTTTACCGCAGTAAAACGGCTTAAGTAAAGCCCGTTTTTTTGGGCTTCATGGGTCGCCATTTCTTTGTGTTCTATGGGTAAAATTACACTACAACTCCCTTGAGCAGACAACAATTGACCTATCCCAGCAAAGAGCTCGCCTAAAGGTAAAAACGCATGGTTACGGGCTTTGTCTCTTCCGGCATCTTTGATGGCATAAGTTCCTTGATAAAAAGGCGGGTTACAAATAATATGGTCATAAATGACCAAAGAAACTTTGCGAAAATCGTGTAAAGACTTGGCTGTGCAGTTTAATCGCTTCGCCCATGGACTTTGCGCAAAATTAAAAGTCGCTTCGGCTGCCGCCGCTTGATCTAATTCAATCGCATCTATCGTGATTTCTGGATAACGCTGGGCGAGCATTAGGCTGATTAAACCTGTTCCTGTTCCTATATCTAAAATCCTTTTTGCAGTGAGATCTATTTCACTCCAAGCGCCAAGAAGCACCCCGTCTGTGCCAATCTTCATCGCACTATCCCGTTGACGAACAGCAAATTGTTGAAACTGAAAAAAAGAAGCACCCATTTATTGGTAAAGGGAAATAAAACCTTCGGGAAGCTGCACTGTGATGTGTTTATTCGCTCTATCGACCTTTACTAAAAAATCGTCGTGAATGGGAATGAGGATTTCTTTTTCCGCTTTAATCTGAAAGAGCGCCTGTGCTGTTTGATCGATCACCCCAGTAATTTCTCCCAGTGGATTTTGTCCTTCTTCGCCTATGGTAAAACCAATGACTTCGTGATAATAAAACTTATTGCCTTCTAGAGCGGGTAAAGCGGCTAAGGGAAGATAGAGGTCTTTTTTAATCAAGTGATCTGCCTCTTCTTCAGTCGCTATGTCCTCAAATTTAATGCGCAAGAGTTGCGACTTTTGCAATTGAGCACGTTCAATAAAAAAAGGAACCAATCTTTGTTTTTCTTCGACAAAGATTGATTCCAATTGAGTAAAGTCTTCGGGATTGTCTGTGTCTAGCTTTGCTAGCACTTCTCCCTTAAAACTAAATTTTGATACGATGGTTCCTAGATAGAAGCATTCTTCTTTCTTCATCGTAAGATAATTTATTCTGTAGCAGGAGCGTCTTCAGCAGCTTCCTCTGATGCTTCTTCAGCAGCAGGGGCTTCTTCTGTAGCCTCGGCAGCAGGAGCTTCTTCCGCAGCAGCTTCGGCTTCGGCTTCAGCTTTTGCAGCAGCTTCAGCAGCGGCAGCTTCTTCTTCGATCGCTTTTGCGTCAGCGATGCGTTTTTCGTTCACTTCTTTTTCAGCAGCGAGTGCTTTTGCACGTTCATCTGCTTCAGCTTTCGTTAAACCTTCAACTTTCGCTTGAATTTTAGCTTCTTTTTCAGTTACCCATGCTTCGAATTTAGCGTCTGCTTCTTCTTGCGTGTGAGCTCCTTTAGCCACACCACCGTTTAAGTGATGCTTCAACATTACACCTCTATAAGACAATAATGTTCTTGCAGTATCTGTAGGTTGTGCACCATTTTCTAACCACTTTACGGCAGAGTCAACATCGATATTAACTGTTGCTGGATTAGAGTTTGGGTTATAGGTTCCAATTTTTTCTAGGTAACGACCATCACGCTTTGCGCGTGCATCTGCAGCTACTACCCAATAAAATGGTTTTCCTTTCTTTCCGTGTCTTTGTAATCTAATTTTTACTGGCATATCATATTAATTTTGAGCGTGCCCGACGCTCGGGGTTATTAATTCAGGCTGCAAATGTAACATTTTATTTTGGAAGTAACCACCCAATTTTTAGGCGAAGCCAAAAAAGCATGAAATCTCCTTGAATTCAGGTTTGTAGAACCATTTTAATCCCTTATTTTTGCGCCCTAATTTATTGAGAAAAAATTCATGCAAATTACTAGAACAGACGTCGATGCCCTAAACGCAAAAGTAGCTATTTCAATCGAACAAAATGATTTCGCCCAAAAGGTAGATGACATTTTAAAAGATTACCGTAAAAACGCTAATATCCCTGGATTTAGAAAAGGTCATGTCCCCATGGGAATGATCAAAAAACAATATGAAACTGCCGTTACTGCAGACGAGGTAAACAAACTCTTGCAAGAAAACCTCAATAAATACATTCAAGACGAAAAGCTTGAATTATTAGGTAACCCACTTCCTGTAATGCAAGAAGAAATCGATTGGAAAGCAGAGAGCCTTTCTTTTGAATTCGAATTAGGACTTGCCCCTAGCTTTGAAGTAAAAATCAAAGGAAAGAAAGCAGTTACTCAATTTCAAATCGAGGCAGACAAGAAAATGATTGATGAGCAGGTAGAATACTTGCAAAAACAATACGGGAAAATCGAAGCCCAAACTGCGGTAGAAGAAGGTCTTGAACTTAGTCTTAAAGTAACTAATGAAGCAGCTGAAATCGACGCAACCACAACTGTTGAGTGGGACCAATTAAAAGGAAAGAAAAACTTAGACGCATTAAAAGCTGCTGGACTAAACGAATCTGTTGCGTTAAAAACAAAAGGTTTATTTAAAGAAGACCAGGTTTTAGCTCGTGCTTTAGGCATTACAGTTGACAAACTAGAAGAGGCTCCTTCAGAAGTTACGGTGACCGTTACAGAAGCAAACAAACGTACGCTTGCTGATCTTGACCAAGAATTATTTGACAAATTGTATGAGCCAGGAACAGTAAAAAATGTGACTGACTTAAAAGCAAAAATCAAAGAAGGGGTTGAAAAACAATTTGAACAACAAACAGAACAAAAGTTACTCAATGATGTAACCGAAAGTTTAATCGACGAAACCAAGTTTGATCTACCAAAAGAATTCTTAGTTCGCTGGTTGCAAAACACCGGAGAGCAGCCTTTAACTGAAGAAGAAGCTGCAGAGGAATACGAAAAATCTGAAAAAGGAATTCGTTATCAATTAATCGAAGGTGCTTTGATCAAAGAACACGACTTACAAATTCAATTTGAAGAATTACAAGAATTTGCTAAAGGAATGATCAAGCAACAAATGGCACAATACGGTCAACTTGATCCTTCTGATAAAGACTTAGAAGATATTGCTGCACGTATCTTTAGTAATCAAGAAGAAACAAAGCGTTTGTCTGATCAATTGATGAGCAAGAAATTATTAAACTTCTATAAAGAGAACGCAAACCTTAAAGTGAAAAAAGTAAACTATGACGCCTTTGTAAAAGAGGCGTATGGGGCAGCACAATAAATTTGTGTACCTTTAGTTATATAAAAAAACATTGCAAATGAATTACGGAAAAGAATTTAAGAAGTACGCCACAAAACACCATGGTATAAGCGCCATGCATTTTGATAAAATCACCAGTAGCATGACCCCTTACATCATTGAGGAGCGTCAAATGAATGTTGCTCAAATGGACGTCTTCTCAAGATTGATGATGGATCGCGTTATGTTTTTAGGAACGGGGATTGATGATCAAGTCGCTAATGTAATTCAAGCACAATTATTGTTTTTACAAAGTGTTGACCCTAAGCGCGACATACAAATGTACATCAACTCTCCTGGAGGAAGCGTTTATGCTGGACTGGGGATTTATGACACTATGCAATACATCACCCCAGATGTGGCTACAATTTGTACAGGAATGGCCGCTTCTATGGGAGCTGTTTTACTTTGTGCTGGGCAAGAAGGAAAGCGCACAGCGCTACCTCACTCTCGTGTGATGATCCACCAACCTTTAGGTGGTGCACAAGGACAAGCATCTGACATCGAGATTACAGCAAGAGAGATCTTAAAACTCAAAGATGAGTTGTACCAAATTATCGCAAAGCACTCTGGACAAACCTTTGAAAAGGTGAACCAAGACAGTGATCGTGATTACTGGATGAAAGCTGAAGAGGCCAAAGCTTATGGCATGGTCGACGAGGTGTTGACAAAATAAAAATACAGCTCAATGAGTGAAGAATTAAGTTGTTCCTTTTGCGGTCGCGCAAAACCACAAACAGACCTTTTAATCGCTGGTTTAGATGCTCACATTTGTGATCGTTGTATCGAACAAGCGCACGGAATTGTTTCTGAAGAAGGCACAGACGAAGATCAGACCTCATCGAGTTTTGAACTCAAGCCGCCTAAAGAGATCAAAACCTTTTTAGATCAATTTGTCATTGGACAAACAGACGCTAAAAAAGTCCTTTCGGTGGCGGTATACAATCACTACAAAAGAATCCTTAACCCAAAGGTGGAGGAGGAAATTGAAATTCAAAAGAGTAACCTTCTCCTCGTTGGACAAACTGGAACTGGAAAAACCCTTTTAGCGCAAACCATCGCTAAAATGCTTCAACTTCCATTAGCGATTGTAGATGCCACTATTTTAACAGAAGCAGGTTATGTGGGGGAAGATGTTGAGAGTATCTTAACCCGTCTCTTGCAAGCCGCAGATTACGACGTAGAAAACGCTCAAAGAGGGATTGTTTTTATCGATGAGATTGACAAGATTGCCCGTAAAGGGGATAATCCTTCGATCACCCGTGATGTTTCTGGAGAAGGGGTGCAACAAGCTTTATTAAAATTATTAGAAGGCACAGTTGTCAATGTGCCTCCAAAGGGGGGACGTAAACACCCTGATCAAAAGTTTATTGAAGTAGACACTTCTAACATCTTGTTTATCGCTGGAGGTGCTTTTGATGGGATTGAAAGAGAAATCAACAAACGTCTTAACCTGCAAGCCATAGGCTATAAAACCACTTCTTCTACCGAAGAAATAGACAAGGATAATCTACTGCAATACATTAACCCTAAGGATGTAAAATCCTTTGGATTGATCCCTGAAATCATTGGTCGCTTGCCTGTGCTTACCTTTATGCACCCTTTAGATGGTAAAACCTTGCGTTCTATTTTAACTGAACCCAAAAACGCTTTGACTAAGCAATACGAAAAGCTGTTTGAGCTCGATGGGATTAAATTAGAATTTACCGTAGGAGCCTTAGACTATATCGTCGAAAAAGCACTAGAATACAACTTGGGAGCCCGTGGACTGCGTTCTTTATGTGAAGCTATTCTAAACCACGCCATGTTCGAGATGCCTGGAGGTGAATTAACAGAACTTAAGGTCACAAAGACCTATGCCGAACAGCAATTGAAGAAAGCAAATACCTCTAAGCTCAAAGCAGTTTCTTAAGCATTCATTTCAAGTAAAACATCCATTAATTTACGGTCGTTAGATAAGCGTGGTACCTTGTGTTGTCCTCCTAGTTTTTTCTTTTGTTCTAACCAACGATAAAAAAGACCTTGCTTCGCCACGGTTACTTTTGGTGAAACCATGGTCATGTCCTTATATCTTTTGGCCTCATAATCAGAATTGAGTTTTTTCAATTCTTGGTCTAAAGTCGTCTGAAAAAGATCGAGCTCCCTAGGCGGAGATTTAAATTCGATGATCCACTGATGACTGCCTTTTTGTTTTCCTTCCATAAAAATGGGAGCAGCAGTATAATCAACCACCTCAACGGCACATTGTTGGGCCGCAACTTCAATAGCGCGATCTGCATTTTCAACCACTAGTTCTTCGCCAAAGGCATTGATATAGTGCTTTGTTCTTCCGGCAATTTGAATGCGATAGGGAGACAAAGAAGTAAACTTGACCACATCCCCGATTTTATAGCGCCACAGTCCCCCATTTGTCGTGATGACGATGGTATAGCGTTTCCCTAACTCCACTTTAGCTAAAGGGATAATGGCTGAGTCATCTTCTCCTAAAGGAATAAATTCATAAAAAATACCATAGTCTAACATCAACAATAACTCGTCTGAATCATTGCGATCTTGTATGGCAAAAAAGCCTTCGGAAGCGTTGTAAATTTCATAAAACTGAAGGGAATGATCCTTTAACAGGGCTTCGTATTGACGGCGATAAGGACGAAAGCTTACTCCGCCATGAAAATAGACTTCAATATTAGGCCAAATATCTTTCAGGCTTTTACCTGGATTTTGCGCAATCAATTTATGCAACAAGACCAGCATCCAAGAGGGTACGCCCATCAATCCCGTCACATTTTCTTGGGAACTCTCTTCTAAAATGGCTTGCATTTTAGCTTCCCATTCTGACATCAAAGACACTTTTAAACTGGGCGTACAATTGAGTTCTGCCCAAAAAGGAAGGTTGTCTGTCATGATGGCTGAGAGGTCCCCAAAGGCACTTTTCTCATTGTGATATAATTCCTGACTACCGCCTAGTCGCAGGGTTTTTCCAGTAAATAACTGCGCCTCTGGATTGTTGTTGATATAGAGCGAAAGCATGTCTTTCCCAGCTTTGTAATGACAGTCTTCTAGCGCTTGCACACTCACGGGGATAAACTTGCTTTTTGCATTGGTTGTTCCACTGGATTTAGCATACCATTTAATGGGAGTAGGCCAAAGGATATTATCCTCTCCTTGACGCCCTGCCGTAATTTCTTCGGCCATGTCTTCATAAGTGACAATAGGGACACGACGAGAAAATTCTGCATATTGATTGATGGAACTAAAGTCGTGCTGGTAGCCAATCTTTGTTTTTTTAGCGAAGCCTAATAAGTCTTGTAACACTTCTTGCTGCACTTCATTGGGGTATTTGATGAACAACTCAATTTGGTGGATGCGTTTCTTAAGAAACCAAGAAGCAATGGAATTGAATAAGGGGATCGCCATAGAATCTTTATCTTTAGCATAAATTTAATTCTTTCCGACGATATGTTCTCAGGTGTCCTTAAAAAAATGCAAACTGAAATTGAGCAAGAAATTCAATACTACCTCGATCTTCCGCAGCATGTACTGAATATGAATCAATGTGTAAATAAAAATCTAAGCTTAAGCTTAAAAGGTTATGAGTGCTTGAATTGTCAAAAAACGGAACCTATTTTTCGACAAGGTTTTTGTAAAAAGTGCTTTTTTGAAAGCCCGCAAGCGGGAGATTGGATCATGCGTCCAGAGTTAAGCAAGGCGCATTTAGACATCGAAGACAGAGATTTGGTCTATGAAAAAAAGGTACAGTTGCAACCCCATATTGTCTATCTCGCCCTCTCTAGTCACCTTAAAGTGGGGATTACCCGTAAGAGCCAAGTTCCCACAAGATGGATTGATCAAGGAGCCCATCAAGCGATGGCTTTATTAGAGGTCCCTAACCGCTATCTTGCAGGGGTGGGAGAAGTTGCCTTAAAAGAGCATTTTTCTGATAAGACCAACTGGCGAAAGATGTTACAGTTTAATGAAGTCCCAGAAATTGACTGGACCCTGGAGCGCAATAAAGCGATTGATGCCTTACCGAATGAGTTGAAACCATATATCATTCAAGACGAAGGTTTGACGACTCTCCCCTTCCCGGTAGAACGCTACCCAGAAAAAGTAAAAAGTCTCAACCTTGTTAAGGAGGAACAATACAGTGGGGTTTTAAAAGGGATTAAAGGACAATACCTCATCTTTGAAGACAACACTGTTTTTAATGTGAGAAGCAATGAAGGTTTAGTGGTGGAATTTAAGCTGAGTTAACCCTCGAAGGTCTTTGCAGAATCGGCCACCAGTCGATTGATCTCTGCCATTTCTTTTTTTGTAAGATGACGCCATTTCCCTTTCCCAACATCCAGGGAAACATTCATAATACGCACCCGTTTAAGGGTAACAACGCGATAATCGAGGTATTCGCACATACGGCGAATTTGACGATTTAAGCCTTGGGTTAAAATGATACGGAACTCTTTTTTATGGGTCTGTTTTACTTCACAAGGACGTGTTACTGTATCTAAAATAGGAACCCCAGCGCCCATTTTCTGGATAAACTCTTCTGTGATAGGGCGGTTAACGGTAACCACATACTCTTTTTCGTGATGATTGCGGGCACGTAATATTTTATTGACAATGTCTCCGTCGTTGGTCAAAAAGATTAATCCTTCAGAGGGTTTGTCTAATCGACCGATGGGAAAAATACGGGTTGGAAAGTTGATATAATCAATGATGTTGTCTTTCTCTACCCGTGTGTCTGTTGTACAAACAATCCCTACGGGTTTGTTAAAAGCGATATAAACAGGCTTATCTCCCGCTTGATCTACCACAACACCATCTACCGCAATCTCGTCTGCTGGGGAGACTTTTAAGCCCATTTCTACGGGCTTTCCGTTTACTGTGATACGGCCTTCGTCAATTAACTTATCTGCAGCACGTCTAGAGCAATAGCCTATTTCACTGAGGTACTTATTAATGCGTACGGGTTGATTTTCTTCCATGCTTAATCTAGGTTGATTTCTTGCCCAATTTTTAAGTTAAATCTTCGTCTAAAAAGGTGGACGAACAAATATAAGAAAGGGGTATCGATTGCCGCGACTAAAACTTTAAAGACTATACTCGAAAGGGTTAAGCCCCAAAACAAATCCCAGGGCAATACCCCAAAGAGACACAAGAGCAAAATCACTGTACTAGAATCAATAATTTGTGATGCAAAAGTCGAAAAGTTATTTCGGAGCCAAAGGTGTTTCCCTTCGGTTAATTTTTTCCAGAAATGGTAAATTCTAATGTCGATAAACTGGGCAAAGAGGTAGGCAATCATGGAGGCTAAAACAGCCAAAGGCGAAAGGGAAAACACCTTTGTAAAAGTCGCATCGTTTATGGGAGAAGTAGGAATAGCGGGGGCAGCTCCAGCGACTAACAAAATCCCGATAGAAAAAAAGGAAGCAAATATTCCTGCAATCACTACTTGGTTCGCTCGCTTTTGTCCATAAATCTCAGAGATAAGATCGGTGATTAAAAAGGTGATGGGATAAGGTAAGATCCCAACAGAAAGTTCAAACAAGGGCACCCCCATAATACTTGTGTCAAAAGGATACCAAAAAAAGAACTTTTGGAAAATAAGATTCGACACCACCAGAGAGGTGATAAACAACGCCGCTAAATAGAGATAAATCTTTTGGGCTAAGGCCTTGTCATTTTGATCCATTTACTACTTAATTTCTACCGTATAAGGCAAACGAATTTCTATTTTAGGACGATCGTCTTGCGCTTTTAAACCTGACAAAAAAGCGCTGATTTCACTAGGATAGTTGGCCAATATTTTTTCTTCGATTTTACTAAATGGTCCCATGGCAGAAAAAATGTCTTCTAGCTCTGGTTCAATCTTAGGGTAAGAAATCAGGTTATATTCCTCTATTTCGGCGAGTCTAGCTGCGGCGGCTAAGGCTTGATCCATTCCGCCTAAACCGTCGACTAAACCATTTTCAAGGGCTTGTTTCCCAGTCCAAACGCGGCCTTGAGCAATGGCTTCAACTTCGTCAAGGCTCATGCCTCTTCCATCTGCAACACGTTGTTTAAAGGTGGCATAAACATGTTCAATTCCCTCTTTAATACTGGCGCGAAAATCGCCAGAAGGCGCTTCAAAAACACTATAGCCTAAAGCGTTTTTATGGGTTTCAACATGTTGTACATTAATCCCTATATCGTCTGTAAATCCTTTGATATTAGGAACCGTAGCAAACACCCCGATTGAACCAGTAATGGTCATATCATTTGCATAGATTTCATCTCCTGCAACTGCTAAATAATATCCACCAGAGGCAGCGACATTCCCCATAGAAACGACCAGGGGTTTTTCTTTTTTGGCTTTGACTAAAGCCTTCCAAATAATATCAGAACTCAAGGCGCTTCCGCCAGGAGAATCTACCCTTAAAACAATGGCTTTAACTCGGCGACTTTTCACCGCTTGATCAATGGCTTTTAAAAAGACCTCTTGTCCAATGATATTCTCGCTACCCTCGCCGTACAAGACTGGACCTTGTGCATAAATCACGGCAATGCGTTCACGTACTCCCTTTTTAGCGAGTCCATTTCCAGCAGTAAGTTGTCCTATACTGACGGTTTTAAGACGGCTATCTGACTCAATCCCTAAAGCATTCTTGAGTTTATCGTCATAATCACTTTCATAGGCTAAAGCATCAATCAAACCATTTGCTTGAGCGTTTTCTGGTTGAGTCGCTTTTAAGCCATTCGCAATTTCGTTTAACTGGGTTGTCGTTAAATTTCTTCCGGTAGCGATGGCTTCACTTATGCTTTCCCAAACGCTATTTAATAAAGAAGAAATCTGAGTGCGATTTGCTTCACTCATTTCACTTTCAAGATAAGGCTCTACAGCACTTTTGTATTTTCCGTGACGCACGACTTCCATCTTAAAGCCATACTCCTCTTGGAAGTCTTTGTAGTAGAGCACTTCGGCCGCAAGGCCTTTAAATTCCATTCCACCCATGGGGTGTAGAAAGATAGAATCTGAAACAGAGGCGATGTAGTATCCTTTCTGAGAAAAATAATCCCCATAAGCATAGATAAATTTCCCTTCCGCTTTAAAATCTTGAAGGGCTTTGTGAATCCCTTGAGCTTGAGACCAGCCCATAGATGGAAATTGGGCTTGCAAATCAATTCCTTTGATGCGATCGTCTTTTGCCGCTTTGCGGATGGCGCGAATAACATCGTAATATTTTAATACATCTTCTCCCAGCCCTAAAGCTTGTTCAATATCTTGGGTTGCGCCAACATTATCAAACATGGGGATGTCTAGATCGAGCTCTAGTAAACTATTTTCACTAATATCAACTGAAATACTGTCCTCTGAAGAAATAGCAGTAGCGATGCCTGCAATACTCATCATCAATAAAAGTCCAATAAATATAAAAGCGACTACTGTTCCTAGAACCGAGGCTAAAAAACTCTTGAAAAAATTCATCTTCTTACAAATTTTAATTGTATAAACATTAGGCGCAAAATTCCACTTTTTGTTACAGAGTTGCTTCTTTTTTAGTTAAATAAGTTACCTTTATTTCAACCCAATTTAACAATTATGAAAAAATTATACCTACTCTCTTTTCTATTGTGCCTTTGTTTTGCCTGTAAAGTTAATCAATACACAGGTAAAAAAACACTCAATTTTTTTAGCAATGAAAAAGTCTTCCCTGTCGCTTTTAAAGAGTACTCATCATTTATTTCAAAAAATCCTCCTATCAAAAACACAGCAGAGAGTCATCTAATCAAAACAATTGGCCAAAAAATAACTGCTGCGGCGCAAGCATATTTTGAACATAAAGGGCAAGCCAAATTTTTAAAAGACTATTCTTGGGAATACAATTTGATTCAAAATGATCAAAAAAATGCCTGGTGCATGCCAGGTGGAAAAATAGTCTTCTATACTGGAATTTTACCGATTGCAAAAACCCCAGACGGGATAGCAGCCATAATGGGACACGAGGTTGCTCACGCCCTTGCAGATCATGGGGCACAACGCATGAGTGCAAATGCGATCAAAACGGGCTTAGACTTTATCGCCGCAAAAAGCACAGAAAAACAACCCGAAGAGAAACGCAAGAAAATCCTTGCAGCTTATGGTTATGGGAGTCAACTTGGGGCGATTCTTCCCTTTAGCCGCAAGCATGAAATTGAAGCCGATAAAATAGGCTTAGAGCTCATGACCATTGCGGGGTATGATCCTAAAGAAGCCGCAGACGTCTGGCGAAGAATGCAGGCCGATAGCGGCGGAAAAGCACCCCCAGAAATTTTAAGTACTCACCCATCGAGTAAAAGACGAATCAAAACCCTTGAGGCACATATCCCCTATGCAGATTCTCTGGCGAAGGTGATAAAAAAATAGTTTCTTCGGCCTTTATTGCTGCTGGAGTATTCCGTACTTTTAACCCTCAATTATAGGTATGGTTTATCTTTCTTTAGGAAGCAATATGGGTGATCGCCAAATGTTTTTACAATTGGCGATTGGATTAATAACTTATAGAATCGGACGGGTAAAACAACTCTCGAGTGTGGTTGAAACCCCGGCATGGGGCTTTGAGGGAGATGCGTTTTACAACGCTTGTGTCAGAGTAGAAACAGCATTAAATCCTCAAGACGTTTTAAACGAATTGCTCGCCATAGAATCTTTATTGGGACGAGAAAGAAACAAGGCAGAAGGCTATCAAGCCAGAACCATTGACTTAGACATCTTATTTTATAAAGACAAAGTCATTGACACCGAACATCTCAATATCCCCCATCCCCGCATGGAAAAGAGAAATTTTGTGCTCGCTCCACTCGCGGAAATTGCGCCAGACTTTAACCATCCTGTCTTAAAGCAAAGCATTCGACAACTCGCAGCAGAATCTCAAGACAAGACCAGTGTTGCATTTCTAAAAGACGAATTAATCCTTCCCAAAAGACAGGAGTTTGTCGCCATAGAAGGGAATATTGGTGTGGGGAAAACCTCTTTTACACAGCGACTACAAGCCGCTATAGGAGGCACATTATTACACGAGAATTTTTTCGATAACCCTTACCTCGCCGATTTTTACCAAGATCCAGAAACCTTTGCGCTTAAAGTCGAAACAGCTTTTTTAGAAGAACGTATTCAACAGCTCACTACATTTTTTAGTCAAAAAAATACACGTCCAGTCATTGCAGATTTTAGTTTGGAAAAATCTTTACTCTTTGCGCAGCAAAACCTTTCTGCAAGGGATTTTGATGCCTATAAAAAACAGTACTTGAAAGTAAGTGAAGGGCTTGCTCAACCAGACTTGGTCCTTTTTCTTACCCAAAGCGTACCCCAATTGCAAAAAAACATTGAAAAACGCGGAAGAGACTTTGAACAAGACATCAGCGATGACTACTTGCAAAAGATTGAAGCAGGCTATCTTCAATGGAAAGAGAACAGCACGCTAAATATTTGTGAGCTCAACACAAAAGGAATTGACTTTATCGAAAATCCAGAGGACTTCTTCCCTTTATTGCACTCCTTTTTTTGCGCCTAATTTTTGGTAAAAATCCCAACAAACCACTCCGGTCGTGACTGCGATATTTAAAGAGTGTTTTGCGCCTTCTTGAGGAATTTCAAGCACCTTTGTGGCTTGATCGATTACCGCTTGTTGTACTCCTTTAACTTCGTTCCCTAGAACAAATGCCGTTTTGCCTTCAACACTAGGCTGGTAGTCATTTAAAAAGGTGGCATTTTCAGTTTGCTCGATGGCCCAGACTTCTACCCCTTGTTTTTGTAATGCTGCAACAACTGCAACGGCATCTTCTTTGTATTCCCACACAACCGAATCTGTCGCTCCTAAGGCTGTTTTTTGAATGTCTTTGTGTGGTGGAGTGGCTGTGATCCCACAGAGGTAGATTTTTTCAATCAAAAAAGCATCTGCCGTGCGAAAAACCGAACCGATATTATTTAAACTGCGAATGTTATCTAAAATAAGAATCAAAGGAGTTTTAGCCGCTGTTTTTGCTTCTTCAACACTTTTTCGATTCAACTCACTATTTTTTAATTTCCGGTTTTGCATAGCGCAAAAATAAGGAAGTATTCGGTAGCATTTTTTAAAAATGAAATAAGGGTTATATTCGCAATAACAGCAAATAAATTTCCCCTTGGCTAAGAAAGCAAAAGAAACCCCCTTAATGAAACAATACAACCAGATCAAGGCAAAATACCCTGATGCCTTGCTGTTGTTTCGCGTGGGTGATTTTTATGAAACCTTTGGCGCAGACGCAGTCAAAGCCTCAAAAATATTAGGAATTATTCAAACCAAACGCGGGGCTGGAAGCACCAGTGAAACCGAACTCGCCGGTTTTCCGCATCATTCTTTGAATACGTATTTACCTAAGCTGGTCAAAGCGGGTTGTCGGGTAGCCATTTGTGATCAATTAGAAGATCCTAAAATGACCAAGACCATCGTCAAGCGGGGGGTGACAGAACTTGTCACGCCGGGGGTCGCTCTAAACGATGATGTTTTAGAACAAAAGAAAAACAATTATCTGGCGGCGATTACCCAAGGGAAAAAAGCTTGGGGAATTGCTTTTTTAGATATTTCTACTGGAGATTTTTTAGTGAGTGAAGGGAATATAAATCACCTCAACCAACTCATTCAAAAGTTTTCCCCCGCAGAAATTCTAGTGCCTAAACCCCTTAAATCCACTTTTGGAGCTTTATTTGGAACAGAGCTCAACCCCTTTTTTCAAGAGGATTGGGTTTTCCAAGATACTTTTGCGAATGAGTTATTACAACAACATTTCAAGACCAAGAGTTTAAAAGGTTTTGGTTTAGAAAACTTTAGTACTGGGATTATCAGTGCCGGGGCGGTTTTGCATTACCTCTCTGAAACCCAACACAACAAACTGCAACACATTACCAGCCTGCAAAAAATTGCCAGTGATGATTTTGTAGGGATTGACCGCTTTACTGCGCGCAATCTTGAATTGTTGTATTCTACCTCTATTGGCGGAGTCGCCTTGATTGATGTAATCGATTATACCGCCACTGCGATGGGAGGGCGTTTACTGCGTAAGTGGCTGAGTTTTCCGTTAAAATCTGTTGAGAAAATTCAAGAAAGGCATGCGGTTGTCAAGGCCTATATTGCAGCAGATGATGCTACTGTTCAACTGCGCCACCACCTAAAGAAGATTGGCGATATTGAACGCCTAATGGCAAAGATTGCGACACAAAAGATTAGTCCACGTGAACTCAATATTCTACAGCAATCCATTCTTGAAAGTAATCATATTAAGCAAACCCTTTCAGAGAGCGGACAAAAAGAACTGATCGCGCGTGCGGCACAACTTCCGCCCTGTCAAAAACTCAATGAAACCATCGCCAATACCCTAAAAGAAGATGCGCCAGTGGCTACTTCAAAAGGGAACTTTATTGCAGATGGGTTTTCGGCTGAGTTAGATGAATTGCGCGCGCTCTTACATTCTGGGAAAGCGCATTTAGACGCCATGCTGGAACGCGAAACCGAAGCAACGGGAATACCTTCCTTGAAAATCGCCTTTAACAATGTCTTTGGCTACTATATCGAAGTGCGCAATACCCACCGCGATAAAGTCCCAGAGCGTTGGACCCGAAAACAAACCCTGGTCAACGCAGAGCGTTATATCACCGAGGAACTCAAGGAATACGAAAGTAAAATCTTAGGAGCTGAAGATAAGATCCAACAGCTCGAATTGCGCTTTTACCAAGACCTACTCGAGCAATTGCAAAATGACTTAAGCGAACTGAAACAAGCTGCTGTCTCCCTGGCACAAATCGATTGTTTGCAAAGTTTTGCTCTATTGGCCACAAAACACCATTATTGCTGCCCAAAAATTGAGGCAGGTACTGATCTTGAAATTAGCGAAGGGCGTCATCCTGTGATCGAGCAACAACTGCCCGCCGGAGAGGCCTATATTGCGAATGACCTGGTACTCAATCGTGAGGAACAACAAATTATCATGATTACCGGGCCCAATATGTCGGGGAAATCTGCCCTCTTGCGACAGACTGCCTTGATTGTCTTACTTGCACAAATGGGAAGTTTTGTCCCCGCAAAAGCGGTTAAAATGGGGGTTGTTGATCATGTATTTACCCGGGTGGGTGCAAGTGATAATATCTCTTTAGGCGAGTCGACTTTTATGGTCGAGATGAACGAATCTGCCGCCATTCTCAATAATATTACCGCAAGTAGTTTAGTCTTATTAGACGAAATAGGGCGAGGGACTTCTACTTATGATGGGATTTCTATTGCCTGGGCCATTGCAGAATACCTGCACCAGCACCCCAGCCAACCCAAAACACTATTCGCCACCCACTACCACGAACTCAACGAGATGGAAGGCCGCTTTGAGCGTATCAAAAACTATAATGTCGCGGTAAAAGAGTTAAAAGACAGTGTACTGTTTTTAAGAAAGTTGACCAAAGGGGGAAGCGCGCACAGTTTTGGTATACATGTAGCCAAAATGGCCGGGATGCCCACCCAAGTTGTCTCTACTGCCGAACGCAAGCTAAAAGTGCTTGAAAAAAGCCATCAAGAAGACGATCGAAAAGAAGCCTTAAAAAAAGATAGCAGTGAAATGCAACTGAGTTTTATCAATCTTGACGACCCACTTTTAGAAGAATTAAAAGACGAAATCATTGATCTTGACATCGATACGCTTACCCCAGTCGAGGCCTTGATGAAACTCAATAGTATCAAACGTCGCCTAGGCGGAAAAAGTCCTACTTAAAATCTTAAAAAAAGGTTTTAAAATTTAAAAATTATTTTACCTTTGCCATCCCATGCGAAAGTAGCTCAGGGGTAGAGCATCACCTTGCCAAGGTGAGGGTCGCGGGTTCAAATCCCGTCTTTCGCTCCACAAAAAGCTTTGCTCGAGTGGTGGAATTGGTAGACACGTTGGACTTAAAATCCAATGACCATTGCGGTCGTGCGGGTTCAAGTCCCGCCTCGAGTACTTTAGAATCCGTAACAGATTGTTTTACATGATGTTGCGGATTTTTTATTGAATCATAAGAATAGGTCTTGATATGTAATCTGTTTTTTTTGTATAAATTGATTTTATTATTAACCATAAATCAATTCTATATGAAGACTAATTCAATATTAATAAGTGAAAAAAGAAAAGTTTTTAAATTAAACACAGCATCACAAAAAATAGAATGGGATGTTTCTTTTGAACATATGATAGCTGGAATCTCAAGAGTTAATGAATATGTGTTTATTTCCACTGTTAGTAATTGGGGGAAATACCATACCAGTTTATTAAAATTTAATAGTGGAAAACTGCTTTGGACAATAAATAAGATACTTTATCATGTTCATGTCTTTGAAGAAACTATTATATATGTTGATAAAACCAAAGAGATAGTTTGTTTATTACTAAATAGTGGTGAAGAAAAGTTTAGAGTCAAGATGGATTTCAAATGGTATGAATCTCCAAAAATGGCACTGATTGAAAATAATATATACCTATTTTCGACAAAGAGGACTAAAGTTTTAAATATTAATACTGGAAGCTTATCAGAAGCTAAATTACCGGCAAACATAAATCCTAAGGAATTAACTTTTATAGTAGATGAGTTTCAAATCGAAATAAACACTTTACCCTCTGGAGATGCAGGTGATGCAATGTTATACGGAATAGGAGTAGGAAATGATGGAGGCGGCTTTAACGGTGGAGATGCCGGTGGCGGTGGAGATGCTGGCGGCGGCGGAGAATAGATAAAAAGTGAAATGTAACCTTATTTTAAAGAATTTCAGAATTAAATCCCCCAATCCAAAGGCTCATTAGCTGAATGAGAAATACTATCCACTTTTGGTAAGACATAAGGAATCAATTTAATGACAAGTTCTATCCTTTGTTTTGGCTCTAAAGAGTCTAAGTGTTCTTGAATTTCATCCAGTTCTCTGTAAATTAAATCTTTTAAAACGGTTCTAATTTCTTTAGTTAGTTTATTTGGTGTTCCCTTTTGTCTTCCACCATATTTCTTTCCTGTATTATTAGCCATAACTATTATTATCTATTATAGTTTAATTCCTTGTATGTAGTAGTGAATTATCGCTTATCCCAAGTGAATTTGGGGAACTAGGAGGATACTTGTAGATTCCCTCGTGTTAAAGGTTTCCTTTAAATCGTAGAGTTGATAAAGGTCTTTGTAAAAAAGTTCAAGAATTGAATCGTCTTGGGTACTAAACGGGAGATAATTGTAAGATTGTCTCTCGTTTTTGTTTATATACGCTTGTAATACGCTGATACTATTTGGATAACAAGTGTTTCTTTCTCTTGATAAGTAGAGTTACGAAATAAATAAACCCTACAAAGAGGATCAATACACTTATTTCTGCCTCACTTTGAACTAAAGATACAACGAGAGGTTTTACTTATTGTTAGACTCTAGAAAATCGGGATAGTAATATAATGGTTGTGCAATGTGCTTCTTTCCGTCATCAGCGCATTCAGATGTTACCCAATATCCGTTGTCATCGAAAGTGATTGCTTCCCCCTGAAGTTCTGGTTTATAGTACAGTTGTATAGGAATATCATTTACTAACCTGTCTTTTAATGGTCTATCAGTCGCTGGAGTGTAATAAAAAACAGCATGATAATTTTTTATAATGATCTCTCCTTTATCGGAAGAGTCTCCTCCCGTAATTCGATAGAGATCATTCTCTTCCCAGGACGGGTTATTGGGTAATTGCAATTCGCCTTCAAAGGTTAAACTAGCAGTACTTCCTATTGCGTCTAGAGAAACTGAATAAATTCTTGAGGGTATATCACGTTTTGTAGCGATAACTAATTCATTAAATCTTGAATCAACCAAAAGCAATTCAGCATCTCGCGCTTTATCTTCATAGACCAATTCTATTTTTCTCTCTATCCTAACATTGGTTTCATCTAATTCAGGCTCGGCAACCAAATATATTGCAACTGTATTTCGAGCAGCAAGATTGTCTCCGATATCACCAATGAATAAAATAGATTCTCCTTCATATTCACTGATAGAGATATCTTCCCAATCTATATTTTGTGCTCCCTCCACTAAAACTTCTTGAACAATTTCCAAAGAGTCATTCACACGAAAAATAATGGGTTCATCACCACTGTCATTATGCACCCAAAAATGACCGGGAAAACGAATTGATTTAACAATGCCACTAACTTCCTTTAACCGAGTGTCATAACTATAACCAGTGATTATGTAGGAAAGATCTTCAGTCCCTTCCAATGTAGGTGGTGATTCCTTTGTTTCTTTTGAAGGTTTACAAGAGAGTAAAATTAAAAATACTACAGCGAAGACAAAGCTAAGTCGATACATCATTTATTTTGATTAATCTGTTTTAGAATGTCTTTCCATCTTACCCACTTGAAGTTCTGTGTCTCACCTGGATTAATTCCATCCTGAACAATAAGAACAGGGAATCTAGGGTTTGTACTAACCTCAAGTCCATCGGTTTCTTCAGTGCCATCAATTAAATCTGAAGATTTAATTTGAAAAATAGCCTTTAAGGTCAGGGTCTTCCTGTCTATAACGGCATAAGAGTTATTACCTTGTATCGATAGTATTATATAACCTTCACCATCTTCTAGATCGGCAAGGGCTAAGCCTTCTAAATCTGCAACTAATGTTTTTCTATCTGTTTTTAAAACTTTCACTCTTGTGGATTTATCTTCGGTCAAATCCAGATACCAAAGCCCCTTATCTTCTTCGGCTACATAAACTCGTTGATAGTATGAATCGCCTACAATACCCTCAATTGTAGAACTAAACTTGATTGTATCCAATAGATTTATAGAAACAAAGTCGTTGAATAATTTAATGGCGTAACGCTTTACAAAACCTCTTTTATCACTGAGAAAAACTTCTGTACTTTGATTTCGTCCTAGATAAAAACTAACACCATATACATCCAAAAGACCTGTAGAGTAACGATTTAAAAGTTCTAAAGAACCGTCAATGTTAAGTTTGTAAAAATCAAGGCTATTAAAACTTCGATTGGAACCTACAACTATTGGTCCTATGGGACTATCCCATAAATCTACATTATTGATTCTACCAAAGGGCGCATCAAAAATACGTTGACCCCATTCATTGTAAGTCTCTAAACCTCTTTTTTTGTCGGTCCCAACCACATATATAGGTTGATCTTTAGAATTACTCACCCATATGCAAATATCATCAGCGGCATCATCCACAGACATAACAGGTGTCGTTTCAATATATGGGGTCATTTCAAAATAAGATAGTGGGTCAGACGACCCACTATCTTTGATTTGACTCTGTATTGAGAACGTAATGCTAAATAGACAAGTGGTAAGTATTTTGGGAAATTTCATTATCAAGATAGTTTAGTGTGTTAAATTATCTAAGATCGATTTTCAAACCGATATTCCAATTGATGTCATAATATTCAAGTTGCATCGTTCTTTGTGCAAGTCCTTGGTAGTATCTCAATGGTTGATTAGTCAAGTTCTTAGCTTCTGCAAAGATACGAACTCTATCGTTGATTGAATAGGTTGCGTTTAAATCTACGAAGGTTTGTTCATCGTACCAGCGATCTTCAAATTCATTTCCACCAACTTCATCCAAAGATTCTCCTGCATAATTCAAAGAAGCTCTCAAAAAGAATTTTTTAGTCTCGTAAGCAAGAGAAGCATTAAACATATTCTCGTTAGCCCCTGCAAGCGGTAGATCAGTTCTTCCTTCAACACCATCGGTACTTGAGTTAGTATAGGTATAGTTACCGTAAAAAGTAGTGTTTTTCAAGAATCCTGGTAAGAAGTTTAATTTTGACTGAATGCCCAATTCGAAACCGTTTACCGTTGCAGATTTTCCGTTACGAACTTGCTCATAATCAAATCCGGCATACTGTCCTGAAAAGCCTTCAAAGTTATCATCACTAAAAGTATACAACCAGTTGTCAATACTCTTTGCGAAAATACCTGCTGAAATAAGCCCCACATTTCCAAAGTAATACTCTGCCATAAAATCAAAGTTGTTTGAGATAGTTGCCTCAAGTTCAGGATTACCAAAAGCGATTTCTTCATCCTCTGAAACTACCTCCCGGTAGGGCACTAAATCAAAATATGCTGGTCGAGCTAATGAAACAGTGTAAGCGGCATTCAAAATTAGATTTTTAGCCGAATGTTGCACTGTCACATTAGGTAATATATTAGTATAACTATTGCTGCCAGAAACTTTACCTAAATCAGCGATGGTTTCATCAGTGGTTTCATCGTATTCGAAACCTGTGTAATCAATGTTGGTTGACTCTAAACGTGCGCCAAAAATTGCTTTTGTATTAGGGCCTAATTGGTCGGTAAACATTAAATAAGCTGCGTTTACTATCTCGTCGGCGTTGTAATTTTCTGCACCAAACTCTCCAAGGGCAATCGATTCATCATAATTCCCAAGATTTAATCCTCCTAAGAATTCAGGAGTAGCAAATAAGCCATGTTTGTATGCACCTGCTAAATAACCATCTACGTCATAATTGTCATAAGTTGATTCAGACATTGTCGGAAAAGCTGACTCGGCATCATACTCATACCAAATATTATCACGCATTTTAGTTTTTGAATTTATTTTATAACCAAACTTAATAAAGTCATTCTTACCGTAAGGTAATTCGAAGTTGACTCTGAAAGTAGTGTTATCCTCTTCGGTTTCTGATTCACCCTCTAAAACTTCCTTATACTCAAATTCATCAGTGGCATTCAGAACTGATTCAGCAACCTTGAAACCAGGCAGAGATGAGTTTGAAAGCCCCACAGCTGTATAAGCTGCACCTTCTTGATCAAATCTGATATATCTTTCGTTTGGGCGATTTTCTGAAGCTTGGGAATAAGCTGCTTTCCAATCGATGGCTAATTTCCCGAACTGGTGATCTCCACCTAAGGAAAAACGTGAAGTACGTTGGTCTTCAAGACGTGTATTATCTACACGATCATTCCCAATTCCACCTTTCGTTTGTTTACGAATGCGCAGTGTTCCATCGCCTTCATCATCAATATCGTCGAAACGTACTCGAAATCTGTTTTCCCAGTCGTCACGTGAATTGTACATTGACTTTAAATATAGTTTATTGTTTGCATTGATATTATAATCTAAATTGATAGAAACAGAACGTCGAGTTCGCTTTACATCATAACGGCGAATATCTTGTTCTTTAATAGCGTCTTGGGCGTTATCATCCCACTCAAATTCTACATTATCAGAACCATAGTCAGCAGTGTTATGACTTGCGCTTAATGTGTAGGCAAATTTGTCATTGTATTTATCTGCAACAATTAAACCTAGACTACGATTAAACCCGCCTTCTCTAACTGGGTTAACACCCCCCGATAAGGTTGAAGAAAAACGGAAACCATTTGGGTTGGAACGTGTAATAAGGTTTACAGAACCACCAATAGCGTCAGCTTCCATGTCTGGAGTAAGCGTTTTACTTACTTCAATTAGTTGGATCATATCTGATGGTATTAAGTCCATCTGCACCCGTCGATTGTCTCCTTCAGCAGAAGGAATTCGATCGCCGTTCAAGGTAACAGAGTTCAATCCAGGAGCAAAACCGCGAATGATAATATCTCTAGCTTCTCCTTGATCATACTGCATAGCAATACCACTAATTCTTTTTAATGCGTCTCCAATGTTAGCGTCAGGGAACTTACCTACCTGGTCAGATGAAACTACATTGGTAATATTTACATCGTTTTTTTGTTTGTTAAGCGATTTTACTACACCACTCTGGAATCCGGAGACTACTACTTCATCTAATTCGTTTACTTCTTGTATTAAAACAACTACAAGAATAGCTTCTGATGAGGTAAGTGAGAGCGTTTGAGGGGTAAATCCAGTATAGTCAACTTTGGCTTCTATACTCTCTTCAGTATTTTCTATTACAACTGAAAAATAACCTTCGAAGTCTGAGACCACAATTTGTCCATCTTCAGTTGAAATAATAGCACCTGGTAAAGGAAAGTTGCTTTCATCAATAACTCTACCCTTGAGTGTGCTTTGTGCAAAAGAAAAGGTTATTGAAAAAAATAAAAGAAATGATAATAGGTTTTTCATGATTTTTAATTTTTAGTAAAACTATTGAGTTAAATTATCTGAGTTGTAAACTAACCGTTATCAGTGCCTTATTAAAATCAAACACAAACCTTACATAAAAGTTAAAACCGTAAATAAGCAGTTATGACGATTTATTCTACTCCAAATCATCCTGTCGAGGATAATCTTAATCAATTCATTAATCAAGATCTTGTGTAATCTGGTCTTCCAAAATGGAATTATTCTGACCAAATGTTTTCGTTTATAAGAATGGAGAATGACATGTTTTATGGAATAGGTCTCTATTCTACTCGCATTATTGGTGCAAGAAACAACCAGTAGTGGATACGATCGAATTAGTATCCATGTCTATTTCGAGCGAAGTCGAGAAATCTCTTTAAAATTAAGGGCAAGAAAAAAACCCTCACTTGCATGAAGGGTTAAAATGTTAATGATGTGTAGATGTTGCGCTAGCTCCTCCTCTTGGGCTCGAACCATGACCACTTGACACTTCAATTGTAATTTCTTTCCAAACTTGTCCTTTCATTTTGTATTTAACTCTATATGTTCCCATTTTTAGTTTTCTGTTATTAATAAGCTAATAGTTTTCTAAAAAGTGTATTGATTTTTTTAAAACATATGATTTAAATAAATTTAATGTTTTGTTAGATTTAAAAAAATCCTTTTCTGTGATGTGTTTTGAATGAGTTTGAAATCGATTTGGCAATTATGATTCAGTAGCTACCTAATTAAATCCCCCAATCCAGAGGCTCATTAGCCGAATGCGTAATGCTCTCTACTTTTGGCAATACATAAGGTATCAACTTTATGACAATTTCTATCCTTTGTTTTGGTTCTAAAGAGTCTAAGTGTTCTTTAATCTCATCCAGTTCCTCAAAAATCAAATCTTTTAAAACGGTTCTAATTTCTTTTTTTAGTTTATTTGGTGTTCCCTTTTGTCTTCCACCATATTTCTTTCCTGTATTATTAGCAATAACTATTTAATCCTATTATAGTTTAATTCCTTGTATGCAGTAATGAATTATCGCTTAGCCTAAGTGAATTTGGGGAGCTGTGAAGATAATTGTCAATTCATTCGTGTTTAAAGGTTTCTTTTAAATCGTAGAGTAGATAAAGGTCTTTGTAAAAAAGTTCAAGAATTGAATCGTCTTGGGTACAAAAGCCCTCCTTTTAGGAGGGTTTTCTTACGCTTCATTTAAAGATTCCCATTGATTGACTTCCATCTCATCGATTTTTAAATCATCGAGTCCTTTCTGGTCAAATGGGTTTTCGATATACTCTTGTACATTGTATAAGGCCATCAATACAAAACTCACCACCAAAGAAAAAAGTAGCGAGATGATTGTTTCAATGTTTATCCCTAGGGTTTCCCTCGCTACAATTAACTGAGAGTTATACAACAAGGGAGAAAGATAAATAAAGATCAAACAGTATTTACGCAATGAAATAGGCGTCCCGTGAATCTTAATCCCGCGAATCTTTTCTGCGGTGAGAAATAATTCATTTTTCACCCTAATTAAACTGTCCTTTTCGCGTTCGTTAAACAAGCCTTTATAAGTGTCGATCAACACTAATATCGTTTTGCGCTTTTGTCTTAAGGCATTAAACTCTACGGTCGTATTAGGATTCTTTAGGTAGTCGATTAGGATTGTTTGCGCCTCCATTAAAACACTGTATAATTTGTTGTAATCCTCTTTTTTAATTTTTTCTACCGCATAAAAAATATTGGTCAAATCAATGATCTTATTTCTAAACTCGGCAAAGACATTAATCGCATCTTGCCGTCTTTGATAGGCGCTTGTGATTGAGAATACCAATGGAAAAACAATGGCAATACTCATAATGGTAAAGTCAATTTTTAAATTGATTTGGTAATAATCATATAAAAAGTAGATGACGACCGTTTCGATCAATATGATTAAAATTCTATAATTAAATACAGAAGAGAATGCGTTATTATTCATGATAAAATACTTAAAGTGTGGTAAAACTAAATAGGTAACCTATGATGATTCCCAGTAAAAGGATAATGGCGTTCTTCAGTTTAAAAACAATAGCATATTTTTCCCATGAATCTGGAATATTGTTTTTATTCTCATCTGTTGCAAAACCAGATTTAGTTGAATAATTCGCATACCAATAAAAAAACAACAAGGCGATCGAAAGACCAACCGCAATAAAAAATAGTGTATTAATCATCTCTTTTGATTTATGATTATTAGTCTTTTAACGAGATTTCATTAAACTTATTGAATAAGATCTTATAAAAAAGTTGAATTTTAATCTCATGCAGTGGTATTGCAGTACAAACAAGCATAATATCCTTGAGTTTTAGCCCTTTCATTTATTGTCTTTTTACTGTCGTTACTTAGCACAAAATGCCTATAATTAGCGACTTATACGAACATTACCACTGTATTTTATTACATTTTTACTATCTTGTAGCAAAGACAAGCATTATGAATGAAATTATAATTGTAAGCATCGCTGTATTTATCTTGATAGCAGCAATCGTTATTTATGGTGTGTTAAGTACTTCAATGGGATACGAAGAGGACGTCAATAAGAACTATATTCCAGATCGTCTTGAACGCATGTTAGGTATGGATCCTAAAGCAAAAGAAGACAAAGAAGCCTAGTCCATTCCTCCTTTCTTCTAAGCCTAATTGACTCTCCAAAAAGAATGTTTGGATAATCAGTCATTTAGCCCTAGTTTTACATGCCTAATTTAATTGAAATACAATTAAATTAATTGATACAATAAACGCATATTAATACTATATCATGGAAGCATATATTTATGACGCTCTCCGTACCGTAAGGGGAAAGGGTAACAAAAAAGGAGCATTGATCGGAGTAACTCCTACAGAACTTGCTAGACAAACACTTACTGCTTTACAAGCTAAACATCAATTAGACACTACGCTAGTAAACGATGTCATTTTAGGTTGTGTTGGTCAAGTAAAAGATCAAGGAGCCAATATTGCAAAATCGGCTGCGCAAGCGTCTAGTTATGGGGATCATCTTTGTGGCGTAACCCTAAACCGCTTTTGTGGTTCTGGATTAGAATCAATGAATCAAGCTGCGGCCTATATCAAATCTGGTTTCCGTGATTTAATTGTAGCTGGTGGAGTAGAAAGCATGTCACGTGTTGCTATGGGATCAGATGGTGCAGGGATGTTTATTGACCCAACCCTAGCGATTCCAGGAAACCTTGTTCCTCAAGGAATTTCTGCTGATTTAATTGCTTCTAAATACGGCTATACCCGCGAAGCTACAGATGCCTTTGCTGCAGAATCTCAACGCCGTGCGGCGGAAGCTAACGCAAAAGGATACTTCAAATCTCGTATTGCTATTCAAGATCAAAACGGAACTGATATCTTAACCACAGACGAAAACATTCGTCCTGGAACAACCGCAGCATCTTTAGCTAGCCTTCCACCCGCCTTCCAAATGATGGGAGCGATGGCTGGATTTGACGATGTCGCACTGGATAAATACCCAGAAGTGGAAACACTACACCACGTTCACCACGCCGGAAACTCTTCTGCCATTGTAGATGGTGCCGCAATCTCTTTAATTGGTAACGAAGAAGCAGGAAAGCAAATGGGCTTAAAACCGCGTTTTAAAATCCGTACTGCTGCCATCGACGGGACTGATCCAACGATCATGTTGACTGGACCAGCACCCGCAACTCGCAAAGCCTTAAAGCAGGCAGGGATGAACATCGGAGACATCGACTTGATCGAAGTAAACGAAGCCTTCTCTGCTATTCCAATGTTATTCATGGAAGAAATGGGCATTGATAGTAGCAATGTAAACGTCAATGGAGGAGCCATTGCCATGGGGCACCCACTAGGTGCTACCGGCTGTATGCTCGCTGGAACATTGATGGACGAATTAGAACGCCGTGATTTAAACACGGGATTAGTCACTTTATGTATCGCCGGAGGAATGGGGATTGCCACCATTATCGAGCGCGTATAATTTTTAAGCTTTACTATAAAAATGGAAAATATTCAAGATAAATTATTATCATTTAGTGTTGATGCTGATGGTATTGGAACACTCGTGATCAACCAAACTGAAAACTCAGCTAACCTCTTTTCAGAAGAGTTTATCAAACGTTATGTTGAAGTAGCCCACGCTGCTATTGCAGACGATAGCGTTAAGGGAGTTATTGTAACTTCTGGCAAACCTATCTTTATGGCAGGAGCAGATTTACGCGCCCTGTTAGAAGAGATTCCTGATAAAGGTGCCTTTACCCAAACCATCCTCGAGATGCACAAGGGAATGCGTGAAATCGAAACAGGCGGAAAACCTTTTGTTGCTGCCATTAATGGAACTGCGCTAGGCGGTGGGTTAGAACTCTGTTTGGCTTGCCATCATAGAATTGCATTAAACTCTACCAAAATCAAAATTGGTTTCCCTGAAATTAAAGTAGGCTTATTCCCCGGTGGTGGTGGAACAGTTAAAGCTCCTTATTTAATGGGAATCCAAACGGCCTTAATGTACTTACTTCAAGGGATTGAAGCGCGTCCCCCAAAAGCCTTAAAAGACGGTTTAATTGACGCTGTTGTAGAAACCGAAGAAGAAATGCTTGCCGCAGCAAAAGCCTATATCCTTGCTACGCCTAATCCTGTTCAACCATGGGACAATAAGAAACACAGAATTCCTGGTGGAAACATCTGGACGCCTAACGGAGTTCAAACCATGGTGGGAGCCTCTGGAAACGTTGGGAAATTAACCCACGGGAATTACCCTTCTGCGCAAAAAATCATCAAAGTCATTCACGACGGAATCCAAATCCCTGTCGATCGTGCCTTAGAAATTGAAGCCCGCAACTTTACAGCGGCTGCTTCAACTCCTGAAGCTAAAAACATGATCCGCACTGGATTCTTTGCCATTCAAGATGCTGCCAAAGGAAAAGCTCGTCCAAAAGATCAACCTAAATACGAGATCGAAAAACTAGGGGTCTTAGGGGCTGGAATGATGGGAGCAGGAATTGCTTATGTTTCGGCTAAAGCCGGAATGAAGGTCGTTTTAAAAGATGTAAGTCAAGAAGGTGCAGAAAAAGGAAAGGCTTATTCTACCATGTTGTTAGATAAGGCCATTGCGAAAAAGCGTTCAACTCCAGAAAAGAAAGAAGCTTTATTAGCTAAAATCACTCCTACAGATGATCCTAATGCGGTAGAAGGAAGTGATTTAATCATCGAAGCAGTATTTGAAAATGTTGACTTAAAAGATAAAGTGACTAAGCAAACCGAAGCGGTTCTTGGAGAGGATAAGATCTATGGATCAAACACCTCAACTATTCCGATTTCTTTATTAGCAAAGTCGTCTGCTCGACCAGAAAACTTTATCGGGATTCACTTTTTCTCTCCCGTAGATAAAATGCCATTGGTAGAAATTATCGTAGGAGAAAAAACCGAAGATAAAGCCATTGCAGCAGCAGTAGATTATACCGTTGCCATCAAAAAAGTGCCTATTGTAGTAAACGATAGTCGTGGCTTCTTTACCTCACGCTGTTTTGGAACCTATGTCTCAGAAGGAATGTTCTTATTAGAAGAGGGAGTACCTGCACCAATGATCGAACGTGTTGCCACAAAAATAGGTTTACCCGTAGGTCCACTAGCCGTTCACGACGAAGTATCACTTACCCTTTCGGTTCATATTTTTGAGAGTGATCCAGCAGAAAAAAGCGCGAGTGAAAAACGCTCTTACGCTATGGTGAAAAACTTAGTAGAAAACCACAACAGAACTGGAAAACGCGACGGCGCTGGTTTCTATGATTATCCTAAAGGAGGCCAAAAGAAATTATGGCCTGGCTTAAAAGAAATCTATACACCAGATGTCAACGCAGTTTCAGAAGAAGATGTGAAAAAACGCATGTTACACCGTCAAGTATTAGAAAGCTACCGTTGTTTAGACGAGGGGGTTTTACGCTCTACCACAGATGGAGACATTGGCTCTATTCTAGGATGGGGATTCCCTATTTTCACCGGGGGAGCATTGTCTTATATTGACTATGTAGGAATGGATAGTTTTATCGCCGATTGCGATGCCTTTAAAGCATTACACGGGGATCACTGGGAAGTGCCACAAAGCTTACGCGATTTAGCAGCTTCAGGGAAATCCATCCATGACTTTGGGAAATAAACCATTGTATATCTATAAAAAAAAGCGCCTTAATGGCGCTTTTTTTTACCCTTCAAATTGTTTGAAGATGATATTATTGACAATCTCGGCATGTTGCTCGATCTGTTCTTGAGAAAAGACCTCTGTGCCGTATTGACTTTTCATTAAATGTGCGAGCATAAAGAAACCACTCGACGCTCCTAGGATAATGGAAATAAAGTTCGCTCTAGGGATTGTCTTAAATTCTTTTAAGCCATCCATAGGCCCTTCAATACTTTTTTCGCCAAACCAAATCATTGGTGTAAATAGCTGCTCTATCAAAAAAGTAGAGCGCCAATTATCTTGCCCCATTTCTTGAAAAATAATTTTATACAATGCGGGATTCTCTGCTAAAAAGTAAATGTATTGACGGATATATGCTCTTAACGCCAAGGTCCCAGACAAATCAACATAATAGCTTTTGATATGCTCAAAACGATCGACTAATTTATCGCCTAGATAACTCATTGATTTTTTCCACAAATCTTCTTTGTTTTCAAAACGATAGCTAATCAAGGGGTTAGTTACACCGACTTTTTGAGCAACATCTTTTAATTGTGCGCCATCATACCCCTTTTCAGAAAAGACCTCTAAAGCCACTATCAAAATATCGTTTAAGTCAAGTGTCTGGGATAAACTGGGCCTACCGCGTTTTCTTTTAGGCAGTTCACTCTTCGGCATAAATCAAATATTAGTTTGCGAAAATTACAGCTTTTTTTGGAATACCTTTAAAATGACATCAATTTTAAACAGTATATAAATAAATGTTTTGTTTCTTTATTTTCGTTTAAAATTATAACAAATGCATCTATTCGTTCGATACACACTACTAACTGGAATATTTCTTTCCCTTTTATGGTCTTGTAGTAAAGAAGACAACCCTAATCCCAGTGGGACAAATACAGAACAAAACACCATTGATGTAGAGAGCATCCAAACAGATACATGGTGGGATAAAACTGTGTTTTATGAAATATTTGTGCGCAGTTTTTATGATAGCGATGGCGACGGAATAGGCGATTTAAGGGGTATTATAGAAAAACTGGACTACCTCAACGACGGAGACCCTACTACCAGCGATGATTTAGGAATTACAGGGATTTGGTTAATGCCTATTTTCCCTTCTCCCAGCTATCATGGTTATGATGTAACCGACTATAGAGATATTAATCCTGATTATGGCACCATGGAAGATTTTCGTGCGCTAATTAGTGCTGCCCACGCAAGGGGGATAAAGGTCATTATTGATTTTGTAGGAAATCACACCTCTGATCAGCACCCCTGGTTTCAAGCTTCTGCGGCGAATACAAGCAAACGTGACTGGTATTTATGGAACAGTAGTCAGCCCAGTTATCAAGGCCCATGGGGACAACAGGTGTGGCATGAACGCAACAACAGCTATTACTATGGGATCTTTTGGGGAGGAATGCCCGACCTGAATTTTAAAAATATTGCAGTTTCTAACGAAATTAAAAACACCATCAGATATTGGTATGAAGATGTCGGTGTAGACGGTTTTAGAATTGATGCGGTTAAACACTGGATTGAAGAAGGTAGTCAGCAAGAAAATACGACTTCGACTTTGTCCTGGTGGCGAGAGTTTTTTGCGTTTCAAAAACAAATTAACCCCGCTTTAATGACCGTGGGAGAAGCCTGGACTTCAACACAAAATATTGCGCCTTACAGTGATCATCGTTTAGACTATTGTTTTGAATTTGATTTAGCTTATGCCATCATTAATACCGTTAACAACAGAAATACTTCTGGTCTTAGAAATAAAGTCAACGAAATCAATAACACTTATGAGGCGGGTCAATTTGGTTCTTTTATCACCAATCACGATCAAGATAGAAGCTTTAGTCAATTTGGCTTAAATACAAGCAAAGCGAAGCTTGCAGCGAGCATGCTTTTAAGCCTCCCTGGTGTACCCTACTTGTATTATGGAGAAGAAGTAGGAATGATCGGTCAAAAACCAGATGAAGACATTAGAAAGCCCATGCAATGGTCTGCTCAAAGTCAAGCTGGTTTCACTACTGGCCAGCCATGGCAAGCGCTTAATTTTAATTATGCCGAAGCGAATGTAGCAAATCAACTTACCGAAGATAATTCTCTCTTAAGACACTATCAAAAATGGATTAGCTTAAGAATTAACAATCCTGCGCTAAGCACTGGAACCTATCAAGAGGTCAATTCAACTGTCGCAGCGGTCTACAGCTTTTTACGCCAGCATGAAGACAGCAATAGCAATGTACTTGTTATACATAATACTGGATCAGAAAGAGCTTCTTTCCCCATAAGTTTAAATGCGTCTTCTCTAACAGAGGGCACCTATAACCTTAGGGATTTAATGACAGATACCGTTATTGGCAGTTTAAGCATTGCAGCAAACGGTGGCTTTAGTGGGACAGACGAAGCTATTACCCTAGGGGCATTTACTTCTTATGCTTTAAGTCTTGAAGTACAATAAGCTAAGCTCCTGCCTGGATCTCTTTTGCAACCGCTTCAACTTTTTCCATAACGCGTAAGAGGTTTCCACCCCAGATTTTTTCGATTTCTTCTTGGGTATAACCACGTTTAACGAGTTCTTTCGTTACGTTTAGGGTTTCTGAAGCGTCTTGCCAGCCTTCAATTCCACCACCTCCGTCAAAGTCAGAGCTAATTCCTACGTGATCAATCCCAATTTTGTTTTTGATGTAATCTATATGATCGACAAAATCACTTACCGATACGGGCGGATAAATAGCCTTTATGGCTTCTAATTCTTCTGCCGCTAGACTTAATAATTCATTTCGCTTTGCGATATAATCTTGAAATGCCTCAAAATCAAGGGCGCGCATTTCATATTTATCTAATACTGGGATGTCGTGTTTTGCCCCTATAGCCTTTAAAACAGAGTCTTTGGCTTTATTATAGGCATTGTGTTTTTCTGTATGTAGATAAGAACTAAAGGCGACTGTTTGCACTACTCCCCCACTTTCTTTGACCCATTGTAATTGTTCATCATCTAAGTTTCTGGAGTGATCACACAGGGCTCTTGCAGAAGAATGCGATGCCATGATTGGGGCTTTTGAACGCTCAGCCATTTGGCGAATAGCCTCCTTAGAAGGATGTGAAATATCAACCATGATACCATAGTAATTCATTTGATCGATTACTTGTTTTCCTAATTCGCTAAGACCGTTGTGCAAGAAAAAACCATCTCTTTCCCCAGTATTTGAATCAGATAATTGACTGTGGCCATTGTGCGCTAAAGAGATGTAGCGGGCACCTTGATCATAGAATTTTTTAACATTATTGAGATCTGTCCCTAAAGGATAACCGTTTTCGACTCCGATCATGGCGACTTTTTTTCCGCTTTTCCAGATTCTTCTAACATCTGCAGCAGTCAAGGCCAGTTCAATTTGATCTGGCGCATAGTCTTGTACTAAACGATGAATGGCTTTAAATTTTGCTTCGGCATTTGCTGCCGCTTTTTCAAAACCGCTTTTAGTCAAGCTGTCTTGTCCTGTGTAAACGATAAACCAAGAAACATCTAAGCCTCCTGCTTTCATATTAGGGAGATTGACTTGCGAATTGGTCTTTTGAGTATAATTAATCGAATCGGTAAAATTCCCCACGTTAATGTCATCGTGAGTGTCGATGGTAATTACCGCTTGGTGGATTCGTTCTGCCTCACTTAGCGGTGTAGACTTTGACTCTTTTGTTTGGCAACTAACAATAGTGATTGCTGCGATAAGGACTAAAAATTGAGAGAGATGTTTCATGAAAAAAGTTTTGATCAACTTTACTAAAGTAAGGAGAATTTCCTTTTCAAAGAAAATACTATCTTAGGAGAAGGATTAAACTTCACTTAATGAATAAATTAATGCAATGGTCATTGACCGCAGCGCTTGCAGGTTTCCTTTTTGGTTTTGATACCGTGGTTATTTCTGGAGCAGATCAAAAATTACAAAGTTTATGGGACTCTTCTGATGCATTTCATGGCTTTGTTGTAATGGCCATGGCACTATGGGGTACTGTGGTTGGATCACTCTTTGGGAGTATTCCCACCCGTATTCTAGGCCGAAAAAACACCTTGATTTGGATTGGAATTTTTTACACTGTTTCGGCTTTAGGATCGGCTTTAGCGACCACACCTTACCTTTTCGCTTTATTTAGATTTTTAGGAGGCCTGGGAGTCGGTGCTTCGACCATAGCAGCACCAGCCTATATTTCTGAAATTGCTCCGGCTAAAGACCGGGGGCGTTTAGTGGGATTGTATCAATTCAATATTGTGTTTGGAATTCTTATCGCCTTTTTATCGAATTATCTCTTAAGTGATTTAGGCGAAAATGCCTGGCGCTATATGATGGGAGTAGAAGCGATTCCTGCCATTGTTTACACCTTGCTGACTTTAGGCATCCCAAAAAGTCCTCGCTGGTTGTTTTTACAGAATAAAAAAGAAGAAGCCAAAGCTATTATTTATCAGGCTTACGCCAAAGAAGACGCCGACTCGTTGATACAAGACATTAGCACAGAACAAAAGGTGGTAGCAGAGAACGAAAGCATTTTTAAACCGAAATACCGTTTTATCTTAAAACTTGCTTTTTTAATCGCTTTTTTTAATCAATTTTCAGGTATTAATGCCTTCTTGTATTATGCTCCTCGAATTTTTGAAGAAGGGGGACTGGGCGAGAGCACCGCTTTATTAAGCAGTGTAGGAATTGGATTAATCAACTTGATTTTTACCCTAATCGGCATCAATTTAATCGACCGTCTAGGAAGAAAAACCTTGATGTATATCGGTTCAATAGGCTATGTCATTTCCCTTAGTTTAATTGCAGCCTCCTTTTTGCTCTCTTGGGAAGGGCTTGCTTTACCCATTTTTTTGTTTGTGTTCATCGCTTCCCATGCCATTGGTCAAGGGGCGGTAATCTGGGTCTTTATTTCAGAAATTTACCCAAATCATTTACGCAGTGCAGGACAATCCTTTGGCACCTCGACCCATTGGGTATTGGCTGCCATTATCCCTTCATTAGTACCAGTGCTATTTGCAAGTATAGGGGCTGGGGTCGTCTTTACAGTTTTTGCTTTTATGATGGTATTACAACTCTTATTTGTGTATTTTTGGATGCCCGAAACAAAGGGGGTATCCCTCGAATCTTTAGCACAACAATTGATTAAAGAGTAATGAAAAAAATCTTTCTCCTTAGTCTCGTTTGTCTTGTTATGGCCTGCCAAGAAAACCCAGAAAAAAATCCGCAAATGAGCGAAGAAAAACTATACCGTCCAGCCTTTCACTTTACCCCTAAAAAAAGCTGGATGAACGACCCCAACGGGATGTTTTATTATAACGGTACTTACCATCTATACTTTCAATACTATCCAGACGATAATGTTTGGGGACCCATGCACTGGGGACATGCCACAAGTAAGGACATGGTAAATTGGAAAGAACAACCCATCGCACTTTACCCAGATGAAATGGGCTATATTTTTTCTGGAAGCGCAGTGGTCGATCATAACAACACTTCAGGTTTTGGGAAAGACGGTAAAACACCTATTGTAGCTATTTTCACCCACCACAATATCGATAAAGAAAAGGCAAAACAGATCGATGTAGAAACCCAGAGCATTGCTTATTCCCTAGACGATGGGATGAGTTGGACTAAGTATGCCGGCAATCCTGTGATTGAAAATCCAGAAATAAGAGATTTTAGAGACCCTAAGGTCATCTGGGACGACAATACAAATCAATGGATAATGGCTTTAGCCGCACAGAATAATGTGCGTTTTTATGCTTCGCCAAATTTAAAGGACTGGTCTTACCTATCAAATTTTGGTTTTGATAAAGGACACTATGGAGGGGTCTGGGAGTGCCCTGATTTATTTCCTCTTAAAGTGGCAGGTAGCGACGAAATTAAATGGGTGCTTTTTGTAAGTATTAACCCTGGCGGGCCTAATAAAGGAAGTGCTACTCAGTATTTCATAGGAGATTTTGATGGAACTAATTTTGTCCTTGACCCAGACTTTGCAAAAGACTTAGAAGGCCGTAATAATTTTTGGGTCGACTTTGGTCGGGATAATTATGCTGGGGTAACCTGGCAAAATACCCAGCGCGAAAATGGAAATAAACTTTTTATAGGATGGATGTCTAATTGGGATTATGCACAAGAGGTCCCTACTTATGAGTGGCGCTCTGCTATGACCATTGCTAGAGAAATAGGGTTAAAGAAAACAGCGCACGGGTATCGTCTCACTTCACTCCCAGTAGAAGAAACAAGTGCCGTTTTGAATCCCATATCAACACAAAGCAATGAATTGATTGGGCAAATGGAGCTAGAATTAGCCGCAGATGCAGCCCATAAAGTCGGTTATGTGTTATCAAACGACCTTGGGGAAGAGCTTGAATTTGGGTTTAACCCTCAAAATCAACAATTCTATGTAGATCGAACCAAAGCGGGGAAAAGTGATTTTTCAGAAAAGTTTGCGTCTCACCTTTCTTTTGCACCGCGTTTAATCAATGATAAAACCATTAAAGGAACTGTAATCCTTGACAAAACCTCCATAGAGCTATTCTGGGATGACGGGTTGACGGTCATGACAGAGGTTTTTTTCTCCAATGCTCCTTTCAACACAATAACTGAATTAAAATAACTGTTACGCATGTCGAAAAAAGTCATCTGTTTTGGGGAAGTGCTCTGGGATATTTTCCCAGAAGGAGAAAAAATAGGTGGAGCGCCTCTTAATGTAGCCTTACGGCTAAAATCATTAGGAGTTGCTACAACTATTGTGAGTAAAGTAGGGAAGGATCAATTAGGAACTCGCTTGATCGACTTTGTCCATGAGCAGGGCTTAGCAACAGATTATATTCAGCAAGATCCAGTGTTTGAAACGGGAAAAGTCAATGTGAGTCTTGATCATAATGGCGCTGCTTCTTATGAGATTGCTTACCCAGCAGCTTGGGATAAAATCACGCTTCTGCCTTCACTCGAGGAAGAAGTTTCTCAAGCAGATCTGTTTCTTTTCGGGAGTTTAGTAACGCGAGATACTCTTTCAAAAGAAAGTCTTTTGGCCTTACTTAAAAAGGCCTCCTTTAAAGTCTTTGATGTTAATTTAAGAGCTCCTCACTATACACAAAACCGATTAGAAGATTTAATGCAAGTAGCAGATTTTATCAAATTCAATGACGAAGAATTAGTTGAAATTTCACAAGCCATGGGCTGTCAAGAGAAGTCCCTTAAAGGGCAATTAAAGTTTATTTCGGCAAAAACTAACACCACTAAAATATGTGTCACTAAAGGGGGAGACGGCGCCTTGCTGCTATTAAATGATCAACTGTATGATCAAAAAGGTTTTCCCATAAAAGTTGTTGATACTGTGGGAGCAGGAGACTCTTTTTTAGCAACACTTTTAGAGGGTTTACTGACAGATAAAGCCCCAGAAATTGCTTTAGAAAACGCTTGTGCAATGGGAGCGATGGTAGCATCAAACGCTGGAGCAAATCCAAAAATTACTCCAGAAGAACTCCGTCACTTTATCAATGCTAGTTCGAAATAAGATTTGCTATCTTCGTAAAAAAAAGTGTACGATTTTCTTCCACCAGACCACAAAGCTTTAAGTACAGATAAAAGCTTACAACAGTTTCTTACAAAAGAAGGAGCACTTTATTTGGTGCTCAATCGACCAGAAGTGCACAATGCATTTAATAGTGAATTGATTGAAAATATTCTTCTAGCGCTAGACGAGGCAGCGGACAACGATGCAGTGCGAATGCTAATTCTTACTGGCAGTGGTACCAACTTTTGTGCGGGGGGAGACATTAACTATATGCAATCTTTAGGCACAAATAGTTTTGAAGAAAACAAGGAAGATGCAATGCAAATGGCCTATTTAATGCAAGCTTTGAACGAATTTCCTAAACCAACTATTGCCCGTGTTAATGGCGCTGCTTATGGTGGCGGAGTAGGACTTTTGTGTTGTTGCGACATGGCTTTTGGGACTGAAAACACTAAGGTTTGCTTGAGCGAAGTAAAAATAGGAATGGTTCCCGCTACTATTGGACCTTATGTTTTAAAAACCATCGGTGTACGCAATGCCCATCGATTGATGTTCACTGCAGAGGTCGTGCAGGGACAAGATGCTGTTGACCATCAATTGCTCACCGGTTTATTTAAGGAGAAAGAATTTGACCAACAGATTCAATCCATTGCTAAAAAAATAAGTCAAAACGCACCTGAAGCACTCAATATCACTAAAGCCTTACTGTTAAATTTAGCCTACCAGCCCATCAACGATGGGGTAATAGATTATACTGCAGATGTCATTGCTAACGTTCGCGCTTCCGAAGAAGGAAAAGAAGGTCTAGCCGCCTTTCTTGAAAAAAGAAAACCAAAGTTTTAATTCTTATAATCAAAAAAGCCCTGTCGTTAGACAGGGCTTTTTTTGTACCTCGGGTGGGAATCGAACCCACACTCTCGAAAGAACTGGATTTTGAATCCAGCGCGTCTACCAGTTCCGCCACCGAGGCATTAATTATGTTTTAATCTTAGTTGGCGTAATTTTTTCTTTCCTACACCTGACTTCCAATATTTTTCTCTTTTACGACCTGCTACCCTATCGTTGCATTGTTCACAATATAGCAATTTAAAAGGTCTATATGCTCTAGTCGTTCGCTCCTTTCCTGCATTATGCTCTTTTATCCTTCTCTCTAAATTTGAAGTCATACCAACATAGATATAATTTCGCGTTTGACTAGAAAGAGCATAAATCCAAATCATCTCAACATTTCAATTAGCGCGCCTGCCTGTCGGCAGACAGGTCTACCAGTTCCGCCACCGAGGTTTAGGGTGAGTAAAATTAAGCAAATAATTTTCTTCACCTAAATTTCTATAAGAATTAAGTCATTCAAGGGAAATAAATTTTTACATTTGCAATCCCTAATTATTAGAATATAAAAGGTTTAGGAAAAAAATGACTGAAGCGAAAATTTTTAGCTGTACACAGAGTAAAGAATTAGCCATAAAAATCGCTAAAAACTTTGGCATCCCTATGGGAAACGTTTCTTTCTCGCATTATAGTGACGGGGAGTTTCAACCTTCTTTTGAAGAATCGGTTAGAGGATCTCGTGTTTTTATCATTGGTTCTACCCATCCTAGTTCTGATAATTTAATGGAGATGCTTTTAATGTTAGATGCTGCCAAACGCGCTTCAGCAAGACATATTACTGCTGTCCTTCCTTATTTTGGATGGGCGAGACAGGATCGCAAGGATAAACCACGGGTTCCGATTGGAGCTAAAATGATTGCAAAATTATTAGAGACTGCAGGCGCTACTAGAATCATCACCATGGATTTACATGCTGATCAAATTCAAGGTTTTTTTGAAAAACCAGTAGATCACTTATTTGCCTCAACCATATTTGTGCCTTATTTACAAAGCTTAAATTTAGATAACTTAACGATTGCCTCACCAGATATGGGGGGATCTAAACGCGCTTATGCTTATTCTAAATTCTTAAGAAGTGATGTGGTAATTTGCTATAAACAAAGACAGAAAGCCAATGTAATTTCACACATGGAATTAATCGGTGATGTTCAAGGTAAGAATGTGGTATTAGTCGACGATATGGTCGATACTGCTGGAACTTTAACAAAAGCCGCAGAGCTAATGCTTGAAAGAGGAGCAAAATCTGTTCGTGCAGTTTGTACCCATGGAATTCTCTCTGGTAATGCACACGAAAGGGTAGAAAACTCTTCTCTAGAAGAGCTTATCATCACAGACAGTATTCCTTCAAAAAAAGATAGTCCTAAAATCAGAATATTGAGTTGTGCAGAGCTTTTTGGTTCTACCATGAAAAGTGTTCACCTCAATAAATCAATTCACGAAAATTTTATCAATTAAATCAATATGAAATCTATTACAATTAACGGATCTAAAAGAGAAAGCGTAGGCAAGAAGTCAACAAAAGCCTTACGTAATGCTGAGATGGTTCCCTGTGTACTGTATGGCGAAAATGAGCCTTTACACTTCGCAGCGAAAGAACTTGATTTCAGCAAACTGGTGTACACACCTAACGCACATACGGTGGTAATTAAAACCGAAGATGGCGAATTCAACGCTGTTTTACAGGACATTCAATTCCACCCGGTTAGCGACAAAATTCTTCATGTGGACTTTTATCAGCTAAACGAAGGAAAAGAAATTTCAATGAATATTCCTGTGGTAGTGGAAGGAGCTGCACCTGGTGTTTTAAACTCTGGGGGGACACTCATCTTAAACAAACGCAAATTACGTGTACGTGCTTTACCTAGTAACCTTCCTGATTTTATCGTTGCAGATATTTCTGGTTTAGAACTAGGAAACAAATTATACACTTCTCAATTAACTGCAGAAGAATACAGCTTTTTACATCCTGATAATACGGTTGTATGTCAAGTGAAAACTTCTCGTGCTTCGATCAAAAGTGTTGCTGAAGAGGCTGAAGAAGGAGGAGAAGAAGCAACAGAAGAAGCGGCAGAATAAACATTCTTTCGTTTATAAGTATAAAGCAGCTAGGGGCAATTTCCTAGCTGCTTTTTTTATTTTTACAAAAGATGTCTTTTTGGAAATGGCTTAGCGGACAAAAATCAAATCCACTGGAAGTGAAAAAATATTTAATTGTAGGACTGGGAAATATTGGAGCCACTTATCACAACACAAGGCACAATATTGGTTTTGACGCACTAGATGCTCTAGCCGAAGAAAAAGAATTAACCTTTCAAGAGTTGCGTTATGGCGCACTTACAAAAACAAAGTTTAAAGGCAGAACACTACTTTTACTCAAGCCTTCTACTTTTATGAATAATAGTGGAAAAGCTGTAAGATACTGGGCCCTTAAAGAAAATATTCCTTTGGAAAACATCTTAATTATTACAGATGATTTGAATCTTCCATTTGGTACCATTCGATTAAAAACAAAAGGGAGTGACGGGGGGCACAATGGCTTAAAAGATATTCAAGCACAACTCAATACAACAAACTATCCTCGTCTTCGCTTTGGGATCCATTCTGAAGAGAAAGGCTATGACACAGTAGATTTTGTTTTAGGAAAATGGACATCTAAAGAGCAAACAGCATTGAAAGAACGCTATGAAATAATTACAAAAATGATTTTTTCTTTTGCCACTCAAGGTGCTCAGAACACCATGAACCAATTTAATGGAAAATAGTTTAAGGCGCTGTTTCGAATCGATTCGCTAGAGATTTTGTGCTATTCCCATTTTGATCATAGCTGATGATTTGCCAAAAGTAAACTTCTCCATTATTAAGCGCAGCACTATAAGAAGATGCTATAATATCTGTAGCGATTTCATTTAAAGAATCTGCAGTGGGACCGATCAATAGGGTATAATGAGATAAATCGTCATCTAAATCATCTCCTTGCCATGAAAAGTTGTATTCCCCATTTGTCAAGGAGATTCGTTCATCAAGTTGTGGCGATAATAGTCTAGCCGGAAAAGGTAAATAATTGCGTTGTTGCTGGGCTTCTAAATAAAAACTAAAGTTATTACTAGCGGTTTCTACCTCACTTAATTCTGAGGTTGTGACTACTTTCCATTGATAAGGGGCGCCTCTAGTAAGGGTCAATCTTATACTAGTGTTTTCTGTAATAGAAATGGTTTCTTCTTCTGTTGTTAGGTTTCTTACAACTACCTTATAAGCATCTGTATGCTGGGCTTCTTGCCAAGAAAAGTCAACACTTGCAGTAGAGGAATTTTGACTTACATAAAGACAGCTGGTATTGTCTTCTGGCAAGATTAAAGTCGTTTGTTCTGGGTCTGGAATAGGATCTTTACATCCCACTATAGCAAAGGCAAATAAAAGCGATAAAAGGGCTAAATTAATTTTCATTGCTTGATGAATTTTAAGGTTTCCACATTTTTCGCTGTAACTAATTTTACGATATAATTACCGGCGGGATAATCCGCTACTTCTACTCCAATGGATCGATGTAAATCATCCAGCTGAACTTCTTTAAAATAGAGTTGATTCCCTTGAATATCATAAATAAACAATTGAACATTTGCACTATCCCCTCCTATTAGAACAGTCAAATTATCTTGCACTGGATTAGGGTATAAGATGGAAGGATTATCAAGGTATATCATCTCTTTATAGGTTCCTTGACAACTCAAATCAGTGCTTACTTCAATAATGTTTAAGCCTTTTTGGAGCGGGAGCTCCTTTTGACCAATCCCTAAAGCTTCAAATTCTATTTCGTTAAGACGAATTATATAACGCTCACTGCCGCCTAAATTCAGGCGTACACTTTCTTTGGATGCATTGACCTTTGCACTAACACTAAGTGGTAATGGCTGGGTGATTGTTGTCGCAAAACACTGCTCAAAACCAGGAACTTCAATACTTGTGATACACAATAAATAATCCCCACTTTGTAATTCATCAACTAAAAGACTCTGGGTGGTCATTGAATAGTTTTGATTTAAACCATTAGGCCCCATAAGGTTGACTTGATATGGAAATTGTGCAATCGCATTAATTACAATTGATCCATTGTTTTGACTTACACAGGTTTCGTCAGATTTAAAAAGGGAGAAGTTGCGTTGTGCATCTATATCACATAGATCCCCTTCTCCATCTTGATCTGTATCACTTTGATTAGAATTCGTGACATAGGGACAGTTATCAATATTATTTGGGAGTAAATCATTGTCATCATTCGGTTGTAGTTGCCCACTCAAACACATGATTAACTCTACTCTTTCAATGATACCTGTATCTTGTGTAGCATTATCCACAGCCTTGAATCGCCAGTTCCCTTGTGCAGAAGAGCTATACAAAGAAGCTAAATCTCCTAATGGTCGATAAGTCCCAGAAAAAGGAGGGCTCCCAGATTGTATAGGTGTTGTCGCTTCTGCGTCAAAAATAGTATTGTCAAAGTTGTTACCGCTTCCCCCTTGATTTTGTATCAAAATAATCTCTCTCCCGTCTGGATGGATTAAACTTAAGGTTAGATCTTCGTCATAGGTATGTGCGATCCCCACCTTTACATCTATGTCAAGAATAGGTAAATCATCGGCAACTTGAATAAAAACCTCGGTAACTCCAGGGGAAGAACTTGTCGCATCTTGAATACTTCGAGGTACATTAGCAGAAACAAAAGTCCCACAACTGGTCGTATTTGTCTCAAATTGAAAAGAAGGGCTAAAATCACTTTCGCCACATTCATTTAAAGTACTTACGCGCCAATAATAAGTGGTCTCCCCTAAGAGCTGAGTTGTGGTGTAAAAGTTGTTGTTGACTACAACATTCTCAACATAAGAAGAAAAGTCTGATACTGTACTGACTTGCAATCGATATTGACTGGCTTCTTGATTTTCTGCCCAAGAGAATTCTAGATTTGTCGATTGATCTACAGCATTATTAGCAGGGGATTGTAAGACTGGACTAGGGATTGTTTCTGCATACAACTTTGCAGTAAAAACTTGCTGAACCACAGTAGCACCTCTTGTTCCTACTAAAGTAAATGAATAAGTCCCTGTAGAGACACCATCTGTACTTAGCACTAAGATTCCGCTTTCACCATTAGTGTTTAAAATTGCTGGACTTAGAGATGCAGTTATACCAGTAGGCAACCCACTTACACTTAAAGTTACCCCCTCTGAAACAGTATCGTATTGTTGTAAACTAAAATTAAATGTGGTAGAGGCAATTCCGCAAATCACCTTTTCTGGAACTCTTAAAGGCAGGGCGAATGGACGTTCTTTGATCCTAAAATTAGCACTGTTCACCGCAAAATAAATGTTATCATCTGCTTGAATTTTAATTCGAGCTTGTGAGGTAGAAATATTTCCTGGCACCACAATAAATTGAGCTCCATCATTTGCAACATTCCCTGCTAAAAGCAAAGGGAAAGTTCTCCCTCCATCATGGGATAAATAAATAGAAACTGTGGTTGTATTGATAGGGGCTTGATCAGTATTAGCGACATCCCATACAATTTGTTCATTCGCACCAGAAAGCCATTCAAGGGAAGCATCGTTTTGAGATCTAACGACAAACGGACCTGCATCACCCTCCACACGAATATTCATTTCATCCTGTGCAGAAAAACCTACCCCATTAGGATTAGCTTGATCTCTATCCCGCACTGTAATCCCCCATCTCAAACTTCTTTCCACTAGAGAAACTGTTTCCCATGCAGCGCCTATGGTCGGGTTTTCTTCGGTTAGGTTTCCTATTAATATACTACTCATTCTAGGGATGGTACGCGTAGCTAAAGTATCTGGCAACAATGATCTATTCATCGGTCCAGAAAGTAAATTAGGGCCAAAGTCTTGTGCGCGTACCCTTCCAGAATCGAGCTGCTCCCAGCAATAAGACAAACGGTCGGTGTCTGTTGCAACTGCTGTAAGCGTATAGGCTGTTCCTTTAGGGATAGTGAAGTCTGCTCCCGCTTCTACTATTGGGATTTGGTTTATTGTGCTGATTTCTGTCTGACAAGCTTGCGTATTTAAATACGTATTAATGCTTTTGATATTGTGGTAATGAAAATAGGGATCACTATGACGTTGCATATTTTGCCCACTTACAATTCCAGCATAAGACATAATGGTCGAACCACTACCCGGTTCGCTATTAAACCCAAAAGATTCTGTACTATGGGCAAATGTGTGTAATGCCCCAAACTGGTGCCCCACTTCGTGAATCACATAATCAATGTCAAAATAATCTGTCAAAAAATCTCCTCCACTACCATTTGTCGCTGTAAAAGGATGAGAAGAAAAAGCACTTCCTTTTTGACCGTTGCGGCAAACATTCCCTACACTACCTGCATCCCCGTTTGCACTTCCGCGATGAAATAAATGCCCAATATCATAATTTTCTTCCCCAACTTCGCTGGTTAAAGTTGCTTGTATTTCACTATTAAAATCTCCGCTAAATGGATCTGTAGTGGTATCAGTGTACAATAAAGATGCGTCGGTAACTAAGGTTAATCTTATGCCTAAGTCCACTTCAAAAACTTCGTTCATCCGGTTCACAGTATTCGCGACTGCAGCTAATGCATCCTCTTGATTGGTTCCATTTGTATCATCGTCATCTCCCCAAAAATTGGTGTACTCTGCTGTTGCAGCAACGGCAAAACGATAGGTTTTCAGCACCCCTACTGCTGCCTTGTTACTGCTCTTAGCTGTCGCTGTTTTTTCTTGTTTAAATGTATGATCCCCCGCAGTAGTCGTACAAAAGGGGGTGTCATAATCTTTGTATAAGGCATCGTTCCTTTGGTAATAAATATGATCTCCGTTCCCTTCTTTTTTAGGTTGCATAAAAACCATTCCTGTGGGAGTACGCATGGTTCCACTAACCCCTTGTGGGCTTACTGTCACCCGAATACTAACGCCATTTCGCGTTGTGCTCCTTCCTTTGTATGCCTTAATATTAGGATATTTTTGCGCTAGCGCGGAAGAAAATAAGGGCATCGCTGTTAATTCAAACGCCTCTAAACGATTCTCTTCGTTAGGGAAATATAAAACAAAAGGCGTTTCTTTTGTTGTTTGCGAGCTTACTTCTCTTTCAAGCGCGGTTTGTAGTAAGTTAAAATCCAGAGCAACAGACTGCACTAATTTTTTTTGCTGAAAAGCAGAAGTCGTCTGTGGGGAAGATAAAAGCCAATAGTCTTGACCAAATAAAGGAAATGTTAAACATAATACTAAAAGAAAAAGAAGTTTTTTCAAACTTTGAAAATTGAATTAATGTTTCAAGAAATTAACGGATTGATTGCTTTAAATACGCTAATTTTACTTAAAATTTAAAGATAGTCTTTTTTTGTGAAGGTCATTTCTACCATTGAAAATTATCAAGCAACTGAAGGGTGTTCATTGACCATAGGAACATTTGACGGGGTGCATATTGGGCATAGAGAAATCATTGATCGATTAGTGAAAAGCGCCCGAGAAAAAAATCATCTCGCAGTAGTGCTTACCTTTTTTCCGCATCCGCGCATGGTGTTGCAAAAGGACACCTCAATTCGTTTGATTGATACATTAAAAGAAAAAGAAAGATTATTAGCTTCTTTAGGGGTAGATGTCTTAGTCATCCATCCTTTTTCAAAAGAATTTTCACGTCAAACCGCAGACGAATTTACCCGCGATATTCTTGTAAAAGCCTTCAAAATAGAACACTTGATCATAGGCTATGATCATCGTTTTGGCAGAAATAGAGAAGCCACCGTTGACGATCTTATCAATGCTGGTGAAACCTATGGATTTTCAGTAGAAAAGATCGAAGCCCAAGAGATTGCTTCAGTTAATGTGAGTTCAACAAAAATTCGCCTTGCCCTTGAAGAGGGTAAAATGAAAATCGCCACTGACTATCTCAATCGCCCTTTCCGCTTAAGTGGAAAAGTAATTGAAGGAGAAAAAATAGGTAGAACCATTAACTTTCCTACCGCTAACTTACACATTGAAGAAACGTACAAACTCATGCCTTGTGACGGAGTTTACTTTATTCAATCACAACTAGAGAATACGTTGCTTTATGGAATGATGAATGTAGGCTTCCGCCCTACGCTTGAAGGTGAAAAGCGCAGTTTTGAAGTTCATTTTTTTGACTTTAAACAAGACCTATATGGAGCATTATTACACATTGACCTGCTTGAATTAATTCGGAAAGAAAAGAAGTTTGACTCCCTCGAAATGCTCAAAGCTCAATTAGAAGAAGATCAAGCAAAATGCCGTCAATTGATTCCTGCTAAATAGCACTATAATGAAGCACAAAATTTTATCTTTGTGCCAGAGATTTATTGCATGATACCACTAAAACAACTTAGAGAAAATAAGGCGGCAGCTTTAGAAGGACTTCAAAGAAGAAACTTTAAAGAACTCGAGCTGGTTGACACCCTTTTAGCAACAGATGAAAAAAGACGTAAAACTCAAACCGAGTTAGACAGTCAGCTTGCAGAGGCCAATCAATTGGCCAAAGAAATTGGACAACTCTTTAAAAGTGGGAAAGCGCAAGAAGCTCAAGGTTTAAAAGAACGCTCTGCAGTACTTAAAACCAGTACAAAAGCTTTACAAGAAGAAATGCAAAACTTAGAAAAGGAAATTCTTGAGCTGCGCTATCAAATTCCTAATGTCCCTCAAGCAAGTGTTCCTGCTGGAAATTCTGAAGAGGATAATGAAGAATTAGAAAAAGGAGGCACTATGCCTACCCTAGCAGAAGGAGCCCTTCCCCATTGGGAACTAGCTAAAAAATACGACCTCATCGATTTTGATCTAGGCAGTAAAATTACTGGTGCTGGTTTCCCCGTTTACAAAGGGAAAGGCGCTCGTCTACAACGTGCACTCATCAACTATTTCCTTGATAAAAATACAGCAGCAGGCTATCGCGAAATGCAAGTCCCCCATTTAGTCAATGAGGCTTCTGGTTATGGAACCGGTCAATTACCCGATAAAGAGGGGCAAATGTATCACGTAACCGGCGATGACCTCTATTTAATTCCTACCGCAGAAGTTCCCTTGACCAATATGTACCGCAATGAACTTTTAGAGGAAAAAGATCTCCCCATTGCAGTTACAGGATATACCCCTTGTTTTAGAAGGGAAGCGGGAAGCTATGGGGCACATGTTCGCGGCTTAAACCGCTTACATCAATTTGATAAAGTAGAGATTGTACGCTTAGAAACCCAAGAACGCTCTAATGCCGCCTTAGAAGAAATGATGCAACACGTCAAAGGAATATTGGCAGAACTAGATTTACCTTATCGTGTGCTGCGTTTATGTGGCGGGGATTTAGGCTTTACCTCTGCCCTAACTTATGACTTTGAAATGTATTCTGCCGCACAAGAAAAGTGGCTAGAGATCAGTTCTGTTTCTACCTTTGAAGGATATCAGGCAGAGCGTTTACAACTGCGCTACAGAACCAAAGACGGGCAAAAACAAAACGTTCACACTTTAAACGGAAGCTCTTTGGCTTTGCCTCGCGTACTTGCTACCCTTTTAGAAAATTGTCAAACCCCAGATGGAATTGTTCTCCCAAAAGCATTAGTCCCTTATACTGGTTTTGAAAAAATCGACTAAGTATGTTTATTTACAATGTAACCACACATGTAGAACCCACAGTTGAACAAGACTGGCTCAAATGGATGAAAGAAGATCATCTTCCTAAAATGATTCAAACTGGGCATTTTCAACAAGCGAAACTTTTCAAGGTGATTACAGATCAAGATCACGGCGGGATAAGCTATGCCGCACAATATCACTGTAATTCGCATAAAGAATACCAAGAGTATATCAATCTACACGCAGATCAATTAAGGCAAGACGCCCTTGATCGTTTTGGCAACGCCATTCTAGCCTTTCGCACCCAGCTAGATGAAATCACGACTGTAGCATGAAAAGCGTTCGCCCAAAAAAGAAATTAGGGCAACACTTCTTGACCGATTTATCTATCGCCGAAAAAATTGCGCAAACCCTAGCCTTTGATCACTATGACAAGGTCTTAGAAATAGGTCCAGGCATGGGTGTACTCACTCAGTTTTTACCCTGGAAAGAAGGCAAAGTTTCCTTGATTGAATTAGACAGTGAGTCCATAGAATATCTTCAAGCGAACTATGTTAGCATGATCGATAAAATCCACGAAGGGGATTTTTTAAAAATCGATTTAAGCACTTTAATGGGCGAAACTCCTTTTGCCATTATTGGCAACTTCCCTTATAATATCTCGACGCAAATTGTCTTTAAAACCTTAGAGAACAGGGATCAGATCCCTTTTTTCTCTGGGATGTTCCAAAAAGAAGTTGCGCAGCGCATTTGTGAACCTCCAGGGACTAAGAAATACGGCATACTATCGGTTTTGACGCAGCTTTTTTATGAGGCCAAATATGAATTTACAGTTCCCCCAGGAGTCTTTAATCCCCCACCAAAGGTAGACTCTGGCGTACTTACCCTTAAGCGGAAAGCCATTTATACCCTTGATTGCAACGAAAAACTTTTGTTCAAAATTGTAAAAATGAGCTTCCAGCAAAGGCGTAAAACTTTACGGAACAGCTTAAAAACCCTTGGGCTTCCTAAAAATATTACAGAAGATAGTATCTTTGACCTGCGTCCCGAGAAACTTTCTGGAGACGACTTTATTGCGCTAACCAAAAAAATTGACCATGGCCAACTTCCAACTTGACGATGATTATGTAGGAGCAATAAAGTCCCTTATCCAAAAACAAAAGGATAAAAAACTCAAAAAACAGGTCCACGAACTACATTATGCTGATATAGCAGAGCTCATTGAGGAACTCGCTTTAGACGATGCAATCTACCTGGTTAAATTACTCGACAGTGAAAAAACCGCCGATGCCCTAGCCGAGGTGGACGAAGACTTTCGTGAAAAAATCTTAGGTCAACTTTCTGCTAAAGAAATTGCCGAAGAGGTAGAAGAACTCGACACCGATGATGCCGCAGATATCATTGCAGAATTACCCGAAGATCGCCAAGAAAAAGTCCTCTCTCAAATTGAGGATACCGATCACCTCAAAGACATTCGCGAACTTTTAAAGTATGAAGAGGATACTGCAGGGGGATTAATGGCAAAAGAATTGGTCAAAGTACACGAAGATCTAAGCGTCCTTAAATGTGTCAATGCCATGCGAAAACAAGCCGAAGAGGTGACCCGAGTACACTCTATTTATGTGGTAAATGCAAAGAATCAATTGCTGGGTCGTCTTTCGTTAAAAGATTTATTGACCGCAAATTCAAAAGCGATTGTCAAAGACATTTACATCCCTAAAGTAGACTTTGTCACTGTGGAGCAAGATGTGGAAGAGGTCGCGAGAATCATGTCAAAATATGACCTCGAAGCCATTCCCGTTGTTAACGATAAAAAAGAATTACTAGGCCGTATTACCATTGATGATATCGTCGATGTTATTAGAGAAGAAGCCGATAAAGATTACCAATTAGCCGCAGGTATTTCGAACGATGTAGAGGCAGATGATACCATCTGGGAACTCACCCGTGCCCGTTTACCCTGGTTATTTTTAGGTCTTTTAGGAGGTCTAGGTAGTGTCTTTATTTTAAAAGATTTTGAAACCATCATGAATCAACCGCGATTGCGCAGTTTATTCTTTTACACTCCATTGATTGCCGCCATGGCAGGTAATGTAGGGGTGCAATCCTCTGCCATTATTGTTCAAGGTTTAGCCAATGACATCATCAAAGGGTCTATGCTTCAACGGCTTTTTAAAGAGGTGGGATTAAGCTTGATCAATGGCTTTTTATTAGCCCTTGTGTTAATCGGTTTTGGACAAATCATGGGCCAAGAATTAATCTTGAGTCTAACCGTAGCAGGCTCCATGATGGGAGTAATCGTTATGGCAGCATTGATTGGCACCTTTGTCCCGATTGTCCTTGACAAACGAGGTATCGATCCAGCCATTGCCACTGGTCCATTTATCACCACTGCAAACGACATCTTTGGGATCTTCCTTTTCTTTTTTATGGCACAGGCCATTTTAGGTTTTTAAAAAATAGTTATGCGCATTCTTCACCTTGACGAAAACCATCCCTTACTTGTAAAAGAACTTGAAAAAGCAGGCTTTCAAAATACCCTAGCTTATACCGCATCAAAAAGCGAAATCGAAAGAACCTTAAAAGATTACAACGGACTAGTAGTGCGTTCTCGTTTTCCGATTGACGCTTCATTTTTAGCCAAAGGAACGAACTTAAAATTTATCGCCCGTGTTGGCGCCGGAGTAGAAAACATCGATCAAGAAGCTGCGAAAGAACTAGGCATAGAACTCTTTGCAGCCCCTCTAGGTAATGCAAACGCTGTAGGAGAACACGCCCTGGGCATGCTGTTAGGCTTGATGAATAAACTGCGCTTAGCTCATCAATCCATCCAAGCCGGAGAATGGCTACGCGAAACCCACCGTGGCGAAGAACTAGAAGGAAAAACAGTAGGGATTATTGGCTATGGCAATATGGGGAAAAGCTTCGCCAAAAAATTATTAGGCTTTGATGTAAAGGAAGTCATTTACTACGATATCGAAACAAAACCTTCTGATGATATTGCCCGTCAAGTCGTCTTAGAAGAACTACAAGCAAAGGCCGATGTCTTAAGCTTACACACCCCGCAAACACCATTGACGAAAGGGATGATTGATGCTGCTTTTTTAGCTAAAATGCAGCAGCCTTTTTGGCTCATCAATACCGCTAGAGGCAGTGCTGTAAAAACAGCAGATCTTGTACAAGCCCTGAAAAACGGAACAGTAAAAGGAGCTGCCCTTGATGTTTTAGAATATGAAAAAAGCTCTTTTGAAAATCTCTTTTCGACAGAGATCTCTAGTGACTTTAGCTATTTATTAGCCGCTGACAATGTTTTACTTTCTCCCCATGTTGCAGGGTGGAGCATAGAAAGTCACCGAAAACTGGCCCAAATAATCGTACACCAGATAGTTTTAAACTATAAGCAACTCTAGTTGGCTAAAACCACTTGCAAAGTCTCTCTAGTACGTTGTTCTAACAAAATCTTTTCGCCATAACTGCGCACCTTTTCTTTGGCTGCTTGATCAAAATGACGCACGGTGAATAGATTCACATCTTCGGTTACGGTTACTTTAAACTTTGCTCTTAGTTCTGCTAATAACTCCTCTAGACGGTTGTATTTATTGTTCACTACAACAGAGAAACTAATGGCTGAATTTTGAATCAATTCCACCCGCATTTGAAAACGTGATAGTAAGCCAAATATTTCTGAAATATTGTCTTCGACGATAAAAGAAAAATCGAGAGAAGATAGTTTTAATAAAACTTGGTCTTTTTTGATAATAAAGCAAGGCACATGTGGCTCGAGCGTTTGCCCTTTAGACACTGCTGTCCCCTTTCCTTCTGGGGCGATAAACGAACGTACATAAAGTGGGATTTCTTTACGCTGTAAAGGCTGTAATGTTTTTGGGTGGATCACAGAAGCCCCATAAAAAGCTAATTCAATGGCCTCGCGATAAGAAATTTGATTTAATAAAACCGTGTCTTCAAAATGACGTGGATCCCCGTTCAATACTCCAGGAACATCTTTCCATATCGTCACCGATTCTGCTCCTAAAGCATAGCCAAAAATCGCCGCAGAATAATCTGAACCTTCCCGCCCTAAGGTGGTCGTAAAGTTATTTGTATCACTACCTATAAAACCTTGTGAAACAATTAATTTTGCGCCATTGACTTGTTCTTTGATTTTAGTTTGGGTCAACTCCCAGTCTAAGTTCGCATCGCGATAATAATCATCTGTTTTAACACATTGACGCGCGTCTAACCATTTTGCAGGTAGACCGATAGAGACTAAGTAATCTACAATAATTGTGGTCGATAACAACTCTCCAAAACTTACCGTTTGATCATAAACAAAACTGTAATTAGGCGCCTTATTATGCTCAAAAAAGGTAGCCAACTCTTGGATTAACCCACGCACTTTCTCCACTAAAGGAGCTTTATTTTCCCCTAATAAATCCGCTACAATGTCTAAATGAAAGGCCTCTAACTCTTGTAGAGCCGTTTTTAATTGACCAGGATTATTTTGATAGGTTTCCACCACTGCTTCTAGTGCATTAGTCGTTTTCCCCATTGCTGACACAATGATCAACACATCTTCATAGCCTACTTTTTGTAAAACATTGGCTACATTTTTTACACTAGGTGCATCTTTTACAGATGCTCCTCCAAACTTAAATATTCTCATTTTTCTTTCGCTAAATACTGTTGCATTGCAACCTCATCCATTTGTACAGTACACCAGTCATCTAAGACATTTGCACCACTTTCTTTATAAAAATTTACTGCATGGGTATTCCAGTCTAGGACCACCCATTCTATGCGTCTTACTTTTTGCGAAGCAGCATAATCAATAAAGGCAGTATATAATGCTTTTCCTACTCCGGTACCACGTTCTGACTGAGTGACAATCAAATCTTCCAGATGCAAGGTTGGGCCTTTCCAGGTCGAATAACGCGGATAAAATAATGCCATCCCGATAATGCTTTCCCCTTTTTCTGCCACAATACATTTAAATTTTGGGCTATCGCCAAAGGCATCACGGATCAAGTCCTCTTGCGTGACGACGACAGCATGGGGTTCCTTTTCGAAATCGGCTAATTCTTGGATCAAGTCCAAAACCGATATCATATCCTTTTGTTCTGCAAAACGTAAATTCACTGCATTCATGTGGCAAAAATAGTATTGTTAATAGGATTGTACTTTGTTTAACTAGTTTTTTCACAATTTGTTAGAAAACTGTGAGATTCGATTTACCACCAGTTAGCAATCGCTTGACCAAAGGCTATAGGGTTTTCTGCATGTAACCAATGTCCTGCCTTTTCTATGGTAACCAATGTGTTTTGAGGGAAGTGATGTCGCAACAATAACTCATCCCCTGTTTCAATATAACCTGAATGTTCTCCTTTTAAAAAGAGGGTCTTCCCGGGGTACTGCATCTCTTGTGAAAGACTTGTCCCTATTTGATCACTGGCATTTTTTAAAACAGCAATATTGATTCGAAGCCCCAATTGCGTTGGGGTTACACGATAAATATTTTTCAATAAAAATTGACGCGTTCCTGCTTCTTTAACATAATTAGAAAGGGTTTGGTCTGCTTCTTTTCGGCTGGAAATTTGACTAAAATCTAAGGCTGCAAGACCATTTAATATTTGCTGATGATGAGGGGGATATGCTTTTGGAGCAATATCTGCCACTATTAATTGGGTTACTTTTTCTGGATACGCACAAGCGAATTGCATGGCTACTTTCCCGCCCATAGAATGACCTAGGAGTGTCACTTTTGCGAGTTTATGAGCATCAAAATAATGTAAAAGATCTTCTGCCATAAAATCATAATTGAAGTCCTCGCTCCAAAAACTTCTTCCGTGATTGCGTTGATCAATAAGGTGGACGCGCCAGCCTTGTGTTGCCCAGTGTTTTGCATGGGTTTTCCAATTGTCACCCATCCCTAAAAATCCGTGTAAAATCAAGAGGTCTTTTTCGCCTTCCCCTATGATGAGGCTATGCAAAACATCCATTAGGCCAAAAGAGATAAATAGCGTTTTACAACCGTTTCAAAGCCTAGATAAAGGGACTCACTCATTAACGCATGCCCGATAGAAACCTCTAATAAATTTGGGATTTCTTGTGCAAAAAAAGCGATATTTTCCAAGCTTAAATCGTGACCTGCATTAATGCCCAGTCCTAACTTATTGGCTAAAATTGCAGCCTCGCGGTAGGGCGCGATGGCAGCTTCTTTATCAGACGAATATTGTTCGGCATAAGCCTCTGTGTATAATTCGATACGATCTGTTCCTGTGGCTACTGCTCCTTCAATCATTTTTAGATCTGGATCGACAAAAATAGAGGTGCGAATTCCCGCAGCTTTAAATTGTGCAATAACCCCTTTGAGAAAGTCAGCGTGAGCAAGGGTATCCCACCCTGCATTTGAAGTAATGGCATCTTCTGCATCTGGCACAAGGGTAACTTGGGTAGGTTTTATGGCTAAAACCAAATCCATAAATTCTGGAATTGGGTTCCCTTCTATATTGTATTCTGTGCTTACTACAGTGGGTAAATCTTTAGCATCATCATAACGAATATGTCGTTGATCTGGTCGTGGATGTACCGTGATGCCTTGCGCACCAAAGGTTTGCAAATCTGTCGCAACCTTTAAAAGATCAGGTACATTTCCACCTCTTGAATTGCGTAAAGTGGCAACTTTATTAACGTTAACGCTTAATTTGGTCATCTTTCTTTTTTTGGGTAAAATTACAAACTTTGCCCCCGCTACCCTATCAAATTGAATGAAAAACACAAGCGAAGGGATAGCTTGAGCTTTGACGATCATAATTTCGTAAGTTTGTATAAAATCTAGTGCATGCAAATTGCAGTTCTTTGCCCGTTTATGAAACCCGTCTCCATTGGTTATGCCGAAGGCATTATCGAACATTTGATGGGATTAAAAGTAAAAGTCATTGTCGATGAACAATTGCATGGAGGTTTAGAAAATCTTCCGTTAAAAGAACAATTAAAGGTTTTTAAAACCCTTGATAGCAATACAGATTTCCTTATTTGCATAGGTGGTGATGGTTCTATGTTACAAGCTGTAACAAGAGTAAAAGACAGTGGTGTGCCTATTCTTGGGATAAATACAGGTCGCTTAGGCTTTCTTACTAGCTTACAAAAAGAGTCCCTCAACAAAGGTCTAGAAGCTCTTTGGGAAAAGAAATACAGCTTAATTGAAAGAACACTTTTAGAGGTCAAATTAGGCCAAGAACAAACATTATCAGGGGACTTTCCTTATGCACTTAATGAAATAAGTGTAAGTAGAAAAGATACTGCTTCTTTGATAAGTGTTAAGGTTCAAATCAACCATCACGAATTAACCACCTATTGGGCAGATGGCTTAATAATATCAACACCTACGGGTTCTACTGGTTATAATTTAAGTAGTGGCGGTCCCATAGTATTGCCAGAAACACCGGCTTTAGTAATGACCCCTATCGCGCCGCACAACCTCAACATTCGCCCTCTGGTTTTACCTGATAATTCTGTAATTCAACTCGAGGTTTCTGGAAGAGAAGAACAACATTTGCTATCTTTAGATTCGCGCTTGATCACCCTTCCACATAACACCCCAATTCACATTCAAAAAGCAGACTTTTCTATAGCGACAATTCAGTTTAATGATACTGCGTTTTACAACACTCTAAGAGAAAAATTATTCTGGGGCTTAGACAAGAGAAATTAAACAATAAATCTGTCTAAAATCAGTTTAATGTAATAGTAGTGTCCAAGCGTATTGTTTGTGCACTGTTTGTACCCTAAACTGAATGAAAAGGATCGGCTTACTTATTGTATTTTTTTATTGTCTTCTGCCTGCAAAGGCGCAGATTCATGAGTTAGGGGTTTTTATGGGGGGAAGCAATACCATTGCCGATATTGGTCCGACAAAATTTGTCTTTGCAAACTCTCCAGCCTTTGGATTAATCTACAAATGGAATATCACCACGCGTTATGCTATACGAGCAAGTTTTGTCAACAGCAAACTCAAGAGTTATGACTTTTATGCCCAAGACTTGAGTCGTTTCAATCGCTTTATTGCGGTGGACAATACCATTAACGAATTTTCGCTGGGCTTTGAAGTCAATTTTTTTGAATTTAATCTACACGATGACGACAAAGAATTCACCCCCTATGTTTATGCTGGATTAAGTTATTTTGCCTATGATCTACTAGAGATACCCTTGAGTTTCCCTAATGATCCGATTACTAAGTACGATAGTGCAATGGATTTGTCTATCCCAGCAGTAGTTGGGGTTAAAGCAAGTCTTTCGCCTTTATTCGTCTTGAGTTTAGAAACAGGAATTCGCTATGCATTTACCGATAATATTGACGGTAGTGCACCAGAAAATCCAGTTCTTCAAAGGGGATCAGCCTATAATAATGACTGGTATGTCTTTACTGGCTTCACTTTTAGTTATACCTTTGGCCAAATTCCATGTTATTGTAAAGAAAAGAAATGATAGACGAAACCAAATTGCCAAAACATATCGCCATTATTATGGATGGTAATGGTCGATGGGCAAAATCAAAAGGAAAGAACAGGGTTTTTGGTCATCGCAATGGAACCGAAGCCGTTCATAAAGTTGTTGAAGCTGCTGCAAAAATGCAGATCGAGCATTTAACGCTATACGCCTTTTCGACAGAAAATTGGAATCGCCCTCAACAGGAAGTAAGTACTTTAATGGATTTGTTAATTAGAGCGTTAAGAAGAGAGTTAAACAAAATGATTAAGAACAACATTCAACTTAAAAGTATAGGGGATATTAGCAAATTGCCAAAAGAGGTTGAGAAAGAATTAACCGACACGATTAATAAGACCGAAAAAAATGATGGAATGATTCTTACCCTTGCATTGAATTATGGAGCAAGACAAGAATTAACACAAGCTATGCAACAAATTGCTGCCAAAGTTAAAAATAACATAATTTCCCCGGAAAATGTTGATGAAACCATTATTAATGAGCATCTTTACACGCAAAATTTACCCCCGGTAGATCTATTGATTCGAACCAGCGGTGAACAAAGAATAAGTAACTTTTTATTGTGGCAAATTGCCTATGCCGAATTGTATTTCTCAGAGGTGCTATGGCCCGATTTTAATGAAAAACATTTTGAAGAAGCAATTACAAGCTACCAAAAACGAGAACGTAGATTTGGAAAAACAAGCGAACAACTCATCAGCTAAACCTTTTTTCAGCACTGTTATAGCATGCTCCCTTTTTGTAATGCTCTTCTTTTGCAGTGTTACTGCAAAAGCACAAACAGCTGAATTTGTTTCTGGAAAAGAATACACCATTGATTCTATTCAAGTTGTAGGACTGAAAAGCTTTAACAAAAAAACTGTGATTTCATACAGTGGATTAAGACGAGGACAAAAAGTTCGCCTTCCTGGAGATCAAATTAGTTCTGTAATCAATAAATTATGGAATCTTGATTTGTTCTCTGACATTAACTTTTATGCCACTAATGTCAACGAAAATAGCCTTACCCTTCAAATAGAAATAGAGGAACTTCCCACCCTTAATGAGGTGAAAATTTACGGCCTTAAAAAAGGAAAAATTCAAGGAATCATTAATGATACCGAATTAGAAAAAGGAAAAAAACTATCTGAAAGTTTTTTAACTAATACTAAAAACTACATCACCAATAAATTCAAAAAGGAAGGTTTTCTCAACACGAAAGTTACTTTGAACACTATCCCAGATTCAACAAACGTGAATAGTTTTAACATGGTCGTTAATATTGATCGTGGAAGTCGCGTTAAAATAAAGGATATTGTATTTAATGGGAACGAAAAGTTTAAGGGCAACAAACTCGCTAGTAAACTTAAAAACACCAAACAAAAAGCCTTTTATCGTTTTTGGAAATCTTCTAAATTCATCCCTGATGATTTTGACGAAGATAAAAAGGGACTCATCGACTTCTTTAAAGAAAAGGGGTACCGCGATGCTCGTATTTTAAAAGACAGTATTATTGTAAATGAAGACAATACCTTAACCCTTCAATTTGATGTAGAAGAAGGAGACCGTTACTATTTTGGCGATATTGCTTTTTTAGGGAATGCAGCTTATACAGACTACCAACTTTCTTCTGTTTTAGGAATTAAAAAGGGCGATGCTTATAATGGTGTCTTGCTAAAGAAAAGAATTGCAGACGATACAAAACCAGATGGACAAGATATCACGAATCTTTACCAGAATAGTGGATATTTATTCTCTAACATCAATGCAGTTGAAGTAAGCGCCGCAGAAGACACCATCAACTTTGAAATTCGAATCACTGAAGGTAAAATTGCTTCCTTCAACAAAATAACAGTTGTCGGGAACGAAAAAACTAACGACCATGTTATTTATCGAGAACTGCGAACAAAACCAGGAGAGTTATACAGCAAAGACAAAGTAGTAAGAACGGTACGAGAATTAGGTCAATTAGGCTTTTTTGATGCAGAACAAATTTCACCCGACTTTAAAAATGTTGACCCCAATGCTGGAACCGTAGATATCGAATTTGGTTTACAAGAATCTGGTGCGAGTCAAATTGAACTACAAGGTGGTTATGGTGGCGGTGGATTTATCGGTACGCTAGGATTATCTTTCAACAACTTCTCCATGCGTAACATTTTTGATAAAGAATCTTACAAGCCTGTTCCTTCTGGAGATGGACAAAAACTCAGTCTTCGCTTACAAGCCAGTCAATTCTTCAACACCTATAGTTTTACCTTTGCAGAACCATGGTTAGGAGGAAGACAGCCCGTACAATTTTCTACCTCATTATCCCGTACAAACCAGTTTAGATATGATTTCTTTACCGGTCGAGCAGATAAATCACAGTCATTCGAAATTAGCAGTATTTCTATAGGTCTAGCCAGAAGACTGCGGGTGCCTGATGACTATTTTACACTTTCTCAAGCCTTGACATATCAATACTATAACCTCAAAAATTATTTTACTGGGCTCTTCACTTTTGGGAATGGTGTATCTAATAATATCTCATATACCGTTTCCTTATCGAGAAACAACACCTATACAAATCCAATCTTCCCCATGGGAGGATCGAACTTTGTAATTAGCGGAAAATTCACCCCACCGTATTCTTTATTTAAGGATGTTGATTATGAAAATCTAGGGGATCTACCGGCTTATCAAAGCATTAATTCAGAGGGAGAGTTGGTGGCAGATCAAGCAAAAATTGACCAAGAAAGATTCCGCTTTTTAGAGTATTATAAATTAAAATTCTCTGGAACATGGTACACTAAGATTGTCGATAAATTAGTTTTAAAAACGCAAACAGACTTTGGGTTCTTAGGTACATATAATAGTGAAAGAGGAGATATACCATTTGAACGCTTCTATATAGGAGGAGACGGTATGGCGAATAATTTTGCCCTAGATGGAAGAGAAGTTGTTGCCTTACGTGGATACCCTAATCAGGGACTCTCCAGTAGAGATGGTTCTACGGTATACAACAAGTTTACTTTAGAACTTAGATATCCTATTACCTTAAAGCCTAGTGCCTCTATCTATGCATTGTCTTTTCTTGAATCGGGAAGAGGGTATCAAGGCTTTAGAAACTTCAACCCTTTTAACGCTAACCGTTCTGCAGGTGCAGGGGTGCGCATCTTTATGCCCGCCTTTGGACTATTAGGGATTGACTTTGCCTATGGATTCGACAATGTTGATCTTACACAATCTACTCCTAATGGTTGGGAGACTCATTTTATCATTGGTCAACAATTTTAGTATATTTGTCTAAACAATTCAATATGAAAGCTTTTCGCCCCTTGCTTTTTGTTTTTATTCTTAGTTTTACACAGCAGTCTTTTGCTCAAAGAGGTGTAAGACTTGCTTATATCGACATGGATGAAATCCTCGAGAATATAGAAGAATATAAGACTGCTAGCACGCTCTTAGAAAAAAATGTAACCAATTGGAAGAAAGACATTGAGCTCAAAAAAATGCAACTCAAAGGACGAGAAGAGCAACTTCAAGCAGAAAAGGTATTACTAACCCAAGAATTAATAGAGGACAGAAAAGAAGAGCTCGACCTCTTTCGCTCAGAAATTATTGATTTACAGACGAAATACTTTGGCCCCAAAGGAGATTATATCCAGCAAAAGAACAATATTTTAAAACCAATACAGGATCGCGTTCTCTCTATTGTACGTCAAATCGCACAAGAAAAAAAGTACGATTTCGTATTTGATCGCTCTTCAGACTTGGTTATGCTATATTCCGCAAAAAATTACGATATTAGCAACTTAGTTTTACAACGCATAAATACGCAAGAGCGAATTAAAGCGAGAAAGAAACAAATTGAAGAACGTAAAGCTCAAATTGAGCAACGAAAAAATAATTAAACACGACTAATTAATCTAATAATGAAAAACCTAAAATCACTTTTTATTGCCATCCTAATGGCACTTCCAATGACTTTTTCTTATGCGCAATCTAAAGTTGCTCATATCGATACACAAAAACTCATTGGTGAAATGCCTGAGGTAATTGCTGCACAAAAACAGTTGGAGCAATTAGAAAAAACCTACGCTACTGAAATTGAGAATACTTATAAAGAATTCCAAACTAAAGCACAATCTTATTCTGCTGATGCTGCTAATCAAACTGACGTAACGAACCAGGCACGTCAAAAAGAATTAGAGACAATGCAACAGAATATTAGCCAGTACAGAGAAACTGCTGCACAAGACTTACAAAAAAAGCAAGTTGAAATGATGCGTCCATTATATGATAAAGCTAGAGCTGCTATTGAAAAAGTAGCTGCTGGACAAGGCTTTGATTATGTACTTGATGCTTCTGCTGGAGGCAGCGTTATCATGGCCAAAGGAAAAGACTTAATGGCTGATGTAAAAGCTGAGTTAGGATTTTAATCCAACCGTTAATCCAATATAAAGTCACTTAGTCATAAGTGACTTTTTTTTTACCATGAACCGACCCATAGGCTTTTTTGATTCAGGTATTGGAGGGATGAGTTTACTCCCTGCAGTTGAAGCGTTACTTCCTCAAGAAAGTATTTGTTATATCGCAGATCATGCCTATTCTCCCTATGGTGATAAACCCCTTGATGTAGTTTTAAATAGGGCTAGAGAAATCACTAAAAAACTTATTGAACTCGATTGCAAGCTTATTGTCTTAGCCTGCAACACAGCTACAACACAAATTATCGATCAATTAAGGGCAGAGTTTCCTTTGTCTTTTGTGGGGATTGAACCTGCCATTAAACCAGCTGCCCTAGCAACAAAAACAGGAAAAGTAGGGGTCTTAGCGACAAAAGGTACTTTAGATAGTGAACTCTTTCATCAAAGTGTGAAGGACTATGGTAGTGGGATAACTATTGTCAAGCAAATCGGTAAAGGTTTAGTCGCTTGTGTCGAGGAGGGTAAAAGAGAAGATCGACAAACTAGAAACTTGTTAGAATCTTATTTAAATCCCATGATTTCAGAAGGAATAGATACGCTTGTTTTAGGATGCACTCATTACCCTTTCTTAATCAATACGATTGAACAAATTCTTCCGTCAAGTGTAAAGGTAATTGACAATAGCCGGGCTATTGCAAATCAAATTAAACGCCTGCTTGAAAAAGAAAACAACTTAGCTGTAAAGGAAATCGAGAAACAACGTTATTTCTATTCTACCCAAAAAGAAAACAACCTCGCTTTGTTTACTTCTTCTCCGGTGGAGTACCTTCCGCTTTGAACCAACCGGAATACATTAAATAATTTTGGGCGATTCTCTCTATCTCTCCTTTTTGTAAGGATGGATCAACATCTTTAATCTTTTTTGCGGGAATCCCCGCATAAATAGCTCCTTCTTCGACAATAGTCCCTTGGGTAACCACACTCCCTGCAGCGATGATACTATTTGAATGTATAACGCAATTATCCATCACTATACTCCCCATACCAATGAGCACACGATCGTGTAAAGTACAACCGTGAACAATCGCGTTATGCCCTATAGATACATCATTCCCGATAGTTGTTCCTGCCTTTTTATAAGTAGCGTGAATCACGGCTCCGTCTTGAATATTGACTCGATCCCCAATGCGAATATGGTTTACATCTCCCCTAACCACCGCTTGAAACCATATAGAACATTGATCTCCCATGGTCACATCTCCTATCAATGTGGCATTTTCGGCGATATAACAATCTTCTCCCCAACTGGGGCTAAACCCTCGAACTGACTTTATAAGCATAACATTAATTTGAAGAAAGGTAAAAAATGATTCGGTTTAAAACCATCTCTTGAAGAGACTTTTATGTAATTTTGAAAAAAAAAGAATGAGCAATTTTATTGTTACCCCCTTTATTAAGAATGACAACAAATTCGCATTATTTACTGTGAATGCTTCATTTGGTGTAAAAGAAAATAAAACCTTTAATTCTGTAGAAGACGCAAAAGACTTTCCGCTGGTACAGCAAATGTTTTATTTACCTTTTGTCAAGTCTGTTGAATTAATGGACAATGGCTTAGCCCTAGAACGCTTTGATATTTTAGATTGGAAAGATGTGATTGACGAAGTAGGACAAGAGATTCAAAAGTACTTGAACGATGGAGGAAAAGTAACTGAAGCATCTGACCTTAAAAAGGTTCCGGTGACTGTGTATGCAGAAAGTACTCCCAATCCCAGCGTAATGAAGTTTGTGGCCAACAAGATGTTAGTTGATGCCGTTTTTGAATTCAAATCTATCGAAGACACCTCAACTGCTCCTCTAGCAGCAGCACTCTTTCAATTTCCATTTGTAAAAGAAGTTTTTCTTGATACCAATTATATTTCAATTAATAAAAAAGAAGAGGTAGAATGGGAAACCATCGTGATGGAAGTAAGAGAGTTTATCCGTGCCTATATTGAAGACGGGAAAACGATCGTTACTTTGGCTTCGCCATCAAAAGAAACTTTTTCTTCTAGTGCAACCCCTTTAGAGGATCTTGACGAAACATCTCAAGAAATTGTAAAGATTATTGAAGATTATATAAAACCCGCAGTCGCATCAGACGGGGGGAATATCCTTTTTGACAACTATAATACCGAAGACAAATCGGTTCAAGTAGTCTTGCAAGGAGCGTGCAGTGGTTGTCCTTCTTCTACCATTACCTTGAAGAATGGGATTGAAACCATGCTCAAAGAAATGCTTCCTGGGAAAGTAGCTACGGTTACAGCACTCAATGGCTAAGGGGCCTTCTTCAAAAAAAAATGCACTTGCACGTGCGCAAAGTCCCTACCTTTTGCAGCATGCGAACAATCCGGTAGATTGGTTTCCGTGGGAAGAGGCACAGCTTGAAAAAGCGCAAAAAGAAAACAAACTTGTCATTATAAGTATTGGGTATGCAGCCTGTCATTGGTGCCATGTAATGGAGCATGAATCTTTTGAAGATGATGCAGTTGCTGACTTGATGAATACTCATTTTGTAAGCATTAAAGTCGACCGAGAAGAACGCCCAGATATTGATCACATCTATATGCAGGCGCTTCAAATTCTTACAGGACAAGGCGGCTGGCCATTAAATATCGTTGCGCTACCAGACGGTCGTCCCGTGTGGGGAGGTACCTATTTTCCAAAAGCGCAGTGGATGGATTATCTCCAGCAAATTGTTAGCCTTCATCAAAAAGAGCCACAGCGATTACTCGACTATGCCAACCATCTTGAAAAAGGAATGCAACAACTTGAGCTGGAGAAAAGCAAGGACGAACTCGACTTAGTTAAAGATGATCTCGAAAAAACCCTTTCGCTTTTTAACGCTAAACTCGATCTTAAAAACGGCGGTTTAGTAGGCGCGCCAAAGTTTATGATGCCTACACTAATCGACCTTTTTCTTTCTACTACTCCATTAGAAAAACACGCCCATTTCACCCTAGAAAAAATTGCACTAGGGGGTGTCTTTGACTTAATCGGTGGAGGATTTTCGCGTTATGCTGTGGACGAAAGATGGCATGTACCTCACTTTGAAAAAATGGGTTATGACAACGGGCAACTACTCTATAGTTATAGTTGTGCTTATGAGGCAAAGCCAAATGAATTATACAAAGAAGTAGTCGACAAAACGATTGCCTTTCTGCTAAGGGAATTGAGCGCCCCAGAAGGGGGCTTTTATGCCGCATTAGACGCAGATAGCCTAGACGACCAAAAACAGCTCACAGAAGGCGCATATTATGTGTGGACGATTAAAGAATTAGAAGCTTTGGGTCTTTTAGCGGAAGAACATTTTAGTGCATATTTTGGCATAAACGAAGATGGATATTGGGAAAAGGACCAATATGTTTTTTATAGAAAAAAATCCCTTGACCACTATATTGAAGAAAATCAATTAGAAGCCTCTTTTAAAACTAAAGTAGCGCAGTGGGAACAACTGCTAAGTGATACACGTGACAAAAGATCCTATCCTCGCCTTGACGATAAAATTATTTGCGCTTGGAATGCATTAATAGGAAGAGGTTTATTGAAGGCGGGAAAAGTTTGGGAGAATGATCACTATTTGAGTCTTTCTAAAAAGCACCTAGTTTTTATGGAAGACTATTTTCTTCGTAAAGACGGAGGGCTGTATCGCCTCAATAAAGCGACAGCTAGTCCAGTCAATGGTTTTCTTGAAGATTATTGCCACCTTATCGCCTATTATCTCGATGCTTATGAAGTCTTCTTTGACCCAAATCATCTGGATAAAGCAGCGCATTTAATCGACTATTGTAATACTCACTTCAAGACAGAAGCGACAGCATTATTTCAATTTACTGAAGAAGAAAAACTAATCCTTCAAACAAAAGAAATCAACGACAATGTCATCCCTTCTTCAAATGCTGTAATGGCTGAAAATTTAATGCGTGCAAGTGTTCATTTAGGCAAGATGGAATGGCTTTTACAAGCCAAAAAGATGATCGCCCTTGTAGGGAAAGAAATCTTAGACTACCCTAGGGGCTATAGCACTTGGCTAAGACTTGCCTTAAGTCTACAAGAACCCAGTATTGAAATTGTTGTTGTGGGACCAAAGGCGGTAGCATGGATCAGTGATTTACAGAAATCTTATTTGAAAGTAACCCACTGGGCGGCGAGTAAAACTGCTTCCAATTATCCCCTGTTTAAAGGAAGGTTCCAAGAGGGAAAAACATTGATTTATTTGTGTAAAAACAATCAATGTAACTTAGCTTATGATTCTCTAGAAGAATTTAAAAAGAACGAAGCGCTTAGTTAGATTTTGCAGTATTGCTATAAAAATCTTTTAAATAAAAAGGTTCAAAATAAGCAACGTCTTCCCATTGCTTCTCCTCAAACTTTTTCGTCACAAGGCTTACCATATCACGTGCAGAAGGGACTACTATCTCTGTTTGATAATCAAAGTCATCTCCCACTAAAATCTCTTTACACTTTTCTGCACCACTCCCAATGATGACTTTTTTCCCCGCTGGGAGATCTTCAATCCAATCTGGCGAAATGATTTTTGAAGAAGTGGGTTGAACAACAGCATGAGTTGCATCAAGGGTCATGGTAAACACCTCCATTCTTCTAGCATCAATCATGGGTAAAATATGAACTCCTTTATCAACTTTGGCTTGCTGTGCAAGCACTTCAAGAGAATTAACCGCTACTAAGGGAATATCATTGGCATAACAAATCCCTTTAGCCGAAGATACCCCTATCCTTAAACCAGTATAAGAGCCTGGACCCATGCTTACCCCTACTCCCGCAAGAGATTTTATCGCAACTCCTGCCTCTTTTAAAGCAGCTTCAATAAACAAATGGAGGTAGTCACTGTGCCTAAAGTCTGGCGCGTTGCTTTCTTTACAATATAGTAATGCTCCATTTAGGGAAACAGCAACAGAGCAATTTGTTGTGGCTGTTTCTATATGTAAAAGGTACTCTTTCATTAATCCCTCACCATTTTGATTGCCCTAAAAGTTTCTCCCCTAAAGGAGAAAGTTGAGCGGTTGTATATTTTGTTTGTTCCCAGTTTCTGGGGTCTCCAGGAAAGGCATATCCTTCTGGAGCAATTCTATTTTTCCAGGAGTTAATGCGCCATTTTTTTAAAGACTCATTTTCTTCTTCTGCTGGCATCATAGAGATATATTGTGCGATACGCACCTTGTCTTTAGAACGATTAGGACGAATCCCATGTGGAAGGCAACTATTAAAAATCAATAGGTCCCCTGCCTCTAATTTTACTTTGACCAGTTTATCTTCTATCCCGCTAATGTCTGGTTGAAATCGGTTGCGGTCTTTCGGCTGGTCTAATTTCCAGGTATCATAGTTTTGAAAAAGCCATGGAATACATTGAAATCCACCCATGTTTTCATCTGTTTGATCGGCAAGTGCTAATACTCCTTGTACATTTTGAGGTTTTGTCTCTGGGTCATAGTCCCAGTGAATAAAGCCTTTGTATTCAAAACCAGGTTGTATAGGAAAATTGAGATTCGCTCTATCTATGGTTACCCAAAGTTTTTCTGTACCCCATACATCTGTAAATGCTTGATAGACTTTTTCTTTTTGACGGTTATTCCACAAGTGTTGGTGATTGTAGACTTCGACCATTCCCGTTCCCGCAAGCTCTTTCATCTTCATTTCTGCCCGTGGAGCGGTGTACCAGGTGGCGGGGTCTTTTGGGTCTTTCTCTTCAAACTCCCACAAAAAATTGGCGGTAGCGGCAGCTTGATCTTTTGAGACCGCTGCTTTAATAACAACATAACCCTGGGTTTGCCAATGTTTCCATTGTGCCTCTGTCAAACATTTAAGCGGTTCATTGTTCTCCCTTTTATTTAAAGACAGTGCACTAGATTTAGCTGTAGAGGGATTTCCTGGAATGTCTAAATGTGCGTTTTCGTAAGCACTAGATTGATTAGATTTCATTGACTTTTGTTTTTGGGTGTAACCCAAATTACAAAAAAATATATGGTCCCTAGAACAGTCTGGTATTTCTTAAAACTCTAACGGAATTCCAAAGTAGAATTCTAACACCTTCAATTTAAAGATATAGTCATACTTAGCCCTTACCTCATCAGATATTGCTGCTTCATAGCGTTGCTTGATCTGTGAAAAGTTAAATGAGTCTAATACCCCAGCGTTAAATCGCTTTTGAGCATTAGTATAAGTAATCTCTCGAGCTTCGACCGTTTCCTTTGCTGCTTCATAGAATGTTGCAGCCCCTTCTGCATCATTATAGGCTTGATTGATATTGGTCTCTAGATCAAGTTGCTGTTGCTCTTTAGTAAACTCTGAACGAGCAAGATTAATCTTACTGCGCTTTACGTTATTTTTTGCCCCAAAGGCGTTAAAAATAGGGATGCTTAATTGAATTCCAAAATTATGCCCATCATTCAACCCTAATTGGTCTGCGACTGGAAGTGGTGCAACGATCTCTCTTCCTTCAACACGGGTGTTTACTACTTCACCTGTACTTCTTACAAACCCAATAGGGACATCTGTAAACTCACCAGTACCTTGCAATCTGTCTGCATAAGACAAACGGGTGCTGTAGCCATAAAACGCTCTTAAAGAGGGTTGCAAACCTCCTTTCGCTAATTTTAAATCAGTTGCGGCAATCTCGACATTTGTTTCGGCTAATTTGATGTCGTTACGAAAGGTGAGGGCCTTTTCGTATACTTTTTTAGGAGACTCTTGCATGACTTCAGAAAAAGGAACATCTAGTTCTACCATTTCTATATCAAAATTTTCATAATCTGTGATCAATAATAACTGTGCAAGATTGATTTTTGCTAAACGTAAACTGTTTTCTGCTTGAACAACGGCTTGTTTTTGCGTCGCAATATTTGCTTCTAGCTCATAGATATCCCCTACCGTTAAAACCCCAGCTTTGATTAATTCTTTTGAACGGCTTAGTTCAGCTTCAGATACTTCTAATTGGGCTTGTTGTACCCCTAGAATTTCTTTGTTGAACATGATTTGTAAAAACCCATTCGCCACTAATAATGAAATATCATCGCTGATATCTGCCAATTGATATTGACTGGCAAGTAAAGCTAAATTAGCGCGGTGTAACTGATTAAAGTTTTGCTTTCCTTTATAGAGGTCTACGCCCAAATTAATCCCTGCAGAAGAGAACTGTGTAGTGACGTTTTCTAACAATCCTGTGGTAATATTCTGGTTAAGACCAATATTCCAGGAGTGATTTGCATTAGCATTTACATTAGGGAAAAAGCTGGCAAAAGCAGAAAGTTTATCTAATTCTGCATTCGCATAATTCAACTCATTTTGCTTAATGGTAATGTTTTTTTCTAAAGCGAGTTTAACACACTCTTCTAATGACCATTGCTTTGTTTGAGCATAAAGGACAGTCCCTAAAAAGAAAAGGACAAGTGTAAAATAATAGGATACTTTTTTCATGTGCTTATTATTCTTGGTCAGATGTTTCGTCTTCGCCTAACTTTTTTGCTTCTGTTTTATTCCAAACTTTGATTTTATCTTCGATGGTGAGTCCAGAAACAATCTCGACGTTAATTCCGTCAGAGATTCCAATTTCGATGTCTTTTCGTTCGAATTTTTGCTCTTCTATTTGAATTTCAACATAAGGTTGCTCTGTATCTTTATCAAACTGTAATAAAGCTTCGGGTAAAGCGAGAATACTATCCTTGCGCTCTAATACTAAAGAAGCGTTGGCACTGTATCCTGCACGAACAAAAAAGTCGTCGTCAAGGGTAACATCACCTTCAATTTTAAATTGAACAGCTCCTTGTTCTTCATTCCCTTTAGGTGCAATGAATTTTAATTTAGCTTCAAATTCTTTGTCTTGAATAGCCCCTAGGCTGACCTTTAATGGCATCCCGATAACAAGTTTACCCACTTCAGCTTCGTCGACTTTTCCTTCAAAAATCATTTTCTTTAGGTCAGCAATAATCGCAATAGTAGTTCCAGCGTTAAAAGAGTTGCTTTCAATCACTTGGTCTCCTTCTTTAACGGGCAATTCTAAAACGGTACCTGCAACAGTTGCTCTCACATTTGTATTCGCAGATGCAGATCCACCTGCTGATCCTAGCTTGATGATTTCAAAATCGCTTTGGGCATTATTTACATCTTGTTTTGCACGGTTATAATTGAGCTCTGCTGTTTGATATTCTTGCTGAGAAATGATTTCTTGCTCAAAAAGGGTCTTGTTTCGATTGTATTCGATTTGTGCATTTTTTAGAACAATCTTTGCATTTGCTAAACGACCTTTTGCGCTATTCAACTGACCTTCGTCTGCAACTACTTTAATTTTTGCAAGTAAATCTCCTTCATTTACAAAATCTCCTTCTTCAACATAAAGAGCTTGAAGGATTCCTTGAACTTGTGGTTTAACTTCTACTTCATCTTCTGGAATTACTTTTCCAGTAGCAACGGTTTTCTTTTCGATAGAAGTGATTAAAGCCGTTTCTGTTTCGTAACTAATGGTTGCTTTACTATTTGATTTGATGAAATAAGCTGCTGCAAACAGTACACCAAAAACAACTAGGGCGATGATTAAATAACGGACAATTTTGTTCATAACTAGGGTTCTATTAATTTATAATTTTTATTCTTCTCTTAATGCGTCTATGGGTTTAATACTAACAGCTCTTTGTGCTGGGATTAAACCAATGAGTGTTCCTAAAGTGACCATAATGGCTAGTGCTCCTAAAACAAAGGAGATTGGCACTGTTGGGTTTGTGTAGGGAAAATCTTCAAGGTTGGCTGTTCCAGCGTTAATCCCGGCCAGTACAAAGGCTCCTAATACAATCCCAAAAATTCCTGCAACAGTAGTTAAAAAAACTGATTCTAAAATAATCTGCATGCGGACTTCAGCCGGGGTTGCTCCCAGGGCTCTTCTTACCCCTAATTCTTTAGTGCGTTCCTTGACAGAAATCAATAAGATGTTTCCAATCCCAATGACCCCTGCAATAATCGTAGCAATTCCAACGATAAGAGATAAAAAGGTCATTCCTCTAGCAAATCCCATTATACGGTTAAATACTTCTCCCAGGTTAAACGAGCCAAAGGCTCTCTCATCTTTAGGACTCACCCTATGGATGCGTTTTAAAGTTTGCTTGACATCTTTTTCTACTTGGATAACGTCTGCGTCGTCATAGGCCGCAATGGTAAACCATTCGACATTTTCTCCTGTATTATATAATTTTCTAAAGGTGGCAAACGGGATAAATACATCTCCGTCACTTTCAAATCCTCCTCCTTGAACATATTTGTGTACACCGATTACTTGAAAATAAATATCGTCTATACGAACAAATTTCCCCACAGGTTCTTCATCTTCTTCAAATAGTTCCTTTTGGGTGCGTTCTCCAATAACACATACCTTTCGGGCATTATCGATGTCAGACTGATTGATGAATCTCCCTTTATTGTAAATCTTTTTTGTAGCAATTTTAGTGTATTCTGGAAAATCCCCATAAATATTATAGGTTCCAGATTTTGCGCCTCTTACTATTTGTGAGCCACTACTCCCATCAAAAACACCGCGAACATTTCGTGGGGCGATAAATTGAATTTCTGGGATGTTGTTGCGCAAAGTTTGAGCGTCTTTTAATTTTAATTGTGGATTTCTTCCCGTCTTAAAGCCTTCATAAGGTAGGCTTGTACTTTGTGCCCACACGAACATAGAATTCATGGCAATGTTTTCAAACTCTCTTTCAAAACCGTTATCTAATCCTTTTGCAGATCCAGACAAAGCGATATAAATAAAGATTCCCCACAACACACCTATGACGGTAATAATGGTACGCACTTTGTTTTTTTGGATAGAACCAAAAATTTCTTGCCAGGTGTCGCGGTCAAATATGATTTTTAAACTATTCATCTCTTAAAGCAACTATAGGTTTAATACTCGCAGCTCGCTTTGCAGGAATATAGCCTGCAATTCCACCAAAAATGATTAAAATCATGGTAGAAAACAGCGCTGTCTCCATGTCGATATAAGGGTTTTTAATAAAATAATCTTCTAAGGATTCTCCTATATTATTGAGCATTAAAATACCAACTCCCATTCCTACATAACCAGAAATAGTAGTGATAAAAATAGATTCTTGAAGAATCATTTGGATCACAGATTTTGGGGTAGCACCCAGGGCTTTTCTAATTCCTAATTCTTTTGTTCTTTCTTTTACGACAAAAACCATGATATTAGAAATACCAATGATTCCAGCAATTAATGTTCCCAGACCGACAAAGGTTACAATAAGTTGTAAGACATTAGCGAACTGCTGGTTCTGCTTTAATTGGTCAGCAACATTACGGATAAAGATCCCACTGGGATCAGTAGGGTCAATTGATTTCTTTTCCTTTAAAAAAATACGCAATTGTTTTTCAAAAGCAACGGCGCCAGTATGGCCTAATTCTGGTCGAAATGCGACAATGATTTGATCTAGCTTATCATTCCCCTTTTCGAGGGATTGTCTTGTTGTGTAGGGGATATATATAAAACGTTCTTCATTATCCCCGCCATCATCTTGAAAAACGCCTACTATTTTAAAAACACTGTTTCCAACATCGATAAACTTTCCGATAGGATCTTCTTGTTTGAATAAATCTCTTGCAACTAAACGACCAATAACAGCATGTTTGCTTTTATTTTTGACATCTAATTCATTGATATAGCGACCACTCATAATAATGGTCTTTTCGGCATATTGATGATCGGGAGCAATCCCGCGGGTAGTATAATTGTCAAATTCGTTTTTATAACGAACAGACGCACCCCTGGAAATTCTAGGCGTGATATATTCTAAAAAGAAAGGGAAATTTTCTTTGATGTCTTTTAAGTCATCATTTTTAAATTCAATGCGTCGATTGGCTTTAAAACCTTTGTAGGGTTTTGAAGTTTTGCCTGCAAATAAATAAAGTGTATTAGTGGCGTCGTCTAAGAAAAACTCTTTAAAAGTGTTTTTTAAACCATTGCCAAAACCAAAAAGAATAATAAAGATTAAAATCCCTAAAGCAACTGTAAATCCAGAAAGAAAAGTACGCAGTTTATTCTTACGAATCGTTTCAAATATTTCTTGCCAGCGATCTCGACTAAACATACTGTTCTGCTAAAACTTGGTTTACTTTTGTGTCTTCAATAATCACCCCATCTTTAAGACGCACTATGCGTTTACACATCTGTGCGATATCTTCTTCGTGAGTAACAACTAAAATTGTTTTTCCTTCTTGATTAATTTTCTGGATGATATCCATTACCTCATAAGAAGTTTGTGTGTCTAAAGCCCCAGTGGGCTCATCGGCCAACAATAATTTTGGTTCAGACGCTAAAGCTCTTGCGATAGCGACACGTTGTTTTTGTCCTCCAGATAATTCACTTGGCAAGTGAGTTGCCCAATCTGCTAACCCCACACTAGTGAGGTATCTAAGGGCTTTTTCTTGGCGTTCTTTTCTGTTTACTCCCTGGTAATACAACGGCAAAGAAACGTTTTCTAAAGCGGTCTTATAATTGATTAAGTTAAAGGACTGAAAAATAAAACCTAAAAACTTGTTGCGGTATTTAGCCGCTTTGGTTTCATCTAAATCCTCAATTAAAACTTTATCTAATTCATAGGTTCCTGTGTCCAATATATCTAACATCCCAATGATGTTCAACAGGGTCGATTTACCTGATCCAGAAGATCCCATAATGGCGACTAGCTCTCCATCTTCAACCGATAGATTGATTCCTTTTAAAACGTGGAGTGAACTACTCCCCATTTTATAAGATTTGTGTAATTTATTAATCTGTATCATGGACGATTATACGATTTTATAATTTATAAGACGTGGAATGAAGTGTTTTGTTACACTTAAACAAAATTATTTATACATCATGCGATATACAACAAAACCAACCCCAGCGACTAATAAGTAGGGCATGGCCATTAAATAAACAATCCCGTCGTTGATTCCTTTAGCGGTGGCTTGTCCTTCTTCTGATTCTAATACCGCGCGACACATTGAACATTGCGCTTCTACTTGCTCTGGTAAAAACAGCACTGCGAGCAGTAAAACAGAAAAAAGGAAGGTCTTTTTTTTCATCTAGGCGTAATAAGGCGATATCATTAGATAAATTATCACCCCCGTAACGGTAATATACAACCAAATGGGAAAAGTGATTTTGGCAATTTTTCTATGCGAGGTAAACTGCTGAGAAATAGCACGCACATAAGAAATTAATACCAATGGAATAATCGCTACTGAAAGGATGATGTGTGAAATCAAAATAAAGTAATAGGTTGTTTTTACCCATCCTTCTCCACCAAATGGTGTAGGATCTGACGTCAAATGATAGGCAACATACATCAATAAAAAAGTAAGGGATAACCCTATTGCCGTTTTCATCAATTGCTCGTGCAATGTGATTCTCCTGTTCTTTATCGCCCATAGTGCAATCATTAAAATCACTGCGGTATATCCATTAATTGCCGCATAGATGGGCGGTAAAAAAGTAAAGGATTGTACCCCTTCTAATCGTATACGAAACAATAATGCAACCACTACCGGAATAAGGATCGATACAGCTATAATTAAGTTCTTGTACTTTAATTCATTCGCTTTTAATGACTCTTTTTTCATACTTATTTTTCGTTTAATAGTTTTTCTATATCAACTAAAAGCTGATCTACACCCTGTTCTTGAACATCTTCTTGATCAATTCCCATATAATATACAATGGGATTGCCATAATCGTCTCGTCTTGATCGAATAAAACCCTCTTGATCGATCAAAGCAAAATAACCTTGATGTTCAAAGCCGCCGGCTACTGCTGGATTAATCGAAGCAAAAATATTAAAGCCTTTATTCGCAAGATCGTATACCGTTGTTTTATCTGCAGTTAAAAACTGCCAAGATGGATTTTTATCTACATATCCTTCTGCATATTTTTTTAAGGCCGAAGGGGTGTCGTTTTCTGGATCTATGGTAAAAGAGGCAATCGCAAAATCCTCTCTACTCCCAAAATGATCATACAAGACCTTCATATTTTTATTCATGATGGGACAAATGGAGGGACAACGGCTAAAGAAAAACTCTGCCACATAAACTTTTCCTAGAAAATCCTCATTAGAAATATAAATGCTGTCTTGATTTAAAAACAGAAAATCAGGGACCTTTTTAGCTTCTCCGTTTAGACGAATAAAATCTAAAGAAGTATGGCCGGGCTTAATAGAACGATTACTGGTAATCGTATTGTCATTAGAGATGCGTTGTAAAATCTTTGGAATAAATAGATACCCAAAAATCAATAGCACGATAACTAAACCTATAGAACTGCCCTTTTTCATGCCACAAAATTAAGGAATTTTAAGCTGATGATGGCAAGAAAACTTACTTAGCCCTATCGCTATTGTTCTTTTTTAGGGCAAGCCGATATTCTGCTAAGATTACCTTAACATCATCGGTCATTTTCTTATTAAGTTCTGCAACAGAAGAGGTGTTATAGCCATAGAGGGTTCCCACTTCTTCATCGTCGTCTCTTCCGCGCAATTTTCTTGCGCGATCAATAATAAAGACCGTTGGATTACTCAACTTCTCGTTTAGGGTAACATCGGTCTCAAAGCTATTGAAAAGTTGATTTATAGAGGCGTTATCGCCAAAAACAAACTTCCATTTTGACAAATCTGTTGCTGCTCCTTTTTGCAACTCGGCTAAAATCTCTTTCACCTTTTCTTGCTGCCCTTCTTCAACGACCATCACAAATTGAAAGTCTTTGAATTCGTAGAAGCGTTTATAGATTTTTTGATTGAGGTTGAAAGCATCTGCCTTTCTCATATCGAGATCACTCCCCCAAAAGCCAACCACAGAAATCATTCCATCAAATTGATGAGAAGAACCTTTTAAAGTAGACCAGCTTTTAATTTCATCTACCTCTTCTGTTAATATAGGAAGGCGTGCAAAATTATTGATCCCAGAAGCAAAGAAAAGATATATAACCAGTGGGAAGATAAAGAGTATCCCAAGGACTAAAAATTTCTTAAAGGCTTCTTTTTTCATTAGGAGAATTTAGAAATTCCAGCTAATGAAACCTGTATTCATTACATCAAAGATATAATCTGCCTCCACTAATAATATAAAGGCTAAGTAAGGAATTAATATCACTAAAGGAAGTACAATCGACCCTTTAAACGAACCTTTCTCATCGCGAATGTGCATAAAATCCCATGCGATATAATAGGCCTTAACAATGGTTAAGATGATGAATATCCAGTTTAAGATTTTCATTCCAAAAAACATATTCATTAAGCTTTCTGGTTTGATAATCCCTAGAACAACTTCGATTGTTGTTACGATAGATAAGAAGATTAATACTCCCCAAATCTTTTGAACGTTAGATTTGAATTTTAATAGTCCTCTAAAAATGGCTAATTTTTGATCTGCGTGTGCCATGTGTGCTGTAATTTATTGTTATACCAAATAGAAAAAGGTGAATACAAATACCCAAACTAAATCGACAAAGTGCCAGTATAGTCCTACTTTTTCTACCATTTCATAATGTCCTCTGCGCTCGTATGTCCCTCTAATCACATTAAAAAAGATAATGATATTGATGACTACTCCAGAGAAAACGTGAAACCCGTGAAAACCTGTAATAAAGAAGAAAAAATCTGCAAAAAGGCGATTTCCATATTCATTGTGAATTAAGTTCGCTCCCTCTACAACGCCAACTGCGTCGTTTATTTTTGCTAAAGACGCTTCTCTAGAAAGAACAATTTTGTGACCTTTCTCGTCAATTTTTTCTCCTCGAATTAAAAGATTTTCGTTTGCAGCAAAGCCTGTTTTTACTTCTTCTACTGTAAAGTTAGGTAAGCTGGTTTCACCCACAAACCAAATTCCGTTACTACTTTCGTGGGTCGCTCTGTCAGTGGCTATGTTAGCAGCAAAAGCTTCAAGCGCAACGCGCTTTCCGGTATCACCATCAACAAATTGAAGAATTTGACCTCCTCTTGTCTCTAGTGCTCCGTATTCGCCTTTGATAAAGTTCTTCCATTCCCATGCTTGTGATCCCACAAAAATGGCTCCACCGATAACGGTTAGAAGCATGTAAAATGTAACTTTTGCTTTATTCATATGGTGACCTGCATCTACTGCAAGCACCATGGTTACAGAAGAGAAAATTAAAATAAAGGTCATTAAGGCAACATAGTACATCGGGGCATCTACTCCATGTAAAAATGGAAAGTGGGTAAACACCTCATCGGCGATAGGCCAAGAGTCTATGTTTTTAAAACGTGAAAAGCCATAGGCTACTAAAAATCCTGAAAATGTAAGGGCATCAGATACGATAAAGAACCACATCATCATCTTGCCATAACTCGCGTTTAAGGGCTTATTCCCTCCGCCCCAAACATTGGTTTCTTCATTGGAGTTGGTTGCTGTTACTTCCATAAAATATTGTCAAATTATTGTTGCAAATTTAAATGTTTTTACTGATAAATTGTTACAAACAGGAACAAATATAACCATAGAAATTCAAGGAAATGCCAAAACAATTCAGCTAACTCAACACCTAGTGTTTGTTCTGGATTGTATTGATTTCGATAAGCATTAATTAAAACAACACTAAGAACAATCAATCCTGCCGAGACATGGGCAAGGTGAAGCAATACCAAAACATATAGAAACGAAGTGGTAATTGAACTTTCGGCTCCAGTAAAATAGTAGCCAGAAGAGACGATCTCACTAAAACCTTGAAATTGAAAATTAATAAAGGCTATGGTAAGGGCAAAGGTTAACCAAAGCATCCCTTTGAATTGCCCCAGTTTGTTTTGTGCTAAGTTCCTTTTTGCCAAATAAAAGGTAATACTGCTTAATATAATTGTGATTGTACTGTAAGTGAAAACCGCAGGCATGCTAAAGTTTTCGAGCCAGTCTGCTCTTGAACTACTTACAACATAAGCACTGGTTAGACCAGCAAATGTCATGGACATACTGATCATTCCGAACCAAAGCATCATTTTTTTGGTTCTACTATTTCTTTCTTTCACGTTAATTTCCATAAACTAAAAATTTATCCATCACATAAATGAGCTGTACAGCGCTAATATAAAATACACTACTCAACATTAATCGTCGCGCAGATTGATCATCTCTCTTACGCATTAAATCTCCTGCAAAATACAACATTATTAATCCTACAATACTAACTGCAATTGCTCCATACAGACTCAAATGCAATGCACCTGTATAATGCGTAAACGGTAAAAGGGAAATAAATAACATCCAGAGGGTGTAGACGACAATTTGAAAGGCTGTTCCTTGATCTTTTTTCCCTGTGGGCAACATTTTAAATCCTGCTTTTTTGTAATCGTCATCTAACATCCATGCAATGGCCCAAAAATGGGGAAACTGCCAGAAAAATTGCAACATAAATAATACGCCAGGCTCTATGCCAAAATAGTTCGTATAAGCCACCCAGCCTAGCATAAAAGGTATGGCTCCAGGAAAGGCACCTACAAAAACAGCAAGAGGCGTTCTTGTTTTTAGGGGAGTGTAAAGGGCTACATATAAAAAAATGGAGATGCTCCCAAAAAAAGCTGTTCTCCAGTTCAATAAATACAACAACGCTACCCCTAATATGGTCATCCCTATCGCTAATCCTAAAGCTTTGAGAGGCAGCATTCGCCCAGAAGGCAAGGGTCTATTTTTGGTGCGTTGCATCAAGGCATCTAAATCTTTTTCAATGACTTGATTAAAAGCATTTGAAGCCCCTACTAGACAGTATCCACCTGCAGCGAGTAAAGCTAAATCGATATAATTAATGGTATCTGCTGCTAAAAAATATCCCGCAATAGAAGAAAACACAACACTAAGTGCCAAACGCATCTTTGTGATTGCTTTAAAGTCATCAAGCCAAGTAATATTTATTGCAGCAGCTTCAGCAGACATATTCATTCTTTCAACGGGGCAAAGATAACGCACCTTGAGGGATATTCCTTCTTTTCCCATGCTTTTTGAATACAAAAAACCCGAAGTTGCCTTCGGGTTAAATATTAGTTACTTTTCTATCTATTGTAGGCGGAAAGTAATCGGAATACTAAACGGCACTCGTACAGCACGACCTCTTTGTTTTCCTGGTGTCATTTTAGGAAGTTTGGAGATAATTCGCATCGCTTCTTTACCTAGATTATCGTCAGGACTTCTTGCGATTACAATGTCAACAATAGATCCGTCTTTATCGATAACAAATTGCATAAAGACTTTTCCCGATATGCCTAAATCTTGTGCAATCGCTGGATAGCGAAAGTTGTCTTTTACATGCTTAACTATTTTTTGCTGAAAACATTTACGGCGATCCTCTTTGGCAACGCCTTCACAACCTGGATAAATGGGTACGTCTACAATAATTGCGAAGGGTACGGGGTCATCATCAAATTCATCTTCGACTTCGATATCGTTAACTTCAACAATTTCTTCTTGGTCTGTTTCTGTTGATTCAATTACCGTTTCTTCCACTTCATTTTCATCTTCCACGATTTCGATCACCTCTGGAGCTGGTGGTGGTGGCGTTTTTATTTGTTCTGTGATGGGCACTTCTTCATCGTCGTGATCTTCGACATTTAATGATTCGTAAGCATATCCTGTTTTTTCATAGGTCTTCCACTCTATGTCTTGCCAAGAAATAAATAAAATAAGCGCTAAACCAATAGCGAAGTACAAACTACTGTTTTTAGACAGATCTTTTCGAGGGTTTTTCTTTGGTAACATAAGGGAGCTATTTAAATACAGACTAATAGCTCCAACTTTTATGCCATAAAAAAACCCGAAGTTTCCTTCGGGTTTGAAATAATTTTTTTTCTGTCTATTGTAGACGGAAAGTAATCGGAATACTAAACGGTACACGCACTGCACGACCTCTTTGTTTTCCTGGAGTCATTCTAGGAAGTTTAGAGATAATTCTCGCTGCTTCTTTTTCTAAATTCTTATCTGGTCCTCGCATACGGACACTAGTGATCGCACCATCTTTCGCAATGACAAACTGAACATATACTCTCCCTTGAATCCCCATTTCTTGTGCAATTTCTGGGTAACGGAAGTTTTTGCGGATATGCTTGTTAATTTGCTCTTGGAAACATGTTCTTCTTTGTGACTTTGGCACTTTTTCACAACCAGGATAAATCGGTACATCCTCGATTACAGCAAAAGGGACATCAACGTCTTCAAAATCGTCTTCCACTTCGATATCCTCAACCTCAACAATCTCTTCTTGATCTGTTTCTGTTGATTCTATCACCGTTTCTTCCACTTCTTCTTCATCTTCTACGATTTCGATCACCTCTGGTGCTGGAGGTGGTGGCGGTGGTGGTGGTGGAGTTTTTATTTGTTCTGTAATTGGCACTTCTTCATCGTCTTCATCTTCGACATTTAATGATTCATAGCCATATCCTGTTTTCTCATAGGTTTTCCATTCGATGGCTCTCCACGAGATTAACAAAACGACTGCCAATCCAATCGCAAAATAGAGACTACTATTTTTAGTTAAATCGGCTTTGGGATTCTTTTTTAATTGCATTGCACAAAGTTTAGGAGGCTAATTTATAAAAATACGGCTTTTGACCACAATTTTTTTGATAGTTTTTGCCAAAAGAATAAAAGCTATAACACCAATAGTATTTGCAAACAAGTCATAAATCTCAAATGTCCTATAAACCAAAGCATAACCTTGAACAATTTCTAAAATAAATCCAAATAGAAAGACCGTAAAAAGAATAATGCGATGGGTCCTTTTAATTTTCTAATCAAAATCAAGCGCTAAACCTAAGCATGTCGCGAGGACAAAATAGGCAAAACTATGCACCAATTTATCTACACTTAGAGCAATATTCTCAAGTGGGGGTAGCTGCAATGGAACAGTTGAGAGAAACACAATAATTGCGGCAACACTTATGGTAAGTATTGTCCAAGTAAATTTAGGCACCTATTAGTGCTTTGTAAGCAGCTGCATCAAGTAAACTTGTGTGATCATTCTCATCATCCAGTTGCACCTTGATCATCCATCCTTCTCCATAAGGGTCATCGTTGACTGCCTCTGGTGCATCGGTTAGTGCATCGTTAAATTCTATCACTGTGCCTTTTAAAGGCATAAATAGATCGGATACTGTTTTAACCGCTTCTACTGTCCCAAACACCTCTTCTGCATCGATGTTTTCGTCTAATGTCTCTACCTCAACATAAACGATATCGCCTAGCTCTCCTTGGGCAAAATCAGTGATCCCAATTGTTGCAACGTTTCCTTCAATGGAAACCCATTCGTGGTCTTTTGTATAGTGTAAATTTTCTGGTACGTTCATAACATATTTTTTGCTTGAAGCAAATATAAATTTTTGAACGAAATCCCAATCAATTAATTCCCAAAATTATATCGCATGGTAATTCCAGAACGAATACTGGTTTGTGGAAAGGCGGTAGAGATCGCAAATTTGGAAAAGTTGTGATCATAAAAGAAAAGCGCCTGCAAATTTCGGGATAAAGCATAATCTGCAGTGACTTTAATCGACCACAATGTTTGTCCTGCAGTAACTTGATTGTTGTCAATTTCTAGGTTGCGCAATACTGTAATATTATTGCGATAAGACAGGTCTGCCTTGATATTTAAATCCCCTTTTAAGGTGCGTTTTCTTCCACCAATATTTGTGGTAAAAGGCAAATCTTTAACACGATATCCCATACCTAAGATATATTCTTCTCCACTGGTCTCTGTCAATAAATTATTGTCTAAACTTAGCGATAATGCGCGGTCAGTTTTTAGTTCGGCTAAAAATTTAAAGGAATTTTTCAATTCTAAATCCACCCTAACCAATGGATTAAACTGCTCGACTAAATTGATGTTTCCGTATAATTTTTCTGGGACAAAGTTGCCGCCTGTATCTTTTAAATTAGGCGATTGAGGGTCATAATCAAGATTGGTTTGAAACTGATTGATCGTATAGCTTGAACGATAAGCATGGGTTAAAGAAAAACGATTAAATACTTTTTTAAGGGACTTGATGTTCATCAAACCAGTGTACTTTAAGTTCCAATTAGGTAAGGGAATTTTTTGAATAGGATCGAGAGAAATATTGTTTGGATTACTCCCAGAATAAGCGGCTAAAAATGCCGGAACAACAACTTCTTGTTGGCTCTTACCATAACCATTAGGGAAACCATTTTGGTCGAGATCATTTGGCGATAATCCTCTTTCTTGTGCTAAACGATTCGCAATAATTTGTCTGTTCTCTCTAAAGGTTTCAAAGTAAGGACTCGCCTCGCCTTTTGAACGTTGAAAGGCTGTTTTGATCAGGATGGTAGAAATACCAAAGTTGCCAAAACTATTCGAATTCAAAGGAACATATTCTTGATTAACGACATTAAAGTTTTCAGTAATACTCTCAGAAAAATTACGTTCAGCACTCAAGTCGATGATTAGACCTTTCCCAAAATCCAATTGACCCGTTAAATTGAGTTGGGTGTTATTGAGCTGGGTATAGGGTTGATTGAAATTTGGAAAATCTGTCAACCAGCCTTGCTTAGCCGCTTCATATCGAATATCTGCCTGACTCCCAAAGGTAAAGCCCGGAGAAGGCTGCAAAGTTCCTAATAGTCCCACTTTAGGCAAATAACCCGGTAAGACCTTTCCGTTGTTTTCTGTATAGGAGAATTGCAGACGTCTTAATATCGTTAAAGCATCCACCACACTGGTTAAAACCTTGCGTTTCTTCTTCGGCTTTTTAGCTTTAGTAGTGTCTGCTGGAGAAGCAGCTCTTGTGGGGAGTGCACGAGCATTCTTGCGTTTTTTGGTTAAGCCTAAAATACGATAAAGACGATCGGTTTGTATCGACCCATTTAAGGACTTTGAATTGACATTTTGGATGGTGTTTACAATACCTAAAACAGCGCCATTTTCGTGTTCTACTTCTGCTAGAATATCTGATCCTCTTTGCCAGCTAAAATCCCCGTTATAGCTGTAATTAGCATCTATAAAACTCAAGAACGGGATATAAGCAAAGGGTAATTTATAGGTGAGATTTAATGTTTGAAAATGCCTATTAGGATCCCCAAAGTCCCACAATCCATCCCAGATACCTCTTGCTTTGTCAACACGTCTAGTACCGTCTGGGTTTTCTTCATAATAATTTTTGACAATGTTATTACTCGAGGCGGTAAAGTTTAATCGAAGGGATCGGGTTAAGTTATGCCCTAGAGAATAAGTCCAGTCAAACAAGAAATTGCGTTGTTGTAGTTCGGGTAAACTCAATTGATTTGAGGCATCTACTCCCTCTAAATACACTTCTCTAAAACGTTGATTGTTGAACAGGCGATTGATATTTGAGCTAATCGAAATATTTGCAGGAACCGGATTTAAATTAATCTCTTTTAACCAGCGCAAGTATTGTTTTTTGCTAAAGAGTTTTACCTTTTTAAACGGATTAATCTCAAAAGGCTTAAAAGTATGCCCATAATTTGCCCCTAATCGAAGAGAGGTATTGGATTGATTTTCAATCTCATAATCGTGATGAGTCAACTGATTAAATGCATAAGACACATCAAAGTTTTCGATATTGTAAAAACGTGGTTTTGCAGGACTTCCAGTTTTTCTAACACCTATTAGACTAATGCTCTTTCGTTTTGTATAATCAATGGCTTGTTCTCTAATTGCCTTGCGTTCTGTTGCGTTTTGTGTGGTACTTAATCGATCTTCTAATCTTAAATCTTGATAAAATGGGTCGTATTCTGGGGTAATGGCAGTTTCACCTATGCTGTAATTTAGGGGTAGATTTATGCCCCATTTTTGCGGAAGCAATTGCCCGGCGTTTACCGTTGATACTAGGTCATATTGCACTAATTCTTCTCGACTTCTTTGATTTGGGGATTGATCAATACTCCCAAAACCAATGGTCGAGTAGCGACCACTAGCACTTAGATTTGCAAAATCTGCAATATTCGCATCTAACGCTCCTATGGCTGCCCAGCCACCCTGACTGTCAATTCCGGCAATACGCAATTCGTTAAACCATACCTCACCACACAGTATATCTCCCACTTGAGTAGAAGGGTTTTTCACCCCGATCATCATGGTTTTAATGGCCCCTAAAGATGGGTTTCCTTTGATCGATAACTTGTATCGCTTTTGTCCTGGCAAACTACTAATGGGTGTAAATTCATCTATGGGGTTAAGCTCTTCGTCAAAATAACTTGCCGTTCTAAAAGATGGATTATTCAAATAAGCTGCCTTAATTTTTGACAACAATTCTACGGGGACATCTATCGAGTTAAAATCTGGCTGCCAAACTTCTTCTGCCGATAATCGGTTTGCTGTGTTTTCGACATAGCTAGTCGGTTTTAAGGGCACTTCTATCTGATAATAATTGTCTTGATAATCTGTTCCCAGTCGAATAAAAGCCACTAGCCTACTGTCAAATTCGTCTGTGGTTCCCGATCCCGGCAAGGGGGTTTGCCCTTGAATTGATTCGGCATGCAAGTACATTTTTAGTTTTTTGTACTGGCGTAAATCAACATCGACCCCTTTGTAAATCCCGCGAGAATCCATGGGTTGTAAACCACATACCCTAAAGGAAAGTGATTGCTCATTTTGACGAACAATGGTGTTGTTATTATTGATTTGCTCCCGTTGAATTTCTGGAGGTAAAACATAATTTACCGGATTGCGATTTTCGTTTTCTAAAATATTAACCGTAGATATGTCTACGGTTGTATTGGCATTCGCTAAAACATCTTCATTCAGAGAACGGTTATAACGACGCCAGTCCCCTCTTACTAAATCTAGTGTTCCAAAACGCATGACCACTGATTGATCAAAACCGCTCAATATCATTCGTATAAATCGAATCGAGCGTAAATCCTGGATATCATTGATGGTGTTGAAATAACTTGAAAAGTTAGTGCCTTGATAATAGCTTTTATCAATAGGAACTTTAAACTGTATCCATCTTGTGACTAGATTCTCTCCGTTAGGTAAAGAGACGGTTACATTTTCTCGCACATCTGTCACAAAAGGATGCGCGCCAACAGTCATATTTTTTTCAATGGGAATTCTATACTCAAAATAACTATCAATCGTGTTCATGGTTTGATCGCGATTAACATCTTCAGCATCTGGCTCTGTGGTACTTCCTCTATCTGTATCAGAGAAGGCTATAGGAGAATTCCCCTCTGTTCCGTTATAATTTTTATATCGGTTAATAATGCTTCCTTCTGCTTGTAAAAAGTACTCATAGTTGTCTCCTGCTGGGTCATTTGCGGGGCCATTAGGATACACTGCTCTTTCTTCTTCATCGTTTAAACCATCTAAACCTACATCCTGTAAAAGGCGATCTTCTTCTATGGTGTTAAACGCATACAATAACGATTGAGCAGATGGGGTTCTCCCCCAGTTAGTTGTTTGTACTGCGGTAGACGCTGTACTGGGTAAACCGTTTTCGTATTGTTTGCGACCATCACGTAAAATATCTTCAGATATGTTTCCAAGGTGGAAGACTAATTCTCCTAATTCATCGTCATTTGACTCTAGCTCATTAAAAGTATCCAAGACCCAGAACTCAATAAATTCTACATTAGACTGCTCAAAATTTGTCGCATTAATCGAACGCATAATCCCTCCCCAATTTTGCTCAGGCTGATTCGCAAAAAGGTTATTCTCTTGATTGTTATATGGTCCTTTTTCTTCTGGGAAATAGGCTAAATCTAAGGTGGGTTGTCTGGTGGGTTGACCTTGAACCAAATCTTGCTCTGGGAAAATTTCTTTGATAAAAATCCCCCTGGTTGTATTTAATGAAATATCGCTATTGCTAATCCCTGCCGGCCTTGACTGAACCGCATAAAAAATAGGATCAACGGTATACCAGGCTATTTTTGCTCGATTGTATCCTGCCGATAAATCATCTTGGCCGGCATCTGACCCGCCAAAACCTTCAAAAGGAACTGAGGCTAACCTCCATGCAAAAGCTCCTTTTACATCGATATTTGTTTGGGCACCTTCAAAGTCATCTAAGTAGACATTTGTCTCACCCTCTAATTTTGTATTTCGAGGATCACCAGCGATCAAAGAGGCAATTTCCCCACGAAAAGAAATCCTTGAAGGAGCTGTCGTTTCTATGGTCGGTAACTTGTTAATCAGGCGGGTTAAAAATGGAATTTCTGTAGAGAAATTTGTGTTAAAGCCAATCATGGTATTGTTGACTGGCTCTGTTCCATAGTTGGCCTTTTGGGTCAATGGATTTTCACTTAAGTTAATCAATGTTCCTCCTATGGCAACCTTTTCGTTGAATTGATGAGTAATATCAAAACCGCTAAAACGCTTGTTTTGTTGACCAAAAAAAGTATTGTTCTCTACCGAAATCTGAATGGGAACATTCGATGCCTGTAAGGCTGGGTCTAGAATTTTTACACGCCCTATTTGATAGTTTACCGTATAATCTACACCTTCTCTCAACACCCGTCCTCCAGCAGTCACTTGTACCGATCCCCGGGGGACATTAAATGCCCCAATGGCAATTCCGTCGCCGCCAGCAGATTTATATCGCCCTTTTAGCTGATATTTATTTTTCTCTGTTGCTTCAAGGGCAGCTGCCTGAGTTAAAGCATACATTTCCCTGAAGACATATTTGGCTTGATTCGCATTATAGGTCATCTCGTCGCTATACGTTTCTGCGCTGTTTGCTGGGTCATCCAATAAGGCAAATAGACTTTCTCCAAAGGGTTCAACGGTAGGGAAAATAATTCTTCCGTATTGCGGATCTACTGTAATACCGGGAATGAAATCAAAGAATCCGTCACCCTCTGGTTCTGGATCATTGTAAATGTTTAAGCGGTCTAAACGCAAGCTGCGTAAAAGAATACTATTCTCTAATTCTTCTGGCCAAATACTAGCGTCTACCGCAGAGAGATAGTTAATGGGCGAAGGATCGGTGTAGAGAATATTTAATCTAAAATCTTCTTGTTCTAATTGAAATGCCCCAGTGTTATAGATGTTTTTCATCATCAAATTCCACACTGGTTGACGCACATCTGTTAAACTACTCTTTAACATTTTTACCACTAGGTTATTTGTTTCTACCTGCGGGACAGCTGTATTTGCAGTTGTGGGATCAATACTTGTTCCTGCAACGCCTCCATTGGCAAATTCTCCTACCTGATACACTTCCCCGTTATAGGTAAATTGAAATGCAACTCCTAAAATCTCATCATTACTCAATCGTTGATTAAGAGAGATGTATCCCAATTGTGGATGCAAATTGTATTCTGAAGGGTCTAACTTTCGAGCGCTCTCTAAAAAGGCATAATCAAAACCTTCTTGTACTTGTCCATTGAGGGCACCAAAGGATTGAGATAAAGTTCCCACATCTCTAATTCCCTCTGTAATAAAAGAACCCGCACTAATTTTTTCTGGGTCTAGTTTATTAGCTTTATTTGCAGGAATGCCATTGGGTAAAGGAGAATTAAAAAAGCTTGTATTTAGCTGTCCTAGCTTTGTCCTGTTGGGGTTTGACTCTCCTAAATCTTGCAAAGCGACAATGTTTCGAATATTATTCACCTGGGATTGACGGTTGGTGATCCACACCTCAACTCTGGTAATTTGGATGGGTGAATTGATGTAAGGATAGGTTTGTAAAAAACGGTCGTAATTATCCCTAAAATAATGCGCTAAAAAGAAGTGACGATCTGCTTCATAATCCAGTGCAAAAACAGAAAACTCTTGTAAAGCGCCGCCTCCTTGCGCGATAACAGATTGACTTTGCGAGCGTTGTTCAGCAAATACCCCGGTGATATTAGTCCGTCCAAATTTTAACTGCGCTTTTACCCCCATCAAACTTTGCGCCCCAGAAATCAAGGTACTGTTCAAGGGCATATTGATATTTCCAATATCGATGTTTTGTAATATCGCATCTTCAGAAGCGGGCTTGTTTAAGAAATCATTGATCTTATTCTTATAATTCCCCACCGTACCTTGCAGATTATTCGCTTTATCTTGTAGCGACTGTAACTTTCCTTTTACATCCTCAACTTTGCCTTTTACTTGATTGAAACGCTCGTTTAATTTTGCGCCTTTTTGTTCTATATCATCGACCGTATTCGTCAAAGACTCTGGCAAATAACTTTTTAGATCATTGACTTTAGGAGGATTAAATTGAAGTTTTACCAGGTTTTGAAAATCAAAGGTAGATTCTGTGTCATAGTTGGCTGTGATTTGAAGGCGTTCGCCAATGGAGCCCAGAAGACTAAGACTAATACGCTGATCAAAATCAAATCCAAAGTTTCTCCTATTGCGCGGAGAAAAAGAGGGATTATCCGTCTTTTGATAGCGCACGCCTAAATCAATTCCTATCGAACCCTGAGGTTGAACATCAATTTCGTTACTACCAAAGATGGAAGAAAAAAACTTTGAATTGACATATAACTCGGGGAGCAGGTCTTTTTGTGCTTCGCTATTTTGCACATTATTTTTTCCAATAATGGTGATTTTTTCTTGGAAATACGCGTTCATTTGATCTTTAAGCACCCGCTTTTCAAATTCTTTAGGGGTTAGGACTAAAGGGGTCCCAATGGGAAAATCGGCAATAGAAGCAGAGAAGATATAAACATCCTGCTCTGGATCATAGGTGTAAAAAGAGGTGATATCTTGTGTTTGAGGCAAAGCGATTCTCCCCAACTCATTAGCTTCTATGGTGGGGTCTTGGCCATAACTTTTCACACTCCCTACTCCCAACAATAGCGTGAGTAAAAGAAAAAAGTGTAGGTGTTTTAAGTCCGCTTTTTTTTGGTCAATCAAAGGTTATTTACAATTTATTCAAAGCTTGTTTGATGAGTTCTTCAACAGAACTATCTGGGGCACTTTGAATGATGTTATCAATTACTTTCTCGGCTTGCCTTCTAGGGTAACCAAGAACCTCTAATGCTGATAACGTTTCTTCTTTGATTGTATTGCTTTTAAGGGCAGGAATTTCGTCCATTCCAGCCACATTTTGAATTTTGTCTTTCAGTTCAATTAAAACCCTTTGAGCGGTTTTTAAACCAATCCCTTTTACAGCCTTAATCGCGGCTAAATCTTCGTGTACGATGGCTTGCTGAATTTCTGTGGGAGTCATAGAGGATAACATTGTTCGAGCAATACTTGCTCCAATCCCCGAAATAGAAATTAACAAACGAAAAATACTGCGTTCCATGGGTTGGTAAAAACCATAGAGCGTATGGGCATCTTCTCTGATTTGCAGATGGGTATACAAACGAATATTTTCATCTGAACCGATCATGCCATAAGTATGCAAAGAGATATTAACTTCATAGCCCACGCCATGACAATCAATGACCACATAGGTGGGGTTTTTCTCAATTAATCGACCCTGTAATTGTGTGATCATAGCTGCTTGTTTAGCTGTTTTTGCTGGGCATCAACTACTGCAACGGCAGCCATATTGACCATTTCATCCACACTGGCTCCTAATTGTAAAACGTGTACCGCCTTTTCTAGACCCAATAAAATAGGCCCTACAGATTGCGCTCCATTGAGCTCTTTTAATAATTTATAAGTAATATTAGCCGACTCAAGATTAGGGAAAATCAGGGTGTTTACATTCTTTTTGACCAATTCTGAAAAGGGAAACTTCTCTGCCAGCATTTCTTTATTTAAAGCAAAATCTGATTGTAAGGGTCCATCGACTTCTAGGTCTGGATAATAACGGTGTAAATAATCTACCGCATCACTTACCTTTTTTACTCCTGGGTGCTTAGACGCACCAAAATTGGCAAAGGTTATCATAGCAGTGACTGGTTTAAACCCAAACATTTCTACTACTTGCGCATTCATATAAGCGATTTTAGCCAACTCTTTGGCCGTAGGGTCAATGTTAATCGAGGTATCTGATAAAAACAACGGACCTCTATCTGTCAACATCATGTTTGTGGCGGCGATTCGAGTCACTCCTTTGGCTTTGCCTATAATACTCATAACAGGCTTTACCACAGAAGCATAGTTTCTTGAATATCCAGAGAGCATAGCGTCTGCATCGCCCGTTTTAACCATCATGGAAGCGAAGTAATTTCGCTCGCGCATGACAGACTTTGCCTCGTATTCGGTTACCCCTTTGCGCTTTTGATTTTCCCAATAGAGGTTCGCATAATGATTTTTAATCTCGCGCTCCTCCATGCTTTTTGGGTCAAGAATTTGAACGGAATCTTGATCAAAATCAATGGACTCCATCAAATCGATAATGACTTCTTTTCGTCCTAAAAGAATGGGATCTGCAATCCCTTCTTCTTTAACAATCTGAGCAGCTTTTAAAACATCGAGTTGGTCTGCTTCGGCAAAAACTAGCTTTTTAGGATCTTGTTTTGCGCGGTGGTGTAATACCCTTAAGGTTTTTTGTTCACTCCCGGTTCTCGCGGCTAATTCTTCGCTATAACGATCCCAATCTTCTATGGGTTCTTTTGCGATACCAGATTCCATCGCTGCTTTTGCCACAGCTAAAGGAACCTCAACAATTAATCGCGGGTCAAAGGGTTTTGGGATGATATAATCACGACCAAAGCTCAAACGAGTTTCATTATAAGCGAGGTTAACTTGTTCTGGCACGGGTTTTTTTGTCAATTCTGCTAATGCTTTAACAGCCGCCATTTTCATCGCTTCGTTAATGGCAGTAGCGCGAACGTCTAGTGCTCCCCTAAAGATAAATGGAAAGCCTAAAACATTATTCACCTGATTAGGGTGGTCTGAACGACCTGTTGCCATTAAAATATCCTCTCTGGTAGAACAGGCAAGATCGTAGGCAATTTCAGGATCTGGATTGGCCATGGCAAAAACAATGGGGTTTTTCGCCATAGAAATCAACATTTCTGGGGTGACAATATTGGCCATCGATAAGCCGATAAAGACGTCAGCGTTATTCATCGCGTCTTCAAGGCTATGCAGGTCGAGATCAGTGGCAAACTCTGCCTTTTCTGGCGTGAGGGTTTCACGATCTTTTCGAATCACACCTTTACTGTCTGTCATGACAATATTTTTGGCTTTAGCTCCAAATGCTTTATACAAACGCGTGCAAGAAACTGCTGCTGCCCCGGCACCAGAAATCACAATACGCACCTCTTCTATCTTTTTATTGGATAACTCTAAAGCGTTTAACAAGGCCGCACAAGAGATAATAGCGGTCCCGTGTTGATCATCGTGCATCACTGGAATGTCTAGCTCTTCTTTTAGCCGTCTTTCAATTTCAAAAGCTTCTGGCGCTTTGATATCTTCTAAGTTGATTCCGCCAAAGGTGGGAGCAATCGCCTTCACTGCAGCGATAAACTCTTCGGTATTTTTGGTGTCTACCTCAATATCAAAAACATCAATCCCGGCAAATATTTTGAAAAGGAGTCCTTTCCCTTCCATCACTGGCTTAGATGCTTCTGGGCCGATATCTCCTAAACCTAAAACAGCGGTTCCATTTGAAATTACGGCAACAAGGTTTCCCTTATTAGTATATTTATAAACGTTTTCAACCTCTTTGTCTATTTCTAAACAAGGAATCGCAACTCCAGGGGAATAAGCTAAAGCTAAATCTCGCTGGGTTGCATATTTTTTTGTGGGGACTACTTCTATCTTTCCAGGACGAGGTTTCGCGTGATAAACTAAAGCCTCCCTGCGGTTGTTTTCTTTACTCATGGTTATGTGCTTATAACAAATGTAGGAAGTCCTTTTTAATAGACCCTATGAAATAAAAAAAAAGACTCCCCAAATTGGGGAGTCTTTATTCAATTTAAATCTCAACCTTTAATAACCGTCATTTTGAGTAAGGCTGCCATCACTTGCTTGAATTTGTTCAAAAGGAATGGGAAAAACTGTTTTAAAAGCTTCTGATACTGGCTTTTCCCACCAAATATCACCGTATTTTCCAAAGCGAATTAGATCTGTTCTCCTAGAAGATTCTTGGAACATTTCTCTCCCGCGTTCTTCTAAAAATTCTTCTGCATTTAAACTTGTATAGGCGCTTACGCCAGCTCTTGCACGGATGGTGTTTGTATCTGGTAAAGCAAGACTCCAATCATTTCCATTTCTGGCTAAGGCCTCTGCGCGTATCAAATAGATCTCCCCTAGACGTACTATAGGGAAATTGTTATCCATGTCTGGACGACCAAACTGCTTAAAGCTAAATTTTCCTAAACGCGCTCCCGCTTCCCGTAAGGAATTGGGTTCTAATTCATTGATTTGTGGGGTGAAATTTAAGGGAATCTCGTCATCGTCTGTCGCATAATCTAGTACGGCAGAACCTTGAAAATCTAACTGTGGTCCTGCAATAAAATTAGCTGCTTTTCGCACATCACTATCCTCATAAGAATTATAAAAATCCTCAACAGCAGCATAACCATTCCATGGCTGATCCTGCAAATTCCAGGTAAACTGAGAAGCATAATGTAAGGTCATTTGAGAGAAATTCATTCCTCCTCCTGTCGCCTCGTCATAATTGACAGAAAAGATATGCTCTGGGTTTCCACCATTATTAGGGGCAAATACTGCCGCATAGCCTTCTAGATTAGCAGGGTCAGACGCCACCCCAGGACGACGTCCTAAGTTGGTCACAGTACAACCTTGTCCACATAATTCATAAGGACCGTTGTCGATAATATAGCCCGCTGCCCAAGCTGCTTCTTGATAACGCGGTGCGCCAGAATATACCTCGGCATTAAGGTACAGCTTGGCTAACATCCCTAATGCAGCAAAACGGTTGATACGGAATTCACTTTTGGCAGAGCCTAAAGGACTCCCACTTAAATCTAGGCTCCCAGTAATGGCGGTAACCCCTAAAGCAGCTAATAATTCACTTTCAACAAAATTAAATACCTCTTGACGAGAAGATTGTGGTGCATCTGTGTCTGGAATAGTAATTAATTTTACCCGCCCGTATAAATCGAGTAATCGCCAGTAAAAATAAGCGCGTAAGGCTTTTACTTGGGCCGTTTGATTTGCATCCAAAGAACCAGCTAATACTTCATTTGCTGCGTTAATGGCTGCATAGGTTTGCACCCAGGTCCCATTGATAAAGCCATGGGAAGGAGTATAGGTATGACGGTGCAGTTGAATTAAAATCCCACCATCAAACCAGTCGCCCCCTTTGGCAGCGATCAGCATTTCGTCAGAGGGTAAACCTTGAACCGAAAAGTAACCGCCATGGTTGGCCGTACCCGCGTCTCGCAATTGCGCATAAGCACCTGTTAGTCCATCACCTGGAGCAACAGCATCGTCTCCTCCACCAGTTTGAGTTCCAGGAACATTTATATCTGTGGTAAATTGTCCAGGAAGGGTATCATCAAATTCTGTACAAGCCACTAGGGTGAGCAATAGAAGTAACAGAAGATATAATCGATTTTTTATGTTTTTCATTTTCATCTGATTAAAATTTTAAGTTTACGCCAAGGGTAAAAGTGCGGGAAGCGAAATAATTCGTTCTTCGATCGATCCCGGGGGATAGTACATCAGGATTATTGATGTCAATTTCGTCCCCATTACCAGCTGCTCCCGCATCTTGGATTGAAGGTTCTGGATCAAGGCCTGTATAATTTGAAATTATAAAAAGGTTTTGTCCACTGAGAGAAAGGTTTAAGCCATCGATTCCTGCCCAGTTAGACGTATCAAAACTGTAATTAACAGTAGCATTGTCTAACTTAAAGAAGTCTGCTTTTTCTACATAAAGGGAACTAAAACGGGCAGTGGTTAAACCATCAACTGCTAGATCTGTGGTAACATAATTGTAAGAAGATTGAGAAGCTAAACGCGGCTCGTAAAAGGCGCGGAAGGTATTTACCAAACTGTGCCCAAAGGCGGCCCTAAAGAAGGCATTAAAACTCCAATCTCCTACCGTTAATTGATTGGTCCACCCTAGTTCTAGATCAGGAATCCCGTTTCCTAAAACAGCAAAATCTACATCATCATCAAGGGCATTTCCAGAATCTGTCTTTAGCACACCATCTCCATTGAGATCACTAAAGACAGGGTTCCCATCTTGAACTCCTTCAAATACAGGACCCCAGATTTGTCCAATAGGTTCTCCTTTAAAGACCCTTACAAGAGGAGTGGAATTTTGCCCAGGAGCACCTAGGTTTGACCTTACCTCCCGATCTAAAATATAATCTTCTAAAACAGATTCATAACTGGATAAGACAACTCCTGCGTTATAGGTGATATTATCTTGATCAACTATATCATAGTTAACCGATAATTCAAGCCCTTTGGTATTGATGTTTCCTGCATTTTGGAACTGCTTGTCTACCCCACCGATAGCTTCAATTGTTCTTAACAGAATAAAATCTTTGATATCCCGATTATACAGGTCAAGGGTAGCGGATAATCTAGGGGTAGCAAATTCAATCCCTAAATTTAATTCTCCTTTTTCTTCCCATTTTAAGTCGGGATTACCAACTCGATTTAATCGCGTTGCAAAACCGCCTCCAGGTGAATTTTCAGAAATTTCTCTTCCGTCAAGGAATAAACCATTGTCTCTAGGTAAAGAGCCGGTTACTCCATAACCAACACGAATTTTTAATAAATCCACATTGTTAAATTCAAGGTAACGGTTTAAATCCACCCCTGCGCCAAAAGAGGGAAAGGAACCCCAACGATTATTTTCCCCTAGCTTACTCAAACCCTCTTGTCTTATTGAAGCATTCACAAAAATCCCTTCATCAATGGTCAAGTTTAAACGTCCAAAAAAGGCAATGATCCGCTCATCAGGTGAAATATTGCTGTTGGCATTAATATTTTGATCAGTATTTAAATCTTGAGAAGCTTCAATCGCATTAGCATAATTGATTGAATTATCTGGAAAGTCTTGTAAACTAATGAAAAAGTCTTCATTATTAAATTGCTGGAATGAATAGCCCCCAGTAAAGGTTAAATCTACTTGATCAAAGGTATCGCTATAGGTTCCGTATAATTCTGCGAGTTTAAAACGATTCTTCTCTTCAAATAAATCTGCCCTTCCTTTACGAATAGGGGAAGTGGCGTTTCCTCTAAAGTGAGAAGTGGTCGGGTAATAGATTTTATTGGAATATTTACTTTCCTGCTGAGCTAAATTAAAGTTAGCCGAGAAGCTGTCTGAAAAGCGATAGTTTAAATTCAAGCCGTAGTTAAATTCTAAACGATTCCCGGTATTTTGATTTTGATTGACAATAGATACAGGGTTAAAAGCATCAAAGAGCCCTAGGGATTCAAAGTATCCTCCAAACTGTTCTGAGTTAAAAGGAAAGGGAGAATCTGCCCCATAGATGGGTGCAGTAGGGTTGTATAATATCGCATAGCGTAAGGCTTCTGAAAAGCCATTGTCTTGATCTCTTCGGGTAAAAGAGCTATTAAAGTCGATACGTAAACGGTCGTTAAAAGCAACAGAACTGAAGTTTGCTCTTGCATTGAACTGTTCAAAACCAGAATTCTGTAAAATTCCTTCTACATCTCTTAAGTTAGCGGCAATACGATAGGTGGTATCGTGATGTCCTCCAGAGGCAGAAAAGTTGTGAATATGGGTAAAGGTCGAACGAATGACTTCTTGCGTCCAGTCTGTTTTATTCCCTAAATCTGTTCCTCCTGCGGCAACAAATTCTTCTGGAGAAAGAACACTGACTGTATCAAAGGGGGAAGCGGTAGAAAACTGACCGTTGTAGTTGAACTCTGTCCGTTTGTTTTTCCCTTTTTTAGTGGTCACTAAAATCACCCCAGATGATCCACGCGTTCCATAAATTGCAGCGGCAGAACCATCTTTTAAAACATTGATAGATTCAATATCATTAGGGTCCAAATTCTCTAAAGATCCCCCGACAATTCCATCAATAACTACTAAAGGTTGAATATTAGACCCAATGCTGGATAAACCTCTTAAACGTATGATCGGTGATCCATTAGGATTACCTCCACGGTTATAAATACTCAATCCGGCTACTTTCCCTTGCAAAAGTTCGGTGGCAGTGTTGATGGTTCCTTTGTTAAATTCTTCTTCGCTAACTACCGCTACAGCAGAAGTAATTTCTTTCTTCTTTTGAGAACCATAACCCGTGACAACTACTTCGTCTAGTTCATTGTCTGGCGCAAGAAAAATGGTGATTTGGTCTTGACCATCTACCGCAATTTCTTGGGATTCAAAGCCCACAAAGGAAACGACTAAAACATCATCTGATGCGGCATTAATGGTAAAATTCCCATCAAAGTCTGCTGTGGTACCGTTGTTGGTGCCCTTTACAATTACTGTGGCCCCAGGTAAGGGTCCATCATCGCTCGTGACCAGTCCAGAGACCGTTTGAGCAGATCCCACTACTCCAATAAAGAGCAATAGGAGAAACAGTGTTTTTACATACTTGTTTTTCATACTTAGTTGATTCGATTTATTCGTTAAAACTCTTAAATCATAAAATCAATGTAGTGTGGCCAAACTTTGTAAAAAAGCACAAGAATGCACTGCAATAAGCGTAACAATTAAGTGGGAAAGGAATTGCTCAATATGAGCTCGCAGTAGGCATTTTTGACTTCATTTATAAAATTTGGTTAAGGGAAAATAGAACGCTTTAAGCTATAGACACGCAAATGAAGTAATAAAAATCAATTTTGCTTGACCTAAAACGTTTTCGAAATTGATAAATTAGACGTTATTGTTTTAATAATTACTTACTATAATTATGATTTATAGTTGTTTAATTAAAAAAGGCGGTCAAAAGACCGCCCTTGTATTGATTATGAAGTCTTATGGATTAGACCGCTTCTTTTTCCTTGACAAAGAGAGAGAAAATCCCTCCAATGATTAAAAAGGCACCTGCTAGACGTATCACATTAATAGGATTATTCCCTAATAGATCGTAGACAAAATACTGCATTGAAAAGATTTGAATAATCATGGGGATCACAATAAACATATTGAATATACCCATATAAACGCCTGTCTTATCTTTAGGGATAGAAGCAGCGAGCATTTGATATGGCATTGCCATCATCGAGGCCCATGTAATCCCTAAACCAAAAGAAAAGAGATATATCTGTGATACCTCAATCCCACTCCCAAAAGGAAGGGTAAAAAGTAAATCTGTATCATTTAACAAAGGCATGCAAAGCAGTCCTATTCCCCCAATCGCTAGACTGACAAAATGCAAACGCTTTGCGCCCAGTTTTTGTGCGATAGGAATTAAAGCAAAAGCAATGGAGAAACAAATAATATTATAGGTTCCATTAAGATTCCCCGTTAAAAGTTGCGCTTGGTTAAAAAAGCTGCTCTCTGGATCTGTTGTATTGTACAAAGACATCGATAATGCCGAGGTTAAGTATTGCCAATAACAGAACATAGCATACCACGGGAAAAACATCACAGGAATAAGTTGTTTCATGGTGGTGGGCATTTCTTTAAAAGCTTCCACGATCTCTTCCCAGGTACGTTTAAATAGGCTTCCTTTTTCTTTGTCTGCTTCTAACTTTGCTAACTCTTCTTCTGTTGGTGGATATTCTGAAGTCGTTAAAACCGTTACTAAAATAGTTGCGGTAGAAGCAATGGCACCAATTCCAAAAGCCCAATAAGTCGAAACGGGGATACCGTTATCCATTTTATCACTCATGGCGAGAATCCCTAAAGAAACTAGAATAGCAGGTGTGAAGTTGGCTAAAGTTGTTCCTAATCCAGTAAAGAAACTCTGCATTAAAAAGCCTAGAGAGTATTGCTTCTCTGGAAGTTTGTCTGAAATAAATGCGCGATAGGGCTCTAGAGCAATATTATTCGCTGCATCGAGAATCCAAAGCAAACTCGCTGCCATCCAGATCGAACTAGAAAAAGGCATGGCGATTAAGGCTAAACTAGCGACAATTGCCCCAATGAGAAAGAAGGGTTTTCTACGACCAAATTTAGGGGACCAAGTCCCATCACTAATTGCCCCAATAACGGGTTGAACCAAAAGTCCAGTTACAGGACCGGCTAACCAAAGCATGGGCAATTCTGCCTCATTTGCGCCAAGGTATTTGTAAATAGCGCTCATATTACTTTGCTGTAAACCAAAGCTAAATTGCACCCCAAAGAAGCCAAAATTCATAGTTAGAATCTGGCCAAAGGAGAGTTGTCTTTTTTCCATTGTTTAATTATTTGGTTGAAGCGAGTTGAGTTGGTTCAATTTGGGTTTGTAATCTTTTGGCGATATGTTCACCTACTTTATTCCCTTGTGCAACACCTTCTTCGATCGCCATCATATAGTGAATCCCACCATATAATCGTGAAATTGCTGCTTCTTCAGAAGCGTGAATAAACGATTTATACGAGCGAACAGGTAAGCCAAAAGCCACCTCTGTGGTGTCTTTAAAAGCGAAATTATCTCCGTATAATTTAGTCAATACAACCGCAGAGGCACGTGAAATAACAGAGTGACCACTGGTGTATTCTGGGAAAGGTGGTGTTTGTAGTAAGGGTAACCACTCTTCGTCATAATGCTTGTTAATCAGGGTTTCTGGGCGCACCACCAGGGTATTCCATTTTTCATCCCAACAGCTAATAAAAGCGTCAAATAGCGCCACACTCACATGGGTGTACGCATTGATGGTTGCGGCAAAATCGCTTTGTGCTTTTCTGGTGGCGATCGCAGTAATCCCGATCCAGTGCCCTCCAGGAGTAATCTTTTTTGTGGCAAACATGGCATGACCTCTATGGTGAGTCACATAGGGATTACAGTCCCAAAATTTTGCAATTTCAACTTGCTCATCCGTTAAGCCTTCTCCAATTTCATATACCTCTTGTAATTGGGTTTGGAAAGGGCTGCCCTTTGTTAAATCAAAAGCTAAAGGAGCTTTAGGTTGATATTGATTAGCCGAGTCTAAGACTAGGGTGCGAATTTTATTCCAGTGGGGTTCAATCCCGTCCATATAATCTGGGGGAGTTGGTTTCCAAAACTTTTCTCCCTCTAAGATGGTGTACTTAGGGTAAGTTCTGGTTTGATTGTATAGGTCTTTGCTAGCCCATGCAAGAATGTGATCTGCCATAGACTGCGCATAAGTCATAGATGCTTTTCGCACCGATCTAGGCACGCCCATATCTTTGACTTTTTGATCTAGTTTTTCTTGATAAGCTTCCATCTTATCTTCAGAGAAGATCAAGGTTTTACCAATGATGTTATAGGCATAAATCGCCGATAATTCTGGATTGGCATTATCTAGTATTTTTGGCGCTTCGCCTAAACCATTTAACTGCTTTGCTAGCGAATTATATTGGGTCGGCTTTGCTTGTGCCATGATTTCATAGGCCGCAATTGTGGGATACATATAGACTCTTGAAGCCACGGGCGGAGAAAAGATATCATATACAATAATATCAGAAAGGTTTTTTACAGCAGACTGGAAAAGTTCTGGATCTTGTATCTCTGTTTTGTACTGTTCGTTTGGGCTACATCCAATTATCAGAAGAGCTATGACAAAAAAGTAGGTTTGTTTAATCATTTTGGCGATCATTTAGCAGGTAAACATAATCATTATTGGTCAGTAAAAGAAATGAATCTTTTCCTAAAGGCTTTATACTTCGCATATTAAAACGAACTGGTAGAGGTAAAAAAGCTTGATGTGCTAAGCGAAATGCCTCGTTTGACCCCACTGAAATTACTCCCCCTGGGTTAGCTGCTGCATTTCCTATTTCGGTGACGAATTCTTGTGCATTGCCTACATAAAAAAGCTGCTTTTTGCTTTGATCCCAATAGAAATCTCTAATGCTGCTGTATTGAGCTTCTTGGGGTAATTTTTGGGCAACATATTTGCCCTGTTCTTTTATCAATGCTAAAGAAGCGGTGGTATTTACTTTTTTGATTTCAAGAATATCTTTCTCTTCAAAACCAGTTAGGTCTTTAATGGTTTGTACTTCGCTAAATTTCTTATAATTAGGAAAACGTTTTTTAATCATAGGCATTTGCCCTTGTAAATCGTTCTTTGTGTTTAAAGGTCGATAACGACCAAAGAAATTATAAAAGATCACTGGATCGAGTTGTTCATTTTTGTCAAAATCGTCGAGGTATAAGAAAACAGGGGTTTCTTCTGTGGCAAAAAGTTTGGTGTTTTCACCGATGTTTCCTAGCACTAAATCGTCTTGCTTGTCTCCATTTAAGTCAGCAAGAGCAATGGTTTTCCAAAATCCAAAAAGGTTTTCTGCCCCTTTTAATTGATCTACTTTAAACTGTTGATCTTCTTGTTGATCTAAAATTAAGGGGGCCATCCAGTCTCCTACAGCAACCAGCTCTAGCGCTGGGTCCTCATCCACATTATGCCAAAGCGCATCTGTCACCATCCCTAACTGTCCTTGCCAGAAGGGTTCCATGGTTCCGTCTCCATTGTTTTTTATAATAAAGCTCACTGGGCTTAGTCCATATCCTCCAGGAATAGATCTTGCTCCTACAAAAAAGTCTATATAGCCATCTTGATTAAAATCGTGTGCGGTAACACTGCTACCATTGGTTTGGGGTAAAAAGACTTTCATACGATAGAAAACACCATTACCATCATTGAGATAAATTCTATCCATCAAGTAGTCGTCTTGTTGCATAAAATCATTTCCACCGCTAACCACATAAAGATCTAGATCCCCATCATTGTCAATATCTACTGCCGTAGCATCAACGTCTTCATATTTTTGATCGATCCTAAAGTCCTTAATGCTTACTAGATCAAAACCGCCTTGTTTGTTCCCTAGATACACTTTTGCATCCCGATAACGTGCTCCTCCAATATAAAGATCAAGAATTCCATCACCGTTAAAATCTTCTGTTAAATTTGAAGGACCTTCGGCAGAGAGTTTTTCAGGAATTAATTGTTCTCGTTCATAATCGAGATAGATATCTTCTTCGTGTTTAAAGGGCAAAACACTTAAATTATAGTCTGATTGTTTTTTTGGAACTTCGCCTTTAATCACAGCGGCAGATTGCGCTATACTTACTTGTGAAGAAAATGGTCCAACTATAGTTTGCACCGTATTATTGGGCCATCTGACTTGTATAGAATCTGCTGATTGACTCCCAAGACCAAAATGAATTCGCTTTGTGGACGCCGACTGAAAACCGCGGGTAGAAACAGCCTCTTTGACCTGGACTTGACCATTTTGATACAACTTTACCCTTGCCCCAGTAGTAACTGCAGCTTTTAATTGCACCGATAAACTTTTTAAGGAATCTGTGCTTTTATTTTCTAAGATACTTGCTGTTGCATTGAGATTGTTAAGTACTAAATCTAAATCGCCATCGTTGTCTAAGTCACTATAAGCAGAACCATTCGTATAAGAGGGTTTACTCACTTTTGCTTTTTCTAGAGAGCTAAACTTTAGGTTTCCTTCATTCTTAAATAACAAATTAGGGATTTCGAGCGTAGGCATTTGATTGATCAATTCCTCTTTCATCTCGTTTTGCTTTGTGGCTACAAAATTGCCATAATTACTGTTACTGAGATAATTGATATAGTCTAAGTCATTGGGTCTTTTTACAATCCCATTTGACACATAAAGGTCATTATTACCATCATTGTCAAAATCTTGCATCAAGATGGACCAACTCCAATCGGTAGCGTGGGTTTGTGAAAACACTGCCACCTCTGCAAAGTCACCATAAGGTTTCTTTAAAAAAAGGTGGTTTCTAGAATATTGAGGTTCAAACCCAAAGTCGGCTTTGATTTTTGTAACTTTATTTGCGTCTTCTCCACCAGATTTAAGCGCGATTGAAGCATCAAAGGGCATCATATCTGTCGCAAAAATATCCAGTTCACCATCGTTGTTTAAATCGGCAACATCAACCCCCATTGTAAAGCGTGTACTATGCTTGAAGTACTGGGTGAAGGATTCTTTAAAGGTTCCATCTTGATTATTGATATAGAGGTAATCATTTTCGTGAAAATCATTCCCGATATAAAGATCCATCCAGCCATCGTTATTAATATCTGTGGTTGTAATGGCAAGGCCATAGCCTAAGGGACTATTGTAAATCCCTACTTGATCTGTTACATCTTCAAACCTATTTTCACCCTCAACCAAGAGATTTTTATAAAAGCGATCTCCAGAGATTGAATCTTTCTCGCTGCGCTTTTTTGTCGTTCCATAACTGCGTACGGAGTGTACTGCGTGGTTGAGAAGATACATGTCTAAATCGCCATCTTGATCATAATCTAGAAAAGCGGCTTGTGTTGAAAAACCACTAAAATCCACACCATAATCTGCTGCAACTTCTGAAAAGGTTTCGTCACCGTTATTGAGGTACAATAAATTGGTTTGCTGTTTGTTTTGAAAAAGCCCTTTTAAGGGAACCTTACTTACATATATATCTAAGTAGCCATCGTTATTGATGTCTTCCATAGAGACTCCGTTTGACCAAGTAGGTAATGGACTCAATCCTGCTTGCTTAGAAATATCGACAAACTTCATATTCCCTAAATTCAAATACAGACGATCTGGCAATTGATTTGCAGAGAAATAGAGATCCTCTAGTCCGTCGTTATTGATATCCCCTACTGCGACCCCTCCACCATTATAGTAGTAGAGATACTCGATGATATTCATATAGGGTTTATAGGTAAGTTGGTTTGCAAAATCAATCCCAGTCTGTTCTGAATTTAGCTCTTCAAAAGGGATGGCAGGGTCAATTTTTTCTTGACTTGATTGACAGCTTATCAATACGCTTACAACAAGCGATAACAGTACATATTTCTTCATTTCGACTAAAATCTAAAGGCGCTAATGGTGTCATTATTTCGCCCCACCCATATGGTGTTATCGTTAATTTCTATTGATCTAATTTCTCCTTTTACACTAAAGCCTTTTCCACCAGGGTGAAACAGGAATCCTTCTGGTGTATTTTCTAAAAAGACCCCATAACTCGCATCATAGCTTCCTACTTCTGGCTTAGTGCGATAAAGGTTTCCTCCAAAAAGTAAATCAATATCTCCATCTGCATCAAAATCCCCATGATTAACTGCATAAACTGGACTAAATTGAACTTGCTTTGGCAATTCAATGGCTTCAAAAGTAAAATTCCCAGTGTTCTTAAACGCCATGGTTTTAAACTCATTTACTTTGAGTACTAAAGCTTGATTTAAAGCATTTGCATCAAATATTTGCGTGATATCAGCATTTTTAAAAGAGTCAAAATTGGGAAACTTCTTTTTGAGACTCTTCATTTGATCAATCAAATTGTGGCGTAATGCAAAAGGGTATTCTTTTCCATCGCTTTGTGTTGAAACCAGTATTCCTTCTCCAGAGCCATTGCTGTCAAAATCGTTGAAATACAACTTGATGGGCGCCTCTTTACTGGTTTTAAATCTGCTATTTGTTCCGTGATTCCCAACAATTAAATCTTTCTTACCATCTTGATCAAAGTCAACCAAATGGATGGTGTTCCACCATCCTTTCATTTGGGTTAAAGGATGTTTTAATGGGCTAAAATTACCTGCGTTGTTTTCAAAGAAATGAAGTCCCATATATTCCCCAGTAAGGACAAGGTCTTGATCGTTATCTTCGTCAAAATCATAGAAAACTGCTGCGGTAATCATCCCGATGTTTTGTAGCGCTGGAGCAGCTGTTGCTGTTTGGTCTGTAAAATTACCTTCACCATCATTCAATAAAAGAAAACCTGAACCCGGCAAACCATAACCACCTACCTTTGATCGCTCGCCGATAAATAAATCGATGTCTCCATCATTATCAACATCCGCTTGAGCGACTGCCTGGGTGTTAATTTTAGCTTTATTATTGGGTAAATATTGATCGCTAAGGGTAAATATACCGTCGCCTTGATTAATCAACACATGATCCAGTAATGAAGTAGCATAAATAGACGTCTCCACACTACCAGAAATCATAATGATATCTTGATCTCCATCTTGATCAACATCAAAAATTGCCGAATTTGTATGTTCAATATCTCTTATTTTTTCAAAGAGCGCTTGATTGCGCTGATCAGCAACCCAGCCTTTATTTGTCTTTACAAGAATTTGCGTAGGGTAGCCTTTTGCCCCCGGGAACAACATTTCATTTTCACCATCTTGATTAAAATCTGCGAAAGAGATTTTTGGTCCTTGGGTGCTTAACATATGATAATTTAGTCGCTCTCTATGAAAATCAACAAAGTTATTTTCGATATGTATTGCATTTGGTGTTTTAGCCTGGGTAAACAATTGTGTTTTTGATTCATCAAGTTGATTTGTTTTAACCGCATCTTGAACATTAAGACTAATCAATTGATTAGGGGCTACAGCGTCTAATTGCGTTGATTTTCCAGAGGGCCATTGCACCAATACATTTACTATACTATCTTTTCCAATTCCAATGGTAGAAATAACTTCCATACTGGATTGAAATCCACGTACCGGTTGTACTTCTTGAAACAATTCTCCAAACGAAGTGGTTACTTTTATCTTAGCTCCGATAGCATTAGGGTTTGTTTTGGGTCCTTTTAAGGACACTTTAAGGTAGTTATTGCCGTTTTTATCTGCATTGTTCTTAAACACAAAAAGCGGCATATTTACATTATTAACAATTAGATCTAAATCGCCATCGTTGTCTAGATCGCCATAAGCAGATCCGTTTGAGAAACTAGGTAGATCGAGTCCAGAGACATCAAAATTTTCAAAGCCTAACTCCCCTGTGTTTTTATAGGCGTGATTAGGGACTTTATTGGATGGAATAATATCGATCAAACGAGCATAGTCTACTTGATTATTTGAGACAATCGATTTGATCACCTCTTCACTCGCAACATACTGCAGATAGTCTTGATCGGTTAAATCTTGATAGATTCCATTTGCAATAAAAAGGTCTTTATAACCATCGTTATCCATATCAAAAAACAGGGCTCCCCAACTCCAATCAGAAGCTTCAATGCCAGCCCAGCGTCCTATCTCACTAAAAGAATCGTCTCCATTGTTTAAATGAAGCATATTTCTTGTGAATTGATGGTGGTAGCCATTTTTTACATTGTATTGGTACTTGTTCCAGTCTTCAAAAGTGGTAACTGTTTTTAAACGCTGATAATCAGAGGGTAACATTTCTGTCACAAAAATATCATTGTACCCATCGTTGTTTAGATCAGCCATATCTGCGCCCATAGAAGCACCACTAATCGAACGCATTTGATCGGTAAGGGTTTCTTTAAAAGTACCATCTTGTTGATTGAGGTAGAGGTAATCTCTTTCAAAAAAATCATTAGAAACGAAAATATCTTCCCATCCATCGTTATTGACATCACCAACACTAACCCCAAGTCCAAAACCAATTACACTTCCATAAATTCCTGCTTTTTCACTTACATCAACAAAAATCCCATTTTGGTTTTCCATCAATTTATCCCCACCTAGCTCGTCACGCTTTGGGCGTTCATTTCGTCTTAAATCAAAACTACCGATTGCTTGATAGGAGTTGTTTAGTAAATAGGCATCTAAATCTCCATCTTTATCGTAGTCAAAAAAGGTTGCGTGGGTAGAATAACCGGGATCGGCTAAACCGTACTCTGCTGCTTTTTCTGTAAAAGTGAGGTCTCCATTATTGATGAAGAGTTCACTTTGTTTGTTATCGCCTTTTACATCTCCAGAATTACAAACATAGATATCCATCAAACCGTCTGCATTAATGTCAACCATGGTAACGCCTGTTGACCAGGCTTTTTCACCGGCTACTCCAGCAGTTGCAGTAATGTCTTTAAAGGAAAAGTCTCCTTGATTGAGAAATAATCTATTAGGCAACTGGTTAGCGGTTAAGTAAACATCTGCTAAACCATCGTTGTTGATATCCCCTATTGAAACACCGCCACCGTTGTAGTAGTTTCTATACTTGTAAACATTAAAATCATTTGAGAAGCTTAAATCATTTGAAAAGCTCATTCCAATTTGTTCATTATCGAGCAATTCGAATAAGGTTTCTTGCTTGCTTTGGCAAGAAATTAAAAGTGCAGTAAGGAGAACTAATTTTATTCCTATAAAGCTGTGTTTAGCCATCGTATTTTGCATTTAAATCCTCTATATACGCCTGAACAAATCGATTGTCAAAAACATAAACTGTAATCAGTCTATTGCCATCTATCTTAACTGCGATAGGTTGATCGTTGATCTTTTTTTCTAAATTGAAGAAATCATTCCCTGGATAAAGTGTTTTCATCATCACTTTAACTTCTTCTTGCAATTGATCTGGTTGCAGTGCTTTGTTCCAAGGGGCCCAGGCGGTGTATGAAAAACGAAAACGCATACCGCGCATAAGATCTTGATCATCAAATAAACCAAAAAAGAGCATTTCCATTGTACTTGAAGGATTGTAAACAGGTGAAATACTATCAAGTACGTGACGTACATATTGATTACTGGGACCTTGAGAAACCAGTTTCTCTTTATTTAATTGCCAGCATTTTCCATAAAACTCTTTCTTTGACAATCCTATATTCATGTCAAACATCATTTCGTTGTATTCTTTCCCTGTTGCGAGTTCTCTTTTAACTACTTTATCGTATTGAGATTGATTACACGCAATTGAGGTACTTATTAAAAGAAAAAGTGCAATTCTTTTAATCCCATTGATAAAACCTGACTTCATCATCATTTATAGCAAATATATAAGTGTTCTTATTATTAATTTTAATCGGTAAAACTGCCCTAACTTGACCTTCTATTCCCAAGGAAATAGGCGGGTTAAATTTAAACTCTCCTGCATTGTATGCAAAAGAAAGACGCCAGGCTTTTGAAGCATCATAGCGACCAAATTGGGGTTTTACTAAGTATTGGTTTCCTCCCAAATATAAGGACTTTTGTTCGTTTTCATCTATGCTGATTGGGCTTATTGCATAGACGGGAGCATATTGAATTTCTTCGGGTAAATCAAGGGATTCAAATTCCCCTTCTTGTCTTATAAACGCTTGTGTTTTTAAGGTATTAAGACTTACGCTATAGGCAGCTTTTACTTGAATAGGGTCCAGAATTTGAGCAATGTCTTTTTTTGCATAATCAGCATAGTACACTATTTTCTTTTTTAGACTGGGTAGCTGAGTGATTAATTCGTCTTTGTCAATTACTGGGAAATATTTTTGATCTCGATTAACACAGAGTATTTGTTCTAGACTGCCATTTTTATCAAAATCGTTGATGAACATTTTCATATTAGGTTCCAAAAAAGTATTGGTGCCGTGATTTCCCGCGATCAGATCCATTTGACCATCATTATTCAAATCCTCTAGTTGTAGAACATTCCACAGGCCTACTGTTTTGTCTAAACCATATTCCTTTGTCTTATTGATGAAATTTCCATTTTGATTGATCAAAACAGTAATGGGCATCCATTCTCCTACAAGAACAAGGTCTGGCCAGCCGTCTGCATTAAGATCAGTGAAAGCAGCATCCGTAATCATTCCTATCTTCTCTAGGCTTTTTTGGGTTTGCTGATTAAATTTTCCATCCCCTTGATTGAGCATTAAAAATCCATCTGTTGGAATACCATAGGTAAAAGTGCTATATCGCTCCCCCACAAAAAGATCTATTTTCCCATCTCGATTAACATCTGCAGCGGCTAAGGCTTTTGAAGAAAACTTTCTGTCGTTAATCCACGGAGCATCCATTTTTTGCAATTCTCCATTCCCTTTATTCTCATAAATTCTATCATTCAAATCTTGCGAATAGACAGAAAAGGCTCTCCCACCACTAGCAACCACTAAATCTAAATCTTGATCTTGATCAATATCTATCCAGATAGCATTCGTGTCTTCACTCCCCCTATCTTTTTCAAATGGAGTGATGATTGATTGATAATCACCATTTGCCTCACTCAAAAACAATTGAGCTATTTGCCCTTTTCCTCCACCGATAAAGACATCATCAATCCCATCATTATTGATATCGGCGACGGCTAAAGCAGGACCCTCATTGTGATTCATTTGCGTCAATAAACGCTCTCTATTAAATTCTATAAAGTTATTTTCTTTGTGCGTATATTGAAAGGGAGAGGGCTGCTCTTTTAATACGGTTAACTTCTTATCGAGAACTGCTAGGCTGTTTTTTTGTTCAATTTGGATCAATTGATTAGTAGAAAGATTGAACTGTTGTGTTTGCTTTCCATCTGGCCAAAGAATCATTATCGAGTCAACTTGCTGGATATTTCCAAGACCAAAATGCATACGATGAGGAACGGTAGATTGAAAACCTCGAGAGGGATACAATTCACTTACCATCTTTTCTTGTCCAGCAAAAATCGTCACTTTAGCCCCAACCGCTTTTGTGTTTTTTCCAGATGCTTTTAAAGCAAGCTGAAGACTTCTATTCACTAAAGTATCGGTGGTGTTTTTATACACAAAAGCAGGCATATTGACATTGTTGACGACTAAATCTAAATCCCCATCATTGTCTAAATCCCCATAAGCATTACCATTGCTAAAACTGGGGAGGTCTAGGCCCCATTCTTCTGTCTTGTCACTAAAATTAAAGTCTCCTTCATTTTTATAAGCGACATTTGGAACAGCCTGTGAAGGCATAATATCAATCAACTTTTTAATTACTTCTTCCTTTTGACGCATGAGCATTCTTACCTGTTCCTCATTTGCCATGTAAGCAAGATAGTCTCTATCTAATAGGTCTTTATTAATCCCGTTAGCGATAAAAATATCTCTTAAGCCATCGTTATTCATATCAAATAAGAGAGAAGCCCAGCTCCATTCTGTAGCGGCAACACCGCTTTTCCTCCCTACTTCAAAAAATCCTTTCCCTTCAATATTGCGTTGCAATACATTTCGTGGCATTTGATTCGCATAACCATTGCGTTGCATCAAAGTATATTTATCCCAGGAGTCATATTTCGCTTTGGTTTTTTTGCGATATACTGTTTTGGGCAGCATTTCAGTGACTAATAAATCAGGCTGGAGATCGTTGTCTAAATCTGCGGCGTCTGCACCCATTGAACCCATAGATAGGCTCCCAAAATAATTGTCTGAAGCTTCTATAAACCCACTCCCTTTTTGATTGATATAGAGATAATCTTTTTCAAAAAAATCATTCGAAATAAATAGATCTGGCCAATCGTCTTTATTAAAATCGCTTACGGTAATTCCAAGACCAAAACCAATTGCACTGCTAAACATTCCTACCTTTGTGGTAACATCAATAAATTTCCCATTTTGATTTTCAAAAAACTTATTGCCATTATCATTAGGGTCTGGAATTTCTCTTTGTCCTTTGATTAAATCATAACCTCCTACAGAACGAATTGAATTATTGAGTACATAACAATCTAGATCACCATCTTTATCATAGTCTAAAAAAGCGGCATGAACAGATAGCCCTTCTACAGCTAATCCGTATTCTTTGGCTTTCTCTACAAAGGTATTGTCCCCCTGATTAATAAACAGTTCATTGTGGCGGCGCGCTCCCCCTGGCTTTCCAGATTTACACACATAAAGATCTAAGTATCCATCTGCGTTAATATCTACAAAGGTTGCACCGGTAGACCAAACGCTTTTACAAGCTACGCCAGCGCTTTCTGTAATGTCTTCAAATTGCCAATTTCCCTTGTTAAGGAATAACTTATTATCGACAATATTACCTGTAAAATAGATGTCTAGCAAGCCATCATTATTGATGTCGCCTAGTGCTACACCTGCACCATTATAAAAATTGCGATAGGTGTAAGGGTTAAATTCTTCGGTATAAGTAAGGGTATTTTCAAATGTTATACCTGTTGCGTTAACATTAGTGCGCACAAACCTTTTGCCTTTCTCGCTTTGGCATGCAATACAAAAAATGAACAGTAAAAAATAAGGAGCTATTTTATTCATTAGAGCAATATAAAAAAAGGCTGTTTGAAAACAAACAGCCTTTTAATTTATCGTATCCTATTTATAAAATAGGACAGCAGATTTTAGTACCCATCATTCTGAGTAAATCCGTTATTTGATACTGCATCAAATGGAATTGGCATCAAAGTTTTGTGTGCAGCAGATGCAGGCTTGTTCCACCATGCTTCTCCATACTTACCAAAACGAATCAAGTCTGTACGACGAGAAGACTCTTGGAACATCTCACGACCTCTTTCAGCTAAGAAAAAGTCTGCAGTTACTGCAGGAGTAGAAGATAAACCAGCACGTGAGCGAATTTGTTCAACAACCCCACGAGTAGTAGCGTTATTCCAATCTCCGGCAGCACGAGCTGTAGCTTCAGCATACATTAAGATTACATCTCCATAACGTACAATTGGGAAGTCATTACTTTGATCAGGACGACCAAATTGCTTAAAGCTAAATTTCCCTAAACGAGCTCCAGCTTGACGAAGTGAGTTAGGTTGTAACTCGTTAATCGCCGGAGTATAGTCAAGTTGAATTTCACCGTCATCAGCAGCAAAGTCATTTAATGCGTTTCCACCATAGTCTAACTGTGGTCCAACAATAAAGTTGTTGGCTTTACGTAAATCATTGCTATCATAAGAGTTATAGAACTCTTCTAAAGCAGCATAACCATTCCAAGGTTGATCTTGGAAGTTCCACGTTAACTGCGAAGAATAGTGCAATGTCATTTGAGAGAAATTCATACCTCCAGCTGTAGCTTCATCAAAACCAACTGCAAAGATGTGCTCTTTGTTTTGGTCATTGTTTGCAGCAAACACTGCAGCATAACCTTCTAATCTTTCTGGATCAGAAGAAACAGAAGGACGACGGCCTAAGTTTGTTACACTACAATCTGCAGTTTCACAAAGTGAATATCTACCGCTATCCATGATGATTTTAGCCGCTTGAGCCGCTTTAGTAAAGGTCGCAGCATCAGCAGCAGCAGTACCATTATACACATCGTGGTTAAGGTATAATTTAGCTAGGATTCCAAGTGCTCCATAGCGGTTGATGCGGTAAGTAGTACCAAAGCTTTCTTGAAGACCTGTATCTTGAAATACTGTGTTAGCAGAAATTTCAGTGGTTCCTAAAGCAGCTAATAATTCACTCTCAACGAAGTTATACACTTCTTGTCTTGTTGATTGAGCAACTTCTTGTCCTGGCTCTGTAACAATCTTTACACCACCGTAAAGATCTAACATTCTCCAGTAGAAATAAGCGCGTAAAGCACGCATCTGGTTAATCTCCTGAGGAGTTAGTCCTAAGTTAGCAATGGCATCATTGATGGCACCAATTGCACCATACTGACCACCCCATGTGTTTCCGATAATACCGTTTGTTGGGGTATAGTTGTGCTCGTGCATTTCAACTAATACACCACCATCATACCAGTCACCCCCTTTGGCAGCAATCGCCATTTCATCAGAGGGAAGACCTTGAATACTAAAGTAGCTAAAGTGGTTTGCAGTACCAGACCACTGTAATTGAGAATAAGCTCCTGCAAGAGCATCTCCTGCTCCTCCGCTATCCCCACCAAGGGATGGCGCTGTCACAGAAACTGCTTCTGTAATATCTCCTACCAAATCCTCTTCTAAATCTGTACACGAAAAGAGTACAGCTGAAGCAGTTGTGGCAAGTAACATAGTTTTGAAAATACTTTTCATAATTACTTCTGTTTTTTAATTAAAATTTAATGTTTACACCTAAGGTGAAAGATTGCGCAGCAAAATAGCTGTTACGACGATCCAATCCTGGAGAAAGTACATCAGCACCATTTCCATCTTCTCCTATATCAACTAAAGCTGGCTCTGGATCAAGACCAGTATAATTTGTAATAACAAATGGATTTTGCGCATTTAAAGAAATTTGCAATCCATCGATTCCTGCAAGGCTAGACGTATCAATGTTACGCGTAACAGTTAAGTTGTCTAACTTAAAGAAATCTGCTTTTTCAACATATAACGAGCTAAAACGTGCAGAAGTTAATCCTTCTGGTGCTAGATCTGTCGTTACATAGTTGTAAGAACTCTGTGTAGAAATTCTTGGCTCATAAAACGCACGGAAAGTGTTTACTAAGCTGTGTCCAAATGCTCCACGGAAGAATGCATTAACAGTCCACTCACCAAAAGTAACTTGGTTAGTCCATCCTAATTCAAGGTCTGGAATACCATTTCCTAGTTCAGTAAAGTCAACATCAGGGTTTAATGCTTGATCTTGTCCTACAATAAGCTCACCACCATTAAGGTTAGCTAAGATAGGAGCTCCAGAAGCATCAACACCTTCAAATACAGGTCCCCAGATTTGTCCAATTTCCTCTCCTTGTTTTACACGAACAACTGCAGTAGCATTTTGTCCAGGTGCACCAAGGTTAGCACGCATTTCTTGATCTAATACATACTCGTCAAGAACAGTTTTATACGTTGAAAGAACGATTCCAGTGTTGTAGTTGTCGTTTACTTGATAGTTCACGGCTAATTCAACCCCTTGTGTATTCAACTTACCAGCGTTTTCAAAACGACGTCCTGTTGGATAAACAGATACATCAACATCACGCTCAAGGATAAAGTCAGAGATGTCACGCGTATAGAGATCTAAAGTAATATCTAAAGCCCCTTTACGGTACTCAATACCTAAGTTAGTTTCAGCTTTTTCTTCCCATTTTAAGTCTGGGTTAGCATCACGAGATGGAGAAGAAGATCCTCCACCTTGACCACCGTCATAGGTAAATCCTCTAATTTGTTGTGAAAGACCATTAGGACCAGGTAAAGCTCCTGTAACCCCGTATCCAACACGTACTTTGAATTTGTCTGCACCAGTGTTTAAGTACTTTTCTAAGTCAACACCAATACCAGCAGCTGGGAAAATACCCCACTGGTTGTCAGCCCCTAACTTAGTAGAACCTTCACGACGAAGTGATGCGTTAATAAAGATTGCATCGTCGATAGTAACGTTAGCACGTCCAAAGAATGCAATAATTTTATCATCTGGGCTAGCGTTAGAGTTAGCACCGATAAAACCTGCATTTAATAAATCTTGAGAATATTCAATCGCATTGATGAAGTCAATTCCTGCAGCGCTCTCACTTGGGAAATCCCCTAGAGATAAGAAGTGATCCTCAAAGTTTTGCTGTTGGTAAGAATAACCTGCAGTTAAAACTAGGTTAGTCGATCCAAAATCAGTTGCATAGCGACCGTAAATCTCTGATAATTTAAATGAATAAATTTGATCATAGAATTCAGCAGAACCCTTACGAACTGGAGAAGTAGCGTTACCACCTCTATATAATGTAGTAGGGTTGTATAATTTGTTAGAGTATTTACTTACCTGACTTGCTGCGTTTAAGTTAACAGAAAGATTGTCATTGAATCTATACCCAGCATTAACACTGTAGTTTAATTCAGACTTATCTCCTTGATTTAATTGCTGTTTTGCAATAGAAACAGGGTTGTAACTATCAAATAAACCTAACGTTTCGAAGAAACCTCCGAATTGGTCTCCGTTAAATACACCGTCATAACCATCTGCATAAATAGGAGCAGTTGGGTTATACAATACAGCATACTTCATAGACTCAGAAGAACCATTGTTTTGCTTTCTCTGTGTAAATGCAGTATTAACAGTTAAAGATAACTTATCGTTGAAAGCTTTAGTAGAGAAGTTCATACGAGTGTTGAACTGGCTAAAGTCAGAGCTGATCAAGATCCCTTCAACATCACGGAAGTTAGCAGAAACACGGTAAGAAGTATTACCATTTCCACCAGCAGCAGAGATATTGTGAATACTACTTACTGCTTGACGCGTTACTGCATCAACCCAGTTTGAGCTAGACCCTAAGTCAGTACCACCAGCAGCAACAAATTCTTCTGAATTAAGTACATTAACTGTATTCATTGCATTAGAGATACCTATTTGTCCGTTGTACGTAAGGCTAACTTTACCTTCTTTACCAGATTTAGTGGTAACTAAGATCACCCCTGAAGAACCACGAGAACCGTAGATTGCAGCAGCAGAACCATCTTTTAATACGTTGATCGATTCAATATCAGAAGGGTCAACATTTGCAAGCGATGCACCAATCACACCATCAACAACAACTAGTGGTTGTGCATTTGCACCTACCGTAGAAATACCACGTAAACGAATTGTTGCAGCGGCATTAGGGTCACCCCCTCTGTTGTATACCTGTAAACCAGCAACCTTACCTTGTAGTAATTGAGATGCGTCGTTAATGGTACCTTTGTTAAATTCTTCTTCATCGATCTTTACAACCGCAGAAGTAACTTCTTTAGAACGCTGTGAACCGTAACCAGTTACAACAACTTCTTCTAATTCGTTATCTGCAGCTAACATAACTGAGATTTGATCTTGTCCACCTACAGCGACTTCCTGTGATGTAAATCCAACGAAAGAAACAACTAAAACTGCGTCAGCATCTGCCGCAATTGTAAAGTTTCCATCGAAGTCTGTTGTGGTACCATTGGTCGTACCTTTTACAACAACAGTAGCCCCTGGAAGGGGTCCATCTTCACTCGACACAGTACCTGATACTGATTGAGCATACATTCCTACGCTTACTAATAAAAAGAAAGCAGACAGAAATGCCTTGAATTGAAATGTTTTCATTCTTGTTTGTTTAAATTAATTGAGTTAATTGTATATCCTACTCTACTAAAATAGACCTTCATATTATATATATAGTGAGTAAATGTTAAAAATTTTAACACTTGTAATCGAAATCGTTTTCGATTGTGAATTTTCTTTATTATTTTTACTTAAAATTAGAATATGAGGAATTTGACCCTTAAAGATATCGCGACTGCACTTGGTCTCTCTATTACGACGGTATCAAAAGCACTTAAAGATTACCCTGATGTAAGTGCTAAAACAAAAGAAAAGGTCAAAGCATATGCACAAGAAGTCAACTTTACTCCTAATGCTTATGCCGCTTATTTAAGAACCCAAGAGTCTAAAATTATTGGTGTGATTATTCCTAGGCTAAATCATTACTTTTTTAGTAGTGTTCTAAAAGGGATTATGAAAGCAGCAGAGGAAGAAGGCTATATGGTTATTATCCTTAGTTCTGAAGAGTCATATGAATTAGAGAAAAAACAAGTCAATCGATTATTGAAACAAAATGTTGATGGCATCCTTATGTCTATTGCAGATTCTACACATGATACAGAACATATCGACAATATCTCCAAACAAAACATTCCCCTTGTCTTATTTGACAAATACTCTAAGCTTAGTGAATGTTCAAGTGTGATCATTAATGATCAAAACGCTGCTTTTACCGCAGTAGAACATTTGATCAAAAGTGGGAGGAAAAACATTGCTCACTTGAGAGGTCCGTTATTACCTCAAAATTCCATTGATCGCTTCTTGGGTTATCGCAAGGCCTTAGAAAAACACCAGCTTCCTTATAAGAAAGAGTGGGTATTTACTTGTCAAGACATTATAAGTGACGAAGGCTACAACTATGCTAAAAAGATCATCGATAAACACCCTGAAATTGACGCCATCTTTGCTGTAGCAGATATGCCAGCCATAGGCGCTATCAAGTATTTTAACGAACAAAACATCTCCATCCCAGAACAAATTGCTGTGATGGGCTTTAGCAATTGGAAAATATCAGGTTTAATTACGCCTGCTTTAAGTACAGTAAACCAACCCGGAGAAACCATGGGGAAGAAAGCCTTTGAACTATTTTTTGAAGAGTTGCAATTAATCAAAAAAGGGAAAGAGGTAAAGCACCAAATTATTGAAGTTGAAACAACTCTTGTTATTAGAGATTCCACCTAATTCTTATTGATCAAGGAAACGAATATTGCGTTTTAATCCATTGTATTTAGTTCGTTTCACCGCGCTTTTTTGAAAAACCCTTTGAAATGTTTCTTCCGTTAGTTCATGCCAGTCTTTTGCCGTTAGTTCTAACAATTCTTCTTTTGGCTGAAAAGCAGCCTCTTGATGTGGTGTAGCAAATCGATTCCAGGGACAAACAGTTTGACAAACATCACAACCAAACATCCATCCATCCATCTTATCTTTAAACGAACTAGGGATAGCGTCTTTCAATTCAATCGTGGCATAGGAGATGCATTTACTTCCATCGATTTGATAGGGTGCAATAAGTGCTTCTGTAGGGCAGGCATCGATACAGGCAGTACAACTTCCGCAATGATCTGCGACAGGGAGATCATAGGCTAGTTCTAAGTCGATGATCATTTCTGCAATAAAGAAAAATGAGCCCACTTGCTTTGAGATAAGATTAGTGTTTTTTCCTACCCATCCCAGACCCGCTTTGGCCGCCCAGGCCTTATCCATCACAGGGGCAGAATCGACAAAGACACGACCTTCTATTTGACCGATGGATTCTTTTAAACGACTTAGCAAGGTTTTTAGTTTACCTTTGATGACATGATGATAATCTTGCCCAAAGGCATAAGAGGCAATTTTAGGCGCATCGGGGTCCTCTTGCTTTTCTTCTGTATGATAATTGAGCAATAGAGAAACGACACTTTTTGCACCGGGAACTAAAAGAGTGGGATCTAATCGCTTATCAAAGTGATTTTCCATATAGTGCATCTTTCCGTGACGCCCTTCTTGTAGCCACCGTTCTAATTTTGGGGCTTCATCTGCTAGAAAGCCCGCTTTGGCTATGCCACAAGATAAAAAGCCTAGAGATTTAGCTTCTTTTTTAATCAATTGAGAATAATGTGCCCGCTGGTCTTTCATTGAATCAAGGTATTAAAACAATCCTCCTTGATTTCCTTTTATACGTCCCAAGTGCTTATAGGCAAGTTCTGTGACTTCTCTTCCACGAGGAGTACGCACTATAAACCCTTGTTGGATCAAAAATGGCTCATAAACCTCTTCAATGGTTTCCCCATTTTCTGAAACAGCGGTGGCTAAAGTGGTAATCCCTACTGGACCACCTTTAAACTTATCGATCAATGTGGTCAATATTTTATTGTCCATTTCGTCTAGTCCGTGGGCATCTACTTGAAGCGCATTTAGACCGTATTTAGTAATGGCTAGATCAATCTTACCATTCCCTTTTATTTGGGCAAAATCTCTTATGCGGCGAAGTAATCCATTTGCGATACGAGGAGTTCCTCTACTTCTTCCCGCAATCTCAATTGCGGCGTCTTGATCGATGGGGACATTAAGAATGGCTGAACTACGTTCAATAATGGTCGAAAGCAATTCTGTTGAGTAATATTGAAGTCTACTACTGATACCAAAACGTGCCCGCATGGGCGCGGTTAATAAACCTGAACGGGTAGTTGCTCCTACTAAGGTGAATGGATTTAAAGTGATTTGAACGGTTCTTGCATTTGGACCAGATTCGATCATGATATCGATTTTGTAGTCTTCCATCGCAGAATAAAGGTATTCTTCTACAATCGGGCTTAGACGATGAATTTCGTCTATAAAGAGAATGTCTCTGGGCTCTAGATTAGTCAACAGTCCCGCTAAATCTCCGGGTTTATCTAAAACGGGGCCAGAGGTCATTTTGAGTCCTACTTCGAGCTCATTGGCTAAAATATGTGCCAAAGTTGTTTTTCCAAGTCCAGGAGGGCCGTGAAACAGTGTGTGATCGAGTGCTTCTCCTCTTTGGTTTGCCGCCGCAACAAATATTTTTAGATTTTCTAAAATGGCATCTTGACCAGCAAAGTCGTCAAAACTTAACGGCCTTAAGGCACGATCGATATCTTGCTCTTCTGGCGAAAAATGTTCATTAGTGGGATCGAGATGTTCGTTCATTGTTACAAATATAGCAGAAGCTACAAAAAAAAGAGGCCCAAAGGCCTCTTTCGTGTTTATTATAAAAAAGAATTAATGTTGTAATTCTTCTTCTCCTTCTTTTAAAGGAACAATTTGAGAAACCCAATCCTCTTCTTGCCCTGGCTTTGAGTAATCATATGCCCAGCGGTGAACCTCAGGGATTTCTCCTGGCCAGTTACCGTGGATATGCTCTACCGGAGTAGTCCATTCAAGTGTATTCGACTTCCATGGGTTTTGCTCTGCTGCTTTACCATAGAAAATACTGTGGATAAAGTTGTATAAGAACACTAACTGTGCTGCTCCCGCCGTAAAGGCAAATAATGAGATGACAACATTAATATCAGCGATATCATCAAAATAAGGGAAAGCGGTGTTTGTGTAATAACGGCGTGGTAAACCTGCCATTCCGATAAAGTGCATCGGGAAGAACACCCCATAAGCACAGACTGCTGTTACCCAGAAGTGAACATAGCCTAAATTCTTGTTCATCATACGACCAAACATTTTTGGGAACCAGTGGTACACTCCAGCAAATAAACCATATAGAGCAGAAATACCCATTACTAAGTGGAAGTGAGCTACTACAAAGTAAGTATCGTGAACGTTAATATCTAAGGTACTATCTCCTAAAATAATCCCGGTTAAACCTCCCGAAATAAAAGTGGAAACTAAACCAATAGAGAACAACATCGCAGGGTTAAACTGCAAGTTCCCTTTCCATAAGGTAGTGATATAGTTAAACGCTTTAACGGCAGATGGAATCGCAATTAACAAGGTCGTAAAGGTAAATACAGACCCTAAGAAAGGATTCATTCCAGAGATAAACATATGGTGCCCCCAAACGATAGTCGATAAAAAGGCAATGGCTAAAATCGAAGCAACCATCGCACGGTAACCAAAGATTGGTTTACGTGAATTAGTGGCGATAATCTCAGAGGTGATTCCTAAGGCTGGAAGTAATACAATGTATACCTCTGGGTGACCTAAGAACCAGAAAAGGTGCTCATATAAGACTGGAGATCCTCCTTGATAGTGTAACACTTCTCCTTGAATAAAGATATCTGAAAGGAAGAAAGAGGTACCAAAGCTTCTATCCATAATCAACAATAAAGCTGCAGATAATAAAACTGGGAAAGATACTACCCCGATGATTGCCGTTACAAAGAAGGCCCAAATCGTTAATGGTAAACGAGACATTGACATTCCTTTTGTACGTAAGTTAATTACGGTAACGATATAATTCAATGAACCTAATAATGAGGAAGCAATAAAGATTGCCATAGAGACCAACCATAACGTCATTCCTAAACCAGATCCAGGCTGTGCCTGTGGCAATGCAGATAATGGAGGATAGATGGTCCATCCTGCTGCAGCTGGCCCTGCTTCAACAAAAAGAGAAGCAATCATGATCATAGAGGATAAGAAAAATAACCAAAATGAAATCATGTTCAATAATCCAGAAGCCATATCTCGTGCTCCAATCTGTAATGGAATTAAAAGGTTACTAAAGGTTCCACTTAATCCTGCAGTAAGGACAAAAAATACCATGATGGTACCGTGGATGGTAACCAAAGCTAAATAGACATTAGGATCCATTACTCCTTCTGGAGCCCATTTCCCTAATAATACATCAAAGATGGCAAAAGACTGCTCTGGCCATGCTAATTGAATTCTAAATAACAAAGACATTGCGATCCCAATGATTCCCATAAACAAACCTGTAATGAGGTATTGTTTTGCAATCATTTTATGATCCTGACTGAAGATATACTTCGTCATGAATGTTTCCTTGTGATGATGTCCGTGATCCTCTTCGTGTACGTGCGCTACTGTTGACATATCTTTTTCTTTTTTTTAAAATTATTGTATGACTTGAGCAAAAGTTTGCTGTTGGGCCATCCATTGTTCATATTCTTCTGGCGATTCAACTACAATTTTCATCTGCATATTGTAGTGAGAGGCGCCACAAATTTTATTACATAGCAAAATATAATCAAAGATATAAGGTTCTAGGGCTTCTTCCCCATTTGCGATTAATTCTTTGCTGTTTTCTGCTCTAATTTTATTGATTTTTTTCACTTTGGCAATCATATCAGGGTTTTGACGCATTTCCTCTGTAGTGGTAATGGGTGTAAAAGCAAACTCTGTAATCATCCCAGGAACACAATTCATCTGTGCTCTAAAGTGAGGCATATAAGCCGAGTGTAAGACATCTTGTGAACGCATTTTAAAGATCACTTCACGTCCTACAGGTAAGTGCAATTCTTGTACCACAACATCATCTAATCCATTAGGGTCTGTTGCGTCGATCCCGACAAGGTTTTTCCCTTCAAAGTCTTGTAAGAAGCGAACATTCGCGTCTCCTAAAACACCGTCTTGTCCAGCATAACGCGCTTTCCAGTTGAATTGTTGAGCATATAATTCAACAACTAAAGCTTCGTCGTTTTCTTCGACTGTCATGATGTTTGTCCATGTGTAAAGACCATATAAGATAAGTCCTGCTAGAGTGATTACTGGAATAATGGTCCAGATCGCTTCTAAACGGTCGTTATCTGCATAGAAAAGGGCCTTTTTCCCTTTTTCTCCGCGGTACTTATAAGAGAAGTAATGCAGTAATGCTTGTGTGATGGTTTGTACAAAGAAAATCAATGCGAAAGAAATCCACATTAGATTGTCATAATCGCTTCCGTGCTCAGAGGCTGCGTCTGGTAATAATACATCTCCCCAAGCATAAAAAGAGTACAAAGTAAGGATGTAAATGAATGCTAAGAATGCAAACATTAATTTCCCCTGTGTATCGTTGTCTTTGTCGTTAGCGACTTGGGTGGTGTTTCTTTCTGTTTGCGATAACTCAAACATTTTTGAAATCTGCCAAATAGCAATTCCAATTAAAACAAGTACCGTAAGTGTCAATATAGCCGTCATCTATCTTTTCTAATTATATTTTAATAATGAAAACGCTCGCTCTCGCCCATAAAAGGATCTCCTTTTGCTAGAAGCGGTGCTTTCGTTAATGCTGTAAATACTATGTAAATGAATAATCCTAAGAAGAATAAGAATCCTCCTACTTCTGGAACACCGATAAACCATTGATCTCCTACTGCAGAAGGCATGATCATATTAAAGACATCTAAATAGTGTCCTAAGATGATAACAATCCCCGCCATGATAATGAAGTAGTTTGTTCTTTTATAGTCACTATTCATTAAGATCAATAATGGGAACAAGAAGTTCATGGCAATCATGCCAAAGAAGGTAATGTTGTAATCCTCGATACGCGTGATGAAATACGTTACCTCTTCTGGGATATTTGAATACCAAATTAACATGAATTGTGAGAACCATAAATAAGTCCAGAATACACTCACCCCAAACATGAATTTTCCTAAATCGTGAATATGCGAATCATTTACAAATTCTAACAATCCTTTAGACTTAAGATAAATCGTGATTAAAGCAATGGCAGTGATTCCAGAGACAAACATACTGGCAAATACATACCATCCAAAGAGCGTACTAAACCAGTGTGGATCGATTGACATAATCCAGTCCCAAGACATGATTGATTCTGTTACGATAAAGAACACTAAAAATCCTGCTGATAAACGGAAGTTTTTTACGTGGTTACTATTGTCAGATGCTTCGTCTTGTGCCAAAGAAAATTTGCGCGAAATAAAACGATAAGCAGTCCATCCTGCTAAGAAAAATACTGCTCTTCCTAAAAAGAAAGGGACATTTAAAAAGGCTACTTTTCCCGCAATTAATTTATCGTGTGCCACTACTTCTGGGTCCATCCAGATAAATAGGTGATTCATATGGAATCCTGACAATGCAAGAATAGCGATTACAATAATTCCGCCGGGCAATAAATAAGCGGTGATTCCTTCCATTACTCTGTACAGGACAGGAGACCATCCTGCTTGAGCTGCACGTTGTATAGCATAGAATGCAAGGGTTCCTAATGCGATCATAAAGAAAAAGAACGCTGCTACATATAAGGCTGCCCATGGTTTGTTTTGCAACTGGTGCAAAAGGTGTTCATCGTGAGAAGCATCGTGCTCTTCTCCGTGCGCTGCTTCAGCGGCGATATCTTCTGTTTGATGAGCATCATGGGTGCTTTCTTCGGCGTGAGCCTCTTCAGCATGTTCTTCTCCATGACCACCTCCATGGTGTTCTGTGGCGACCATGGCTTTAGCTTCTTTTACTGTTTTAGGAGCGCTAAGGAAACCATACACCAATCCGGCCAATCCTATCGCCATAAAGGCAAAGGCTAAATTTCTGAGTTTATTTGAAAACGTATACATAGACCTTCTAATATTATTTAAGCAAAGCGCTTCTTAATTCCATAACATGCTGGGCAATTTGCCAGCGCTCTGTTGCATTTACTTGACCTGCATGAGATCCCATCGCGTTTTTACCATACATCAATACGTGGTAAATACTACCTTCTGTAATCTCACGATCGGCATAACTAGGTACCCCTAGAAACTTTTCGCGGGTCATTAAAATACCTTGACCATCTCCTTTTTTTCCGTGACAAACTGCACAGTAGAGGCCATATAATTCTTTTCCTTCAGCTAAATGTGCTTCTGTTTGTGCAAGAGGTGATTTCAATTCGGCTTTAGCCGCTTCATATCCTTCATTAGTGTCAGGATATTCATACGGTTGCCATCCACGTGCAATAGAACCATCTGCTGGGATTTGCGCTTCGATACCATTGGCAAAAGCATCAGAATCTGCATAGGTTTTATAGCCTACCGATTCGTACATATTTGGAAAATATTGATAATTCGGTTTAGACGGATCTTGGCATGACCCTAGTCCTAAGGCCACGACGATACTAAATGAAAGGCTGATTAACTTCTTCATTATTCTTCCGTGTTTTCTGGTACTGTAATTTCTACAGCACCCGTTTCTTTCAATAAGGCGGTTAACTCCTTCTCGTTGTCTTTTAATTCAATTTCCATTAAAAACATATCGTCTGTAGTTAATGGATTAGGGTTTTCGGCTTCTTTAAACGGCCATAAGCGACTGCGTAAATAGAAGGTGATTACCATTAGGTGAGCCGCAAAGAAAACGGTCATCTCAAACATTACCGGTACAAAGGCTGGTAAGTTTTCTAAAAAGCTAAAACTAGGCTTTCCTCCAATGTTTTGTGGCCAGTCTTCGATCATAATGTAGTTGATCATGGCAACCGCAACACTAAACCCAATACAGCCATAAATAAAGGCCATAATCGCGATTCTGGTCTCGTCTAAGCCCATGGCTTTGTCTAGACCGTGCACTGGAAAAGGGGTGTATATTTCTTCGATGTGGTGCTTTTTAGCACGTACTTCTTTGACCGCGCCTAATAGCGTGTCATCGTCATCGTATAATGCGTGAATTACTTGATTACTCATTTCCGTCTCTTAATTTTTTGTACTTCTCTCCTGAAGATTTTAATATCGTTTTCACCTCTGCTTGTGCAATCACTGGGAAAGTTCTTGCATACAATAAGAAGAGAACAAAGAAGAAGCCTATTGTTCCAATAAAGATTCCAATGTCAACAAAGGTTGGTGAGAACATCGTCCATGAAGATGGAAGATAATCACGGTGTAAAGAGGTAACGATAATCACGAAACGCTCAAACCACATCCCTATGTTTACAACAATCGAAATAATGAAGGAGAACATGATACTCGTTCTCAATTTTTTAAACCACATAAACTGTGGAGAGAATACATTACAACTCATCATCGCCCAATATGCCCACCAGTAAGGTCCAGTAGCACGGTTTAAGAAGGCGTATTGTTCGTATTCAACTCCAGAGTACCAAGCGATAAAAAGCTCGGTAATGTAAGCTACCCCAACAATAGAACCGGTGATCATGATAACGATGTTCATCAATTCAATGTGTTGTACGGTGATATAATCTTCTAAATGCGATACTTTACGCATGATGATCAACAGGGTGTTTACCATGGCAAATCCAGAGAAAATCGCTCCTGCTACAAAGTAAGGAGGGAAAATCGTGGTGTGCCATCCAGGAATAACCGAGGTGGCAAAGTCAAACGATACAATGGTGTGTACAGAGAGTACTAAAGGTGTTGCTAATCCTGCTAATACCAAAGATACTTCTTCAAAACGCTGCCAGTCTTTTGCTCTTCCAGACCATCCAAAGCTTAATAAAGCATAGATTTTCTTTTGGAAAGGGCGTACTGCGCGGTCACGTAACATCGCGAAATCAGGTAAAAGACCTGTCCACCAGAAAACTAATGATACAGATAGATAAGTTGAGATCGCAAATACATCCCATAATAAGGGAGAGTTAAAGTTCACCCATAATGATCCAAAACCATTTGGTATAGGGAGTACCCAATAGGCTAACCATGGACGACCCATGTGAATAATAGGGAATAAACCTGCCTGGATTACAGAGAAAATGGTCATCGCCTCTGCAGAACGGTTAATCGCCATACGCCATTTTTGACGGAAGAGTAAGAGTACCGCAGAAATCAAGGTTCCCGCGTGTCCAATCCCTACCCACCATACAAAGTTGGTAATATCCCATGCCCACCCAACAGTCTTGTTGAGTCCCCATGTTCCAATTCCAGTTGAAATGGTGTAAATGATACATCCTACTCCCCAAAGGAAAGCGGTTAATGCGATGCCAAATACTATCCACCACTGGCGGTTGGCAACTCCCTCTACTGGTGCAGCTACATCGATAGTAACATCGTGGTAGGATTTATCTCCAGTAACTAAGGGTTTTCGAATCGGTGCTTCGTAATGCGAGGCCATATGCGATTGCTTTATCTAGTTATATTATACGTTTCTCACTTTGGTTTGGTACATCACGTTAGGCTTTGTCCCTACATGCTCCAATAAGTGATACATACGTTCGTTTTCTTTTAATTCGGAAATCTTACTTTCCTTGTCATTGATGTCGCCAAAGGTCATTGCACCGTTGCTACATGCAGCAGAACAAGCCGTTTGGAATTCACCATCCTTAATCTCGCGTCCGTCTAATTTAGCATCGAGAATCGTTTTTTGTGTTTTTTGAATACACATAGAACATTTCTCCATTACACCTCTAGAACGTACCACAACATCTGGGTTTAATACCATACGACCAAGGTCATTGTTCATGTGGTAATCAAACTCGTCGTTCTTGTTGTATAAGAACCAGTTGAAACGTCTTACTTTATAAGGACAGTTGTTAGCACAGTAACGGGTACCTACACAACGGTTATAAGCCATGTGGTTTTGCCCTTGACGCCCGTGAGAAGATGCCGCTACTGGACATACAGTTTCACAAGGTGCGTGGTTACAGTGCTGACACATTACAGGCTGGAAAGTAACTTGTGGATTTTCTGAAGCTTGCTCCATACGTCCAAAAGTGGTGAGTGAATCTCCTAAACCAGCAATGTTTTCTTTTGTTTCTAAGTCCCCTTCAAAGGTCTCGTCTGAAGAGTAGTAACGGTCAATACGCAACCAGTGCATATCTCTTGATTTACGTACTTCTTCTTTCCCTACTACTGGGACATTGTTTTCTGCGTGACATGCGATAACACACGCCCCACATCCTGTACAAGCATTAAGGTCAATTGACAAGTTAAAGTGATGCCCAATAGAGCGATCAAATGCTTGCCACATATCCACTTCTGGAGAAGTAACTTCTTGCTCCATGTGGTTTTTAGACACTAATGGAATTGCATTCCAGTAAGACTTATCTTTTGTATTGAATACCTCTAGGGTAGTTTCTTTTACAATATCCCCACGTCCCATTAAGGTATTGTGCAACTGTGTACAAGCAAACTCGTGGAATCCATCGGCTAAACTAACCGTAGCAGACTGAACATTTTTAGCGTTGTTATAAAATGCAAAGGCATTCACCCCTACGTTCATTTCGTCTTGTAAACCTTTACGTTCTCCATACCCTAAGGCAAGACCTACAGATCCTTTTGCCTGTCCAGGTTGAATCACTACAGGAAGAGTTAAGGTTTTCTCCCCTACAGTTACTTTAGCATAACTTCCGTTCAAGGCACCGTTGGCTACATTGACATTCTTTAAACCTAAAGCAGCAGCATCTGCAGCAGCAACGGTTAAATAGTTGTCCCAAGTAACACGGGTGATTGGATCAGGGAATTCTTGCAACCATGGGTTGTTGGCTTGTTGACCGTCTCCCATTCCAGTTTTAGTGTATAACACTAATTCTAGTCCTTCTGTTTGCGCACTAGCAAGGCTAGCAACAGCAGCAGAAAGATCGGTGGCATTGTATTCATTTTGGGTTGCGTTTGCAACACTTAAATATCCATCGTGTAAGACAGTATTCCAAGTAGTCTCTCCTAAAATAGTCTCTGCCCAATTGGACTTAATGGTATCATAATAGCTTGCTTCGCTTCCAGTCCATTTCAATAAAGCATCTTGAAACTGTAAAGTATCAAATAATGGGCGAATGGTTGGCTGCGCCAAAGCGTAGTGCCCAGCTTTAAACTCATAATCTCCCCAAGACT